>JAFIEO010000005.1 GCA_020832445.1 Paracoccaceae bacterium
TCCGCGTGATGCAGCCGGTGGCGTTCCGCTTCATCTGACAGGCGGTGTGTCATGCGGCCTGCTCCCGTGGTGGTGCGCGCGACATTGGCTTTTGCCCACGGCGGAAGATTTCGATGATGCGCATGGGGCCGCCGCAACAGGGGCACGGTTCGCGCAGGGTGAGTGGGATGATCTCGGCGTCGGGTCCTGATGCGGCAGCCTGTTCGGGGCGCTGGACGCAGAGCAAGGTGCGGATCTTTGTGATGTTGGCCTTGCGGGTCGCACTGGCCAGAAGGCCGTAGTGCCGAATGCGATGGAAGCCGTCGGGTAGCACATGGATCAGAAATCGGCGGATGAACTCAGGCGTGGCCAGCCGCATGACCTTTTGCCGGTCGCCAGATTTGATGCGGTAATCTTTCCAGCGGAAAGCGACGGTCTGGGCATCGGCGCTGACCAGGGGCGCATTCGAGATGGCGACGCGGTGGGTATAGCGGCTTAGGTAGGCCAGCACGGCTTCGGGGCCGCCGAAAGGCGGCTTGGCATAGACCACCCATTCGGATTTGTGGAATGGGGCGAGCCAGTTAGCGAACGCCTTTGCTTCTGACAAATTCGAAAAATCGCCGAAGAAGGCCAGCTGGCCTGCGCGGTGCAAACCCATCAGCCCGTCCAGAAACAGGCGTCGAAACAGCCGCGACAGAACCCGCACATGCAGGAAGAACCCGGGGCGGCAGGTGACCCAGTTCGCGCCATCGGGCGACAGGCCGCCGCCGGGCACGATCATATGGATGTGTGGATGATGGGTCAGCGCCGAACCCCAGGTGTGCAGCACGCTGGTCATGCCGACTCGCGCGCCCATACGCTTGGGGTCTGCTGCGATGGTCATGACCGTTTCCGCAGACGCCCGGAACAGCAGGCCATAGACTGCCTTCTTGTTCCAATAGGCGATCTGCGCAATCTCCGCTGGCATCGTGAAGACGACGTGGAAATATTCCACCGGCAACAGATCCTCAGCGCGCGCCTCCATCCAGTCGCGCGCCGCAGGCCCCTGGCACTTGGGGCAGTGCCTGTTTTTGCATGAGTTGTAGCTGACATGATGATGGCCACACTTGGCGCACCCCGCCACATGCCCGCCGAGCGCTTCGGTCCGGCAGGCTTCAATCGCTGACATCACCTTCAACTGGGACAGGCTGACATGCCCCGCATTGGCCTGCCGCCACGCAGGACCATGGGCGCGGAAGATATCAGCGATCTCCAGCTTGAGCCGTGGCACCGGCTCTTAGCGCTATTCCAACCCTCGTCGCAAGGTCTCGTCTTGCAACAGTTTCATCTGCTCGAAAGGACTGACGGTGCTGCGGATGGTCTTTGTCGCCACATGTGCATACCGCGCAGTGGTCGTCAGCTTGGAGTGGCCAAGCAACACTTGGATCACGCGCACGTCCGTGTTGGCTTCCAGCAGATGTGTGGCGAAGCTGTGCCGCAATGTGTGCAGCGTTGCAGCCTTCTGGATACCTGCCATGTGTTTGGCCGAGGTGAAGGCCCGGTTCAGTTGTCGGGGCGACAGCGGGCTGATCTTTGGCTTACCTGGGAACAACCACCCCTCTGGGCGCGACTCGCGCCAATAGTCGCGCAACAGATCCAGCAGGCTCGGCGACAACATGGCTTTGCGATCCCGCCCGCCCTTGCCATCATCGACATGGATCAGCATCCGATCGCTGTCGATATCCTTGACCTTAAGGTTGCAGACTTCGGATGCACGCAGTCCGGCTCCGTAACTGATACCAAGAGCTGCGCGATATTTCAGCCCGGGACCGGGCACGGCAGCCATCAAATCAGCCACCTCCTCGACACTCAGGACAATCGGCAATTTGCGGGGCTTGCGATGAAACTGCATGCAGCGCTTCATCTCATCACGCCCGCAAGTGATCCCGAAGAAGAACCGCAGGGAAATGATGCGCACGTTGAAGGTGCTGGCCGACACGCCGTCCTGTGTCATCTTGAGCTGATAGGCGCGAAGATCTTCAGGGGTGGCTGTATCAGGCGGCCGCCCGAGGAATGAAGCGAAATGCTTCACATTCCGGATGTGCGCTTTTTGCGTCTTCTCGCACAGCCCGCGAATATCCATATCTTCGATCATCCGCTGACGCAGCGGGGTGGTCTTCTCCTCCTTCATTGGAACCTCCTGTCTGACGGTGGGAAAGACCCCAATCGTCAGCCCAGAAGGGCCCGCCACAAAGAAAAACCATGAATCATGTTCCAACGTCGCGGTCAGGCGCCAATGCCGCGAAGCGGCTTAGTCCTTCCGCCCATCACGTCGATGACCACCGCAAGAATACTAACCAACTGCCACGCCACTATGCGTTTCGGCATGCAGGACGACCTGGGCTGCGGCGCGGGCGTCTTCGCCTGCGTCGTGGTGGCGAAATTCGAGGTTCAGGACTTTCTTGAGGTTCCCCAAGCCATGCCCGCCATTGCCTTTCAACTCGGGCCAGGCGCGGCGGGCGATGGTCACGCTGTCGATCCAGCGGAAATCGGGTGCATCCCGCCCGTAGGTGCGGCTGGCGGCATTCAGGGCCTGTTTGTCGAAATTGCTGTGCTGAACCAGATGATGGCGGGACAAGACTGGAAAAAGAAGGTCAATCACTTCATCAAATCCAGGGGCATTCCTGACATGTTGCGGGCCAATCCCGTGCAGGCGGGTGTTGAAAGAAGCGAAATCGGTGCGGGGGTTTACCAGCGTGGAAAAGGTGTGGATGCGGTTGTCAGGCCAGACGCAGGCGAGGCCGATCTGACAGATGCTGGCCGCATCGCTGCAGGCGGTTTCCACGTCCAGTGCGATGAAGCGGAAATCCCCGTTTTGAATGTCGAGGTTGATCACATCACCTCCAGCTTCGGCAGGCGCCGAACGGCCAGTTGCACCAAGCCACCCTTCTTAAGCGATCCATCGGGCGCCGCCAATGCGCTTTCCACCGCCCGCCCCTTATGCAGCCGGGGCATGGATCGGCCAAAGGGCAGAAAGCTTCCCGGCTCAATCAGGGCAAGATACCGCCCCTCAACCCCAGGCTTGGGGATCACTTGGGCAATCTTGGCAACCGCGAAATACCCCCGCGGCCCTGCCTTGACCGGTTCATAATAAACGATCCAATCATCAATCGCGGTTTGGATCGCCATGAGATAAGCCTTCGTGAAATCATAAACCACATCGGGTTCATCATCATAAATCGAGTCAGCCTTGTGCAGTAGAACCAGTTTTCCCATGATGGTATGGAAGGAAATTCTGAGGGGGTTGGCAAGGGGGCGTGGGTGCTGGATGGTCTCTGAGGGTTGGGGAACGAATGCGGATGGGAGGCTTTTCACACCAGTAACGCTGGCGTCCGGGAAGCGTGGGGGGCGGAAAGCGGCCTGTGGCCATGCGGCATTGCAGTTGCAGCATCTTGTGTAAGCGGCCCTTCCTGAGGTGACCTCCATTTCCGGCAAGCGCGGGCAACGCCAGTGCGTCCGACGCAACCCGCCTGCGGCTGCGCTGCCCTGAAAAGAAAAGACCGTCTCTGTGCACGGCACGCGTCTATCGACCGTTGCACCACAGATACGCGGGCATTTCACACCACGCTTTGTCAGGGATCGCCGTCGGCAGTGGACACGGTCACCGATGTTCCCCACCCTCTGCAGGCGCTTGATACGCCGACCGAGAGCGGCGCATCGGTGTAAAAGCCGTCCATTTGCGCCAGTGAGCCGATTCTTGCGGGGGCACGGCGTACGAATTTGCTGTGATCGGCAACCAGAAACCTTCGGCGGGCCTGTTTCAGGATGGTTTGACTGACTCCGACTTCCTGAATGTCGAAATCCAGCATGTCGCCGTCTTCATCGAGTGCGGAACAACTGATCACGGCAAGATCGAACTTGAACTGTTCAATGGTCTGCGTTGTCACTGTGCCAACAAGCCCGCCATCGGCGCGCCGCAGTAACCCGCCCACCACGATGATTTCGCAATTCGGATTCTCGACGAGGATATTCGCGACATTCAGGTTGTTGGTCAGCACCATGATATCACGATGCCCCAGAAGCGCGCGGGCAACCGCCTCGGTGGTCGTGCCGATATTCAGAAACAGCGAGCAGCCATTCGGGATGTCGCGCGCCACAGCCTGCGCGATGGCGACCTTGCCGTCTTCATTCAGATCACGCCGATCAGTATAGCCGATATTCGCCACGGTGGAGGGCATGATCGCACCGCCATGAACGCGCTGCAGCTTGCCTTGATCTGCCAGCTCAGACAGATCGCGGCGGATGGTCTGCAGGGTGACGTCGAAATGAGCAGCCAGCCCCTCGACGGTCACGCGCCCGTCGCGGCGGGCGATGATCAGGATGTCTTGCAGTCGTTCGACCTGGGCCATGGCTTTGCTCCGATACGGGTCATCGATTCGCGATCAATCTGCTTGCGCCTTGCCAGTTTCATGCGAAGAAATTTTCGTTTCAAGCAAAATCTGAGGGGGTGCGAAAAGAATGACGGAAACATAACAGAAACAAAACGCTTTGAAATCTTCGAAAAATAAATAACGAACAAGTTTGGGCTATTAGCGAAAAATACCTTGCACGGATCGCACGCATCACCGTACCGTGAGAGCGCAATGATGGTCGCTCTGGGGAGGGCGTATGACACGATCCGCAAGAACCAAGAGCGATCCCGCAGGGGGCGTCGATCTTCTGATCATCGGTGGCGGGATCAACGGCTGCGGCATTGCGCGCGATGCGGCGGGGCGTGGGCTGTCGGTCGTGCTGTGCGAAAAGGGCGATCTGGCGGGCGCGACATCATCGGCCTCGACCAAGCTGTTTCATGGCGGGTTGCGCTATCTCGAGTATTTCGAGTTCCGTCTGGTGCGCGAGGCGTTGATGGAGCGTGAAACGCTTCTGCGCGCGATGCCGCACATCTCTTGGCCGATGCGCTTTGTGCTGCCTTATCATAAGGATATGCGCTTTGAGAGCGGCACGCCCACGTCCAAGCTGCTGTCGCTCTTCATGCCATGGATGCGCGGGCGGCGTCCGGCATGGTTGATCCGCCTGGGGCTGTTTCTGTATGACACTCTTGGCGGACGCAAGATTTTGTCGGGAACATCAACACTAAGCCTGAACGGCACCGCCGAGGCGGTCCCCCTGCAGGCGCGCTTCGCGAAAGCCTATGAATATTCCGATTGCTGGGTCGAGGATTCCCGGCTGGTCGTCCTGAATGCCCGCGATGCCGAAGCGCGCGGCGCGCAGATCCACACGCGTACCGAGGTCGTCTCCGCGAGTGCGGAAAACGGTATCTGGCAGGTCACGGTCAAAACCGAACACGAAACGAAAACGATCCGCGCAAGGATGCTGGTCAATGCAGCCGGCCCCTGGGTGGGGGATGTGATCCACGGCAAGCTGCGGCTGAACAGCCGCGAGAATGTGCGTCTGGTGCGTGGCAGCCATATCGTGACGCGCAAGCTTTATGGTCATGACAAATGCTATTTCTTTCAGGGCACGGACGGGCGGATCATCTTTGCCATTCCCTATGAACAGGATTTCACCCTGATCGGCACGACCGATGCCGAACATGATGACCCTTCGCGCGCGCCTGTCTGCACGGATGAGGAGCGGGATTATCTGTGCGGTTTCGCCAGTCAGTATTTCGCGAAACCCGTGACGGCAGACGATGTCGTCTGGACCTATTCCGGGGTGCGCCCGCTTTATGATGACGGGGCGAGTTCTGCCACGGCAGCGACGCGCGATTATACGCTGAAGGTCGATCGCAGCGCAGGTGCGCCGGTGTTGAACATTTTTGGTGGCAAGATCACCACCTATCGGCGCTTGGCCGAAGCCGCGCTTGACCAGATTGGCGCCGTTCTGCCACTTGCCAAGGGCAAATGGACGGCCGGTGTTGCGCTGCCCGGGGGCGATTTCGCCCATGATGGCGGGCCTGAGCTGGTGGCGGGTTTGCAGCGCGACTATCCGTTCCTGAGCGATTTTTGGGCGCGGCGTCTGGTGCGCGCCTATGGCACAGAAGCGCGTTTGATTCTTGGCGATGCAAAGAACGCTGCCGATCTGGGTCAGGACTTTGGCGCAACACTGAGCGCGGCAGAGGTCAACTGGCTGATGACCCATGAATACGCGCGCAGCGCCGAGGATGTGATCTGGCGGCGCAGCAAGCTGGGCTTGCGCCTGACGGGGGATCAGGTTGCAGTGCTGAATGACTGGATGAACCGGAATGTGGACGAGATCATGCGCGCGGCAGAATAAGCCGCACGAGAGGGAGGAGTAAAACATGTCGCTGGTATTGGAAGGCGTCTCGAAACTGGTGGAGGGGCAGCATCATATCTACCCCACTGACCTGACGCTGGAGCGCGGCACCATGAACGTGCTGCTTGGGCCGACTTTGTCGGGCAAGACCACCTTGATGCGGATCATGGCGGGGCTGGATGTGCCTGCAACGGGTCGCGTGCTGTGGGAAGGCCGCGATGTCACCGGCATGCGGGTGCAGGACCGCAAGGTCGCGATGGTCTATCAACAATTCATCAATTACCCGTCGATGACAGTCTATGACAATATCGCCTCACCGCTGCGGTTGATGGGGGTATCGAAGACCGAGATTGACCGACGTGTAAAGGAAGCCGCCGCGTTGATGCAGCTGACGCCCATGCTGCAGCGCAAGCCACTGGAATTGTCAGGTGGCCAGCAACAGCGCTGCGCGCTGGCGCGGGCGCTGGTCAAGAATGCGGGGCTTGTGCTGCTGGATGAACCGCTGGCCAATCTGGATTACAAGCTGCGCGAGGAATTGCGCGCGGAGATCCCGCGCATCTTCGAGGAGTCCGGCGCGATCTTCGTCTATGCCACGACCGAGCCGGAAGAGGCGCTTTTGCTGGGCGGCAATGTCGCGACAATGTGGCAGGGCGAAGTCACGCAATTCGGCCCGACGCCTGCCGTTTATCGCCAGCCCAAGGATGCGATCACGGCGCGGGTGTTTTCGGACCCACCGATGAATTTCACCCGCATCACCAAGGCGGGCAGCAAGGTCAGCTTTGGCGAGGGGCAGGTTGCAGAAGCCAAAGGCGCGCTGGCGAATCTGCCCGATGGCAGCTACCGCGCAGGCTTCCGCCCCGATCACCTGCATCTGCACGCACAAGGCAATGACGGATTGCATTTCAAATGCACGCTGAAAGTGACCGAGATCACCGGGTCGGAAACCTTTGTGCATCTGGACCATGCGGGCGATCCGTGGGTAGGTCTGATGCATGGCGTGCATCATCTGGAGTTCGGCCAACCGATCGAGGTCTGGCTGGATGCCGCGCATGTCTATGTCTTTGCTGAAAGCGGGCAGCTTGTCGCGCCCGCCAGTTTCGCACAGGCGGCCTGAGGGGGGACCATGGCACAGATCACACTCGACAATCTGGCGCATTCCTATCTGCCGAACCCGAAAGGAGAAGAGGATTACGCGCTCAAGCAACTCGATCATGTCTGGGGCGATGGGGAAGCCTATGCGCTTCTGGGCGCGTCGGGTTGCGGCAAGTCCACGCTGCTGAACATCATTTCGGGGCTGCTGGTGCCGTCGCGCGGACGTATCCTGTTTGGCGACCGTGACGTGACGCGCGAGGATACGGTCGCGCGCAATATCGCGCAGGTTTTTCAGTTCCCGGTGGTTTATGACACCATGACCGTGGGCGACAATCTGGCCTTTCCCCTGCGCAATCGCGGGATGGATGCAGGCTATATCGCCGCCCGCGTCCAGAAGATCGCGTCCATGATCGGCATGGAAGAGGTGCTCAAGCGCAAGGCGCGGGGTCTGACGGCGGATGCGAAGCAGAAGATCAGCCTGGGGCGCGGCATGGTGCGCGAGGATGTGAATGCGATCCTGTTCGACGAGCCGCTGACCGTGATCGACCCGCATATGAAATGGGAGCTGCGCACGCAGTTGAAAGCGCTGCACAATGAATTCGGTCACACCATGATCTATGTGACCCATGACCAGACCGAAGCGCTGACCTTTGCCGACAAGGTTGTGGTCATGCACGATGGCCGCGTGGTCCAGCTTGGCACGCCCGAGGAACTGTTCGACACGCCCGAGCATACTTTCGTGGGCTATTTCATTGGCTCGCCTGGCATGAACCTGATCGAGGCTGAGGTGTCGGGCAATATCGCACTTTGCGCAGGCCATAAAGTTGCGCTTGGTGGCAGTTACAAAGCCCCTTCGGGCCGCGTGCAGATCGGTATCCGGCCGGAATTCGTGAGTCTCGCAAGTGGCGACGAGGGGCTGCCAGTGACGATCAAACGCGTTGAGGATGTGGGTCGTCACCAGATATTGCGCGCAGAGTTCGCCGGCAAGCCCGTCAACGCAATCCTGCCCGAAGGCATGGCCGTGCCTGCTGATGCCAACCGGCTCAAATTCCTGCCAGAGCGGATCGGCGTTTATGCCGATGACTGGCGGGTGACCCCGCTGCACGCTGTCGCAACCCCGGAAAGAGAGGCCGTCTGATGGACAAGGTTCAGAACAACAAGGCGTGGTTCCTCGTCCTGCCCGTGCTTGTGCTCGTGGCTTTCTCGGCAGTGATTCCGCTGATGACCGTCGTGAACTATTCGGTGCAGGACACATTCGGCAATAACGTGTTCTTCTGGGAGGGCTTAGGCTGGTTTCAGGAAGTCCTGACATCAAAGCAGGTACATTCGGCATTTGGGCGGCAGCTGATGTTCTCCGGCATAATTCTGGCCATCCAGATCCCGCTTGGGATCGCCATCGCGCTCTGTATGCCGAAAAAAGGGTTCTGGGCTTCGGTCTGTCTGGTGTTGATGGCGCTTCCGCTGCTGGTCCCATGGAATGTGGTGGGGACGATCTGGCAGATTCTGGGCCGCGCCGATATCGGGTTGCTGGGCTATGTTCTGGATGCGTTGAACATCAATTTCAACTATTCCCGTAACGCCATTCATGCCTGGATCATCGTGGTAACGATGGATGTCTGGCACTGGACCTCGCTGGTGGCGCTTTTGGCCTATGCTGGCCTGCAATCCATCCCGCAAGCCTATTATCAAGCCGCCAAGATTGATCAGGCCAGCCGCTGGAAAGTGTTCCGCTATATCGAGCTGCCAAAAATGCAGGGCGTGCTGCTGATCGCAATCCTGCTGCGCTTCATGGACAGTTTCATGATCTATACCGAGCCTTTCGTTGTCACCGGTGGCGGCCCAGGCACGGCGACAAGTTTCCTGTCGATCGATCTGGTGAAGCTTGCACTCGGCCAGTTCGACCTTGGCCCGGCTGCCGCCTTCTCGATCATGTATTTCCTTGTGATCTTGCTGGTGTCCTGGGTGTTCTACACTGTGATGACCAATCTAGACAAAGCGGAGGGCCGGTAAGATGGCTGTGACAACCGACACTTATTCGGCACCCGCGCGCAGCTTTAGCTTGCCGAAGATCCAGACACGCCATGTGGTGATGGTGCTTTATCTCGCCTTCATGCTGATCCCGATCTACTGGCTGTTCAAGATGAGCCTGCAGACCAATCGCGAGATCATGGGCGACTTCACGCTCTGGCCACATAACCCGACACTGGACAATTACCGCACCATTTTGACTGATCGTAGCTGGTATATCGGCTATATCAACTCGATCACCTATGTGGTCATGAACACGGTCCTGTCGCTCGCCGTCGCCCTGCCTGCTGCCTATGCGTTTTCGCGCTACCGGTTTTTGGGCGACAAACATTTGTTCTTCTGGCTGCTGACGAACCGGATGGCCCCGCCGGCTGTCTTTGCGCTGCCCTTCTTCCAGCTCTATTCCTCGGTGGGTCTGTTTGACACCCATATCGCAGTGGCGCTGGCGCATACGCTGTTCAATGTTCCCCTGGCGGTGTGGATTCTGGAGGGTTTCATGCGTGGCGTGCCCAAGGAAATTGACGAGACAGCCTATATCGATGGCTATTCCTTCCCGCGCTTTTTCGTCAAGATATTCATGCCGCTGATTGCATCGGGCATCGGGGTTGCAGCGTTCTTCTGCTTCATGTTTTCATGGGTGGAGCTGCTTTTGTCACGAACGCTGACGGCAGTCAACGCGCAGCCTATCACCTCGATCATGACACGCACCGTTGGGGCCTCGGGCATCGACTGGGGTGTGCTCGCCGCGGCCGGTGTGTTGACCATCGTTCCAGGTGCGTTGGTGATCTATTTTGTCCGCAACTACATCGCCAAGGGCTTCGCCCTGGGCCGCGTGTAAGGAGGTAACGCCATGAACCTGAACTGGATGGCATGGACTGGGCCGACTGCAATCTTCTTTATTGTGATTGCCTGCCTGCTGCTGATCTTCACGGTGCTGGGGATCAAATACCCCGAAACCCCGCGGCGCGGCATTCTTACGATCGAAACAACCCGCGGGGATCGGCTTTTCATAACTCTTCTGGGCTCCGCCTTCATCAATGCGGGCTGGCTGGCATTAAGTGGGCTACCACAGTGGTGGGCTCTTGGGATTTGCGCAATTTACGCTGTAGCGGTGTTTCGCTGGGTTTAACTGCGCGAATGAGCGCGTGTCCGGGCCAATAGGAGTGTTGCCTTACGCAGGGCGGGCCCGAACACGCAAGGACTGAAACTGAGGTTCAATCCATGGGAGGATATTACATGAACCGACTACTAAAGACATCAACTGCGTTGGCAATGGCGCTCACAGTTTTGGGAAGTCCCGCATTTGCCGACATGGACGCCGCACGCGCGTTTCTTGATGAACATATCGGCGATCTATCGGTCTTTACCCGTGAAGAGCAAGAGGCTGAGATGGACTGGTTCATCGAGGCCGCGGAGCCCTTCCGTGGTATGAACATCAATATCGTGTCGGAAACCATTACCACGCATGAATGGGAATCGCGCGTGCTTGCGCCTGCTTTCAGCGCGATCACAGGGATCAATATTACCCACACCCTGATCTCGGAAGGCGATGTGGTCGAGCGGTTGCAAACGCAGCTTCAGACCGGCGAAAACGTCTTTGACATGTATATCAATGACGCTGACCTGATCGGCACGCATTGGCGCTACCAGCAGACCCGCAACCTGACCGACTGGATGGAAGGCGAAGGCGCATCCGTTACCAACCCCTTCCTCGATTTGGATGATTTCATCGGCATCTCGATGGGGATGGGACCTGATGGCAAGCTCTATCAACTGCCCGTCCAGCAATTCGCCAACCTCTATTGGTTCCGCCATGACTGGTTCACTGATCCGGAAATCATGGCCGAATTCGAAGCTGAATATGGCTATGAATTGGGTGTTCCAGTCAATTGGGCGGCCTATGAAGATATCGCTGCGTTCTTTACCGGTCGTGAGATCGATGGCGAGACAGTCTATGGCCACATGGATTACGGTCGTCGTGACCCGTCGCTTGGCTGGCGTCATACCGATGCGTGGCTTTCAATGGCTGGCGCGTCCGACCTGGGCCTGCCCAATGGTGTGCCGGTGGACGAATGGGGCATCCGTGTCGATGAGGATTTCCGCCCGGTCGGCTCGTGCATGAACCGTGGCGGGGCGACGAACAGCCCGGCAGCGGTCTATTCGATCCAGAAATATGTGGACTGGCTGAACGATTACGCACCAGCCGCAGCAGCCGGCATGAACTTCTCGGAAGCTGGCCCGGTTCCCGCGCAGGGCAATATCGCCCAGCAGGTGTTCTGGTAC
>JAFIEO010000007.1 GCA_020832445.1 Paracoccaceae bacterium
ATCCACATGCATACCTGTCCCTAAATCTCAAACCCAAAACAGCAATAACACTTCCGCATCAAGCCGCCCCAGACAACCAGCAGCTTCCCGCCGCCGGTGAAGCGCTATCTAGGCAATCAAACATTCACACGCAAGAGGGAAAAATGACATTCAGATAAAAAAGCGCATGACACGCGGCGATTAAAGCGCAAATTTTCGCTTAAGTGTATGTTTTATATAATGAAAGAAAACCACAAAGAAAATCTTCGCCAGCACAGGTTGGGATCTGCCGGCGTGTTTCGGGGCGATGGGATGATTCCTTTGATGATCGCGCATTGCAAACGGCGCGCTTGTCGCAGCACAAGGCGCATGCTAGCACTTGCGTGCCTGCTCTGGGGTCTTGGGAGGGACTTGAGCCGTGCTTGATTATACGCATGATACAGCACTGGTGTTCGCCTCTTTTGCGGTGGCATTGATGGCGGGGTTTACGGGGTTGTCCTTGACGCGCGGTGCGTCCGAACTGCCGGTCGGGCAGCGCAAGCTGGCTGTGGCGATGGCGGCCGTATCCCTTGGCGGGGGAATCTGGTCCATGCATTTCGTGGCCATGCTGGGGCTGCAACTGCCGATTCCCTTTTATTACGATGCCCTGACCACGCTGATTTCCGCCCTGCTGGCCGTGCTGATGACGGGCGTTGCATTGCTGGTGGTGCATTTCGGCACCCGCACGCGTGGGCGAATCGTGCTGGCGGGCGTGATTGTTGGCCTTGGAATTCCGGCCATGCATTATATTGGCATGTCGGGCATGCAGCTATGCCGGCCCGTATATTCCGTGGCGGGGGTGGCAGGCGCGCTGTTGGTGTCGGTGGCGCTGAGTGTGCTTGCCTTCCTGATCACCTATTCCAGACGCGAGCGGCAGAATATTGTTCTGGGCACAGCCGGATTCGGTTTGGCGGTGTTCACGGTGCATTTCATCGCCATGGCGGGGACGGGGTTTGTCGCGCAAGGGGGTGTGTCGGGGGCGGGGCCGGTGATCAGCAATTCCGCGCTGGCCTTCGGGGTGACCATGGCCGTGTTTCTGATTTCAGGCGCGTTCCTGTTGACCGGCGTGACCTTTCTGCCCGCCCCTGTTGCTGCCGTGCAAGGCCCGCACAAGCCGCCCCAGCCGCCCCGGCCCCAACCGGTGGCGCCGAACTCCCTCAAGGTGCCCTATGAAAAAGACGGGCGCACCTATTTCATGGATGCCTTCAGAATTGCTGCCATTCAGGCCGAAGGGCATTACACGGTGCTGTATGTCGACGACCAGAAGCTGTTTTGCCCATGGGCCATTGCAGCGGCAGAATCGCGTATGCCACAGGATGATTTCGTGCGCGCCCATCGCAGCTATCTGGTCAACCGTCGTCATGTGACGGGCTTTGAACGCAAGAAGGATACGGGCATCTGCTATTTCGACACGGTGCCCGCCTTGGGCAAAGTGCCGGTCAGCCGCGCCCGCCTTGGGCATGTCCGCGAGGCTCTGGGCCTGTAAGGGGTGCGCAATCGGCCCCTGAACACGCGGGACTTGTGCAGCCTACAACAATGCCTGCCGCTGCCTGTGCCGGAAGGCGATGTTGACGCGGGCACCAATAACCAGATGTTTCACACTGATCGGACCGGACACCTGACGCCCCGTTTCCGCACGCCCCCCACCCCTGCACCGCAACCCGTCCGGCTTCGCTGCATCTGCATACGTCATTCATGCAGCGATTTCGCAGTTCGTGCAAATACCCGCGAAACTGGCGCAGGGGTGTTCGATTGACAAATTGTCGCAGGCTAGCGTCCCGCCATGGTGGCGAAAGCCGCCCCACATTTGGGAGGACGACATGATACCAGCCGCGTTCGAGTATCACCGGCCATCGGACATAGAGGCAGCGCTTGGCCTGCTACAAACCCATGGCGATGAAGCCCGTGTTCTGGCGGGCGGGCACAGCCTGATACCGATGATGAAACTGCGCATGGCCGCAATCGAGCATTTGATCGACCTGCGCGACATTGCCGGTCTGCGCGATATAAGGATCGACGGCACCACCATCCGCATCGGGGCCATGGTCACGCAGGCCGATCTGATCACGCATGACGGGCTGGCACGCACGGCCCCCATCCTGCGCGAGGCCGCATTGCAGATTGCAGACCCGCAGGTGCGCTATATGGGCACTGTGGGCGGCAATGTGGCAAATGGCGATCCCGGCAATGACATGCCCGGTCTGATGCAGGCGCTGGATGCCGTGTTCACGCTGGCAGGGCCGGACGGGGACCGCGATGTGGCCGCCCGCGATTTCTACGAGTCCGCCTATATGACTGCGCGCGAAGATGACGAAATCCTGACCGGTATACGCTTTGATGCGACGGCAGGCGGCTATGCCTATGAAAAGCAGAAACGCAAGATCGGGGATTATGCGACCGCCGCCGCCGCTGTGCTGATCACGCGTGAGGGGGGCTGCGTAAAATCGGCCTCTGTTGCGATGACCAACCTTGCCGACACGCCGATCTGGTCACGCGCCGCCGCCGAAGCGCTGCTCGGGTCCAGCTGCGACGCGGACGCCATTCGTGCAGCCACCACCGCCGCGCTGGCCGATATCGACCCGACCGAGGACAACCGCGGCCCTGTCGAATTCAAACGCCATGTCGCGGGAATCATCATTTCACGCGCGATTGCCCGCGCCTGGTCGCGCGCCTGACCCGCACCAGAAAGGAACAGCCATCATGCCCAAGACAGCCATAAAACTGAACGTGAACGGCAAGGCCGAAGACCTGCTGGTAGAGCCGCGCGAATTGCTGATTTATGTATTGCGCGAAAAACTGAACCTGACCGGCCCGCATGTGGGCTGTGAAACCAGCCATTGCGGTGCCTGCACTGTGGAAATTGACGGCAAATCCGTCAAATCCTGCACCATGTTCGCCGTGCAGGCCGACGGCGCGGAAATCACCACTATCGAAGGGTTAAGCACACCCGACAACCTGCATGTGTTGCAACGCATGTTCCGCGAACATCACGGGCTTCAATGCGGCTATTGCACACCGGGCATGATTATGCGCGCCCACCGCCTGCTTCAGGAAAACCCGAACCCCACCGAAGAAGACGTGCGTTTCGGCATTGCCGGCAATCTGTGCCGCTGCACCGGATATCAGAACATCGTCAAATCCATCCTTGCTGCCGCCGCAGAAATCAACGCCGCACAGGAGGCCGCAGAATGAACGACATGACCCCAGACCGCGACGACCGTATTGCCAACCTCAAGGGGATGGGCTGCGCGCGCAAACGCGTCGAGGATGTCCGCTTTACCCAAGGCAAGGGCAATTACGTCGATGACATCAAACTTGCAGGCATGCTGCATGGTGATTTCGTGCGTTCCCCCTATGCGCATGCGCGGGTAAAATCCATCAACACCGATGCAGCCCTTGCCCTGCCCGGTGTGATTGCCGTGCTGACCGCCAAGGATCTGGAACCGCTGAACCTGCACTGGATGCCCACGCTTGCGGGCGACAAACAAATGGTTCTGGCCGATGGCAAGGTGCTGTTCCAAGGGCAGGAAGTGGCTTTTGTCGTGGCCGAAGACCGCTACATCGCCGCCGATGCCGTGGAACTGGTCGAGGTGGAATATGAAGACCTGCCGGTTCTGACCGACCCGTTTGCCGCCCTGCAAAGTGACGTTGTCCTGCGCGAGGATCTGGCAGGGCAGGACAGCGGTGCCCATGGCCCGCGCCGCCATCACAACCACATTTTCCTGTGGGAAGAAGGCGACAAGGACGCCACCGAACAGGTGCTGGACAGCGCCGAGGTGGTGGCCGAAGAAATGATCTATTACCACCGCACGCACCCCTGCCCGCTGGAAACCTGCGGCGCAGTGGCCAGCATGGACAAGGTCAATGGCAAGCTGACACTTTGGGGCACATTTCAGGCCCCCCATGTGGTGCGCACAGTCGCATCGCTGCTGTCAGGGATCGAGGAACACAATATCCGCGTCGTCTCGCCCGATATTGGCGGGGGCTTTGGCAACAAGGTTGGTGTCTATCCGGGCTATATCTGTTCCATCGTGGCCAGTATCGTCACCGGCCGCCCCGTCAAATGGGTCGAGGACCGGATGGAAAACCTGATGGCCACCGCATTTGCCCGCGACTACTGGATGCAAGGCAAAATTGCCGCCACCAAGGACGGCAAGATCACCGGCCTGTGGTGCCATGTGACCGCAGACCATGGCGCGTTTGACGCCTGCGCGGACCCCACCAAATTCCCCGCAGGGTTCTTTCATATCTGCACTGGCAGCTATGACATACCCGTGGCCTATGTGGGCGTTGACGGGGTTTACACCAACAAGGCACCGGGGGGCGTCGCGTATCGCTGTTCCTTCCGCGTGACGGAAGCGGCCTATTTCATCGAACGCATGATCGAAGTGCTGGCGATTGAGTTGGGCATGGACGCGGCAGAACTGCGCGCCAAGAACTTCATCCGTGCCGACCAGTTCCCCTATACCTCGGCCTTGGGGTGGGAATATGACAGCGGTGATTACCACACCGCCTGGACCAAAGCGCTGGACGCTGTGGATTATGCGGGGCTGCGGCGCGAACAGGCAGACCGCGTGGCGGCCTTCAAACGCGGCGAAACCCGCAAGCTGATGGGCATTGGCCTGACGCATTTCACCGAAATCGTGGGCGCAGGTCCAGTCAAGAATTGCGACATTCTGGGCATGGGCATGTTCGACAGTTGCGAAATCCGCATCCACCCCACCGGCAGCGCCATTGCCCGCCTTGGCACCATATCGCAGGGGCAAGGCCACGCCACGACATTTGCGCAAATTCTGGCAACCGAAATCGGCATTCCCGCCGACAGCATCACCATTGAAGAAGGCGACACCGACACGGCCCCCTATGGCCTTGGCACTTACGGGTCACGGTCCACGCCCGTGGCAGGGGCCGCCACGGCCATGGCGGGGCGCAAAATCCGCGCGAAAGCGCAGATGATCGCGGCCTATCTGCTGGAAGTCCACGACAATGATGTCGAATTCGACATTGACCGTTTCGTGGTCAAGGGCGTGCCCGAACGGTTCAAAACCATGAAGGAAATCGCCTATGCGGCCTATAATCAGGCCATTCCCGGCATTGAACCGGGGCTGGAGGCCGTAAGCTACTATGACCCGCCCAACATGACCTACCCGTTCGGGGCCTATATCTGCGTCATGGAACTGGACGTGGACACGGGCGAGCATGAAATCCGCCAGTTCTATGCACTGGATGATTGCGGCACGCGCATCAACCCTATGGTCATCGAAGGGCAGGTTCATGGCGGCCTGACCGAAGCGCTGGCCATCGCGATGGGTCAGGAAATCGCCTATGATGAAATGGGCAACTGCAAGACCGGCACCTTGATGGATTTCTTCCTGCCCACCGCATGGGAAACGCCAAACTACACCACCGACCACACCGAAACCCCGTCCCCGCACCATCCCATCGGGGCCAAGGGCGTGGGCGAAAGCCCCAATGTCGGCGGCGTGCCCGCGTTTTCCAACGCTGTGCATGACGCGTTCCGCGCGTTTGGCCTGCGGCATGCGCATATGCCGCATGACCACTGGCGCATCTGGAAAATCGCCAACCAGCTTGGCCTGCACGGCTGAAAGGACAGGGGGCGCGCGCACCACCCGCGCCCCCGGCTTGACCCATGGAAAACCCCGATACACTGACCGAAAAACTGCGCGAACAGGGCTATGTCGCGCATCCGGACCTTGCCATGGCGCTGCATCTGTCGCTAGCGCTGGGGCGTCCGCTGCTGCTGGAAGGGGCGGCAGGTGTCGGCAAGACCGAAATCGCGCGCGCGCTTGCCACGGTGCTGGGCACCGAATTGCTGCGCCTGCAATGCTATGAAGGGCTGGACGCCGCGCAGGCCATTTATGAATGGAACTACCAGCGGCAATTGCTGTCCATCCGCGCCGCTGTGGAAGATGGCGAATCCGCGCGTCAGGCGGAATCGCGCATCTTTTCGGAAGACTACCTGCTGGAACGCCCGCTTCTGGCCGCGATCCGGCGCGAACAGGCCCCTGTGCTGCTCATTGACGAAATCGACCGCGCCGATGAAGAATTCGAGGCCTATTTGCTGGAAGTCCTGTCCGATTTCCAGATCACCATTCCCGAACTGGGCACCATCACCGCCACATCACGCCCGCATGTCATTCTGACCGCGAACGGCACGCGCGATCTGTCGGACGCACTGCGCAGGCGATGCCTGTATGCCTATGTCGATTACCCCGACCGCGACACTGAACTGGCCATCCTGACCACCCGCTGCCCTGACATTGACGCCGCCCTTGGCCGCCAGATCGTGGGTTTTGTGCAAGCCCTGCGCGCTGAGGATCTGGAAAAGAAACCCGGCATTGCCGAAATGCTGGATTTTGCCGCGGCCCTTGGCGGGCTTGGCGTCAATGATCTGGGCGCGGACCCTGTGGCACTGGCGGCGGCACTGGCCACGCTTTTGAAAACCCGATCCGACCGCGCCGCCATCCCGCCCGAAGTGGCCGCGCGCCTTGCAGGCCGCGCCGCATGACACGCGACCTGACCCTGAACCGCCCGTCGCGCGCCACGCGCTTTGCCGCGCGCGACCCCGGCCCCGCCGCACGACTGGCGGGGTTCATGGCGCATTTGCGCGCCGAAGGGTTCCGGCTGGGCGTGGCGGAAACGGGCCTTGCCATGGCCGCCCTTGCACGGTTGGACACATTCCCCCCCGAAACCGTCTGCCGTGCGCTAAAAGCGGTTTGCGCAAGTGATGCAGACCAATCCGCACGCTTTGACGATCTGTTCAACGCCTTCTGGCTGAACAACGGGCGCGTGCGCGCGCGGATCACGCAAACGCGCAGCGCGGCCCGCGACCACCAGCGCACAAGCCAGACAGGCGCAGGCATGGCCAGCGGCACCGGCAAGGCCCACGCCCCCGATGACGGCCACGACGATGGCGACAGCGAAAGCGGCGGCACGGGGCGGTTGATGGCCACGTCTGTGCAAAACCTGATGCGCCGCGATCTGCGCGAACTGGTCAGCCCTGATGATATTCGCCATGCCGAAACCCTTGCCGCGCGGCTGGGCGCGGCCATCCGCGACCGCCGGTCACGGCGCAGGCGCGCGCATCGGCGCGGGCGCGGCGTGGACTTGCGCCGCACCCTGCGCGCGGCCCTGTCCACCGGCGGCGAACCCCTGCACCTGCATCGCCGCACCCGCCCCGACCGGCCTGTAAAACTGGTGGTCCTGTGCGACGTGTCGGGGTCCATGCTGGCCTATACCCGCCCCTATCTGGCGTTCGTCACGGGGCTTACGCGGGCTGATCCCACGGCTGATGCCTATCTGTTCCACACCGGCCTTGTGCGCATTACCAGCGCGCTGCGCGATGACGATCCGCTGCGCATGCTCAACCGGTTGTCGCTGCTGGCCGAAGGGGTTGGCGGCGGGTCGCGCATCGGGGCCAATCTGGACCTGTTCGCGCGCACCTACGCGCGACGGTTTGTCAACGGGCGCAGCGTGGTTGTCATTCTGTCCGATGGCTATGACAGCGCCAGCCCCGACCAGCTTGGCCCCGCGCTTTCGCTGCTGAAAAAGCGCGGGTGCCGCATCATCTGGCTGAACCCGCTGAAGGGGTGGCGCGATTATGCGCCTGTTGCGGGCGGCATGGCCGCAGCACTTCCCCATCTGGACCTGTTCGCCCCCGCCACCACACTGGCCGATCTGGCCCGACTGGAACCGGAGCTTGCCCGCCTATGACCCTGTCCGCCACCGCCCATGCCCGCCTGAACCGCCAAATGGACCGCCTGCGCCGCGCGGGCCAGCCGTTTGCCATTGCCACAATTGTGCGCACGGTGGACGCCACATCTGCCAAACCCGGTGCGAAAGCCCTGATTCTGGCCGATGGCACATTGACTGATGGCTGGGTCGGCGGGGGCTGCGCGCGCGCAGCCATAAGCCGCGCGGCACTGGACGCGCTGCGCGATGGCCAGCCGCAATTCGTGTCCCTGCGCCCGTCCGACCTGCTGGACGCCGAAGGGGTCAGCGCGGGCGAGCACCGCGACGGCATTCGCTTTGCGCGCAACGGCTGCCCGTCCAAAGGGTCCATGGATATTTTCGTCGAACCCGTCCTGCCCCTGCCGCAACTGATAATCTGCGGCGCGGGGCCTGTGGCGCTGGCGCTGGCGGATTTGTCGGCACGGTTTGACATGCACCGCACGCTATGCGCCCCGGGCGCCCTGCCCGACCCCGCCCCCGATGTCGAGGAATGCTGCGACAGTTTCGCCTTTGACACGGCCACCGCGCGCCAGCGCTTCATTGTGATCGCGACACAGGGCAAGGGCGATGAAGCGGCCTTGCGCGCGGCACTGGCCTGCGGGGCGGAATATGTGGCCTTCGTGGCCAGCAAGCGCAAATTCGCCACGCTGGCCGCCCGCCTGCAATCCGACGGTGTGTGTGCACAAGCACTGGCACAGGTTCACGCCCCTGCGGGCCTGGATCTGCACGCCATAACCCCCGAAGAAATTGCCCTGTCGATCCTTGCGCAAATCGTGGCAACCCGCCGCGAAGGGCGGCGCATATGACCGCCTTGCGCCGCGCCTTTTTGCGCTTATGGCCACGACTGACCCCCGAGCAGGCAGACCTTCTGGCGAAGATCAGGTTTCCCTGTTGCTAGACACCCCAAGAAAAGAAAGAGGCACCCAATGGACCTGCAAGACGAAATCCTGATCCCCACACCGATTGAAACCGTGTATGCCGCGCTGAACGACCCTGAAATCCTGCAAGACAGCATTCCCGGCTGCGAAGAGTTGATCAAACATTCCGACACCGAACTGGAAGCCAAGGTCACGCTGAAAATCGGGCCGGTCAAGGCGCGTTTCAACGGCAATGTCACCCTGAACCCCGAAGACCCGCCACGGCGCTTTTCGCTGACGGGCGAAGGGTCCGGCGGGGCCGCGGGGTTTGCCAAGGGCGGCGCAACCGTGGAGCTGGAGCAACAACCAGACGGCCAGACCCTGCTGCGCTATCAGGCGCGCGCCGAAATCGGCGGCAAACTGGCGCAACTTGGCAGCCGCCTTATTCAGGGCACGGCCAAAAAACTGGCGGCCAAATTCTTCAGCAATTTCTCGGAAGCTGTGCAGGTTCGGGAAAACAGCTAACGCATGATCCCATCGGGCTGAAGCACCGTGATTACGGGTGTTCCCTGCCAAAGGCGGGGCATGTGATCCTGGACGAAGCCCGCGCCAGCGGTGGGCCGTGGTCTGCCGGTCCGCCGTCAGTGAAGTTCAATTTATGCAGGCGGCATACTCCTTAAATTAAAAGCTTGGCGTATCGCTTGCGAAATCGGCGGGCCTCGGGACGGCCCGCCGCTGGTGGGCGCGGGTACAAATATAGCCCGCGCCCGAACCACCGGAACCGCGGTCTGGCATCAAGCCCAAGCGCGCGCACAGGTCGTGTTTCATCCAAGCCACCCAACAGCGCGAAATGTTGCAGTGTCACACAAGCTGGCCGGAAACAGGTTTCCATTGCGGCCTGTTTACGCTAGCCGTTATGCAACCATGCCGTGCCGATGCCTGACCCGGACCCCCGGCAGCTTGCACATAAGGTCGCTGATATGTGATCTGCGCAAGCCGCGCTTTACATGTCGGGTCTCGGGCGGCTTGAAAGGTGACCCATGCGCGGCAGTCCCGTACATGGCCATCAAATGAAAGGACACGGCGTGACGGTTCCCACAATTGGCGCAGCGATGCTGATCGACAACATGGATATTCTGCGCGACTGGCTTTTCGACAAGGACCGGCCCATCGAAATTCAGGACTTCGTCGGTCCCGACATTATTGCAGGCGACACCGGCGCGCTGGTCGAACAGTGGCGCGCGGCCCTTCAGGGCCATAACGGGCCGCGCGGCATTCACGGGCCATTCTTCGGGCTGGACCTGTCCAATCCAGATGCCGATATACGCGCCATCATTCAAACCCGCCTGAACAAGGGTCTGGATATCGCGCAGGCGCTGGGGGCGGAATGGATGGTGGTGCATTCGCCCTTCACCTTCTGGCACAGTCTGAATTACACGAATTACCGCCTTTTGCGCGGCAAGCTGTTTGACGCGGTGACTGACTGTCTTGCGCCCGTGCTGACACGCGCCGCAGATGCGGGCGTTACCGTGGTGCTGGAAAACATCGACGACACGGCCCCCGCCGATCGCGGGGATCTGGTGGCGCGGATCAACCACCCCAACCTGAAACTGTCCGTGGATACCGGCCATGCCGATCTGGCCCATGCCAATTACAACGCACCGCCTGTCGTTGATTTTCTGCATCAGGCGGGCGGGGATCTGGCGCATATCCATTTGCAGGATGTCGATGGCCATGCCGACCGGCACTGGCATCCGGGCGACGGGCGCATCAACTGGCGGCCCGTGATGAACCTGCTGGCCAACCACCCTGCGCGCCCGCATCTGCTGTTGGAAGTGCGCAACAACCATCACCGCTTTCCCCAGACAGCGGCGTTTCTGGAAGGGCTTGTCGCGCAGCGATAGAGGCGGCGGGGTCAGCACGCGGGGTTTTCTGGCCGTAATGGGACGTTAATTCCATGGATAAAGCCCGCGCCAGCGGTGGGCCGGGGTCTGCCGATCCGGCGTTATAGTGGAAGCACTTTATCCAAGCGGCATATTCCTTTGATCAAAGGCTTGGCATGCCCGTGGGTCATCGGCAGGCCGCGGGACGGCCCGCCGATGGCGCGGCGGGCTGCGCCCTTGATTCCGCGCCTTGGGGCGTCACCTTCGAGGCCGAAAACCTGCCGCCCCCGCAATCACTGCCCCTATCGCACCAGCATCCGGTTGCGCCGCAACTGCCACATCACCACCAGATTGGACATAAGCAACACCGCAATCACGACAGCACCACCCACCAGTGTCAATTGCCCCGGATCTTCACCCAGCAGATACCAGACCAGAACCGGCGCAAGGATGGATTCCAGCAAAATCAGCAATGTCACCTCGGCCGAGGTGATGTAGCGCGGCCCCAATGTCATCAGCGAACTGGCGAATGTGATGAACGCGCCATGCCCCAGCAGCAGCCACCATTGCCCCGACACCGGTCCCATAATATCGGCAAAGGGCGCCAGCACCAGTGCAGACCCGATCAGCGCCACCGGCAATAAGGGCAATGTCGGGCTGCCCCGCAACTTGCGCAAGGCGGTCATCGCACTGGCAAAACAAAAGGCCACGCCCACAGCCATCAGGTCGCCATGCCAATGCGCACCCGCCGTTTTCTGTGACCCTGCCAGAATGATGGCCATGCCAACAAACACGCCGCCCATCGTCCACATCATGCGGCGGCTTATGAATTCACCCAGAAAAACACGGCTTAGGATGGCAGCGAAAACCGGCATTGTGGCAATGATGAATACCACATTGGCCACACTGGTCAGCGTGACCGCCAGCACAAACCCCGTGGCCGATGTGCCGAAAAACACCACATAGGTCAGCCCCGCGCCGCCACTGCGCAAAACACTGGCCACCGCGCTGCGCCCTTGCGTGGCCAGCACGAACAGCATGATGAAAATGCCAGATGTCAGGTTTCGCCAAAACGCAATGGTCACACCATCTGCATCTATCAGCCGCACGAACAGGGAATCGGGCACAATGAACAGGACCCCAAGGCCCGTGATCAGCAACCCTTTCAGGTGATCATTCATTCCCGCATCAAGGGGGAAGGGCGCAGCGGTGTCAAGTTACCCGGGCGCGCGTTCCGCCCAGCCTGCGAAAATCTTTTCCAGCGCGACAACGATATAATAAAGGACAATCCCCAGAAACGCCAAGGCGATCAGCACGGCAAACATCAACGGAAAGTCCGAATTCGTGCGCCCGCTATCGAACAACGCGCCCAAACCCCGCCCGTGCGGGCTGACAATTTCCATCAGGTTGGTGCCGATGAACGCCAGCGTCACAGCCACTTTCAATGCGCCAAAAAATTCCGGCAAGGTCTTGGGCAGCGCTATTTTCCAGAAAATCGTGGCCTGCGATGCACCAAGGCTGCGCAGGATGTCGCGGTATTCCGGTTCCAGCGTGGACAGCCCAATGCTGACCGACACGGCAATCGGAAAGAACGAAATCATGAACGCCAGCAGCACGGTGTTGAAATCATGCTGGCCCACGAACATCAGCGCGACAATCGGCACCACTGTGGCTTTGGGGATGGCATTGAACCCCACCAGCAGCGGATAAAGCGCATCGCGCATGGTGCGTGAAAACCCCATGATCATGCCCAGCAGCGTGCCGAACACCACCGCCAGAAACAGCCCGACCACAGTGCGCCACAGCGTCTGCCAGCCCATCGACAGGAATAGCGGCCAGTGGCGTTCAAACGCGGGCGGCAGGTCCGAGGGTGCGGCCATCTTGAAGCGCGGCCAGCCGTTGAACCACACCAGCCATTCCCAGAACAGCAGGAACACCACCACGGCAATAACCGGCACAACAAAGGCGCGAATATGCTTGTTCATGCCGCGCCCTCCTCGGCGGTGCTGCGCCCTTGGGCAATCTGGATCTGATGGCGCAGAATGTTCAACTGTTCAGCCGCCACTGGGGTATAAAGATCATCCAGCGTGCGCGGCCCGTCGGATGGCACATCCAGCACATATTGCGTGCGCGCCGGACGGCCCGACAGCACGACAACCTGATCGGACAAAAAGATCGACTCGCGCAGGTCATGGGTGATCAGCACACCCGTAAACGGTTCGCGTTCCTTGACGCGGTGCATGGTCTGCCACAGATCTTCGCGGGTAAACGCATCCAATGCGCCAAACGGTTCATCCAGAATAAGCACGTCGGGCTGATGGATCAGCGCGCGGCATAGGCTGGCGCGCTGGCGCATACCGCCTGACAATTCCGACGGGCGCTTGTCCTCGAACCCTTCCAGCCCCACCAGCGACAGCAGAAAACGCGCGCGCTCTTCGGCCTGCTTCTTCGACAGTTTTGTCGGCACAATTTCCAGCGGCAGCAGAACATTTTTCAAAATCGTGCGCCATTCCAGCAGCACGGGGTTCTGAAACGCCATCCCCACAGTCGAACGCGGCCCCTTGACCCGTTCGCCATGCAGCCAGACTTCGCCCTCGTCCGGCTTCATCAGGCCCGCAATCAACCGCGTCAGCGTGGATTTGCCACAACCCGACGGGCCGACAACAGCCACGAACCCACCTTCAGGAACCGCAATTTCCAGCCCGTCCAGCACCGGCAACGGCCCTGAATCGGTCTGATAGGCATGCTTTACGCCTTTGATTTCGATAAGATTCTGCATCCTGCCCCCGAAGGTGTGGTCACCAGCGCGGGCCACGGGTCCGCGCTGGAAGTTGAACTTGGATCAGTCCAGTTTGAACCCGCCTTCGGGCAGGAAGGCATCGGTGAAATAGACCGATGCATCGGGTTCTGTCTGATACTCATAGGTCAGCTTGATCTGCTCCAGAGAATTGGCAAAACGATCGGCATCGATAATGCCCATACCATTTTCCATGACCCAATCGGTCACCACCGAATCCGCCAGCGCCAGTTCCAGACGGCGCAATTCCAGATCGCCATCCATCGCGGGGTTGCGGCTGACAAGCGCTTCAATCGCAGCCGCCGGGTCTGCAATCGTGTCCACCCAGCCTTTGGCAACCGCTTCAAGGAAGCCGGACACCGCATCGGGGTTTTCTGCCGCGAAATCGGTATTGACGATGATGACATTGCCATACAGATCAACCCCGTGATCCGCCATAAGTATGACGGTCAGGTCATCTTCGGGAACGCCCAGCCGTGCGGTGCTCAGGAATGATGTGAAGGAAAAGCCGGTCACCGCGTCAACAGTGCCTTCGGCCAGTGACGGCTCGCGCGTTGGAAAACCCACGGGTTCAATGGTGACAGTGCTTTCGTCAATGCCGGTTTCGGCCACAAAAATCGGCCATTGCGCGAATGCGCCATCGGGGGGCGGTGCGCCCAGAATGCGCCCTTCCAGATCGGACGGGGTTTCAATGCCCAGCGACTTGCGGCCCACAATGGCGAATGGCGGCTTGTCATAGACCATCATCGCGCCGATCACTGGCGCATCCGGGTTCTGGTCAAGGAATTTGATCAGGCTGTTGATATCGGCAAATCCTACGGGGAATGCGCCGGTGGCCACTTTGGGAATGGCGTCAAGGCTGCCTTGCCCTGCGGTCACTTCCACTTCAAGGCCAGCATCTGCGAAATAGCCCTTGTCGATGGCCACGAAATAGGGGGCAGATGGCCCCTCGAACCGCCAGTCCAGTGCGAATGGCATATTTGTCTGCGCATGCGCAGACACTGCAAGGGCCGAAAAGCCGATTGCAGCGGTCAAAGTGCGGTGGAACATCAAGAACCCTCCTGTTGATCTTACGTCATTTTGCGTAAGTTGTGTTTGGCACGCTGTCATTGCGCAGGCGCGGGAACCAGGCACCCCCGGCACCGCAATGCCACATTGTTGGGCATTCAAAGCATGGATGCAAGAAATTTGATCACATCAGGAATTTTTGACCATGCCGCAACACCCCGCCTGCCGGGCGGGGCACGCCGGACCAGCGCAATAGGGGGCATCTGAGTGAGGTTTAGAGTAGCGTTCATTCACATTCACGCCACACGATCTAACTTATTACTTTCATGCGGCAACCACCTGATTGCGCCCTGCGTGCTTGGCGTCATACAGTGATTTGTCCGCACGCCGCAGCCAATCCTCGATGCTGGTGACGGACGGGGTATAGGACGCCAGCCCGATGCTGATGGTCAGCCGTCGCCCCCCAAGTTCCGCAAGCTTCAGTTGCGACACGCTGCGGCGCAATCGCTCGCTTTGCGCAAGTGCGACATCCGGTGTCACATTGCGCAGCAAGATCAGAAATTCCTCGCCGCCATAACGCCCGATCAGGTCAGTTTCACGCAGGTTTTTCTTCAACACCTCGCCAACCGCGCGCAGGGCCGTGTCGCCGGTCGCATGGCCGAATGTGTCATTGATAGATTTGAAGTGATCTATATCCAGCAAAAGCAAGGCTTTAGGTGTCTTGTCGCGCGATTCAAATTCTGACTTCAGCCGCGCATCAAAAGCGCTGCGCGTCAATGTTCCTGTCAGCGTGTCGTGGCGCGATACCAGCCGCAATTCCATCTGGGACACAATCAGGCTTGCGAAGCTTTGCAGCACCTTAACCTCGTCATCTGAAAAATCGCGCGGGGTGTCGCCCAGAATACATAACGACCCGATGTTATACCCGTCCGGCGAACGCAATGGCACGCCCAGATAATACCGCACCCCCGGCGCACCTGTGACCATGGGATTGTCGGCAAATCTTGGGTCGCGTGTTGCATCCGTAACTTTCAAGGGCATCCCATCGCGTATGGTGTGGTCACAAAACGCAATGGACCGGGGTGTTTGGGTCACATCGACACCGGATATTGCCTTGAACCACTGCCTGTCACTGTCAATCAATGAAATTGCGGCGATGGGGGCGCCCAACACGGTTTTGACCAGTGAAATTATATCTTCAAATTCCACTTCGGGCGCGGTGTCCAGAATCTGGTAGCGCTTCAGGGCCGCCAGACGGCCTTGTTCATCATTTGCTTTCAGCTTCGCGGTGAATGTCATCGCATGTCCTCCAGACGGATCGCTTCAAGAATTTTGGCCTCGTAACTGCAAATCAGGACATGAACATCACGCCTTATCTGGTCTTGGGAACGGCCTGTTGCTTGCAGGGCCTTTGTCAGTTGCACAAGGTTTTGGTAGTGTTCATGCACCACCGGCACAATTTCTGCAGGCAGTTCCGCTTCCCATCTGGAAACGAACCCTTCAAGCTGCGCTGTGGTTTCGTGACGGTCTGTGCTCATCTTATGACCTTTCTGTCAGTGTGGTGTCATTCCAATGCGCGCAGGGCGTTGCGTGTCTCGCGCGTGGAAAGCTGTCGGTGCAGGGTCATGAAGATGTCACGCGCTTGCGCCTGTCGCCCCTGATTGAGAAGCGCGTAACCGCGCAGCAACCCCAGATCACGGCGCATATATCCGGTCAGGTTTTCATGGGCCTCGAAGAAGGCAATGGCGCGGGCATAATCGCGGTTTTCATAGGCGCGCACGCCGCGCTGGTCCAGAATCTGGCTTTCCACCTCAATGCGTTGCTCGCGCGTCAGATCGGCGCTGGCGGCCAGTTGTGCGGCCTGTTCGGTCATGTTCAGCTTCAGCAATGACAACATCCAGCCATAGGCGGCATCGCGGCGCACCGTCGCTGAACTGCTGCGCTGCGCGACGAACTGAAATGCCGAGATCGCCTCCATGGTGCGTTCGGCATTGTAGGCGCACCACCCGCGCTGGAACATGACCGTCACATTGCTGGTATTGGCAGACAGCGCCAGACACTCCGCCCATGCCCCGCGCTGTGCGGCACGTTCCACCGCATTTTGACTGGCGGCAGGGGCTGTGGACGGTTGCGATGGGGCCGACGGGGCCGCAGCCGCTGGCGCGGGTGTTGCGGCTGGTGGTGTTTCGGCAGGCGGGGACGGGCGCGCGGGCGGGGCCTGTTGCGCGGTTTGCCCGTCTGGCCCGCCTTCCAGTTCGATGACCTGATCACTATTGCGCCCGCGCGCGGGCGCCTGTCGCCCTGCGCGCAAGCGGTCTTCGGTCTGGCGCACCAGTCCTGCCATGTCGTCATGCTGATCCTGCGCAAGGTCAGAAAGCGCCGCCAGTTCATCCAGACTGGCAACCGCATCGGCCTTTTCCAGTGTGGCAACCAGAATGGCACGGTCCGGGCATGCCCCGATGACCGAACGGTAAATGCCCAGCGCCTGCACCGTATTGCCTTGCGACAGATGAATGTCCGCAAGTTCCCACGCGTTATTGACCCGCTCGCACGACAGCAAGGCAGGGATTCCGCGCACTATGCCAATGGCCGCATTCATCTGCCCCGCAGCCACCGCCGCCGAAAATTCGACCTGACCTTCGGACAGGGTCAGCAGGTCCAGCAGGTCTGACGGGGGCGCCCAGTCGGGGTATTCCCGGTCGGTTTCGTCAATCAGGGCGCGGGCGGCCGTGAAATCATCCGCGTCAATCAGCCTGTATATCCGGTCAATGCTGGCAGGCCCGTCCCCATCCAGCAGTTGCGACACATCAGACGGGGGTGTCCAGTCAGGGAACTGGCTTTGCAGGCGGCGCAGTTCGGCACTGATGGCGGGATCATTGCCTTGGTTCAGATAGAACCGCAACGCCTGCAAATCACTGCTGGACGGGCTTTGCGCCGCCACTGGCGCAATGGTGCCGAATGCGCAGGCACAGGCCAGCACAACAACCCGGCCAAAGGTGGTCAGATGGGACGACATGACGACAAAACCTTGATTTGCGCCAGCAGCACGAACATGTGCAGCGTGGCAGGGTAATAGGGTTGGTCAGCGGCGAAGGGCGGGATGGCCGCGCCCTTGCCGCCCTTCGCCGCGCAATCTGCAAGTGCGGCAATGGCGCGAAATCCGGCATCGCGGCTGGTTTCAAGGATTGCCCCGCTGGTGCTGTCCATAACTGTGGCACCCTGTCCCCGCGGGGCCTGCGCCATGGCCGCCGCCGCGCCCAGAACCGCGCGGTGCGACGCATTCCCTGACCAGATCAGGTATAGCGGTATGCGGATGGCTTCATATCCGGCATGTGCGGAAAACCCGTCTGCGGGGCGGGGACCGTCAGCTGTCAGTTCCAGCCAGTCGGGCACCAGCCCTTGCGCGGCAATCTGATCCATCAAGGCAAGGCCTGACTGCGCAACCTGTTCCAGTTGCGCCTGCCCGCTGGCAATCGCCAGATCGCGCAGCGCTACGGGCATGATATAGGACGGATTGAAGATAACGCGCCCTTCGTTGTGAAACCCGTATTCTGCGGGCAAAAGAACAGGTGTGTCAGGCCGGTCGGGGCGCATGGTCACGCATTTACCCACCAGATCGGCGGCAATGCCGCGGGCGCGTTCACGCCATGCGGCTGTCCCGAATTTTTCCGCACCCAGCAACAACGCCCAGGCATAGAACAGATCGCCATCGCTGGCATTGTTCAGATCAGGCACACGTTCGGGCGTATCGGGCAACCACCGCCACGCCAGCAGATTATCTGACCGGATCGCCAGATTGGAATCGGTCCATTCGGCCATGCGCCGGAAGGCGTCACCATCCCCCATCTTGGCCGCCAGAACCATGCCATAGCCCTGCCCCTCGGAATGGCTGGCACTGCGCTGGGGTCCATCAATCACACGGCCGCTGAAATCCAGATGCCTGTCGCGCCATGCCAGCCAAAGGGGCCATAATGGCTGCGTGCCGTCATCTGACAATGTTTGCCCATATGCGGCGGGCCAACCAAACTGGCACAGGGACGCGGCAGCAGCGGTGTTCAGGAATGCACGTCGCTTCATTGGTCAGGCTTTCTTGTCAGCTTCAGGAAAAACAGCGCAATCCCCGCCGAGAGCAGCGCCAGAAAAATCACCACCCCAAGAAAGACCAAGGGCTGCAAGGTTGCGTAATTGCCCAGAATCGGGCGCAGGGTGTTCCAGTTGACCCCCTCTTGCACGATCAACGGGCGGGACGGGTCGGTCCAGTTTCGCCACCCATCGGTGGCAGAATAAAGGGCCACCTGCCCCGATGGCCCGTCGCGGCTTGCCACCAGTGACCGGACAATCGTGGACGGCGTGGCATGGGGGGCGAACACCAGCCAGATTTCCCCCGGCTGCGCCGCATCAGGTTGCAGCAGTGCGGCGTCCGCCTCTTGCCCGTGCAACCAGTCAATCAAGGATGGGGTGCGCCCGAAAACCAGCGATCTGGCACTCAAGCGCAGGCGGTTAGGCCAGTCGGTGATTGCACCAAAACTTGGCAGGTTGAACAGGCTGGTCGGACGCTCGACCATGTCCCACGCGGTGGCGGGGGCCGGATCTGCCACAGGGCGGATGATATCCCTGCTCAGTGCATCTTGCAGCCCGCGCATGACATCGCCCCCCAAGGCGGCATACAGGTCCGGCAGGTCGGCAAAGCTGGCGACAGTCAGTTGCACATAGCGGCTGCGCGGACCATCACCACCCTGCGGCAGCATCAGGGCTGCGGCGATCTGCGGCACCACACCGGGGGACAGTTGCGCGGCTGCGCGATCGGTGGTGACAATATTTTCAGGGGCCATCAGCGCCAGTGACATGTCGATTGACGGCAATGTCATCGACGGTGATGCAGGGACAAACAGGCGGCTGCCTTCGGAAATTTCCACAACCGGCCCGTCTATCGGCGGGCAGGCCGCATCTGGCGGATCGCCCGGGATCAATGCCTCGAATTCAAGGCGGTTTGCGCCGGGGTGCAGCAGGTTGGCACCGAATGCAACCGGCAGGCTGGGCATGTTCTGACCGCCGCCATGGTCAAGGGGCAACATGCGCACAGGCGTTCCGTTCACCTTGACCAGCAACAGCGCACCATCCGGCAGGTTCTGGGCGAAACGGTAATTCAGAACCAGTCGCGCCTTCTGGGAAGCCAGCAGCACCCAGTTCCACGGCAACGCAAAATCGACCGACATCAGAATATAGCGCCCCTGTCCGGTCAGGCGCGAACTGCCCAGATCCGACAATGTCTGTTCCTGTCCCGGTGTCAGGACAGGCAGGCGCGTTGAAAATGCTGGCTGGAATGCCTCCATCAATGACGAACTGATCGATGCGTAATCCGAATCCCGCTCGACCAGCAGCACCATTGCCCCGTCGCCCCCGCGCATGATGCGGGGCTGCTCCAGCCCCTCGCCCTTGGGCAGCGCGGTTATTCGGGCCAGTTCGGGCGTGTCAGGTGCCATCCCCCAATAGGGCGCACTTACAATTTCAGGGGGTGTTCCGCCCAGCGCCGCCGCCACCTGACCAATGAACGGGGCTGCATCGAGCAACGACGCATCAGGGTCGGGGCGGCGCACCGTGATTGGCTGCCCGCGCGCCGCCTGCGCGGCAATCGCCGCCAGAAAGCCCACCGGCCCCACACCGAAACTGTCGGCAGACACAACAATGCCGCTATTTGCGGTGTCAATCTCTGTCCATAGCGCGAAGGACGCGTCCGGCCCGCAGGCCACACGGTGCGTTTGCCGTGCCTGCACTTCGACACTGTTGCGCCCCGCGCGCAACAGCCCATCCGGCACATCAAGCACGTCCTGACCGAATTCGCTGAAATTCTCGGGCCCGATTTCCCCGACAGGCACATCATTGACAAGAACCCGCAGGCTGGACCGCTCTGGCAGGGCGTCAATGCCGGTGCGATGGGCAATGCGCAGCCCTGTCGCGCCGGGGTCTTCGGGCAGGAACAGAATGAACCGGTCGGAAGCTGCTTCTCCCGTCAGGCGTGTGGCCTCGCCCGCTACAATATGTGGCCGAAGGGGCCGCAATGGCACCAGCACATCATCCGCGATGTCCGCCGCGCCGGCATCTGCCACAGCCTTGCTATCGCGCCCGCGTGCGGCTTGCTTGGCAATGGGTTGCGCGGGTGCCACCTGCGGTAGCGGCAGATGCGGCGCATCTGTCGGCGCAACATCCAGAACATCAGGGTCAAGCTCGATCAGTTGCGCAGCCGCAGGCAAGGCCGCCATCATGACAGCCAACACCGCGCCACCGATACGCAGACTGTCAGGGTGCGAAGGGGGGTCATGCCTTGCCCCCCTCATCATCTGCCAGAATGAAATCCAGCCCGTCGGCCCTGCGCGGGCGATGACCGGATGGCGGCGTCGGGTCAAAATCCTCGCCAAAGGCCAGCAGGTGAACCGCATCCGTATCTTCCGCGCTCCCTTGTTTCATACGCCGCCGGCGCCCCGGCTCGTTCATGAAATCGCGCAAGGTTCGCGGCATGGACGTCAGTGCAAGCCAGAACACATAGACCAGCCCCGCAAAAAGCCCCTTGGGGCGCGTGTCATCATCGCGCATGCGCCGCCAGTTTTCGCTATCGGCAAATATCAGATAGGCCACGCAAGCCCGCTTCTGGATGGGTTGGTCGGGAACAAACCGCAAGCCAACCACAATCCCTGAAGATGTGCGCGTCATGGACTGCACTTGCGTCAACAGATCATACTCCAGATGCGGGGCCTCTGGAAAAGACGGGTGCAAAACCAGCCGCGTGCCCTTTTCCAATGCTGTGCAGATTTCGTGCTCGGGGCTGTCATGCGCCGGTATGGGAATGTCCACACGCGCGCCCCCCGTAGATGCATCGGTTATCATGACATCCAGCGCGCGCGATCCTGTCGCGTCCTGCTGCACGACACGTATCTGCGCAGGGGTCGAAACCTCTACGCGGGGAACGGTGCGGCGCTGCCGTTTTTCCGCCACTGCCCGCAGCGCCAGCCCCGTCAGCAGGAAATTGAACACCGCCCAGCCGCCCACAACCTCGATCGTGGTCCGGTCACCGGGAAAGGCAAACCAACGAAACACGGCAATCGCCAACCCCAGCGCCAGCAAGGCAAACAGCGCCAGAAGGGGTTTGTAGATTGGCGAAATCGCATCGCTGTCCAGCGTTTCATCCTTGGCGGTCACTGCAAATGTCGCCGCACGCGGTCGCAAAATAGTCTTTAATATCTGCATCCCCAGATAGGGGGGCCTGCGCCACTTCATACACTTCGGAAATCAGGGGCCATCGCACCCTGCCAAACAGCGCATTCTGAACCAGAAAACTGACCAGCAGATAGCTGACCATATAGGCCAGCACTTCCGGCCCCGTCGCCACAAAGATTTCCAGCCCGAAAAACAGATAAAACAACGGGATAATCAGAAACCCGATGCGCACCAGCGGGAACAGCCAGAAACTCATGGAATTGATATAGCAAAGCCGTTGCTGCGGCTTCAGCCCACGCCGGAACAGCGGGTTTTTCAACAGCAACATCTGGATCATGCCCGTGGCCCAACGCCCGCGCTGCTGGATGAATGTCGAAAATGTCTCGGGCTGAAGCCCCGCAATCATGGCGCGGTTGACATACATGCTTTCCCAGCCGCGCGCGTGAATATCCAGCGCCGTTTCGGCATCTTCGGTGATCGTCTCGCCGGAAAACCCGCCCACCTCGTCCAGTGCCGCACGGCGCAGCACCGCCGCAGACCCACAAAAGAATGCCCCCTGCCAACGATCCAGCCCACGGTGGATATCGGTATAGAACATCTCGTTTTCCGCAGGGCAGTCCCGCGCGAATCCCAGGTTTCGCTGAATCGGGTCCTGATTGATGAAAAAATGCGGCGTCTGCACCAGAAACAGGCGCGGGTTCTGCACGAAATAGCCGACAGTGCGCGCAAGGAAATCGCGGCTTGGCACATGGTCGGCGTCAAACACCACCACCAGATCGCCATCCAGCCGCGCCAGTGCAGCGCTCATATTGCCCGCTTTGGCATGTTCATTGCGCGCGCGGGTGCTGTACATGACATCCAGATCAGCGCACATTTTCTGCAATTGCGCGCGCCGCGCGCGGGCAGCGGTCGCGATGGCCGGATCGGCATGGGCGCAGCGCTGGTCCGTGCCCCCGTCATCACACAGCACAACGCGCAGCTTGTCCGCCGGATAGAATATCTGCTTGGCCGCCGACAAGGTCACACTCAGCATCTCTGGCGGCTCGTTATAGGACGGAACCAACACATCCACCCGTGGCAAATCCTTGGCACGCACGCGCTTGGGCAAAGGGTGGTCGATCGGGTCGGAATTGATAAAGGCCGTCAGGAAAAACACCCCGATGGCATAGGTTTCGATCGCAAACAGCAGCAATGCCACCGCAAGGGACACCGGCGCATCCGGCGACGGCAGGGTTTCCGTCAGCCGCCAGATCCAGTAACGCAGGATCAGCAGGCTTGCGATGGCCAGCAACGCCAGCCGCGCGACAATCCGGCGGCGGGCAAAAGGCTTCAGCACCACGACAATCCCGACAGTCACCACCCCCAGCAGCGCCTGCACCTGTGTGGATGTGGGCGTCGCAGCCAGCACCACAATCGGCACCAGCAATATGACCCACAAAAGACCAAGCAGCCAGGCCAGCGCCGGACGTGTGCTCCCCCGCGCGCCGTCATGGTGCCGGCGCCGCAAGCGGGGACAAATTGCGCTGAGATATATCGCCAGACGGGCGGGCTTGCGCAGAAAAGGCAACTGCGTCAGGGGCCGCAGGGGCAAGGGCCGCATCCGCCTCGCCCCGCACGCAATTGCGCAACACCATATCAATCGCACTGGCCTGTCCGGGCAGCACGCGCGCGCCTACCCCCAGACGGCGCAGCGCAAGAACACAGCTGGTACCCGCCCCGTCGCCCCATTCGGCCCAACTCAGCGCACCCGCACTGTCGGTGCGCCCGCGCATGGCCGACAAGTCGTCTTGCGAAAACGGATAGGGCAGGCCACCGGCCTGCTCCAGCACGCGCTCCAGCCTGATTACACCGGGGGATCCGGAAGTGATCGCGCGCAAAAAGATAAAATTGTCGCCTTGCAAGACTGTGGCATTCGGCAGGGCAATACGCTGCTCGACCAGCCCACCCGCGCGGCGCTCCATGACCAGCCGCGCCTCGGGCACATGAACCCAGGCATTTGCCGCAGGCACAATCGCCCATTCAGCCCGCGCTATCTCGGCTTGCAACTCATGCGGCGCCTTGGGCAACGTCATGCATCCGGCCAAGCCCGCCACAACGCCTGCAAGGATCAGAGCGGGCGGGTAATGGGCTGCCCAGTTGGGGTTGCGTCGTTTCAAATTCAAACCTGCACATTCTGATGTGTGACGCGCGTTTCACACGCCGCATCATTCAACCTATAAGCGAATAGGCGTCCAGTTTGAATAAAATTATGTGTTTCTTCACATGCCGTGACAATACTGCAAACCCCTGTCAGGACTTGCCACCATCCACACGCAACGGGCACCCATAAACGCAGCGCCCAAACACCAACCCCCCAGCATTGCGGGGTTCACCAGGGCTGTGTGCTTTCATTCTGGTCAAAATATCCACAGGGGTTTCTGAAGGGGGGCGTGCCCCCCCCTTCAGGCAGGGGGTTTGGGGGGCGGCGGGCCGCCCCGCCCGCCGCGGGGGGGCGCCCGGGGCCGGGGGGGGGCGGGGGGGGGGGGGGGCGGGGGGGCG
>JAFIEO010000010.1 GCA_020832445.1 Paracoccaceae bacterium
AATGGTGATGCCGGGCGACAACCTGAAATTCACGGTTGAACTGATCGCGCCCATCGCCATGGAAGAGAAACTGCGCTTCGCCATCCGTGAAGGCGGCCGCACCGTCGGCGCCGGCGTCGTTGCAAAAATCATCGAGTAATCGAAACGCAGGCAGGGTGCGCGGATAGCCGCGCCCCTCCCAGCCGAGGACAAGACAATGCAAGGTCAGAATATCCGCATCCGGCTTAAGGCATTCGATTACCGTGTACTGGACGCCAGCACACAGGAAATCGTCAATACTGCCAAACGCACGGGCGCACAGGTTCGCGGTCCGATTCCGCTGCCAAACAAGATTGAAAAGTTTACGGTTCTTCGTGGTCCGCATATCGACAAGAAGTCGCGCGACCAGTGGGAGATCCGCACTCATAAACGTTTGCTCGACATCGTCGATCCGACCCCGCAGACCGTTGACGCGCTGATGAAGCTCGATCTCGCTGCAGGTGTCGATGTCGAGATCAAAGTGTAAGGAGCCAGGACAATGCGCTCTGGAGTTATCGCAAAGAAGCTGGGGATGACCCGGTTGTTTATGGAGGACGGGCGGCAAGTTCCCGTGACTGTTCTTCAGCTCGACGGTTTGCAGGTTGTGTCACAACGCACTGCTGACAAGGATGGCTACACTGCTGTTCAGCTTGGTGCTGGCGCGGCGAAAGCCAAGCGTGTTTCCGCGCCGATGCGCGGGCATTACGCCAAAGCCAATGTTGCGCCCAAGCGCAAACTGGCTGAGTTCCGTGTCAGCCCTGAGAATTTGATCGAAATCGGTGAGGAAATCACCGCCGATCATTATTTCGAGGGTCAGTTTGTTGACATCGCGGGCACATCGATTGGTAAGGGCTTTGCTGGTGCGATGAAGCGTCACAACTTTGGCGGTCTGCGGGCCAGCCACGGTGTGTCGATCAGCCACCGTTCGCACGGGTCCACCGGTCAGTGTCAGGACCCTGGCAAGGTGTTCAAAGGCAAGAAAATGGCCGGTCACATGGGTGCTGCGCGGATCACCACGCAAAACCTTCAGGTCGTCAAGACCGACAGTGACCGTGGCCTGATCATGGTCAAGGGTGCCGTACCGGGGTCAAAAGGCGGGTGGGTTACGATCAAGGATGCGGTTAAAAAACCTTTCCCTGAAAACGCAATTCTGCCTGCCGCGCTGAAATCAGCCGCTGATGCTGCCCGCAAGGCCGCAGAAGAAGCCGCTGCTGCCGCCGCCGCCGAGGAAGAAGCTGCACGCAAGGCCGCGATGGAAGCCGACGCCGCAGAGCAGGATGCTGCACTGGAACAGGCTGAAGCTTCGATTGAAGCCGATAAGAAGGAAGGCGAGTGAGATGAAACTCGACGTTGTCAATCTGCAGGCAGGAACTGCCGGTGAGGTTGAGCTCAATGAGGCCATTTTTGGCCTTGAGCCACGCGCCGACATCCTGCACCGTGTGGTGCGCTGGCAGCGGGCGAAGGCCCAGGCCGGCACCCATAAGGTGAAGACCCGTTCGGAAACCAGCTACTCCACCAAGAAGATCTATCGCCAGAAGGGCACCGGCGGCGCACGCCACGGTGACCGGAACGCGCCGATCTTCCGCAAAGGTGGTGTATACAAGGGCCCGACCCCGCGCAGCCATGCATTTGATCTGCCGAAGAAAATTCGTGCACTTGGCCTGAAGCTTGCATTGTCGGCGAAAGCTGGCAGCGGCAAGCTTGTGGTTCTGGACACGACCGAGATGGCAGAAGCGAAGACTGCCATTCTGGCCAAGGCAATCAAGGATATGGGCTGGAAGAAAGCCCTTGTCATTGACGGGACAGAGGTGAACGAAAATTTTGCCCGCGCTGCCCGTAACCTTGATGGTGTTGATGTGCTGCCGTCGATCGGGGCGAATGTCTATGACATTCTGCGCCGTGACACGCTGGTGATCACCCGTGCGGGCCTGGAAGCACTGGAGGCTCGACTGGCATGAGTGTGAAAGCAACCCAATACGATGTGATCCGCAAGCCGGTTATCACTGAAAAAGCGACCATGGCATCGGAAGCCAATGCCGTGGTGTTCGAGGTGGCGATTGATGCCAGCAAGCCCCAGATCAAGGACGCTGTCGAAGCAATCTTTGGTGTGAAGGTCAAGGCGGTCAACACCACGATCACCAAAGGCAAGACCAAGCGCTTCCGCGGAATCGCTGGTCGGCGCAAGGACGTAAAGAAAGCATATGTTACCCTCGAAGAGGGAAATGCTATCGACGTCTCGACCGGCCTTTGATAAGAGACTGAACGACTCAGCGGCCCCGACGCATTCGGGGCCGTTGGTTATTTGGCGCATTGCGCCGGATTTACAGAAACCGGACCTTTTTGGTCCAGAGCTGACGGAAGACAGAAAGCATGGCACTCAAGTCGTATAAGCCGACGACGCCGGGCCAGCGTGGGCTGGTTCTGATCGACCGTTCGGAGCTTTGGAAAGGTCGTCCCGTCAAATCCCTTACACAGGGTTTGACGAAATCGGGCGGGCGGAACAACACCGGACGGATCACTGCACGCCGCATTGGCGGTGGCGCAAAGCGTCTTTATCGTATCGTGGATTTCAAGCGCAACAAGCTTGATGTTCCGGCTGTTGTGGAACGGATCGAATACGACCCGAACCGCACCGCCTTCATCGCATTGGTCAAGTATGCCGATGGCGAGCAGGCCTACATCCTGGCGCCGCAGCGTCTGGCGATTGGTGACAAGGTTATCGCGTCCGCGAAAGCCGACATCAAGCCCGGCAATGCGATGCCGTTTTCCGGCATGCCCATCGGCACAATCGTGCACAACATCGAAATGAAGCCCGGGAAGGGTGGTCAGATCGCGCGTGCTGCTGGCACCTATGCCCAGTTTGTGGGCCGCGACGGTGGCTATGCACAGATTCGCCTGTCATCGGGTGAGCTGCGTCTGGTGCGTCAGGAATGTTTTGCCACGGTTGGTGCCGTGTCGAACCCTGACAATTCGAACCAGAATTTCGGTAAGGCCGGTCGTACGCGCCATCAGGGCAAACGCCCGTCGGTGCGTGGTGTTGCCATGAACCCGATCGATCACCCCCATGGTGGTGGTGAGGGTCGCACCTCGGGTGGCCGTACGCCGGTTACGCCCTGGGGCAAGGACACCAAGGGTCGCAAGACGCGCTCCAACAAGCAGACCGACCAGTATATTCTGCGGTCACGTCACGCGAAGAAGAAGGGTCGCTAATCCATGGCACGTTCAGTTTGGAAGGGCCCTTTCGTTGACGCTTACGTCTTGAAAAAGGCGGAGAAGTCACGCGAGTCGGGTCGTAATGAAGTTATCAAAATCTGGTCCCGCCGTTCCACCATTCTGCCCCAGTTCGTGGGTCTGACATTTGGTGTGTACAACGGCAAGAAGCACATTCCCGTGAATGTGACCGAGGACATGATTGGCCAGAAATTCGGTGAGTATTCACCGACGCGTACCTATTACGGGCATGCGGCCGACAAAAAAGCGAAACGGAAATAAGCCATGGGTAAAGAGAAGAATCCGCGCCGCGTGGCCGAAAACGAGGCCATGGCCAAGTCGCGCATGCTGCGCACCTCGCCGCAGAAACTGAATCTTGTCGCGGCCATGATCCGCGGCAAGAAAGTAGACAAGGCGCTTAGCGATCTGACCTTCTCCAAGAAGCGTATCGCGGGCGACGTCAAGAAATGTCTGCAATCGGCGATTGCCAATGCTGAAAACAACCATGGTCTGGATGTTGACGGGCTGGTGGTTGCAGAAGCATGGGTTGGCAAGAACCTTGTGATGAAACGCGGTCGTCCGCGCGCACGGGGCCGCTTTGGCAAGATCATGAAGCCGTTTTCAGAGCTGACCATCACGGTTCGCCAGGTCGAGGAGCAAGCATAATGGGTCAGAAGGTTAATCCGATCGGTATGCGCCTTCAGGTGAACCGCACCTGGGACAGCCGTTGGTTCGCTGAAAGCAAGGATTACGGCGATCTGTTGCTGGAGGATCTGAAGATCCGCGATTTCATCCATGATGAATGCAAGGCCGCAGGCATCAGCCGCGTGATTATCGAGCGTCCGCACAAGAAGTGCCGCGTGACAATTCACACAGCACGTCCCGGCGTCATCATCGGCAAAAAAGGCGCCGATATTGAAACGCTGCGCAAGAAGCTGGCCAATCTGACTTCGTCAGACCTGCATCTGAACATTGTCGAGATTCGCAAGCCGGAACTGGACGCGCAACTGGTGGCAGAAAGCATTTGCCAGCAGCTGGAGCGTCGCGTCAGCTTCCGCCGTGCCATGAAACGGTCTGTGCAGAACGCCATGCGTATGGGTGCACTGGGTATCCGTGTGAACCTTGCCGGTCGTCTGGGCGGTGCGGAAATCGCGCGGACCGAATGGTATCGTGAAGGTCGCGTTCCGCTGCACACGCTGCGCGCGGATATCGATCACGCACATTCCGAGGCGCACACAGCCTATGGCATCATCGGTGTGAAGGTCTGGATCTTCAAGGGCGAGATCATGGAACATGATCCGCAGGCCCGTGACCGCCGGCATCAGGAACTTCAGGACAGCGGCGGCGCACAGCGCCCGCGTCGCTGATCCGACTGAAGGAGAGACACCATGTTGCAACCAAAACGGACCAAGTTCCGCAAACAGCACAAGGGCCGCATCAAAGGCGACGCAAAGGGCGGGTTTGACCTGAACTTTGGTAGCTATGGCCTGAAAGCTGTCGAACCAGAGCGTATTACGGCACGCCAGATCGAAGCTGCGCGTCGTGCCATGACGCGCCACATGAAACGCCAGGGCCGTGTCTGGATCCGCATCTTTCCTGATGTTCCGGTCACGTCCAAACCCACCGAAGTTCGTATGGGTAAGGGTAAAGGCTCTGTTGATTTCTGGGCAGCCAAGGTCAAACCCGGCCGTGTGATGTTCGAGATTGACGGCGTCAATGATGCAATCGCCCGCGAGGCATTGCGTCTGGCGGCGATGAAACTGCCGATCAAGACGCGCGTTGTCGTTCGCGAAGATTGGTAAGAAGGGCGGCGCCCGTTGGGTCGCCACCTGAACACAACGGGAATGCCCCGGCCTAAGGTTGGCCGGGGCGTTTTCTTTCGGGCAAAAGCCTTGCCAAAGCCCGCCAAGACGCCTATACGGCACGCTCATCCACCTCCGCCGGGAATCAGGGTGACCCTGTCACAGGGGGCTCTCCGGTGATTGTTGACTGAAGGAAATGGCCATGAAAGCCGAAGATTTACGTTCCAAGACGCCGGACCAGCTGCGCGACGAATTGGTATCGTTGAAGAAAGAAGCGTTTAACCTGCGCTTCCAGAAGGCAACGAACCAGTTGGACAACACCGCACGGGTCCGCAAAATCCGTCGTGACGCTGCACGCGTTTCGACCATTCTCAACGAAAAAGCCCGCGAAGCGGCGGCGAATTAAGGAGCTGGCACATGCCCAAACGCATACTGCAAGGCAAAGTGACGAGCGACAAGAACGACCAGACCGTAACGGTTCTGGTAGAGCGCCGCTTCACGCACCCTGTCATGAAGAAAACGGTTCGTAGCACGAAGAAATATCGCGCCCATGATCCGCTTAACCAATTCAAGGTCGGTGATTCAGTTCGCATCAGCGAATGCGCACCTATCTCGAAAACCAAGCGCTGGGAGGTTGTGACTGAAGCTTCGGCTTAAGTCACACCTCTCCAGACTTATCGAAACCCTGGGTTGAATACCCAAAGGTCGGGAGAAACCAAATGATCCAGATGCAGACCAATCTGGATGTCGCTGACAACTCCGGCGCACGCCGGGTGCAGTGCATCAAGGTTCTGGGTGGTTCCAAGCGACGCTACGCGTCGGTGGGCGACATCATCGTGGTGTCGGTCAAGGAAGCCATCCCGCGGGGCCGCGTAAAGAAAGGCGATGTGCGTAAAGCTGTCGTCGTGCGCACCGCAAAAGAAGTCCGTCGCGAAGACGGCACCGCAATCCGCTTTGACCGCAACGCTGCGGTTATCCTGAGCAATACCAACGAACCCGTCGGCACCCGTATTTTCGGGCCAGTGGTGCGTGAATTGCGCGCGAAGAACTTCATGAAGATTATCTCGCTCGCGCCGGAGGTGTTGTGATGGCTGCGAAACTGAAAAAAGGTGACAAGGTCGTCATCCTGACTGGCAAGGACAAAGGCAAGACCGGCGAAATCAGCCGCATCATGCCCAAGGACGAAAAAGCCGTCATCGAAGGCCTGAACATTTCCATCCGTCACACCAAACAGGGCCAGGACAGCCAGGGCGGGCGTTTGCCACAGGCAATGCCGATCCACCTGTCCAATCTTGCGCTGGTCGACGGCAATGGCAAGGCAACGCGCGTTGGCTTCCGTGTCGAGGACGACAAGAAAGTTCGCTTCGCCAAAACAACCGGGGAGGCGATCTGATGCTTGATCAAGCCAATTACACCCCCCGCCTGAAAGGGGTCTATAAAGACCAGGTTCGTGCGGTTCTGAAAGAAGAGTTCGGCTACAAGAACGACATGCAGATCCCCAAGCTCGACAAGATAGTGCTGAACATGGGCATCGGCGAAGCCGTTAAGGACAGCAAGAAAATCAAATCCGCTCAGGCAGATCTGACTGCGATTGCTGGCCAGAAAGCCGTTATCACCAAGGCGCGCAATTCCATCGCGGGTTTCCGCGTTCGTGAAGAAATGCCGCTGGGCGTGAAGGTCACCCTGCGCGGTGAGCGCATGTATGAATTCCTTGACCGCCTGATCACCATCGCCCTGCCGCGCGTGCGCGACTTCCGCGGTGTCAAAGGCACGTCGTTTGACGGTCGTGGCAACTATGCCATGGGTATCAAGGAACATATCGTATTCCCCGAAATTAACTTCGATCAGATCGACGAAGTCTGGGGCATGGATGTGATCATCTGCACCACCGCGAAAACCGACGCGGAAGCAAAGGCGCTGTTGAAAGCTTTCAACATGCCCTTCAATAGCTGACGCGAGAGGGAGAGAACCAATGGCTAAAAAAGCAATGGTCGAGCGCGAGAGAAAGCGTCAGCGTCTGGTGGCAAAATATGCAACCAAACGCGCAGAGCTGAAAGCAATCGCCGCCGACGCCGAACGCCCGATGGAAGAGCGCTTCAAGGCAAACCTGAAACTGGCAAAACTGCCGCGCAACTCCTCCGAGACGCGCTTGCACAACCGCTGCCAGCTGACAGGTCGTCCGAAGGCTTACTATCGTAAATTGAAACTGTCGCGGATCGCGCTTCGTGATCTGGCCTCCAAGGGTCAGATTCCGGGCATGGTCAAGTCGAGCTGGTAAGGAGATCGCAAGATGTCGATGAACGATCCTCTCGGCGATATGCTGACACGCATCCGCAACGCGCAGATGCGTGGCAAATCAACCGTCCGCACCCCCGCATCGAAGCTTCGTGCATGGGTTCTGGATGTGCTGAAAGATGAAGGCTACATCCGTGGCTATGAAAATGTGACGGCTGCGACCGGACATGCAGAACTGGAAATTTCGCTGAAATATGCGGATGGCCAGCCTGTTATCCGCGAGTTGAAGCGCATTTCCACACCCGGTCGCCGCGTCTATTCCGGTGTGCAGAACATCCCGCAAGTCCGTAACGGTCTGGGTATTTCTGTCGTTTCGACGCCCAAAGGTGTCATGTCCGATGCAGCAGCACGGGCCGCCAATGTTGGTGGCGAAGTGCTCTGCCGCGTGTTCTAAGGAGGGCTGAAATGTCTCGTATTGGCAAAAAGCCTGTTGAACTGCCTTCGGGTGTGTCCGCGCAGGTGTCTGGCCAGACTATCGAAGTCAAAGGGCCGAAAGGCACCCGCAGCTTCACGGCCGGTGACGATGTGGATATCATCATTGATGGCAATGTTGTCACGATCAAGCCTCGCGGCCTGTCCAAGCGCGCGCGCCAGCAATGGGGTATGACCCGTTCGATGGTTGCAAACCTGGCCGAAGGCGTGACCGGTGGTTTCAAGAAGGAACTGGAACTGGTCGGCGTTGGTTACCGTGCAGCGATGCAGGGCAAGGACCTGAAACTTTCGCTTGGCTACAGCCACGAAGTGATCTTCGAGGTGCCTGCCGGTGTGACAGTATCCACACCCAAGCAAACCGAAGTCGTGGTTGAAGGTATTGACCAGCAACTGGTCGGTGAAACCGCAGCAAATATCCGCAAGTGGCGTCGTCCCGAACCCTATAAGGGTAAAGGTATCCGCTATAAGGATGAGTATATCTTCCGTAAGGAAGGCAAGAAGAAGTAAGGGCGCGAAAGATGGCGAACACTAAGCTAAAGCTGTTCCAAAAACGCCGCCTGCGCGTTCGGAACAAGTTAAAGAAATTGGCCAACGGGCGTCCGCGCCTGACTGTACACCGTTCAAACAAGAACATCAGCGTTCAGCTGATCGACGATGTGAATGGTGTTACACTGGCTTCGGCCTCGACACTGGAAAAAGATTTCGGCGTCGTGGGTGTCAACAACAAGGACGCTGCTGCCAAGGTTGGTATCGCGATTGCCGAACGTGCGAAAGCCGCCGGCATCGAGGAATGCTATTTCGACCGCGGTGGGTTCATCTTTCACGGGAAGGTAAAGGCTTTGGCCGATGCTGCCCGTGAAGGCGGCCTGAAGTTCTGAGGAGACGATTATGGCAGAAAGAGATAACCGCCGGGACCGTCGCGAACGCGAAGAAAACCCGGAATTCGCCGATCGTCTGGTTGCGATCAACCGCGTCTCGAAAACCGTGAAGGGTGGTAAACGCTTCGGCTTCGCCGCACTTGTGGTGGTCGGTGACCAGCGTGGCCGCGTAGGCTTCGGCAAAGGCAAGGCCAAAGAGGTGCCCGAAGCAATTCGCAAGGCCACCGAACAGGCGAAGCGTCAGATGATCCGCGTGCCGTTGCGCGATGGTCGCACCCTGCATCACGACATCGAAGGTCGTCATGGCGCAGGCAAGGTGATCATGCGTCAGGCCGTACCGGGGACCGGCATCATTGCCGGTGGTCCGATGCGCGCTGTGTTCGAGATGCTGGGCCTTCAGGATGTTGTGGCAAAGTCGCAAGGCAGCCAGAACCCCTATAACATGGTTCGGGCCACATTTGACGCGCTGCGCAATTCCGCAAGCCCGCGTCAGGTGGCACAGCGTCGCGGCAAGAAAGTGGCCGAGATCCTGCGCAAGCCCGAAGCTGAAACCGCAGACGCGTAAGGGGAGCATCGGATATGCCAAAAACCATCGTGGTCAAACAGATCGGGTCCCCGATCCGTCGTCCCGCCATTCAGCGTGCAACCCTGAAAGGGTTGGGCCTGAACAAGATGCACCGTGTGCGCGAACTTGAAGACACACCATCCGTGCGCGGTATGGTTGCCAAGGTTTCGCATATGGTAGAAATCATCGAAGAGCGCGAATAAAGGCGGTCACGCCCGGACGCAGAATAAAAGCCGCCCCGCAGTCATTTGCGGGGCGGCTTTATGTTTGGCGATACTGCTTTGCGCGGTTCAATCGCGGGCCGGTGGCCATGCGCGTTCGCTGTCGGCGGCAATCCATGCCTGCACCCAAGCGGGCAGGGCGGGGCTGTCCGTTCCGGGGCTTAGTTCCTGCACAACCTGTGCTGGCGGGATTATCCCTTTGGGGCTGGTAAATGCCGAACGGATCAGGATGTGGTTCGCGCAAACGCTGCCCTTCCACATGCTTTGCTCGACATAGATAAACCTGTCATCCCAGCCAACGCAGCGGCTGCGCAGTTCAAAACGTTCAAACGCGCGTATGCGTTGGCGATACCGTGTGCTGTTGCCCGCAACGGTTATGCCCCATCTGTTGCGGCGCAGCACGCCTGTAAGCCCTGTGCGCATTGCCATCGGGATACGCCCCAGATCATATAATGTCAGGGTGCGGCCGTTGTTCAATTCAATCCACGGGTCCAGATCCCATGGCCAGCATCGATGATAGGACACATGTGTTTCCAGCAATCCCAGTTTCGGGGCATTGCGGTATTTCAGGGCTTCTTTGGCAAAACGCACGAAGGGATACATATCTGGCGCTCCTTTTGGGTTCAGACCTGACGGGCGAAGGGGGCAGGGTCAAGTCGCGCCGTGGCGTCAAATCGTGTTCAAATGGTTAATGATGGCATCACCGAAGCGCTCGGCCCGCGCATCATCCATGCCCTTTATGCGCATTAACCCGGCCAGCGTCTGGGGTTTGGATTCTGCGATGGCGCGCAATGTCGCGGGGCTAAGTGTCAGCAGCTTTTGCGTGCCATCCGCGCCGTGTTCCAGATCGCGGGCCAGTTTGTGCAGATCATCATAGATTGCGCCTGCATCGCGCCCTGCCAGTTTGCGCCGCGTCGGGTGTTGCGGGGCGGGGGCGCTGCCGGTGATGACCGCCAGAAAGGCCGCGCCATAGCGTTCCAGTTTGGTTGCGCCCACGCCGGTGATCTGCGCCATCGCATCCATTGTGTCGGGGCGGCGTTCCGCCATTTCGATCAGGGTGCGGTCGGTAAAGATGACATAGGCGGGCACGCGCGCGGCTTCCGCCAGACTGCGGCGCTTGGCTTTCAGCGCGGACAACAGGGGCGCGTCTTCTTCAGATACAAGCATGCGCGGTGCAGGTCCGTCGCGTGCGGTGCTGATGCTGTCTTCGCGCAGCTGTATGTCGGATTCGCCACGCAAAATCGGGCGCGCGGCATCGGTCATGCGCAGCGCGCCGTGGCGTTCAGGGTCCGGTCGCACCAGATCGCGCCCCATCATCTGGCGGAACACCGCCTGCCATTTCGCGCGGCTCAGGTCTTTGCCGACCGCGAAGGTGGGCAGTTGGTCATGCCCGCGATCACGCACTTTCGGCGTCGCCGTGCCTGTCAGAATATCGACAAGATGCCCCACGCCAAAACTCTCTCCCGTGCGCAAAATGGCAGACAGGGCTTTGCGCACCGGCGTTGTTGCGTCGAACAGTTTTGCCGGTGTAGTGCACAGGTCGCAATTGCCACAAGGGGATGATGCCTCGCCGAAATAGGACAGCAGCATCTGGCGGCGGCACTGTGTTGCCTCGGCCAGACCCAGCAGGGCGTTCAGGCGTGCATGATCTGCAGATTTGCGTTCAAAGGGCGCGGGGCTTTCATCAATCTGCGCGCGGCGCAGTCGAATATCATCCTGCCCGAACAAGGTCATGGTGTCTGCGGGCGCCCCGTCGCGCCCTGCGCGGCCAATTTCCTGATAATAGGATTCAATGGATTTGGGCAAATCCGCATGCGCCACCCAACGGATATCGGGCTTGTCCACGCCCATACCAAAGGCGATGGTGGCAACAACAATCAGGTCATCATCGCGCTGAAACAATTCTTCGACCATGCGGCGGGTATGCGCGTCCATGCCGCCATGATAGGCGCGCGCATTGTGCCCCGCATCGGTCAGCGCCTTCGCGATGGATTCGGTGCGCGCGCGGGTTGCACAATACACAATGCCCGACTGGCCCTTGCGGGCCTGCGCATAGCTCAGGATCTGGTCGCGTGGCCGGTTCTTGACCATGAAGCGCAAGTGAATATTGGGCCGGTCGAACCCGCGCAAGAAAATCTTGGGCATCCCTGTGCCGAACAGGCGTTTGATAATCTCGGTGCGGGTTTCGGCATCGGCGGTGGCGGTGAATGCGGCCAGTGGCACATCAAGCGTGCGGCGCAATTCGCCGATCCGCAGGTAATCAGGCCGGAAATCGTGGCCCCACTGGCTGACGCAATGCGCTTCATCCACGGCAATCAGGCTGCATCCGGCACGGCGCAGCATGTCGATTGTGCCGGTGGACGCAAGACGTTCAGGCGCGATATACAGCAATTTCAGCGCACCATTGGCCAAGGCAGAATAGACTGCGTCCGTTTCGGCGTCGGTGTTGCCGGATGTCAGCGCACCGGCGGACACACCCACTTCCTGCAACCCGCGCACCTGGTCGCGCATCAGGGCAATCAATGGTGAAATCACCAGTGTCAGCCCGTCACGGCACAGCGCCGGCAGTTGATAGCACAATGATTTGCCGCCGCCTGTGGGCATGATGGCCAGCGTATCCTGACCCTGACGCACCGCATCGACGATTTCTGCCTGACCGGGGCGAAACTCCGCAAAGCCGAAAACGCGCGCCAGCAGGGCGTCTGGTGTGTCGCTGATATCTGTCTGCATGCGTGTCAGACGAACATGCCCACATTGTTGATCAAGATGATGCGCAACCCGTAGATGATAAGCAATGCAACCAGCGGCGCCAGATCAATACCCCCAAGATCGGGCAGAAACTGGCGAATGCGCGTATAGGCGGGTTCCAAAAGCCGGTTAAGCCCGTCCCAGATAGAGCCGACGATAGGTGAATTCAGGCTAAGAACCTGAAAATTGATCAGCCAGCTCAGGATGATATGCGCAAGGATCATGAATTGCGCCACATTCAGAACAAGCAGGATAATCTGGATCAGGGACAGCATGTTTTGCCTCTAGCGTTGATTTACGGGGAAACTAGGGGTTGGGGGCGGGAAGGGCAACCATTTAAGGCAATGCTGGCTGGACAATTCCGCGCCATTGGCTAGGTAGTTCGACGAAGTTTGCTTATAGGGGTTTTCATGCTCGTTGTTTTGTCGCCTGCAAAAAAGCTGGATTGGTCCGTAGATGGCGAACAGCGCAGATTAAGCCCGCCGCATTTTCAGGGCAATGCCGCCGAACTGGCGCAGCTTGCGCGCGGTGTGGGGGTGGATGGTCTGAAAAAGCTGATGCATATCAGCGACAAATTGGCCGCCCTGAATCTGGAACGGTTCGATGCATTTGCGCCAGACCCCGAACCTCAGATGACGCGCGCGGCGATTTACGGCTTCGCGGGCGATACCTATACCGGGCTTGATGCGCGCTCGCTTGACCGTGACGCGCTGGACTGGGCCGATGGCCATTTGCGAATATTGTCTGGCCTCTATGGTGTGCTGCGCCCGTTTGATGCTTTGCAGCCCTACAGGTTGGAAATGGGCAGCCGCCTTGCAGGACCGCATGGCAAGAACCTGTATGACTATTGGGGCGACAAGATATCGCGCGCGCTGAACGACGCGGCGGATGCCGTGGGCGCGCAGATACTGGTGAATTGTGCATCGCAGGAATATTTCGGCGCTGTCGATGCCGCGTCGTTGAACCTGCGTGTGATTACCCCTGTGTTCATGGAATCCCGCGACGGGGCCGCGCCGAAGGTTGTCAGTTTCTATGCAAAAAAGGCGCGCGGTGCGATGGCACGCTTTATCGTGGAAAACCGGCTGCGCGACCCCGATGCCTTGCTGGATTTCAACACAGCAGGCTATGAATTTGACCCCGAGATGTCGGAACAGGGCAGACCTGTATTCGTGCGCGCCATTTGATTTTTGCTACGGTGCAGGGCTGTGGCGGGATATGGCGTCCAGCAGGTCTGCCTTGCGCAAGGGTTTTGTCAGCGTGCCATTCATCCCCGCCGATAGCATTCTTTCTGTCTCCTCCTTCATGGCATGTGCTGTCAGTGCAATAATTGGAACGGCCCTGCCATTGGCATGCGCGCGGATATGGCGGGTGGCTTCGCGGCCATCCATTTCGGGCATGGAAACATCCATGAAGATTATATCCGGCTGCAATTCGGTGAATTTTTCCACCGCTTCGCGCCCGTTCACAGCGAAATGCAGGTCCAGATCAAGCCCCTGAACCATCTTGGAAAATACCAGACGGTTTGTTGCATTATCTTCGGCATACAGAACCGTCAGCAGGTTTTGACGGGGGGCAGGATGGCAGGGCGTTGGGGGCGCCGAAAGTGCGGGATGCGCGCTGTTGGCGGGCTGCTCTGGTGTCAGGGCTGCGCAGATGGACACGGCGACATCGCGCCACAGCAACGGCTTTGGCAAGGCGTGCCGCACACCGCCCGTGCCCGCAGGGATCGAGTGGTCCGCCATGGCCGAACACATCATGATTGCCGGACATCCGGGCGCTTGTTGTTCAATCATGCCCGCGATTTGCGCGGCATCATCCGATGTCAGGTCCTGATCGATCAGCACCAGATCAATCTTGTGTTGTCCCAGCAGGCGCAGGGCGGGCACGGCCTGTGTTGCGGTCAGGGTCTTGACACGGGCCGACTGGAAATGGCGTTCCAGAATGCCACGGCTGATCAAATGATCGCTGACAAGCAAGACCTGATGCAGCACTGACGGCAGCGGTGGCGGAAAGCTATGGCCCGCATCCGCAGCAAGGTCCAGATGCAGCGAGCACCCGAAACAAGACCCGACCCCCGGTTCGGATTCCAGCCAGATGCTGCCCCCCATCAATTCGATGATGCGCCGTGAAATCGCAAGCCCAAGGCCGGTTCCTTCAAAACGCCGGTTGGTTGCATCTTCAACTTGCTGAAACTCCGAGAAGACATGTTCAAGATGTTCGGCGGCAATACCTATGCCGGTATCTTCGATTGTGATGTGAACCAGCTGGCCTTGTTCGGATTTATGCACCCCGACCGCGCGGACAAGGACATAGCCGGTTTCGGTAAACTTGACCGCATTGCCGATCAGGTTGGTCAGAACCTGCCGCACACGGCCGGGATCGGCCTTGAAATGCCGCGGCAGGAAAATGTCGTAATCCAGTATCAATTCGATAGATTTTCCGCGCGCCGCAGGCGCCAGCAAGGTTAGCACTTCGTGGATAATTTTTTCCAGATCAAAGTTTTCAGGATACAGGTCCATCTTGCCCGCATCCATCTTGGAGAAATCCAGAATATCGTTGATGATGGTGACCAGCGCCTGCCCGCTGTTGCGGATGGTTTCGGCATAGATGCGTTGTTCATTGTTCAGGTTCGTTTCGGCCAGCAGATCGGCCATGCCGACAACCCCGTTCATGGGCGTGCGGATTTCGTGGCTCATATTTGCCAGAAACACTGATTTGGCCTGCACTGCGGCCTCTGCCTGGGTTTGCGCGTCAATCAACTGGGCCTGATACCGCAAGCTGCGTGTAATGTTGCGCACAAGACTGACATAGTCGCCATTGGGAACGCGCCGGTCCATCAGGCGGACACTGATCCCATTGGTGAAATGCATTTCATGCGGTTTGATCTGTGCAAGCGTCCAGCGCGCCAGCATGGACTGTACCCAATCCCCCGGTTCGGTGCCCTGCAGGTCTACAAGCCCTTCATAGGCGCAGATTTCAAGAATGCGGTTATACCCGATCCCTTTGGTCACTTCGGAAAACCCGTCAAAGATGCTCAGATAAGCCTGATTGGCCAGCACCAGCTTTTGCCCGTTGTCGAAAACGGCAAATCCGTCAGTGATCGTCTCAATCGCTTCGCGCAGCCGGATATCAGCCAGATCGGCAACGCAATGGGCTTGCCGCAATTCCTGTGCGGTTTGGGTATTCACCCCTTCAAGTTCTTGCGCAATGCTGCGCATATCGTGCAATTCGGCGCGTTGTTCGATGATTTGGTCGGACAGGCTGAACGCGTGCGCTTTCAACCGTTCATTGGCTGCGGTCAGTTCCATTCGCGCATGTTCCAGCAAACGCTCCGCGCGCAAACGCGCCCGGCGTTCGCACATGACCTGATCTGCTAAGCGAGTAGACATCCTACTGATACGCACCACCTGACGAAAGCTGAGATATACTATCAAGATCACCTGTGAATATGGACTTAACGCTATGTGCATCCGCACTGTGCCCCCACGCACCAAGGCTGGACATGTGTGGAAATTTGCCTGAAACAGATGCGGCCCTTTGTGAAAGCCCCCGATGACCGACCCGCTTGTTGCCCTGCGCCATGATCTGCACCGCCATCCCGACCTGTCAGGGGATGAAGGGGCGACCGCACGCCGAATCACGGCATTTCTGTCGCAAAGCCCCCCTGACCAGATTGTTTGCGATCTTGGCGGGCATGGTGTGGCCGCAATTTATCAGTCCGCGCAAGCGGGGCCGACGATAATGGTGCGCGCCGAACTGGACGCCTTGCCAATACAGGAACGCAGCGCTGCGGCGCATCGATCGGGCAGGGATGGCGTGGCGCATTTATGCGGGCATGACGGGCATATGGCAATTCTGGCGGGGCTGGGTCGCAGCCTGACCGACACGCCGCCGGGCGCGGGCCGCGTTATATTGCTGTTTCAACCCGCCGAAGAAACCGGCGCGGGCGCGCGCGCGGTGCTGGCCGATCCGCGCTTTGCAGCGCTGCGCCCTGACTGGGCATTTGCGCTGCATAACATGCCGGGGCTGGCGCTGGGGCATGTTGCCGTGGCGGCGGGGCCTGCGGCCTGCGCATCAGTGGGGCTGCGGGTGTGCCTGCTTGGGCGCGAGGCGCATGCGGCCCAGCCCGAAACCGGGCAATCCCCCGCGCCGGTGCTGCAATCGCTGCTGGCATGGGTGCATCGGTTCCAGCAACCGCGCGCGGATCAGGACGGGCGGCTTGCAACCTTGTGCCATCTGAATATGGGCCAGCCCGCATTCGGGATTGCCCCCGCACAGGCAGAGGTCTGGATAACCCTGCGCGCCATCACCGACCCCGCACTGACCATGTTCGAGCATGAATTGCGCAGCATGGCGGAAACGCTGGGCCGTCAGCATGGGCTGGATGTGCAGATCAGCCGCCATGACCATTTCAACGCCAGCGTGAATGACCCCGCCGCCGCCGCTATTGTCGCGCGTGCCGCTGCCAGGTCGGGTATGCCTGCGGGGGATTTTGCCCTGCCTATGCGCGCCTCGGAAGATTTTGGTGCGTTCAGCGGCACCTCGCGCACGGCGCTGTTTTTTCTGGGGGCGGGGCTGGGTGTGCCGAACCTGCACAACCCCGATTATGATTTTCCCGATGAATTGATTACGCCTGCCGTGGGCGTGTTCCGTGCCATTCTGGACGAATGCCCGCAGGCGTAAGGCGACGTGTCAGCCCTTGGCGGCGTCATGTCAGAATAGACGCCCGAGGCTCGGGGTCTTGCCTGAAAGGGGGGGCGTTGGGGCCATGAACAAAGCCCGCGCTATCGGTGGGCCGGGGTCTGCCGATCCGACGTTGGAGCAGTTCACTTTATGCCTGCTGCATACTCCCAAGATCATAGGCTTGGCGTGTCACTGGCCAAATCGGCAGGCCGCGGGACGGCCCGCCGATGGCGCGGCGGGCTGAAGCCCTTTGCTCCGCGCCTTGGGAAACTCCAACGCCACGCGAACTGAAGTTTTAACCTGATCCGGTCTCGTTCTGGCGCGGGGCTGCGGCACGGCGCAGCCTGTCATTGATGGCCAGCCCCAGCCCGCGTTCCGGCACAGGGGCCACGGCAATGGGGCGGCCTGTGGCATCGGCCATATGCAGAATCGCGAACAGTTGCGCTGCGGCTTCGGCCAGATCGCCCGTGGCGGACAGGTTGAAATCGGCGCCTGCGCAGTCCGGCCCGAAGCCTATCCAAACTTCAGTCCCTGCGGGGACAGCCGCGTTCAGGCGCACTGTCGCGCGCGGCGCATAATGCGATGCAAGCTGGCCGGGGGCCGTGATGGTGGCAGATTGTGTGGATGCAGGGATGTAGCCCAGCACATCGGCCATCATCTCGGGGCTGATGCCACCTGCGCGCAGCACAACCGCGCGGCCCGTGTCATCTGTGCCGATGATGGTGGATTCCACACCAATCGGACAGGCCCCGCCATCCAGCACGGCGGCAATGCGCCCCGACAGGCCCGCCATAACATGCGCAGGCGTGGTCGGGCTGATCTGGCCGGACGGGTTGGCAGACGGTGCGGCAACCGGCCCGCCGAATTCAGCCAGCAGCGCCTGTGCCGCGGGGTGTGCGGGCATACGCAGCGCGACTGTGCCCAAGCCTGCGGTCACCGCAGGGGCCAGCCCGTGTGCCGCGTGCAACGGGGCCACCAGCGTCAGCGCACCGGGCCAGAACGCTTGTGCCAGCGCGCGCGCGGTCGGGTCCAGTTGCGCCAGTTCCAGCGCCGCGTCCAGTCCTGCAACATGCACAATCAGCGGGTTATGCGCGGGCCGCCCCTTGGCCGCGAAAATGGCGGCAATCGCTGCGGGGTTGCGCGCATCGCCCGCCAGCCCGTAGACTGTTTCCGTGGGCATCGCGACCAGTCCGCCACTGTGCAAAATGGTGCTGGCGCGGGAAATGCCCTTGGGTGTCGTGTCCAGTTGTTCGGTCTGATCATGTTCGGGCAGCATGTTGTGACGTGGCGTCCTTGTTTGGGAATCTGCGCCTGCGGGCTAGAACAACGTTCATAGGGTGGGCGATGCATGTTGCCAAGTGTCGCGGCACCCGCAAAACAGTATCTGCACCTTGTCAGGAGGCCCCATGCCCTACCGCGCCCCGCTTCAGGATTTCGGCTTTTTGCTGGATCATATCGTCGCCTTCGATCAGGTGCGCCAGACCGAACGGTTCGCCGAAGCCACGCCAGACACGACCAACGCCATTCTGACCGAAGCGGCGCGCCTGTGTGAAGCTGTGCTGCAACCTTTGCAGCGCAATGGCGATCTGCACCCGGCACGGCTGGAAAACGGGGTTGTGCGCACAGCGCCCGGCTATGCAGACGGGTTCCGCGCCATTGCTGAAGGGGGGTGGCTGGGTATTGCCGCAGATCCCGAATACGGGGGCATGGGCCTGCCGCAGACATTGGCGGTCGTGCTGAATGACATGATGTCGTCGGCCTGTTTGTCGCTGGAATTGTGCCCGCTGATGTCGCAAGGCCAGATCGAGGCGCTGGAGCATCATGCCGATGACTGGATGAAGGCGCTGTATCTGCCGAAACTGATTTCCGGTGAATGGACCGGCACCATGAACCTGACCGAACCGCAGGCGGGCAGTGATGTAGGTGCGTTGCGCAGCAAGGCAGACCCGCAACCGGATGGCAGTTTCCGTATTTCAGGGCAGAAAATCTATATCAGTTGGGGTGATCATGACATGGCAGAAAACATCTGTCATCTGGTCCTTGCCCGTCTGCCCGATGCCCCGCAAGGCACCAAGGGGATAACCCGGTGCATGGTGCCGAAATTCATACCGGATGCAGACGGCAATCCGGGCGCGCAGAACAGCCTGCGTGTGGTGTCGCTGGAACACAAGATGGGCCTGCACGGATCGCCCACGGCGGTGATGGAATATGACAATGCCACCGGCTGGATGGTGGGCGCCCCAAACAAGGGGATGGCCGCAATGTTCACAATGATGAACAATGCGCGCGTTGGCGTTGGCGTTCAGGGGATCGGGGCCGCCGAAGGCGCATTCCAGCACGCTCTGGCCTATGCGCGTGACCGCAAGCAGGGCCGCACGCCAACCAATGACACCGGCACCATCATCGAGCATGCCGATGTGCGCCGCATGCTGTCCATGATGAAGGCCGAGATTTTTGCCATCCGCGCCATTGCGCTGGCCAATAGCGTGGCCATCGATATGGCCCGCGCCACCGGGTCTGATGAATGGGCGGCGCGTGCGGCACTTCTGACCCCCATTACCAAGGCACAGGGCACCGATACCGGCATCGAGGTTGCAAGCACTGGGATACAGGTTCATGGTGGCATGGGTTTCATTGAAGAAACCGGCGCGGCACAGTTTCTGCGCGATGTGCGGGTAACCGCAATCTATGAAGGAACAAACGGGATTCAGGCCATGGACCTTGTCGGTCGTAAAATGATGGATGGTGGCGAGGCGGCATTCCGGCTGTTGCAGGAAGTCGAGGATTTTGCCGAATCCGCGCGCGGCCCCTTTCCCGACATGGCCGAAGACGTCTGGCAAGCCGCCGAAACGCTGCGCGAAACCACCGAATGGCTGGTCGCGCAGGATATGACAGACCGTGCCGCAGGGGCAGTGCCCTATCTGCGCGCCTTCGCCCGTGTTCTGGGGGCACATTACCACCTGAAGGCGGCCATTGAAGGGGACAGCGCACGTCAGGCGCTTGCGCGGGTGTTCATCACGCGCCTTCTGCCCGAACATGCGGGTTTGTTGGTGCAGGTACGTGCGGGTGCGGACGCGCTTTATGCATTGTCCGATGATGAACTGGCGGCCTGATGGACGGTGCACCCAAATCAGGTTTGCGGTATCCTTTTCCCGCCCCGCCTGACGCGGGGCAGGTGATACCAGTTGCCGATGGGGTGTTCTGGGCGCGTCTGGCCCTTCCGATGGCGCTGGACCATGTGAATGCATATGTGCTTGATGATGGTGATGGCTGGACTGTCTTTGACACAGGGTTTGATGATTCTGCCACGCGGGATGCATGGACTGCCCTGCTGGCGGGGCCGTTGAAGGGCAAGCGGGTCCAGCGCGTGATCGCAAGCCACCATCACCCTGACCATATCGGCCTTGCTGGCTGGTTTCAGGCGCAGGGCGCAGAGTTGTGGACCACCCGCACCGCGTGGCTTATGGCCCGGATGATGGTGCTGGATGAACAGGACCGCCCGAACCGCGAAACGCTGGAGTTCTGGCGGCGTGTGGGCATGGACCCGGACATTCTGGCGCAGCGCGCGACAGAACGCCCGTTCAATTTCTGCGACCGCGTTGCGCCCTTGCCCTTGGGCTATCATCGGGTCGCGGACGGGGATGTTGTGCATGCGGGCGCGCGCGACTGGGTGGTGCGGCTGGGGCAGGGCCATGCCCCTGACCAGATTACCCTGTGGTCAACAAGCTGCAATCTGGTGCTGGGGGCTGACCAGTTGCTGCCGTCAATTTCGGCCAATCTGGGGGTTTATGCGACAGAACCCGATGCCGATCCGGTTGCGGAATGGCTGGCCACCTGCGACGGGCTGAAGGAATTTGCGTTTGATGACCATTTGGTTTTGCCCGGCCACAAGCTGCCCTTCACCGGCCTGCCATTACGGTTGCGCCAAATGATCGAAAACCATCAGGGTGCATTGAAGCGCCTGCACGGGCATCTGGCCACGCCGCGCAAGGCGGGGGAGTGTTTTGCCCCCCTGTTCAAGCGCGAGATTACACAGGCGGTCTATGGGCTGGCGCTGGTCGAGGCGGTGGCCCATCTGAACCATTTGACAGCCACAGGCCGCGCGCGACGATGGGCAGACGCGGATGGCGTGTATTTGTGGCAGGCCGTTTAGAAAACTTCGCGGCGAAGGTGGTGCAAGCAGGGGTGACAGATGCCGCGCGATATTATATCCGGTTCGGGAAACGAACGAACAGGAGCGCCTGATGGCCAAACATGAACATGGTAAAATGGATATCCGGGAACAGGAAAAGACCTTTGCAGGTTTCATCCGTTATTCGGTATGGGTTACTGCGATTTCGATCGCTGTGTTGATCTTTCTTGCCCTGGCAAACTCCTGACGCCTATGTGCCCGTTTATGTATGGGTGATTGGTTCCTAAAAGAGGTTGGTCAATGCCAGTAATCCTTATGCCCTTGGGCTTTGTTCGGGGCATAATGCCGGTTGGCCTGTTGCTGGCCGCATTTTTGGTGCTGACCGCGTGTGCGGGGCAGCAAACATGGGCCAGTGATGAAGCGGTGTCCGCCGCGCGCCATGTTCATGGCGGCGCACCGGAACTGACGCTTGTGACGATCATGCACCACAGGTCCGGCAACGGACATCACACGGCGCTGTTCATAAATGGTGCGGAGCGTGTGTTGTTCGACCCGGCAGGCAGCTGGCATCTGGAGGCAGCACCCGAACGCAATGATGTGCATTACGGCATGACATCCGCTGTGGGCGCGTCCTTTTATCTTAGCCATGTGCGGGAAACGCATTATGCGGTGGTGCAGCGCCTGCGGGTCACCCCCGATGTTGCGGCACAGGCGATGGCACTTGCGCAGCAGGCCGGACCTGTCGGACCTGCGCGATGCGCCATTTCCACATCAGCCCTGTTGCGGGCGCTGCCAGGATTCGATGGCATCAGCAGCAACTGGCACCCGCACCGCCTGATGCAGGATTTTGCGCAGCTTCCCGGTGTCATAACGGTGGAATTGCACCATGATGACCCGGATGTGCTGCGCAAGGCATATGCAGCGCAACAACCGCTATAAGCCACAGCGACGGGCATTTCGCACATATGCGCGACATGCCCGTATCAGTCGGCCAGTGTTTCGGGCACGATCAGGCGGGTCTGATACTGTATCAACGGGGCAATGCGGCGCAGGCTGGCAGGCGACAGGCCAATGCATCCGGCCGTCGGAAAGCCCGGCCTGCGCCATTGGTGGATGAAGATGGCCGATCCCTTGCCGCGTTCCGCGCGGGGCCAGTTCCAACCCGTCAGAATGACCAGATCATATAGCGGGTCCGCGCGCCGCAAGCGTTCATGACTGAACGGATAGGGCGCGCGCACCATCAGGTTATAATCTTCATGCGCGGGGTCGTCGGACCACAGGTCGCGCGGGCCAATCGGCATGGCCCAATCGGCAGGCTTCGCAATGCGGTCGGGCCTGTATAGCATACCCACCAGCCGATGCACGCCTGTGGGCGTTGCGCCATCACCTTCGCGTTTGTCGCTGCGCACGCCGCCGCGCCCGATGGTGCAGGGCCATGTCCGCCCCATGAAGCGCAGCCCCTGCCGTGTCAGAACCATATCGAAGCGTGTCATAGAAAATGCCCTGATTTTGCCGCCTTGGTCGCCAGATAGGCGCGGTTTTCGGCGGTTTCGCCCACACGCAGCGGCACACGTTCCACAACGTTCAGGCCATTGTCGTTCAGCATGTCGACCTTGCGCGGGTTGTTGGTCAGCAGCCGCACCTGATGAAAGCCCATTTTGCGCAGCAATGCAGCCCCGATGCGGAAATCACGTTCATCATCTTCAAACCCCAGCCGGTGGTTTGCCTCGACCGTGTCGAACCCCTGATCTTGCAGCGAATAGGCGCGCATTTTATTGGCAAGCCCGATCCCGCGCCCTTCCTGGTTCAGATATAGCAAAACACCCGCCCCTTCATGGCCCATTTGCGTCAGCGCAGCCTGAAGTTGCGGGCCGCAATCGCATTTCAGACTGCCCAGAACGTCGCCCGTGAAACAGGCGGAATGCAGCCGCGCCAGCACAGGCGCCGCGCGGTCCGGTTTGCCGATTTCAATGGCGTAATGTTCCACCCCGCCATCGCGCGGGCGGAAAATATGCACGCGCCCTGCCTGTGCAGCGGCCATGGGCAGGCGCGCGCTGATGACTGCGGAAAGGTCACTTTCGCGCGCCAGTTCGGTGTTCAGCTCCGCGATGGGCAATTCGGTCAAGCCCGCATTTTCCACCGCCATAACATTGTCTAGGGGCAACACCAGTGCAGCGGGCAACAGTTGCGCTGATTTTGTCAGGGCAAGCGCTGCGCGGTGTAAATCTGCCGAACCGTCGCGTTCAGTGTGCAACGGTCCCTTCATCGGGTGGCGCAGGTCGTCGGCGGGGTCGGCCAGCGCGCGCACCCACGCCACCTGTGCGCCTGCGGGCACAAGGACGCGCGCCAGATCACCATCATAGCAGCGTGCCTTCAGGGTGTCGGCGCGGTGCCGCGTCAATGCAAGAACCAGTGACGGCCCCAGAACCTGCAATTCGGCCAGCCGTTCGGGCGTGGCCATTTCGGCGGCCAGAATAACTGCGGCAGTCACACCGTCACGCAAGATAACGGGAACGCCCAGCCGCAAATCCGCGCGGGCGCGGTTAATCAATTCCACTGGTGTCAGGCCAAGTATCATGTGCCAATCCCGCTTCGCTATAGTCTTTGACATAGACCGATGGCAGGGAAATTGAAACATATTGCCCACATCCGACACGACCGCGTGAGTCTATTGTAGCAAATCTTGTCCTGCGGGCCTGCCCCTCACATTTATGAGAGAGAAAGAACAGGAGTATTTTCAATGCCCAAACTGAACAAGGTGCTATTGGTCGATGATGACGATGACCTGCGCGAAGCGCTGTCTGAGCAACTGGTCATGACCGATGAATTCGACGTGTTCGAGGCAGCGAACGGGGCCGAGGCCATGGAAAAGGTTCGCGCAGGCCAGTTTGATCTGGCGATACTGGATGTGGGCTTGCCCGACACGGATGGACGCGAATTGTGCAAGCGTATGCGCAAGGCGGGCTTCAAATCGCCGGTCATCATGCTGACAGGGCATGATTCGGATGCCGACACCATTCTGGGGCTGGATTCGGGGGCGAATGATTACATCACCAAACCGTTCAAGCTGCCGGTTCTGCTGGCGCGTCTGCGCGCCCAGCTGCGCCAGCACGAGCAATCGGAAAACGCGGTGTTCCAGCTTGGTCCCTATCTGTTCAAACCGGCGCAGAAAATGCTGATTGACGAAAATGACCGCAAGATCAGGCTGACCGAGAAGGAAACCAATATTCTGAAATTCCTGTATCGCGCGCCCGAAGGTGTGGTGCCGCGCGATGTGCTGCTGCACGAAGTGTGGGGCTATAACGCGGGCGTGACAACGCATACGCTGGAAACCCATATTTACCGCCTGCGCCAGAAGATTGAACCGGACCCGTCCAACGCAAGCCTGCTGGTGACGGAATCAGGGGGCTATCGTCTGGCCGCGTGAATACCGCGAACAGGCCCTATTGTTGCCAAATTCCAGCGCAATAACGGGATCAAGAAGCGATTGTTCTTCTTTTCCTCCTCCCCTCCCTCTGGTCCGGACATTGTGTCCGGACCTTTTTCTTTGCGGATCAGGGTTGTCGTGCGCGCGTGCACTGTGCATGAAGGGGGCAGTCAGCCGGAGATTTCTTATGCCGTTTACCCTTGCCACCTGGAACATCAATTCTGTTCGGTTGCGCGCCGAACTGGTGCTGAAACTGCTGCGCGAAGAAAGCCCCGATGTTTTGTGTTTGCAGGAATGCAAAAGCCCTGTGGACAAAATACCCTTCGATCTGTTCGCGCAGGCGGGCTACGGGTATTGGGCGGCGCGCGGCCAGAAGGGTTATAACGGCGTTGCCATCCTGTCGCGCCTGCCGCTGGAAGATGCGGGGCATATCGACTGGTGCGGGCGCGGCGATGCGCGCCATGTGGCGGCGCGGCTGGAAAACGGGGTTGTCATTCACAACTGCTATATTCCGGCGGGTGGCGATGTGCCGGACCGCAGCGTGAACGAAAAATTCGGCCATAAGCTGGATACGCTGACAGAATTGCGCGACCATTTCGGGGCAAACCGGCCCGAAAAATCGATTCTGGTGGGGGATCTGAACATTGCCCCGCGCGAAGATGATGTGTGGTCGCACAAGCAGCTTCTGAAGGTGGTCAGTCACACCCCGATCGAGGTGGAGCATCTGGCCGATGCGCAGGATGCGGGCACATGGGTGGATATTACCCGCGCCGATATTCCCGAAGGGCAGTTATATTCGTGGTGGTCCTACCGCGCGCGTGACTGGGATGCCGCCGACAAGGGGCGCAGGCTGGACCATATCTGGGCCAGCCGCGATATTGCGGGCGCGGGTCACGGGTCGCGCATTCTGCGCGATGCACGCGGCTGGACGCAACCATCCGATCATGCGCCGGTTTTCGCGACATTTGATCTGTAGGGGCTGCGTTCGACCACGCGCAGGGGTTGTCAGAAATAATCTGCCGCGAAATTTTCAAGCACGATGCGCCACCAGTCGAATGTGTCGTCCAGATTTTGCGCACTGACGCCGCCAAACAGGTTCACGTCCCATTCGATGACAGGGTCGTTTTCAAAATCCAGATACGCCTTGCCAAAACGCTTGTCCTGATTCCACAGGTTCATGTCATCCAGCGTAAGCTCGCCGGGGTTTTTCCAACCCGCCTGAAACTGGACTGTGGTGCAATCTGCCCCGTCGGTGCAGCCATAAAAATTGACCGTATATAAAACCCCGTTTATCCGGCCCAGAATTTGCGGATCGCCGACACTATCGGTCTGGATGGTGGCAGACCCATAGCCGCGCGCGATATTGGCAATGGCATCCACATCGCCCGCGTCGATCAGGGATTGGGCGATGGTCGCAGGGGCAAGGGCGAAACTGCCCATGAATGCCAATACCGGCGGAATTGCTGCGAAGCGCATGTGGAAAATTCCTTTGTTTGTCGACAAGATCCCAGCTTTGCGCTGTTGCGGTGCGTCGCGCAAGTCGTATTTGATGGCCGCGCGGTGGGAATGCGCTTGTGCTGGGGGGGCTTGCTGCGCCATGGTCTGGCGCATGTCTGATATGGTTTATACCCCGCCCCCCGATACGCCCGTAATCCTGCATGATGATGAGGATGTGGTTTTTGTAGACAAACCTGCGGGCCTGTTGTCGGTGCCCGGTCGCGGGCCGGACAAGAGTGATTGCATGATTGCCCGTCTGGCGCGGATTTATCCTGACATCCTGCTGGTGCACCGGCTGGATCAGGACACGTCTGGTGTGATGGTTTTCGCGCGCACCGCCGCCGCGCAGCGCCATCTGGGGCAGCAGTTCGAAACCCGAAAGACACGCAAATATTATATCGCGCGGGTCGCAGGCCACGTTGGCGAAACCGAAGGGCATGTGGACCTGCCGTTGATCGTGGACTGGCCCAACCGCCCGTTGCAAAAAGTCTGCCATGAAACCGGACGCCCCGCCCAGACGGACTGGAAACTTATCCGCCATGAACAGGGGGCGTCCCGTTTGCGCCTGATGCCGGTGACCGGTCGCAGCCATCAGTTGCGCGTTCATATGCTGGCCATAGGGCATGTTATTCTGGGGGATACGCTTTATGCGACGGGGGATGCGCTGGAGCATCCGCGCTTGATGCTGCATGCGCAATCCCTGCGGCTGAAACACCCTGCGACGGGACATAGCATGACCATTACGGCCCCGGTTCCGTTTTGAATGATTGGGGCGCATCTGGAACCTGATCCGATCAGGTTGCATCATGCGGTTCATGGGTGGTTTTGGGTCTTTTGCCGCCCTTCACGCTTGGATACAGCCCGCGCCATCGGTGGGCCGGGGTCTGCCGATCCTACGTAAGTGAAGTTCACTTTATGCAGGCTGCATATCCCTTACTTCGAAGGCTTGGACTGCCATCAGCCAAATCGGCAGGCCGCGGGACGGCCCACCGATGGCGCGGCGGGCTGCGCCCTTTGCTCCGCGCCTTGGGGCTTTTCGATGTCTGCAAAAGGCCAGAATCAACCAGCCTTGCGATTCCATTTTACATGACACTGCTATAGCGCGCGTCGCGGTCATTTGCATTTATGTGACCCACTCTGACCTTGTGATAACGCGTGTCCGCGAAGCGCAAAACCGGTTCGCAGTTTTGCGCGACATGCTCTGGCATAAAAAAAGGGGCGCAAATCGCGCCCCTGTTCGTGCCAGATCAGGCAGACCGGCGGTGGCGGTCCTTGCCGCCGGATTGTCCGGCGGGTTTGCCCGACCCTGCCCGTTTGCCAAAGGCTTTTGGGCGTGGCTTGCGGTTTTGACCTTCTGCGCCATCATGTGACGGGCCGGAGCGCTGCTGCGGGCGGCCACCACCGCCACGCTGCGGGCCGCGTTTGCGCGCAGCGGCGCGGGCGGGGCCTGCCAGATCGTCGGCCCATGGGGTGCCACCGGCCACGGCCAGTTCAATGCGCATCAGCTTTTCGATGGCGCGCAGGTCCCCCATTTCGGCGGGTGCGCAAAATGCCAGTGCGCGGCCGGTCGCACCTGCACGGGCTGTGCGGCCAATGCGGTGGACGTAGTTTTCCGGCACTTCCGGCAGGTCATAGTTATAGACATGGCGCATGTCGGGAATGTCGATGCCGCGTGCGGCCACATCCGTGGCGACCAGCACCTTGACCTTGCCTTCGCGGAACCCCTGCAAGGTGCGTTCGCGTTGCCCCTGACTTTTGTTGCCGTGAATGGACCCGGCCGGTATGCCCCAGCCGTTCAGCAGTTTCATCAGTTTTTCTGCACCGTGTTTGGTGCGTGAAAAGACCAGCGCCAGTTCTTCGGGATGGGCTTTCAGATACCCTTCCAGCACGCGCGCTTTCTCGCCTTGCGCCACAAAATGCACGGATTGGTCAATCTTGTCGGCAGGGCGGCCCGGTGCGGACACCTGAATACGCTCTGGCCGGTCCAGATAGGCATCGGCAATTTCGTTCATCTGCTTGTTCATCGTCGCCGAGAACATCAGCGTCTGGCGTTCTTTCGGCAGCAGGGATGCAATTTTGCGCAGCGCATGGATAAAGCCCAGATCAAGCATCTGGTCGGCTTCGTCCAGAACCAGCATCTGCGTTGCATGCAGTGTCAGCGCACGCCGTTCCAGCAGGTCCAGCAAACGGCCCGGTGTTGCCACCAGAATATCGCAGCCTTTGGCCAGTTTCTGGATTTGCGGGTTCAGGCCAGCACCGCCGACAACGCGCTGAACTTTCAGCGGGGTCTTGCGGGCAAAGTTGTCAAGTGTTGTCGCGATCTGGGTCACCAGTTCGCGTGTGGGCGCAAGGATCAGCGCGCTTGTGGTTTTCGGCGCGGGCCGCTCGCCGCTCAGCAGGGCATGCATCACAGGCAGGCCAAAGGCCAGCGTTTTGCCGGTGCCGGTCTGGGCCAGACCCAGTATGTCGCGGCCTTGCATGATCATCGGGATCGCGCGGGCCTGAATCGGGGTGGGGGTGCCAAAGCCTTGTGCTTCAAGGCTTGTCATCAGCACCGGGCGCAGCCCGAACATGGTAAAATCAGTCAAAATAAGTCCTCTCACGGCCTGTCCGCACAGGCGTAGTGCCCCTGGCAGGGCAGGGGCGGGTTTGGGGGCGCATGTCGGATGCGCCGCCCCCCACGCGTGATGTCGGGAAGCAATGGTCGGGCCGAATGCCCTGCCCACAACGGATCAAGTGCTCACGCGGCACGTTGTGGATGTGTGCCAAATGGGCGTGATGCACCCAAAAGTCAAGACATTATGCCGCAAAGGCCGGTTAATGCGGGTCTGGCTTACGCGCGGCAAGGGCCAGAACGCCTGCCAGCGCGCACATGGAAATGGGGAACATGGTGAAAACACCAAAGCCGAATGTGACATACATCCCGACGCTGGACACCAGCAGCAAGACCCCGCCCACAACATTGGATGACCGCGCCATTGCACCGCCCGCGATGGCCAGAACCGGTGCGACAAGGCTCATGACGCGGATCAGGCCCATATTGGCGACCCCGCCTGTCACATCGGCAAGTTCGGGATAGCGAATCAGCAAATCCGTGTATCCGAAGCTGAAAAAACCAATCAGCATGCCCCAAAGCCCGCCGATAAGCCCCAGCACCAAAGCTGCATTGCGCATGATCAGGCATCCTTCCGAAAAATTGGTCATTTGATCGTCATGCTTGTCACATATACGCAAAACTCTTGCGTTTTAACCCGCATATGGCAGGATCAAGCTGGGATGACAGACTTTCTACGACCGCCTCTGTTTTCGCAGCCGGCACTAGAAGACCTGGCTGAACGGCCCGAAGGCAATTCCGCCTTGGGGGACAGAACATGCGGAGTGAACAGATGCCCACAGGCACAGTCAAATGGTTCAACACCACCAAAGGTTTCGGTTTCATCGCGCCTGACGGGGGCGGCAAGGATGTATTCGTGCATATTTCCGCCGTGGAGCGTGCAGGACTTACCGGTCTGGCCGATAACCAGAAGATTGAATATGAGCTGAGCGCCGGACGCGACGGGCGTGAATCGGCAAGCGATCTGAAGCTTCTATAGGCGCGCCCCACTTGCCCCGGCGTTCTTATGTGCCGGGACGCGGGCGTGATCAGACGCCAAGGGCTGCCTGAACATCCGGTTTCCAGCCCAGCAAAAGGGTGTCGCCCGTGTCGATAACGGGGCGTTTCATCAAGGTCGGGTGATCGGCCAGAAGGTCCGCGGCGGGCCGCTGCCTGTCGTGCTCGGACAACCCACGCCATGTGGTTGATGACTTGTTGACCAATGCATCCCCGAACGCGTGCAGAAAACGTGCGATTGTCGCGCTGTCCAGTGGCGTTTCGCGCAGGTCATGAAACTGCGCATCAGGCAGGGCCTTGCGGGCCTTGCGGCAGGTGTCACAGGTTTTGATGCCATAGAGTGTCAGTGCCATGTCGTTCCCTTTCGCAGGTGGTGTGGCGATATAGGTGCAGCGCCCCGTCGGGGCAACAGGTCAGCGTGAGGCTTGTTCGAACAGGGCGCATGCGTGGTTCAGAAAATCCGTGCGCATTTTCGGCTGTTCCATCAGCAATTCATGCAAGGCGCCGTCAAACATGTCCAACCGGCCCTGTGGCCATGCGGCCATGCGCGCCTGAATGGCATCGCCCGATACAATGCGTTCGCGCGTGCCCAATCCGCAATAGGCGGGCAGTGCAGGGGCGGGCAGCTTGCCAAGGGCCGTTGTTTCGGCCAGCGCCGCCATCAGCCAGCGCAGCGATGGTGCCCCCAGCCGCAAGTCAGGGCAGGTCTGAACCTGTTTTTGCATCCATTCATATGTGGTGCGATCACTGGTCAGATCATTGTTGTCGAACGGGTTTTCCCACAGCCGGAATTCTATGCCCGCGCCGGGAATTTCGCGTATGTCCAGCCGTGTCATGCCCAAGGCGGGCCGCAAGGCTGTGAAGGCCCCGCGCAACGCGCCGGTCAGCGGCAGGCCCCACATTGGCGCGCTGAACGCAATAGCACGCGCGGGAAACCCGTTGATCAGCGCGCGCAATGCAATACACCCGCCCATTGAATGGGCCAGCGCAAAGCGCGGGGCGCCTGCGGCATGCGTATCCAGCATCTGGCGAAAGGTGGCCACATCGCGCTGAAAATTGGCGAAATCGGGGACATCGCCCAATAGTGGCTTGTCGGGCAAGCGGTCCGACAGTCCTTGACCGCGCCAGTCAATCACGGCCGCGCCATATCCGCGCTGCGCAAGGTCGGTGACAACGCGGCCATATTTTTCGATCATTTCTGTGCGGCCGGGGAATATGGCCACCATGCCGCGTGGACCGGCGGGCCACAGGGCCAGCCGCAACCGCGTTCCGTCATCGGCATGCGCCCAGACCACCCGTTCAGGGGGCGGGGCATCTGCTATTTTGATGTGGAATGGCGCGGGGTTCATTGGCCCTAGCTAAGCGCCGCGCCCAGTTTCATGGCCATGCCCATATTTCCTTCGATCTTCAGTTTGCCGGACATGAAGGCCATGGTGGGGTTCACGTCCCCTTCGATAATGCCCTGAAATGTTTCCGCGCTGGCAATCATGGTCACATCGGTGTCGTCATCGCCTTCACGCACACCTGATTCGTCCACCACGATGGAACCTTCGCCCTCGATCTGGAATTTTGCGCTGCCTTCAAACCCCTCCCCAAGTTTTTCTGTGAGTGCTGCAATTGCGTGGGTCAGGATATCGCTCATGTTGTGCTCCGTTTTGTGATCTTTGGGCAGTGGAATTACTGCGGCAATGCGTTACATTCGTCACTATGACCATTCGGCGCATCATTCTCAATCCTGTCGTTGCGGCATTTGTTTTGCTGGCACTGCCCGCTATGGCGGACACACATGGCAGTGACACGTCAGAATTGCTGGAAAAGCTGCGCGAACCGGATCTGGAAAACTGGCAACGTGTGGAACGGCAGTTGTTTCGCGAATGGTCGCGGTCGGGGTCGGCAAGTGCTGATTTGCTGCTGCAACGCGGGCGTGCGGCGCTGGAACGTGGTGATGCGTCAGCGGCGATCGAGCATCTTTCAGCGCTAATTGATCATGCGCCGGATTTCGCCGAAGGGTGGAACACGCGCGCCACGGCATGGTTTATGGCGCGAAATTACGGGCTTGCGCTGAACGACATACGCGAAACGCTGGCCCGCAATCCGAACCATTTTGCCGCCCTGATCGGCCTTGGCCGGATTATGGAAGACCTTGAGCGCTATGATGACGCACGCCGCGCATGGAATGCGGCGGCGGCTATACATCCCCACCGTCGTGACGTAAAAGCAGCGCTGGAACGACTTGACAGAAAGTTGCAGGGCACCTCCCTCTGATAAAGGGGCGGGATGCAAGCAAGGGGTTTGCGGATGAATATTCGCGCAAATGCGCGCACGGTTGCCGTGCTTGGCCCCACCAATACCGGCAAGACCCATTACGCCATTGAACGTATGCTTGCGCACAGAACGGGGGTCATCGGTCTGCCGCTGCGCCTGCTGGCGAGAGAGGTGTATGACCGCATTCTGGCGCTGCGCGGCCCCGATTGCGTGGCATTGGTGACAGGAGAGGAGCGTATCGTTCCCGACCGCACCCAATACTGGGTTTGCACTGTCGAGGCGATGCCAATCGAGATTGGCGCCGATTTTGTTGCCGTGGATGAAATCCAGTTATGTGCGGACCCTGATCGCGGGCATGTGTTTACCGACCGTTTGCTGCATGCGCGGGGCTTGCATGAAACATTGTTCATGGGGTCGGACACAATGCGTTCGGCGATTGCAGCACTGGTGCCGGGCGTGCAGTTCCAACGGCGTGAACGGCTGTCGCAACTGACCTATTCGGGGTCCAGAAAAATCAGCCGGATGCCGCCGCGCAGTGCCATCGTGGGCTTCAGTGTCGAGAATGTCTATGCCATTGCCGAGCTGATTCGCCGCCAGAAGGGCGGTTGTGCGGTTGTCATGGGCGCATTGTCGCCGCGCACCCGCAACGCACAGGTTGCGCTGTATCAAAATGGCGATGTCGATTTTCTGGTGGCAACCGATGCAATTGGCATGGGGCTGAATCTGGACATCAAGCATGTGGCGTTTTCGGCCACGCATAAATTCGACGGCCACCGCATGCGCCCCCTGAACCCTGATGAACTGGCGCAGATTGCCGGTCGCGCAGGGCGCTATCAGACAAGCGGCAGTTTTGGCGTGACCGGCGAGGCACGGCCTTTGGCCGACGAGGTGATTTCCGCAATCGAGAATCATGAATTCCTGCCCGTGCGCAAATTGCAATGGCGCAACGGGCGGCTGGAATTCGGCACGGTTGCACGGCTTATCGCGTCGCTGGAGCACCAGACGCAGAATGAATGGCTGACCCGTGCGCGCGATGCGGATGATCTGACCGCGTTGAAAACCCTTGTTGCGCAACCCGAAACGCTGGACCGGCTGACCAGCCCGCGCGATGTGCGTTTGCTGTGGGATGTGTGCCGCATACCCGACTTTCGCGGCATTTCAGCGGCGGAACATGCAGGGCTGCTGGCGCGCGTGTTCGAGTTTTTGCAAGGCAGCGGGCGGATCGCGCCGGACTGGCTGGCGCGCAACATCCAGCGCATTGACCGCACCGATGGTGACATTGATGCATTGTCGCGCCGATTGGCGTATATCCGCACATGGACATATATTACACAGCGCAAGGGTTGGGTTGATGACGAAAAGCATTGGCGCGCCGCCTCGCGCGCTGTAGAAGACCGTTTGTCGGATGCATTGCATGACCGGCTGACGCAGCGATTTGTTGACCGGCGCACCTCGGTGCTGATGCGGCGGTTGAAGCAGAAGGAGAGCCTTGTGGCTGACGTGAACGACAAGGGCGAAGTGACTGTTGAAGGTGAACTGATCGGACGGCTGGAAGGCTTCCGTTTCCGGCAGGACAAGACCGACAGTCCGGATGAAGCAAAGACATTGCGTCAGGCGTCGATTTCCGCGCTGGTGCCGTTATTCCATCTGCGGGCCGACAAATTCTATAACGCCCCCGATACCGAATTCGACTTCACCGAACAGGGTGGGTTGATGTGGGGCGACACGGCGGTCGGCAAGCTGGTCAAGGGCGATGACCCCATGCGCCCGCAGATCACGGCCTTTGTCGATGATGAGGCGGGCCATGACGTGGCAGAAAAAGTGCGCCGCCGTTTGCAGCATTTCATGGATCGCAAGATTGCCGCGTTGTTTGAACCGCTTTTGAACATGTCACGCGATGAAACCCTGTCGGGGCTGGCGCGCGGTGTGGCGTTTCAACTGGTCGAGGCGATGGGTGTGATCCCGCGTGAACAGATCGCACAGGACATCAAGGCGCTGGATCAGGATGCGCGCGGCATGTTGCGCAAGCATGGCGTGCGTTTCGGGCAATACACGGTTTTCCTGCCGCTGCTGTTGAAACCCGCGCCCACGCGGCTGCGTCTGGTGCTGAAATCCCTTGCCGAAGGGCTGGATGAATTCCCCGAAAGTCCGCCAGCGGGTCTGGTGACAATCCCGCATCTGTCGGAAATTCCATCGGCACATTACAGCATGTCAGGCTACCGCCCCGCCGGTGCGCGCGCGATTCGCATCGATATGCTGGAACGGCTGGCCGATTTGCTGCGCGGCTGTGACAGCCGTGCAGGGTTCGAGGCAACGCCGGATATGCTGTCGATTACCGGCACCACGCTGGAGCAATTCGCCGACATGATGCAGGGGTTGGGCTATGCCGCTGAAAAGGGTGAACGCCCCAAGGTGAAGGCCGAACCTGTGCAGCCGCCGGTTGACAGCACTGCGGATGCGCCCGAAGCGCCTGCCGCAGAAGATACCGCAGCCAGCGCGCCCGCAGATGCCGACATCCCCGATGCGCCCGCCGCAGCAGATGCAGATACCCCTGCGGCCGAGCCGAAAGGCGCTGATAAGCCCGAGGACCAGATCGAGCTGTTCTATACTTTCACATGGGCACCCCGCCCCCGCCGCGACGCGCGCCCTGCGCGCAAACCACAGCAGGCGGACGCGCGCGGTGATCAGCGCAAAGGGCAGGGGCAAAAGCCGAAAACCGGCAAGCCCAAGGGCAAGAAGCCCGAAAACAAACCCCGCGACTACAGTGCAGGCCCGCGCAAATCCGACCGTATTGACCCCGACAACCCCTTTGCAGCCGCACTTATGGGGCTGAAAACCAAGGGCTGATCGCGGGTGTCTGAACTGGCCACCCGCGACACAATCCGTCTGGACAAATGGCTGTGGCACGCGCGGTTTGTCAAAACCCGGTCGCTTGCCGCCAAGCTGGTGTCGGGGCCGGGGGTGCGGGTGAATGCTCTGCCGGTGTCGAAACCAGCGGCGCAGGTGGGCGCCGGTGATGTGCTGACATTTGCCTTGGGGACGCGTGTTGTCGTGGTGCGGGTGTTGGCATGCGGTGTGCGTCGCGGCCCCGCACCTGAAGCGCAGGCGCTTTATGAAGATATGTCGCCCCCGCCGCCGCCCAGGGATTTGTCGCGCCCCGTGCCCGTGGCTGGCGGGCGGCCTGACAAACGCGACCGTCGCCGATTTGCCGCATCTGCACCGGATCGGCTTGATTGATCGCATGTGCTGGATTATGTCCCCCATCAAATGCGTGTGCGCCTTGCGGGGCAGGCATTGAATTCAGACAGAAGGACCGGATCTGATGACATATGTGGTGATCGACAACTGCATTGCGTGCAAATACACCGATTGCGTGGAAGTTTGCCCTGTCGATTGCTTCTATGAGGGCGAGAATATGCTCGTCATTCATCCGGATGAATGCATCGATTGCGGTGTTTGTGAACCGGAATGCCCCGCAGATGCCATTCGGCCCGACACCGAACCCGACATGGAAGACTGGGTCGAGTTCAACCGGAAGTATTCGGAAATGTGGCCGGTGATCATCACGAAAAAAGACCCGCTGCCTGATGCGGCGGATCGGGATGGTGAACCCGACAAGCGCGACAAATATTTTTCCGAAAACCCCGGCGAGGGTGGCTGATACAGTCCTTGGTGTCGCAGCGTTTTTTGCCCGCCATTTACGGGTTTCCAATCATGTCACTTTGATTCGTGGCATTTTTGTGATATAGAATCAGAAGAATATGAAACTGTCCCGAACCGGCAGGGCCGTTACCTGCCGTTTTTTTGTCCGCAAGTTCCAGATGCTTCAGGAAAATTTTCCTGACGTGTTCTTTTTTGCGCGATTCCGGGGCCTGTAGGGGAAAACTGAATGTCCAAAACCAAAAAGTCCGAGTTTCGCCCGAATGAATATGTGGTCTATCCTGCCCATGGGGTTGGCCAGATCGTTTCGATTGAGGAACAGGAAATTGCCGGTCTGAAACTGGAACTTTTCGTCATTTCCTTCGAGAAGGAAAAGATGACATTGCGCGTGCCGACCCACAAGGCCGCGACTGTGGGCATGCGCTCGCTTTCGTCGCCTGAAATTGTGGACAAGGCACTTGCAACGCTGAAGGGCAAGGCCCGCGTGAAGCGTGCAATGTGGTCGCGCCGCGCGCAGGAATATGAACAGAAGATCAATTCCGGCGATCTGCTGGCCATTGCAGAAGTGGTGCGCGACCTGCACCGCAATGACGACCAGCGCGAACAATCCTATTCCGAGCGGCAGTTGTATGAAGCCGCACTGGAACGTCTGACCCGCGAAGTCGCGGCCGTGGCCGGCGGGGACGAGGCGATTGCGCAAAAGCAGGTCAGCGATGTCTTGGTGTCGCGCGCTGCGTGACCTGACGCCAATGTCGTGAAAGCGCCCGCATCAGCGGGCGTTTTTATTGCGCAGGCCGGTTCTACATAGTGCTGGCCGTCCTTCATTACCCAGTGCAGGGCTTGCCTAGCCCCCGCGCCCTGGATTATGAAACCCCGATAACCAGCATAATACCGGAGTTCACAGATGGCAGGCCATTCCAAATGGGCCAATATCCAGCATCGCAAGGGCCGTCAGGATGCGGTGCGTGCGAAGCTTTTTTCCAAACTGTCCAAGGAAATTACCGTGGCCGCCAAAATGGGCGACCCGGACCCTGACAAGAACCCGCGCCTGCGTCTGGCCGTGAAAGAGGCCAAGGCCGTTTCCATGCCCAAGGACAATATCGAGCGCGCGATCAAGAAATCGCAAGGCGGCGATGCGGAAAACTACGATGAAATCCGCTATGAGGGTTATGGCCCCAACGGCGTTGCAATCATTGTCGAGGCGATGACCGACAATCGCAATCGCACCGCGTCAAACGTGCGGTCCACATTTTCCAAGAATGGTGGCAATCTGGGTGAAACCGGATCGGTGGCTTTTATGTTCGACCGCAAGGGCCAGATTTTCTATCCGGCCAGTGTGGGCGATGCCGATACCGTATTGCTGGCCGCGATTGATGCCGGTGCCGAAGACGTGGAAAGCAACGAAGACGGGCATGTCATCTGGTGTGCCGATACTGACCTTGCGGCCGTGTCATCCGCGCTGGAAGATGCCTTGGGCGAGTCTGAAAGCACCAAACTGGTGTGGAAGCCGCAGACCACCACAGAACTGGATCTGGATGGGGCGCGGACGCTGATGAAGCTGATTGATGCGCTGGAAGATGATGACGATGTCCAGAACGTCACGGCGAATTTTGAAATCTCGGACGAGGTGATGGCCGAATTGTAAGGCGTTATTGCGCGCCCGTCCTTTTGTGGTCGGGCGCGGCAGCCGCGCGCCTTGCTTGCTGGCGCAGGCGTGCTTCGCGCACGGTGATGAACAGCACCGACCCCATGATCACCCCGCCGCCAAGAATGACAAACAGGTCAACGGCTTCGCCAAAGGCGATTGCGCCCAGCAACACCGCCCAGACAAGTTGCAGGAATGTGACGGGTTGTGTCACGGTAATGGGCGCGGCAGCAAAGGCCAGTGTCATGGCAAAATGCCCCCCCGTCGCAAAGGCCGCGACCCAGAACAGCCAGAATATTTGCGTCCATGTGGGCGGCACCCATACGACCCACGCAAAGGGCGCCAGAAAAACAGTGACCGTGATGGACAACATTCCCACCACCACTGCGGCATTCACCTGACCTGACATGCGCTTGGCCATCAGATAGGACGCGGCAAACAGGATGGCTGTTCCGATCATGGCAATATGTCCGCTGGACACTTCGCGCAGGCCGGGGCGCAGGATGATCAGCGCCCCAATAAAGGCCACCAGCACGGCCAGAATGCGGCGCATGGCCAGTTTTTCGCCCAGAAACAGCGCGGCCCCCAATGTGACATAGATGGGCGACAGGTAGTTCATTGCCGTGACCTCGGCCAAGGGAATGCGGGTCATGGCATAGAACCACAAGATAACCCCCAACGCATGCAGGAACCCGCGCAGGGTGAACATGGTCATGTTCTGGCGCGTCATGGTCAGTGCGCGCAGCGATGGCAGCATGGGCAGCAAAAACACCAGCCCCAGCGCATAGCGCAAAAACGCTGATTGTGCCGCAGGCATATCATCGCCCAGATACTTGACCAGCGCAGTGACCGCGACAAAGCAAACGCCGGTCACCAGCATCCAGAAAATGCCAAGCAGGGGGCGGGATGTGGCAGGGGTATTTATCATGTGCAATATCTTGCACGACCTGCGGGTGCAGACAAGGAAAATGGCAGCGCCGTGCACCGGTTGATCGTCCGGCTGAGTGGCCTTGTGTGCCGTTGGCTGGGCCGCATGCGTATGTTCTGCGGTCTTACACATTATTGGCGCAGATGCTTTTGCAAAGCTTGCGCCGCCCGCGCTGATGCCTATAGCCTGCGGCCCATGCGCGGCGCATCATGGATGCGGCCACACGAAACAAGGGGAAGACATGCAAGACCGCACCGGTATTGACTGGACTGATGCATTTGCCAACCGGCCTTATATTTATCAGGCGGACAGCTATCCCGCAGCATGGGCCACTTGCGCGCAGCTGTTTCGCGATACCGTGCAGGGTGCCCGTCTGAATATGCCCTATGGTACGTCCCCGCGAGAGGTGTTTGACCTGTTTGCACCCGCCAGCGCCCCGCCCAAGGGGGTGATGGTTTTTGTACATGGCGGCTACTGGATGGCGTTTGACAAATCCCATTGGTCCCATCTGGCCCAAGGGGCACTGGCGCAGGGATGGGCTGTTGCGATGCCGCAATACAGTCTGGCCCCCGATGCCGGAATTGACCAGATGACAGTCCAGATTGGCCGCGCCATCACCGAAGTGGCGCAGCATGTGGCCGGCCCCATTGTTCTGGCGGGCCATTCGGCGGGTGGACATCTGGTGACGCGCATGGTTTGCGAAGATGCGCCCGTGTCGCCCGATGTGCAGGCCCGCATTCGCCATGTGCTGTCGATTTCCGGCCTGCACGACCTGCGCCCGCTGCAAATGACGGCGATGAATGCAACATTGGGCCTGACAGAGCAGATTGCGCAACGCGAAAGCCCCGCGCTTCTGCGTCCGGTGGGCGGGGTTGCGGTGACGGCATGGGTCGGGGGGCATGAACGGCCGGAATTCCTGCGCCAGTCCGCCTTGTTGCGCGAGGCATGGTCGCGGTGCGGCGTGCCGGTGCGGCTGGTGGTGGATGACGGATTGCATCATTTCAATGTCATTGACGGGTTGGCCGACGCGGGCAGTAAGTTGACCTGCGCCCTGCTGCAACTGCCCGAGGGGTAGCTGAACCTGTGCTGGTTGAAATGGCCCGTTTTTGGGGGGCGGTCTTTTGCTGAAGTTGAGGCCATGGACAAAGCCCGCGCCATCGGTGGGCCGGGGTCTGCCGATCCGGCGTTTGAGGGATGCAGTTTATGCAGGCTGCATACTCCTTAATTGAACAGCTTGGCGTGCCACCAGAGTAATCGGCAGGCCGCAGGACGGCCCGCCGATGGCGCGGCGGGCCTCGCCCTTGATGCCGCGCCTTGCGGTGTCAGCCGTCGCGATCATCGTTTCAACACCGCGTGGGGGAATTTCTACCAAAGGGGCAGGGAAACTTTACTTTTCCCCCAACCTTGCGCAAGACTGTGACCAAAGATCAGATAATCAGGGAGACGGGGACAAAATGAAGTCATTTAAACACGCGGCGCTTGCCGCAACGCTGGCGGTGGGCACTGTGTCCATGGCGCAGGCAGACACTGTCAGCGTAGGCATGATTACAACATTGTCGGGCGGCGGCGCGGGGCTTGGCGTCGATGTGCGCGACGGGTTCCAGCTGGCGCTGGACATGGCCGGTGAACACAACATCCGGCTGGTTGTCGAAGATGATGCGCAGCGGCCCGAACTGGCCGTCCAGATTGCCGAGCGTATGATCCAGTCGGAACGTGTGGACATCCTGACCGGCATCATCTGGTCGAACCTTGCCATGGCCGTTGTGCCGTCGGCAGTGGCGCAGGACATATTGTATCTGTCCCCGAATGCCGGCCCGTCCGCGCTGGCAGGGGCAAATTGTCATCCGAATTATTTCAATGTCGCATGGCAAAATGACATGCTGCATGAAGGGGCCGGGGCATATGCCAATGAACTGGGCTATGAAAACACATTCATCATGGCGCCCAATTACCCCGCAGGCACAGATGCACTGAACGGGTTCAAACGCTATTACGAGGGCGAATTGGCGGGCGAGTTGTTCACCCAAGTTGGCCAGACAGATTATGCCGCCGAACTGGCGCAGATCCGAGCATCCGGCGCGGATTCGATTTTCATTTTCCTGCCCGGTGGCATGGGGATCAGTTTCATGCGTCAGTATGAACAATCCGGCCTTGATCTGCCGATTGTTTCGGCCGCGTTTACATTCAGTCAGGACATGCTTCCTGCCGTGGGCGCTGCCGCGCTGGGCGTGTTCAATGCAAGCCAATGGTCGCCCGATCTGGACAATGACGCCAATCAGGAATTTGTCGCGGCGTTCCGCGCGGAATTCGGGCGCATCCCGTCGCTGTATGCCAGTCAGGGGTTTGATACGGCCAATCTGATCCTGTCTGCCGCCGCGAAGGCAGATGTCAGTGACCGCGATGCATTCCGCCAGGCACTGCTGGAGGCCGATTTCGCATCGGTGCGCGGTGAATTCGCTTGGGGGCCGAACCAGCACCCGATCCAGCGTGTCTATATCCGCGAAGTGGTCGAGGTGGATGGCGAAATTACCAACCGCATCATTGGGACCGCATTTGAAGCGCATTCCGATGTGCATGGCGAGAACTGCAATATGTAACATGCGCAACCAGACCCCGGCGCAGGCGCGGGGTCTTTTGCCAATTTTCCAAAGGTTTTAAATGACACTCGCGCTGATGCTCGAGCAACTGCTCAACGGTGTGCAATTCGGGCTGATGCTGTTTCTGATGTCAGCGGGCCTGACGTTGGTGTTCGGCGTCATGGGGCTGATCAATCTGGCGCATGGGTCGCTTTATATGATCGGGGCGTTCCTGTGTGCCGCCGTGGCGGGGGCTACGGGCAATTTCTGGCTTGGGCTTATGGCGGGAATTGCTGCCGCCGCTGCGGCGGGGGCGTTGATCGAAGTGGTGGTTATCCGCAGGCTTTATGACCGCGACCATCTGGATCAGGTTCTGGCAACATTCGCGCTTATCCTGATTCTGTCGGAAGGGGTGCGTATGGTTTTCGGGCCGTTCCCGCTGTATCTGAACGTGCCCGATATGTTTCGCGGCACTGTGAATCTGGGGATTGTGGATTATTCCCTGTACCGTCTGGCGCTGATTGGCTTCGGGTTGGCGGTGGCCGTGGGCCTGTGGGCGCTGATTGCGAAAACCCGTCTGGGGATTCGTATTCGCGCAGGTGAATCGGACCGCGAGATGATCGCGGCGCTTGGGGTGAATATCCGCGCGCTTTATACGGTGGTGTTTGCCCTTGGGGCGGCGCTGGCGGGGCTTGCGGGCGCATTGGTCGGCGCGATCCAGTCAGTGCAGGTGGGCATGGGGGAACCCGTGCTGATTCTGGCCTTTGTCGTCATTGTCATTGGGGGCATAGGGTCCATCAAGGGGGCCATGGTGGGCGCGTTGCTGGTGGGGGTCATCGACACGATGGGGCGGTTCCTGCTGCCGCGTCTGTTCGCGCTGTTTCTGGATACATCGCAGGCCATGGGGGTGGGTGCGGCGCTGGCGTCGATGCTGATTTACCTGCTGATGGCGCTGATCCTGATCTTCCGGCCTAAAGGACTGTTTCCCGCCAATGGATAACGCACGCAAGGAATGGGGGCTGAATGCCATATTGGCGCTGGTGCTGTTTGCCGTGCCCCTTTGGGCATGGCTGGCGAATGAGCCGTTCATCATTACCCTTGCCACGCGGGTGGCCATTCTGGCGATTGCGGCCGTGGGGCTGAATATTGCGCTGGGGCTGGGGGGCATGGTGTCATTCGGGCATGCGCTGTATCTGGGGCTTGGCGGCTATGTGGCAGGGATTGCCGCGCATCATGCGTTCAACGGCACGCCCGTTCTGGGGCTGGCTGGCACGAACCAGATGCTGCCGATCTGGGCGATTGCCATGCTGGTATCGGGGGCGGTGGCGGGCGTGGTGGGCGCGCTGTCGCTGCGCACATCGGGCATTTTCTTTATCATGATCACGCTGGCTTTCGCGCAGATGGGGTTCTTTTTCGCGCTGTCATGGCCCGCTTATGGCGGCGAGGATGGCTTGCCCATTTTCATGCGCAACCAGTTTCCCGGTATGAACACCAGCCGCCCTTGGGATTTGTTTGTGATCGCATATGGTGTGCTGATGGTGGCATTGCTGCTTTTTGCGCTGCTGCGCGGTGCGCGGTTCGGGGCCGCCCTTATGGCCATCCGGCAAAATCCCGACCGCGCGGCTGCGGTCGGCATTTCCCCGTTCGGCATTAAGCTGACGGCTTTTGTGCTGTCGGGCATGCTGACGGGGCTTGCGGGTGCGATGATGGCGGACCTGACGCGCTTTGTCAGTCCGGCGATGATGGCATGGACGATGTCGGGCGAATTGATTGTCATCATCATATTGGGCGGGGTGGGCCGGTTGTTCGGCCCTGTTGCCGGTGCTGCAATTCTGGTGGGATTCGAGGTGTTTTTCGGCGGCCTTACCGAACACTGGAAGCTGTGGCTGGGTCTTGTGCTGCTGGCGGTGGTGCTGTTCGCGCGCGGCGGGCTGATCGGGCTGATTGCGGGACGGGCGCGGCATGGATGATGTGGTGCTGGAATTGCGTGGCATGTGCCGGAGTTTCGGCGCGCTGAAAGCCACAGATGATGTGTCCCTGACATTGCGGCACGGCGAGGTTCATGCGCTGATCGGTCCCAATGGTGCGGGGAAATCCACCTTGATGGGGTTAATCTCGGGCAGGACCACGCCGGATGCAGGCAGCGTCTGGCTGGCCGGACAGGACATCACCGGCCTGTCGGTGGCCCAGCGTGCGCGGCTGGGGCTTGCGCGCAGTTTTCAGGTGTCGTCGCTGATCCCCGAATATTCGGCGCTGCGCAATGTGATGCTGGCCTTGCAGGCAGGCGAAGGGCACAGTTACCGTTTTCTGCGCCCTGTGGTGTTTGACCGCACGTTGCAGCGCGTCGGGCGCGACATACTGGACCGCGTGGGGCTGGCTGCGCGCGCGTCGGTCGATGCTGCATTCCTTAGCCATGGCGAGCGGCGCCTGCTGGAAATAGCTGTTGCGCTGGCAATGAAGCCGCAGTGCTTTTTGCTGGATGAACCTATGGCGGGGCTTGGGGTCGAAGGCACGGCGCGGCTGATCACATTCCTGCAAGGGTTGAAACAGCAAGCGCCCATCCTGCTGGTCGAACATGACATGGATGCCGTGTTCCGGCTGGCAGACCGCATTTCGGTGCTGGTCTATGGCCGTATTATCGCAAGCGGAACGGTTGCCGAAATTCGCGCCAACCCGCTTGTGCGTGCCGCCTATCTGGGCGAGGAGAGCACGCAATGACTGCGCTTTTGCAACTGGATGATCTGCATGTCTTTTACGGCGCGTCACAAGCGCTGGACGGCGTGTCGTTGCAGGTGGATGAAGGGCAGGCCGTGGCGCTGATGGGGCGCAATGGTATGGGCAAGACGACCACGATTTCCACCGCCCTGCGCATGTTGCCGTTGCGCAAGGGGCGTGTGGTGTTCGCGGGGCAGGACATCAGCACCTTGCCGTCATTTCGTGCGGCGCGTCTTGGTATGGGGTTGGTGCCCGAAGGGCGGCGGTGCTTTCCCAACCTGACGGTGCATGAAAACCTGATTGCGGCGGCGCGCAGCGGCTACTGGGATCTGGGCCGCGTGCAGCAGTTGTTTCCCCGCCTTCAGGAACGCGCGGATCAATATGCCGTCAGCCTGTCGGGGGGCGAGCAGCAGATGCTGGCCATCGGACGCGCCTTGATGACCAACCCGCGCTTGTTGATTCTGGATGAAGCGACCGAAGGGCTGGCCCCTGTCATACGCCGCGAAATCTGGTCCGCCATCACACGGCTGCGCAGCGAAGGGTTGTCCATCCTTCTGGTGGATAAAACACTGTCCGAGATACTGCCTTTTGCCGATGCCTGCGTTATTCTTGACCGTGGGCGTGTGGTCTGGCAAGGGGCGCCGGACGGACTGACTGCGGATTTGCAACATACCTATCTTGGGGTGTGATCCGGCGCATTGTTGCGTTGATTATATATGTAGCATTGAAGCAGTTTCGACAGCTTGGGCATAATTTCTGCTTGCCACGACACGTGCTTGCAGCTTTGCTTTCAACACGGGCAAGCGCTGGAACAAGCGCACCTACAACACGGGAAGGAGACATGCCGATGCGCGCGCCTTTGCTGCGCCTTGAAGGGCTAACCAAGGCTTATCCCGGTGTTATTGCCAATGACGACGTCTCGTTTGAAATTGGCGAAGGGCAGATGCACGCGCTTCTGGGTGAAAACGGGGCGGGAAAATCCACACTGGTCAAGATGATCTACGGCCTTGTCAAACCCGACAAGGGCCAGATGACCTTGCGCGGGGAACCCTTTGCGCCCACGCAGCCGTCAGACGCACGGCGCAAAGGTGTGGCAATGGTGTTCCAGCATTTCAGCCTGTTCGATGCGCTGGATGTGGCCGAAAATGTTGCGCTGGGCATGGAAAATCCGCCCCCCCTGCGTGATCTGGCGCGGCGTATCTGCGATGTGTCCGAAGAATACGGCCTGCCGCTGGACCCCGCGCGATGGGTGGGTGAACTGTCGGCGGGCGAACGCCAGCGTGTGGAGATTGTGCGCTGCCTGCTGCAAGACCCCAAGCTGCTGATCATGGATGAACCGACATCGGTTCTGACCCCGCAGGAAGTGGATATTCTGTTTCTGACGCTGCGCAAGCTATCGGCAGAAGGGACGGCCATTCTGTATATCTCGCACAAGCTGGAAGAAATCCGTGCGTTGTGTGACGAAGCCACCATTTTGCGGGGCGGGCGCAAGATTGCCACCTGCGACCCGCGCGAAAATTCCGCCCGCGATCTGGCGGAATTGATGGTGGGCCAGATACTGACACCGCCCGAACGCCCCGCCAGGCCCAAGGGCGATATCGTGCTGGAAGTGGATAACCTGTCGCTGGCATCCAACAACCCGTTCGGCACCTCGTTGAAGAATGTCAGCCTGACCCTGCGCAAGGGCGAGGTTCTGGGCATTGCCGGTGTGGCGGGCAATGGTCAGGACGAATTGCTGGTCATGTTGTCGGGTGAATTGCTGGCCCCGTCAGCGCAGGTCAAGCTGAAGGGCAAGCCTGTCGGGCATCTGGGGCCAAACGGGCGGCGTGCGCAGGGCCTTGTGGCCGCGCCTGAAGAACGCCTTGGCCATGCGGCAGCCCCAGACATGAGCCTGACAGAAAACGCGCTGCTGTCGGCATCAAGGCGCAAGGGGCTTGCGACCCAAGGTTTCATCAACTGGCCCAAAACCGAAACCTTCGCGCGTGATATCATTGCGCGGTTTGATGTGCGCACGCCGGGGCCGCATATTCTTGCCCGTGCGCTGTCGGGTGGGAATTTGCAGAAGTTTGTCATTGGCCGCGAGATTGAACTGGACCCTGATGTGATCATCGTGAACCAACCAACCTGGGGTGTGGATGCGGCGGCTGCCGCGACCATCCGGCAGGCGCTTCTGGATCTGGCAGGCAAGGGGGCGGGGGTGCTGGTTATCAGTCAGGATCTGGACGAATTGCTGGAAATTTCCGACAGCTTTGCCGCGCTGAACGAAGGGCGGCTGACAGATATCCGGCCCGCCAAAGGGCTAAGTGTGGAAGATATTGGCCTGATGATGGGGGGCGCGGGCGATATGCATGTCGCACATGAGGCAAGCGCATGATCCGGCTGGAAAAACGCAAGGAACCGTCAAAATTCTGGCGCATCGCCAACCCGTTTCTGGCAGTTGCCCTGACAATGCTTGCTGGCGCGGCGATGTTTGCCATGCTGGGCAAGGACCCCGTGGTTGCCATCCGGTTGATTTTCTTTGACCCCATCTTTTCTGAAACCTTCGGCAGTTATTCCCGCCCGCAATTGCTGACCAAATCGGCGCCCCTGATCTTGATCGCAGTGGGCCTTGCCATCGGGTTCAAGGCCAATATCTGGAATATCGGCGCAGAGGGGCAGTATATCATGGGGGCGCTGTTCGGGGCCGGTGTCGCGCTGGCCTTCTTTCCCGCGCCGGGGTGGTATATTTTTCCGCTTATGGTGCTGGCAGGCGCTTTTGGCGGGTTTTTATGGGCGATGATTCCGGCCATTTTGAAAACCCGCTTCAATACGAATGAAATCCTTGTATCGCTGTTGCTGGTCTATGTCGCCGAGCGGATTCTGGCGGCAATGGCGTTGGGGCTGATGCGCAACCCTGACATTGCCGGCTTTCCCGGCTCGCGCGATCTGCGCCGGTATGAGGCCGCGCACAATGCTGAGCTGTTTGCCAATACCGGCATTCATTGGGGCGTTGTCGCCGCCCTGATCGCGGTCATCTTTGCTTACGTCATGATGACGCGGCATATGCTGGGCTTTCACGTCAAGCTTGCCGGTCAGGCCCCAAGGGCGGCACGGTTCGCCGGTGTGGCGCCTGCGCGTCTGGTGATTGTCTGTCTGGGCATTTCAGGGGCGCTGGCAGGGCTTGCCGGAATGTTCGAAGTGTCCGGTCCCGGTGGTCAGGTGCGCATCGAATTTGCCGCAGGCTACGGGTTCACGGCGATTATCGTGGCCTTTCTGGGGCGGTTGAACCCGATTGGTATTGTGCTGGCGGGGCTGTTGCTGGGGCTTACCTATATCGGCGGGGAACTGGGGCAGATGATGCTGCAATTGCCCGGTGCGGCGATTCAGGTCTTTCAGGGGATGCTTTTGTTCTTCCTGCTGGCGCTTGATTTCCAGACAAACTACCGGATGCGGCTGACACGGGGGGTGCGGACATGATTTTGGGGTCAATCAATCCGGCGGTGCTGATGGCGGCCCTTATGGTGGCGGCAACGCCCATTCTGCTGGCCGCGATTGGTGAGTTGGTGGTGGAAAAGTCGGGTGTTCTGAACCTTGGGGTCGAGGGGATGATGATCATGGGCGCTTGTGTGGGGTTCATCGTCGCGGTGAATTCTGGCAGCCCGTTCATTGGCTTCATCGGGGCTGCACTGGGCGGGATGGCGTTGTCCCTGTTGTTTGCGTTGCTGACACAGGCATTGATGACCAATCAGGTGGCCTCGGGGCTTGCGTTGACACTGTTCGGGCTGGGGTTAACGGCGCTTCTTGGGCAGAAATATGTGGGCATCACCCCGCCACGCACCCCGAAGCTGGATCTTGGCGTGTTGTCGGATATTCCGTTTCTGGGGCGTGCGGTCTTTTCGCATGATATTGTGGTGTATCTGACGATTGCACTGGTCGGCGCGGTCTGGTGGTTCCTGAAATACAGTCGCGCCGGTATGATCTTGCGTGCGGTGGGCGAAAACCATGACGCCGCCCACGGGCTGGGCTATCATGTCAAACGCGTGCGGGTGCTGGCCATTATGTTCGGCGGGGCCTGTGCTGGGTTGGGGGGCGCATATTTGTCGCTGATCCGCGTGCCGCAATGGACCGAAGGCATGACCGTGGGCGCGGGCTGGATCGCGCTGGCGCTGGTTGTGTTTGCAAGCTGGCGTCCGTGGCGGGCCATGGCGGGCGCATATCTGTTTGGCGGGGTCGTCGTGTTGCAGTTGAATTTGCAGGCTGCTGGCGTACGAATCCCGGTCGAGTACTTGTCAATGTCGCCCTACCTGATAACCATCGCTGTGCTTGTTGTTATTTCCTCCGGCAAGGCGCGCGGGTCGCTTAATGCACCCGGATCGCTGAACCGGCCTTTCCATGCCTCTAGCTGAGGCCATAACTTCGCTGCCAACAGGGAGAATTCAAAATGAAAAAACTGATATCTGCGGCTGTGCTAAGTGCTGCACTCGCCACTCCGGCGCTGGCCGACACCACCAAGGTCGGCTTCATCTATATCGGCCCGGTGGGCGATTTCGGCTGGACCGCAGGCCATGACCGTGCCCGTCAGGAATTACAGGGCCATTTTGGTGATGCCGTGGAAACCAACATTGTCGAGAATGTCGATTACGGTGCGGATGCCGAGCGCGTCATGACACAGATGGCCCTGTCGGGCACCGACATGATCTTTGCGGCCTCGTTCGGATATGGGCCGGATGTCAACGCCGTGGCGGGGAATTTCCCCAATGTGGCCTTCCAGCATGCGACGGGCTACATTCAGGAACACGACAACATCTCGCTTTATGACGCGCGCTTCTATGAAGGGCGCGCGGTTCTGGGCCATATCGCGGGCAAGATGACTGAAACCAACACCATCGGGTATATCGCATCTTATCCGATTCCGGCTGTCGTCTCGGGGATCAATTCCGCGTATCTGCATGCCAAGGCCGTCAACCCCGATGTGAATTTCCGCATCATCTGGACCTATTCGTGGTTTGATCCGGCACTGGAAGCGGACGCTGCCGAAACGCTGATCGAACAGGGCGCGGATGTCATCATGCAGCACACCGATTCGACCGCCGCCGTGCGCGTGGCCGAAGATGCGGGCGTCATGGCCTTTGGTCAGGCCAGCGACATGGTCGAGTTTGGCCCGACAGCCCATCTGTCTGCCATCGTCGACCGCTGGGCGCCTTATTATATCAGCCGCGTTCAGGCGCTGAAGGACGGCACATGGGAAGCGCAGAATTCGTGGATGGGCTTCGCCGAGGGCGTCATCGAGATGGCCCCGTGGAATGACCGCATCCCGACCGAATTGCAGGAAGAGGCCGATGCCCTGATCGCGGCGATTTCTGCGGGTGAGTATCACCCCTTCACTGGCCCGATCAACCGTCAGGACGGCACGCCATGGCTTGCCGATGGCGAAGTGGCGGATGATGGTGCGCTTGCCACGATGGATTTCTATGTCGAAGGTATCACGTCCGATTTCCCGAACTGATCTGACGACAGGTTCGCGTATTCTGGCCCCCCGGCACATGTCGGGGGGCTTTTTTGTTTGCATAATATTTCGAAGGGATGATTGCTATTGCAAGTAGCAAATCCCGCTGATAGTTACACATGATAACAGTTAACTAGGTTTCGTGCTTTGCTGGGGCACGTGCCGCCGCATGTTCCGGCATGCCTGACTTGATGAGGTTGCGATTTGGAAATCTTGAACACCATTGCATTGGTCACGGGTGGCGGCAGCGGTTTGGGGGCGGCAACGGCGCGCAGGCTGGCCGCTGCGGGCGCGAAGGTTGCTGTTCTTGATCGCAGCATGGATGCGGCCCAGACTGTGGCTACGGAAATTGACGGTCTGGCGGTTGTGGCGGATGTGTCCGACACTGCCAGTGTTGCCGCAGCGTTTGCTGCCACGGTTGCCGCGTTCGGTGCGGTCCCGCGAATTGTGGTGAATTGCGCAGGCATTGGCACCGCATCGCGCATACTGCCGCGCGACGGTGACCTGCCGATTGACCTGTTTGAACGCACGCTGCGTGTCAATCTGCTGGGCACCTATATCGTGTTGTCGCATGCGGCCAAGGGTATGGCAGACATGGACCCTGTTGACAGTGACGGGGCGCGCGGCGTGATCGTCAACACCACATCGGTGGCGTGGCAGGACGGGCAGATCGGGCAGGCGGCCTATGCCGCATCCAAAGGCGGCGTGGCGTCCCTGACATTGCCTGCCGCACGCGAACTGGCGCGGGTGGGCGTTCGGGTCATGGCCGTTGCGCCGGGTTTGTTTGAAACCGGGATGAGTGCGGGGTTGACGCCGGAAATCCGCAGATCGCTGGAAGCAAGCCTGCCGTTTCCGTCGCGCCTTGGGTATCCCGACGAATTTGCGATGCTGGTGCAACAGATCGTTGAAAACCCGATCCTGAACGGCGAGGTGATCCGTCTGGACAGCGCCGTTCGTCTGGCCCCCAAGTAAGGACACAGGCAATGACCCCGTTCGCAGCCCCTGTTGATGATATTCTGTGGTCGCTGGATTTTGCCGGTGCTGCCAGCATTCCACATTGGGACCGCGACCTGACCGCCGAGATTGTCCAGCATTTCGCAGCATTCGCCCAAGGCCGCATTGCACCCCTGGATGAGGCGGGCGACCGGCAAGGGTGCCGGTTGCAAAACGGGCGCGTGTTCATGCCTGACGGGTTTGATGCGGTGTTTGGGGAACTGGCGGGCGGTGGCTGGCAGGGGCTGAGCGCGCCCGAAGCCTTTGGCGGGCAGGGGATGGGGGGCGCGGTTCACGCCGCGATATCGGAAATCTTCTCAGGGGCGTGCCATTCCTTGCAGATGGTGACGGGGCTTGTGCCCGGCGCCATCCGCCTGCTTATGGATTTTGGCAGTGCCGATCAGCAGGCGCGGTTCATTCCGCCATTGGTGGCGGGGGACTGGCTGGCAACCATGTGCCTGACGGAACCGGGCGCAGGGTCGGATTTGTCGGCCATCCGCACCAAGGCCGAAGATACCCCACAGGGGTGGCAGATCAGTGGCGAGAAGATCTTCATCTCTGGTGGGGACCAGAACCTTAGTGACAATATCCTGCATCTGGTGCTGGCGCGCACCGGACCTGACAGGGTGAAGGGCCTTAGCCTGTTTGCCTGTCCCGCAGTGCTGGACGGTGGCGCGCGCAATGCAGTCACAGTCACGCGGATTGAAGAAAAGATGGGTCTGCATGCCTCGCCCACATGCCAGATGGCGTTTGACGGCGCGCAGGGCGAATTGATCGGCGCGCCGGGGCAGGGGTTGGCGGCAATGTTCACCTTGATGAATCATGCGCGCCTTGACGTGGCCTTGCAGGGTGTGGCCCATGCCGCGCGCGCGCATGCTGTTGCATCCGCCTATGCGTCGCAGCGCGTGCAGGGGCGCGGGGCTGACGGGCTGCCCGCCACATTGGACCAGCACCCCGATGTGCGCCGCATGATCGACCGCGCCGATGCGCACGCTGTGGCCGCGCGCGCCCTGACGCATTCCGCACTTGTCGCGCTGGAAACCGGCAATCAGGCGCTGGCGGATTTTCTGACACCTGTTGCCAAGGTCTGCGGGTCGGATGCGGGAACGCAGGCCGCCGAACTGGCAGTGCAGGTTCTGGGCGGGTATGGCTATCTGCATGAATACCGCGTTGAACAAACCTACCGCGATGCGCGCATCTGCGCGATCTATGAAGGAACGAACGGTATTCACGCAGCGAGTATTGCCACGCGCGGGCTGTCCTATAATGGTGGCGTGCAGGCAGATGCGTTTGCGACATGGATTGGCGGGATCGCAGATGATACGCATTCGGGCAGTTTGGCGGCCGCCTTGCAAGACTGGATTGCGTTGCGTGAAACGACCAGTGCCGCCCCGCGTGATATGGCGCCTGCCTTCATGCAAGTGACCATCGCACTGGCCGAACTGGGCTTTTGGGTGCGGGTTGGGGCCGATGATACTGCCCCGGCTCGGATTCGCGCCTTGGCCCGGGAACGCAGCGCCTTGCTGCCGGGGCAGGTTTCGCATCTGGCGGCGCAAGCGCGGATCAAGGCGGAACTGTCAGGCGACACGCGCTAGATGGACCTGTCGCGGTTTGGTGCCGCTCCTTTGATAGCGTAACGTGCAGCAAAGGAGATGACTCATGGGCACAGGAAGAACCGACGAATTTCGTAAGGATGCGGTGCGAATTGCGCTGAGTTCGAATGCTTAGGGCGTAGACCTATAAACTGATTTGTGTTTCAAGACATGGAACGAAGGAGGTTTCATGTCTGACAATTTCTGGCTCTCAGAGGAACAGTTCAACAAGATCAAACCGTTGTTGCCAAACAAATCGCGCGGGGTGGCGC
>JAFIEO010000011.1 GCA_020832445.1 Paracoccaceae bacterium
GGGCGCTTCTCGCCCACCCCGTGCGCGACGGGCGCTGGAATGGCCGCAACGCTGCTTCAATCATTATATGGCCAGCCGGTCAGGTGTAGAGTTTCACGAAAATCCCTAAGCAATGTAGCAGTCGCCATATCCGACCCGTCATAAGACGACCAATCGGTGAACGAGTTGTCGGATAGCTGCTCTTGTAGTTTGGCTACCTTGTCCGCTTCAGCAACTTTGTCGGTTCTGGACAGCTCTTTCTTTATTTTCATGCATTCGTTGCGCTCTTCATCAAGCTCCCAATACAGCGCAGTATCTTTTGTGCCGAATGTAAAATGATGTTTTTTGGAAAGATACTGAACACATGTAATGTTTGCCGAAATAAGCGATAGACCAGTTGTGTCGCCCATAGTGATCGTCCAGACAAATCCACCTGCTGTCGGCTCCGGCTTGTCTATCCTACAATGACGCATATCCGCCCCGACGAATTTCGCTTTACGACAATCCAGGTAGTTCAGAACCGAATAGTCGAAACGTGCACCCGAGAAATCAGACATTTGCATGAGCGCAAACTCGAACCGACACCGCGCCAAGATCGCGCCACGAAACGAGCCGCGTGATAAATCGACGCCACGAAAATCACAGCCACGCAGATCAAGCCGATACTTCTGACCAGCCTCAATCTCGATTTGCTCTTGGCCTCGCCGCTTAATGACGTCGATTGCAATCTGTATATCAGTTCTTGGGGTGAACGGACCATCTTCGTCTGCTTCCCGTGCCAGCGACGGTGTTGCGGTATTCTCGCGAATATATGCACACAGAATTTCCATCACTCGCACATGATCACGGCCCTTGTCATGGCGGGTGGAATCCTGCGCGATACGTTCCAGAGACAGAATTGCGCCGATGCGAACTTCGATATTGGGGACAGATTGTGCGACACCATCGACAAGAACTGTTTTAACCGCACCTAGGTGTTCAACCACGGACTGAACGTCGAAGCGGTCAACCATATGCGCGTCGCGTTGTAGAGCCAATGTCTGGTGTTTCAGCAAAGTTGCCCACAACACAAAGGGCGCGCCCAGCAATGCCGCGATAAGGGTTCCAAGCCCCAATAGACCGGCACCGCCATCTCCTTGCGCGAGCGAAAACGGAGATGGCAACCCGTTGAACACCCACCAGATTGATATGACCACGCCCCCAAACAGGAAAAACCATATCAGCGCATAAACCCAGCCGAATGCCTCCAAAGCGCGGCGGGCGGGGTCGGGGCGTTCGTTGTCGCTGACTGACAATGCCAGCCAGATCACCCCTGTGACGATAGCGATGAACACCGCCACCACAATCACATTCAGCCCCTGTTGGGTCAGGGGCAATGTCACGCTGATATAATCATTGCTCATCCGAAATCCCGCCCCTGCAATTGCACGAGCCTATGCCAGCGCTGGGGGCGGGGCAAGCGGGGGGATCAGGGGGTGACGACTTCGCCTGTGTCCAGCCGCACCACGCGGTCCATGCGGGCGGCAAGGTCCATGTTATGGGTCGCAATCAGCGCCGACAGCCCTGTGTCGCGCACAAGGGCCATCAGTGCGCCGAACACCTGATCGGAGGTTTCGGGGTCCAGATTGCCGGTCGGCTCATCCGCCAGCAACAGGCTTGGCTCATTGGCCAGCGCGCGGCAGAAAGCGACCCGCTGCTGCTCGCCCCCTGACAGGGCTGCGGGGCGGTGCGCGGCGCGTGGCCCCACGCCCACACGGTCCAGCAGGTCGCGCGCGCGGGCCTCGGCCTGCGCTTTCGCAACGCCGTTGGCCAGTTGCGGCAGGATGATATTTTCCAGCGCGGAAAACTCCGGCAGCAGATGGTGGAACTGATAGATGAATCCCACCTGCCCGCGCCGCGCCGCCGTGCGCGCGTGATCGCCCAGCCGTGTCATATCGGCCCCGTTGATGACCACAGCGCCGGTGTCGGGCGTGTCCAGCAGGCCCGCGATATGCAGCAGCGTGGATTTCCCCGCCCCCGATGGCGCGACCAGCGCCACCACCTCGCCCCGGTCCAGCGACAGCGACGCCCCGCGCAGCACCGCCACTTCATTGGGGCGGCCCGCGTTATAGGTCTTGGTGATATCGCGCAGCGACAGGGCCTGATCATTCATAGCGCAATGCCTCAACCGGGTTCATGCGTGCGGCACGGCGCGCGGGAAAAATGGTCACAATAAACGACAGCGACAGCGACAGGCCCACGGCCTTCAGCACATCTTCCAGCCGCAACTGCGCGGGCAACGCATAGATGCCGCGAATGGACGGGTCCCACACACCGCCGCCGGACATGTAATTCACCAGGCTGAAGATGGTGTCGATATAGATGGCAAACAGACAACCCAGCACCACCCCCGCAACCGTTCCCAGCACACCGACAGACGCCCCGCAGATAAAGAACACCCGCAGCACCGACCCTTCCGACAGGCCCATGGTGCGCAGAATGCCAATGTCGCGGCCCTTGTTCTTGACCAGCATGATCAGCCCCGAAATGATGTTCATCGCCGCAATCAGCACCAGAATGGACAGGATCACGAACATCACGTTATCTTCGACATCCAGCGCGCGCAGAAACGACCCCGCTGAATCGCGCCATGTCCATAGCATTGCACGCTCGCCCCCCGCGCGCAGCAGGTCCAGACGCATGCCGTCAATCTGGTCGGGATTGGCGACCATCACTTCCAGCTCATCCGCCACACCGTCGCGGTTGAAATAGATCTGCGCCTCGTCAAAGGGCATGTATAATCGTGTGCGGTCAATGTCATAGCGACCGGCGGTGAAGATATAGACCACCTCATAGGCCGACGTGCGCGGACTGGTGCCAAAGGCCGTGCGCACCCCGTCGGGTGATATGACGCGCACTGTATCGCCAAGCGCCACATTCAGTTCCCGCGCGATGCCCGACCCGATGGCCACGCCTTCTTCAAAACGCTCGATATCGCCGAGCGCCTGTTCAGGGTCGGCCACGCGCGGGATGGTGCGCAGATCATCGTGCGAAATGCCAAACACCTCGGCGCCGGTGTTACGCCCATGCGCGGACACCATGACCTGCCCTTTGATCAGGGGGGCCACGCGGGTGACACCGCGCACGGCAGCAATGCGTTCGGCCATGTCCTGATAATCGTCAATCACACGGCTGGTGCGGCCGGAATCGTCCACATGCACCGACGAATACACCGTCACATGCGCATTGGCCCCCAGAATGGTGTCGACAAATTCCGCCCGAAAGCCCGACCGTACCGACAGCGTGGCAATCAGCGCAAACACGGCCAGCATGATGCCCAGAAATGAAATGACCGTCATCGCGCTTACGCCCCCTTCGGCGCGGCGCGCGCGCAGGTAGCGCCATGCAATCATCCATTCAAACGGGGCGAAGGGGGCGGTATGTCCGGTCATGCGGCGTCCTGCTGAGAATTTGACGCAACCTCATAGGATTGGCGCGCAACGTCAAGCCCAAAGCGCGCGCGTTCGCGTGAGGGGCTGGACAGGGTTTGGGGCATCAGGCAGGGTGTGCGGGTGGATTTGAGGGCGGCATGTGATTTCGGAGATCTTGCAATTTCTAGAACAAAATGCAGTGCTTATCAGCGCAATTGCTGCATTGTTGGCAATCGTTGGCGCGGTGTTCGTGGGGGTCAGATGGGTTAAACACCGCATCAAACCTGCGGCACCACAGGTCACGCCGGTGCAGGTGATGCCGAATGACGGTGAAACCAAACTCACAATCATTGATTTCATCCGCATCCGCCGCGAATTGCGTGCGGAGATCATGGCGGAACTTGACCGCACAGATGCGTCCGAGCGCGCGCAGCTACAGGCCCGCATTGACGAATTGACCGCCCAGATCAACAACCCCGAGGGCGCATTTGAAACTGAACGCAAGCGCCTTGCCGATCTGGAAGCGCGCCTTGTGCGCGAAGGCAATGAACTGGGGGCCGAACGGCTGCAATCAGCCATCGACGCCCTGCGCAAGGGCAATACTGATCAGGCTAAGGACATCTTCATTGAAATCGCCGCGCGAGAGGAACCGGCCGTCAAACGCGCCGCCCGCGCAGAATTCGGCCTTGGCGAAATCGCAGAATCCCGCTTGGAATGGGCCAGCGCCGCCCGCCACTACGCCCGCGCCGCAGAACTGGACCCGACCTATGACAGCTTGGTCAAAGCGGGGCATTTTCTTGGGCGTGCGGGGCAATACTCGGCGGCCTTGGAAAAGGAAAAGAAACTCGTGGCGCTATCGCGTCAGGAACATGGCCCGCGCGCCCCCAGAACCGCCACCGCACTGAACAATTATGCTAACACATTGAGGGTGGCAGGGCGCTATACTGAGGCCGAACCGCTTTTCCACGAGGCGCTGGCGATTGGCCGCGAGACTCTGTGCGAGCGTCACCCTATTGTGGCGATCATCCTCAACAACCTCGCGGGCCTGCTACAAGACACGGGGCACCTTTCGGAGGCCGAGCCGCTTTACCGTGAGGCATTGGAAATTGGTCGTGAGACACTGCGCTACGGCCACCCTGATACGGTGGCTCGCCTCAACAATCTTTCGGGATTGTTATCCAGCATGGGGCGCCATGCCGAGGCCGAACCGCTTTTCCGCGAGGCGGTGGCGATTGGCCGCGCAAAGCTGGGTGATCATCACCCTGATGTGGCAGGCTGTTTAAACAACCTCGCGGAATTGCTGCGAGCGACAGGGCGTTACTCCGAGGCAGAGCCGCTCTACCGCGAGGCGCTGCTGATTTCCCGTGAGGCTTTGAGTTACCGTCACCCCACTGTTGCGGCTTGCCTAAACAATCTAGCACTCTTGCTAAAAGCCACTGACCGCGGCCATCATGCAACACCCCTTTACCTCGAAGCACTTGACATTAACCGCACCAGTCTTGGCGATGACCACCCCACCACACAAACCACCGCTCAAAACACCCTGATCCACCTGCGCGAGCACGCCCCCGATCACCCTGATCTGGCGGGTTTGATTGCGGTCTTCGGGGATGGTGGCTAAAGCCTTGGGGCGTGGTGCAGGATGACGGGGACGACCAGTTCTTCCTCATCCAGAAGATGGCGGTTCAGGAAACGCTCAAACCCGTCCAGTTGCGCCAGCATCCGCGCGGCATTGGCGCTTGTGTCGGCGTTCCTGTCACCAAGGGCGCGCAAATGCGTATTGGCCGCATCGGTCAGCGCGGCCAGTTCGCTGTCCAGCGCGTGATGATCGGCATCCAGCAACTCGAACCCTTTGGCAAGGCGCGGTTCCGCCGCTGACAAGGCGGGGAAATAATGCGTATCCTCGATCTGGTGATGGCCGTGCAACTCATTGATCAAAAACCCGCCCAGACGCGCGGTTAGCTGGCCATGCGCGCGCGCATCGCGCCCCTTGTCAAGAAAAGCGCGCGTATCAGCCTGCCATTGCCCCAAAGCCTGCCGGAACATCATGTGACGTTCCAACCAGAAGCGCGTCAGGCCGTCGAAATTGCGGTGGCTTTGCCAGATGTCGCGCGGGTATTTCTCCAGCAATATCCGCAGGGCATCGGGCAAACCGTCACGCCGGGTCAGGTCAGTTTGGGTCATGCGTCACTCCGTTCGGGGTGCAAGCTAACGGTGTGGCCGCGATGGTCAATCGGTTATGCTGTGCGCGGATGCAGGGTAATTGTGCCATCATCGCGCATTGACGCGGGGTTTCCCAAGGGGGCGGTGCCCCCTTGGGGCGGGTTTGGGCTGCGGCCCATGCGCGCGAAGGGGGCTCGATGCCCCCGCCGCGCGCGCCCCTTTACACATGCGCCCCCTCTACACATGCTCCGCGTAAATCTGCGCCAGGCGGTCTATCGCGGCCTCTGGCGTCAGTTCCTCGGATGTGCCGGTGCGGCGGCTGGTCAGTTCCACCACGCCCTTGGCCAGCCCGCGCGGGCCGACCGTCAGCCGCCATGGCAGGCCGATCAGGTCCATTGTCGCAAATTTCGCGCCCGCGCGTTCCGGGCGATCGTCATAAAGTGGCTCCAGCCCGCGCGCGACAAGCGCCTTATACAGCCCCTCGCAGGCCGCATCTGCATCTGCGTCACCTTGTTTCAGGTTCACGATCGCTGCATGAAACGGCGTGACGCCTTCAGGCCAGATGATGCCGCGGTCATCATGGTTGGCCTCGATAATGGCCCCCAGCAGGCGCGACACGCCAATGCCGTGGCTGCCCATATGCACAGGTGTGCGCGTGCCATCGGGGCCGACAACAGTTGCGCCCATGGCGTCCGAATATTTGGTGCCGAAATAGAAGATCTGCCCCACCTCGATCCCGCGTGCCGACCGGCGGCGGGTTTCGGGCACCTGCGCGGTAAACACCCCTTCATCATGGGTTTCATCCGTGCGCGCATACCGGCTGGTGAATTCTTCCAGCACCGCCTGACATGCGGGCACGCTGTCATAATCAACCTCGCGCGCCCCGAATTTCAGATCGGTGATTTCGCTGTCATAAAACACTTCCGATTCGCCGGTTTCGGCCAGAACCAGAAATTCATGCGTATAATCGCCCCCGATAGGCCCGCCATCGGCGCGCATCGGGATGGCTTGCAGGCCCATGCGTTCATAGCTGCGCAGATAGCTGACCAGATGGCGGTTATAGGCGTGCAACGCCGCATCCTTGTCGATGTCGAAATTGTAGCCGTCCTTCATCAGGAATTCGCGGCCCCGCATGACGCCGAAACGCGGGCGCACCTCGTCGCGGAATTTCCACTGGATGTGATACAGCGTCAGCGGCAGGTCCTTGTAGCTGTTCACATGGGCGCGGAAAATGTCGGTAATCAGTTCTTCATTGGTTGGCCCGAACAGCATATCACGCCCGTGCCGGTCCTTGATGCGCAGCATTTCTTCGCCGTAATCATCATAGCGGCCGGATTCGCGCCACAGATCTGCCGATTGTATGGTCGGCATCAACATCGGGATATGCCCTGCGCGGATCTGTTCGTCATGCACGATCTGCTCGATCCGGTTCAGAACCTTGAACCCCAGTGGCAGCCAGGAATAAATGCCGGCGGCGGCCTGTTTTATCATGCCCGCGCGCAACATCAGGCGGTGGCTGACAATCTGTGCCTCGGACGGGGTTTCTTTCAGGACAGGCAGGAAATAGCGGCTCAGGCGCATCGGGGGCCTCTCTCGGTGTGACAATTCCACACGGGTTTAGGCGAGACTGCGCGCAGGGGCAAGGTGGCGATGCGCTGCTGGCCAGCCGTCACCGGAAACATGGCTGGCATTTCCGCAACGCATCGACGGTGCGCACAGCCTCGTGACTTGATTTTCGGAACCAATTTAGAGCATACCCGTTTCAATTATTGAATATGTCCGAAGAGGCCTGAAAATGACGAAATCACCCCTGACCCGACGCAGCATCCTGTCGACTGCGGGCGCTTTCGCGCTTGGCGGTCTGGCGATGCCATCTGTCTTGCGCGCGCAAATTGCCATGGACTTTGAAGAAGAAGCCAATGTCCGCACGGCCAGCCGCAATGTAATGGGGTTTCGCAATCACCATTGGCGCGATCATTTCCAGAACCTGCGCAATGGTGCGATCCTGTGTGACACCTATTCACGCGCGCTGCATTTCTGGTCGGAAGATGAAAGCATCTATCTGGCGCATCCCTGTTCTGTCCCCATGAGCGAGGATTTCACCCGCCGTGGCCTGACGGAAGTTACGCTGAAGCGGTTTGAACCCACATGGATTCCCACCCCGAATATGCGCGAACGCGACCCAAGCCTGCCTGCGCGTGTCGAAGGGGATGACCCGACCAACCCGCTGGGCACCCGCGCCATGAACCTGAGCTGGCAGTATTACCGCATTCACGGCATCGACAACCCTGCGAAAATCGGCCGGCGGGCCTCAAACGGCTGTTTCGGTCTGATGAACCAGCATGTTGAAAACCTGTATGAACTGGTCAAAATCGGCACACAGGTCCGCGTGATCTGACATTGCCCCGAAGTGACACACAAAAGCCCGCCACAATGGCGGGCTTTTTGATGTCGTCTGCAAGTTGATCGCGCGGCGGCAGGCCGTCCAGACAGCGCATCGGGCCGTGGGTTCTGGGCATAAGGCTGCCTTCAGGGAATGATCCAGCGCGGAGCAAAGGGCGAAGCCCGCCGCGCCATAGGTCTGGCCGTCCCGCGGCCCGCCGATTACCCTGGTGACACGCCAATCAGTTCAAGTAAGGAGTGTGCCGCCTGCATAAAGTGCGCGTCTCGAATGCCGGATCGGCAGACCCCGGCCCACGGCTGGCACGGGCTTTGTCCATGGCCTGAATTGTCAGCAAAAAGACCAAACCCAACCAACGCTTGCCTTAAACCTCGTCACCGCCCCCGCGACCGGATAAGCCCCACAATCTCGCGGGTCTGGTCCAGAATGGGCTCGGCAATCGCATGCGCGCGCTCGGCCCCGTCGCCCAGAATGCGGTCAATTTCTGCCACGTCCTGCATCAGGCGGGCCATTTCGGCGCTGATCGGCGACAGCTTTGCGACCGCCAGATCGGCCAATGCGGGTTTGAACGCACCAAACCCCTGCCCGCCATACTGCGCCAAAACCTGCGCGGGTGTCATATCGGCAAGTGCTGCATAGATATTCACCAGATTGCGCGCCTCTGCCCGCCCCTCCAGCCCGTCCGGCTGTTCGGGCAGCGGCTCGGGGTCGGTGCGGGCCTTGCGGAATTTCGACGCAATCGCATCGGCATCATCGGTCAGGTTGATGCGCGACTGGTCGGACGGGTCGGATTTCGACATTTTTTTGGTGCCGTCGCGCAAGGACATGACACGGGTTGCAGCCCCTTCGATCACGGGTTCCACGATGGGAAAGAAATCCACACCATAATCATGGTTGAACTTGCTGGCGATGTCGCGTGTCAGTTCCAGATGTTGCTTCTGATCCTCGCCCACAGGAACATGCGTTGCATGATAGGCCATGATATCCGCCGCCATCAGGTTGGGATAGGCAAACAGGCCCACGCTGGCTTCTTCGGCATGTTTGCCGGCCTTGTCCTTGAACTGCGTCATGCGCCGCAACCAGCCCATGCGCGCCACACAGTTGAAAATCCACGCCAGTTCGGCATGCGCGGGCACCTGACTTTGGTTGAACAAAATGGAGCGCGCAGGGTCGACCCCAGATGCAATGAACCCCGCCGCCAATGCGCGTGTGGCATTGCGCAACGTGGCAGGGTCTTGCCAGACAGTGATCGCGTGTAGATCGACCATGCAATAGACCGTCTCGACCCCTTCATCCTGCGCAACGGCAAAGCGCTTGAGCGCGCCCAGATAATTGCCCAGTGTCAACCCGCCAGACGGCTGGATGCCGGAAAATATCCGCTTCGGGAAAACCTTGGCCGGGACGTCGGACATGTGATGGCTCCATACTGGAAAAGATGTTGTGCTTGGATTAGCCTTCGCCTTGGCGAAGGTCAACCAAGGCCCTGAACATCAAGGCGCTTCACATGAATACACCCCCTGCCCCGATCGTGCAGCCATTGCCATGGGGCGTGTGGCTGCTGGTTCTGGCCATCGCTGCGGTGGAACTGGTGCTTTGGGCCGGTGCGCACGGGTTGGTGAATGCCGCAGGCGCGGCAGACTGGCGCGCGCAGGCGCTGGCATGGGCAGGGGTAAACCCCGCGCTACAGGACTGGATGATCGACAGCGCGCAGGCGCCCGCGCGCCACCTGTTGCGCTATGTGGCGTTCGGTTTCGTGCATATGGGGCCGGTTCAGGCGCTGCTGGTGGTGGTGATCATCGCGGCATTGGGGAAATACTGCGCCGAAAGGCTGGGGTCGGTGCGACTGTTGCTGATACTGGCGCTGGCACAGGCGGCAGGCGGTGCGGGGTTCGGCATGGCAGGCGATGCGGCTGCATGGCTAGTGGGCGGCTATCCGATGATATTTGCGCTGGCGGGCATCTACGCAGCCCTTGTGCGCGACACGGCCTCTGACAGGCGCGCGCTGATGCTGGCGCTGGCCTTGCCGCTGGTTTTACTGGTGGCGCGCCTGTTTCTGGCGACCATCATGGGCGGTATGGACTGGATCGCGGATGTGGTGGCCTGCGCTGCGGGGTTTGCGCTGACACGCGCGCTGCGCCCCGGCCTACTGATCCGGTTGCGCAGGCGCTGATCCGCGCGAGCGGCGCAGGGCGGCGCGCAATTCCGCCAGGTTGAACGCGCCGATCATCTGGCCGAAGGCGAAATACGCCCCACTTCCCCCCAGCACCATGGCCAGCAACGCCAGATAGCGCACACTGCCCCCCGCCAGCCATGGGGCCAGTGCCAGATGCAACCCGTGCAACACCACGCCCATCACCACTGAAGCCAGCACAATACGCCACATCCGCGTTATCATCTGCGCATCAAGCAGCGCCGCGCGCCCCATGTCGCGCGACCCGCGCCACAGCTGCCACACCATCACCCATGCAGCCAGACTGGTGGCCAATGCGGCGGCTACAAAGCCGATGAACGGCATCAGACCAATCGCCACAAGGGCATTCACGACCATCGACACCACGGCATACCGGAACGGACGCCGTGTGTCGTGGCGGGCGTAATACAGGGGCTGCAACACCTTGTGCAGCACGAATGCCGGCAAACCCAGCGCATAGACCGCCAGCGCCAGCGCCGTGGCCTGCGTGTCAGCCACGGTCCAGGCGCCGCGCCCGAACAGCACTGCGACAATCGGTGTCGCAATCACCACCAGCGCCACCGCCGATGGCAGGGTCAAAAACAGCGAAAATTCCAAGCCCCGGTTGAAACTGTGCTGCCCTGCCCCTTCATCGCCCGCGCGCAGGCGGCGCGACAATTCCGGCAGCAACACCACCCCCACCGCAATGCCCACAACCCCCAGCGGCAGTTGATACAAGCGGTCGGCATAAGACAGCCACGATACGGCATTATCGGTAAAGCTGGCCACCTGCCGCCCCACAATCAGGTTGATCTGCACGACACCACCCGCCAGAACGGCAGGCGCTGCAATAATGGCAAGGCGCTTCAGTTCAGGCGTCAGGCGCGGCATGCGGAACCGCATCTGGAACCCTGCACGCCGCACGGCCACCCAAAGGGCCGCAAGCTGCGCCACGCCCGCCACAGGCACCGCCCATGACAGCGCCAACCCCATGGGCCAGCCCGCGCGATCAGCGAGCAGCATCGCGCCCACGAACACGACATTCAACAGCACAGGTGCTGCCGCCGCTGCCGTAAATCGCCCGACTGCGTTCAGCATACCCGACAGCAGCGCCACCAGAGAGATGAAGAAAATATACGGAAATGCCACGCGCCCGAACAAAACCGCCATGTCGAAACGGTCATCCTGCGCGAACCCCGCCGCCATGGCCCAGACCAGAAAGGGCATGGCAATGACCGCCAGTGTCGAAAATATCAACAACAGCGCCGCCATGCCCCAGAACGCATCGCGCGCGAAACCTTCGGCATCCTCGCCCGCTTCGTGTTTCTTGGCGAACATCGGAACAAATGCGAAATTGAACGCCCCTTCGGCAAAAAACCGGCGGAACATGTTGGGCAGCGAGAACGCCACGAAAAACGCATCTGTCACCGGCCCCGCCCCCAAGTAGGCGGCCATCATCACATCGCGTGCGAAACCGAACACGCGGCTTAGCAATGTCCACAGACCCACAGTCAGGAAGCCCGCCACCAGACGAATACGCGCCATCAGTTCCGCTTTCCTGTGCCGCGGGGTTGCCACGGCATGCCCATATATCCCTGCCCCGCGCGCAATTCGGCCAGCATGGCAGCCAGTCGTCTGGCCCGTGTTTGGGGCCGTTTTGCACCATTGATCCAGATCAGCCAGTCATTGCGCTGATAAGGTGGCCGCGCTGCATAAGCATCACAAAGCCCGCCCGATTGCAATGCATCTGCAATATCTTGCGGCATCGCTTCGCGTGGCCGTGCCATTACCCCGCCGCCCGTTCCACACCCGCAGCGATGGCCGCGCGCAAGCGGCGTTCCAGCGCTTCTTGGCGGGATTTCGTGTGCAGCTTCAGCCCGAACATATCCTTGACATAGAATGTATCGACAACCTGCACCCCGAATGTGGCAATCACGGCGCTGGCAATGGTGATATTGGCATCTGCCAAGGTGCGTGTCAGATCATGCAGCAGGCCGGGGCGGTCGCGCGTGTCCACTTCGATGATGGTGTAGATTTCCGAGCCTTCATTGTCGAAACTGATATGCGTGGGCACCCGAAAGGCGCGGTCGCGTTTCTTGACCTTGTCACGCCCGGCCAGTTCGCGCGCGGCCACAACTTCGCCTGCAAAAGTGCGTTCGATCATCTTGCGCAGGCGTGGCAGGCGCTCGGCCTCATAGGGGTGGCCTTCGGCATCCTGTATCCAGAAGGCCGCTGTCGCATAACCGTCCTTGGTCGTATAGGTGCGCGCATCCACGATATTCGCGCCCACCAGCGCCAGCGCGCCCGCGAAACGCGCGAAAATACCGGGATGGTCGGACAGCACGAAACACGCGCGCGTGGCATCGCGTTCGGGTTCGGGATGCAGGTCAATGCTTATGGAATCGGTCTTGATGTCACGCAGCAGGCGCGCGAACACCATATGCGTGGCCGTGGGCAGCCCCTGCCAGTAAGGGTCGTAATGGCGCCCCACTTCGTGGCGCAATTCGGCGCGCGGCCAGTCGTCCAGTGCAGCGCGAAGCGCGCGTTTTGCCTCGTCCGAGCGGTTCTCGCGGTTCAGTTCTTCCAGCCCGTTTTCCAGCGCATTCGCCGTTTCGCGGTAAAGCTGGCGCAGCAACATGGCCTTCCAGTTGTTCCACGTCCCCGGCCCGACACCGCGAATATCGCACACAGTCAGCACAGTCAGCAGGTCCAGCCGCTCGCGGGTTTTGACCAGTTTGGCAAAATCGCGCACCGTGCGGGGGTCGGAAATGTCACGCTTCTGGGCCGTATCAGCCATCAGCAAATGATAGCGCACCAGCCATTCAACTGTTTCGCATTCCGCCTTCTTCAGGCCCAGACGCGGGGCCACCTTGCGGGCAATCTGCGCGCCAAGGACCGAATGGTCCTCTGGCCGGCCCTTGCCAATGTCATGAAGTAGCAAGGCCACATAAATGACCCTGCGATTGACCCCTTCGTGCAGGATACGAGAGGCCACGGGCAATTCCTCGACCAGTTCGCCGCGTTCGATCTGCGCCAGCGTGCTGACAACCTGAATCGTATGCTCGTCAACTGTGTAATGGTGATACACATTGAACTGCATCATCGCCACGATGGCCTCAAACTCTGGCAAGAACGCCCCAAGGACGCCCAATTCGTTCATGCGGCGCAAGGCGCGTTCGGGATTGCCGTGTTTCAGCATCAGGCGCATGAAAATCTTCTGCGCTTCGGGGTTGTCGCGGGTCTCTGCGTCGATCAGGTCCAGATTGGCCGCCAGCAACCGCATGGCGTTGGGGTGCAGTAAATGCCCGGTCACCAGCGCTTCTTCAAATATGCGCAGCAGGTTCAGTGGATCGGCCAGAAAGCTTTCAGGATGCTCGACATCCAGCCGGTTCTGCACCACGCGCAGCCCATAGCGCATTTTCTTGCGCCGGTTCAGAAAATTCCGCAAAATGGGTTCGCGTTTGACGTGCCGCGCTTCCAGCTCTGTCAGGAAAATGCGTGTCAGTTCGCCCACGCGGGTCGCATGGCGGAAATATTCCTGCATAAAATGCTCCACCCCGCGCCGCCCGCCGTGATCTTCATATCCCATCAATTCTGCCACGCCGACCTGTAGATCGAATGTCAGCTGTTCAACAGGACGCGCGGACAGGTGGTGCATATGACACCGGACCGCCCATAAGAAGGTTTCAGCAGCCCGAAAGGATTCGTATTCCTCGGGACGGAAGAACCCCAGTGCAACAAGCTCTTGTGCCTGGTCCACCTCGTGGATGTATTTGGCAATCCAGTACAGGGTCTGCAAATCGCGCAAGCCACCCTTGCCTTCCTTGACATTGGGTTCCAGCATATAGCGCATATTGCCGATCTTGGCATGCCGCGCTGCGCGTTCGGCCAGTTTGGCCTCGATGAAATCAGCATGGGTGCGCGAAAACAATTCCGACCACAACCGCGTGCGCAGGGTCTGCGCAAGGTTTTCATTGCCGAACAGAAACCGATGCTCCAGAAGCGCCGTGCGGATGGTCACATCATCCTTGCCAAGCCGCAGGCATTCATCAACAGTCCGGCTGGCATGGCCAACTTTCAGCCGCAGATCCCACAAGATATACAACGTGGATTCGATCACCTGCTCGACCCAGCCCGTCACCTTCCACGGCACCAGAAACAGCAGGTCGATATCGGAATGCGGGGCCATTTCGGCGCGGCCATACCCGCCGACGGCCAGAACTGCAATCCGCTCCCCCTCGGACGGGTTGGGATTGGGGTGCAGGCGTTCCTGAACAAGGCGCAGAACCAGCCCCATGATCTGGTCCGTCAGCCATGAATTAACGGACACAAAATCGCGCGCATCGCGGGGGTGCTGTTCGAACATGCGCTGTAGCTGAAGGGCGCTGTCGTTCAGGGCAGGCCTGATCTGCGCGACAATGACAGACCGGCAGGCGCGCTGGTCCGATCCGTCATGCTCGCGCAGTGCGACATCAATCTGCGCGGCCAGCGCGTCCATATCCAGAATCCGGCCGGTCGGGAAAAGGCGCGCGCCTTCGTCAGTCAGAACGGGCAAAGTCACTGATCGCTCCGGGATCTGCTGTCCTTCGGTGCTGCGTGCCCTACTCAGGATCCACCCCCGACGAAACTGCGCGGTGCCGGGCTGATGACAACTGTGCGTTCATCACGCACCTCGCCGATGGCAAGACCACGTTCATTCATGCCGTTCGGGCGCAGGCGGAACACACCGCTGACCCCGACAAACCCCTGCCCCTGCGTCAGACGCGACGCGCTAAGGGCATCGGCACCGCCTTGACGCAAAAGCGCCCCGACTGCCGCAATACCGTCATAGGCAAGGCTGGCCACAGGATGCGGTGCCTCTCCATAGGCGTTCGCGTAGCGGGCGTCGAAACGGCTGGTCAACCCGGGATCAGGAAGCGCGAACCACCCGCCCTGAATACCGCTAAGCTGAAGCGTCGCAGACGGAATGTCCCAGCGCGTCATGCCCATATATTGAAACTGGGTGCGCGACAGCCCGTTTTGCGGCAACAATTCCGCAAGGATCGGCAACGCCCCTTCGGACCCCGCCGTCAGCAAAACCGTCTGCGCCCCCGATGAACGCGCCGAGGATGCAATGCGCGGCAACGCATCCACAACGCCCTGTTGTGAAAAGGCATAGGACTGGGTCGCCACCAGACTGGCGCCCGTGCGCGCAGCAGCCGCACGCACGGCCGCTTCGGCAACCTGCCCGGACTCGTTCTGCTCCGCTATCAGCATGACACGGCCTTTGCCCTGTTCGGCCGCATAAGCCATCAACCGTGTGGCGGTGTTTTCAAATGTGGGCCCAAGCAGGAAAACATTGCCCCCGGCCGCCGCCGGGTTGTTCGAGAAACTCAGGACATTGACGCCAGAGGATGCAACAGTGCGCCCCACAGCGGTGGCCGAATCGGCAAAGAGCGGGCCGACGATAATACCTGCACCGTCATTGACCGCCTGCGCCGCGACCTGTGCCGCGCGTTCCGCATTCCCGCCGGTCTGGTATACGCGCAGATCAATCTGCACACCCTGAAGATCGGCAACTGCAAGACGGGCTGCGTTTTCAAGGCTTTGCGCCAGAACCTGCCGGCCCTGATCATTCGATCCCCCCGGCACCAGCAGCGCAACGGTGACCGGACTGCGCGGGTCCACAGATGGCCCGCCGCCGGCCACCGGACCGACCGGCATGTCGCAGCCCACCAGCATCAAGGCAGCAGCCGCCGCCAGAAATCCGCGTCTTGGGCCAGCCCAGCCACAATTTCCCGAAATAAGGTTCCGCATCCTAACGCCACTCCCCGCTTGCATCGACTTTGCTTGCGCCACACACTAAGCAAGTGCGACTGCGAAGTAAACGACCCCTCGGCACACAGCCGCTTATGCCGCCCAAGGATGAAATACACGTTAATGTCCCGCCCTGAAAATGAACCCGACGACACCGACCTTGCACCGCAGATGCACCGCGCAATGGCGCATGACACGCGTGGCGCGCGGCCTGTGCCCCCCGGCCTGCACCTGATCGCAACCCCCATCGGGGCCGCGCGCGACATAACCCTGCATGCGCTGGATTTGCTGGCAGGCGCCGACATTCTGGTGGCAGAAGATACAAGATCGCTTCGTAAACTTATGGAAATTCACAGGATTTCATCAAAGAACCGCCCTGTCTGGGCCTATCATGACCATAATGGCGCGGCGATGCGCCCGCGCATTATCAGCGCATTGGAAGATGGCAAATCCCTTGTCTATGCATCCGAGGCCGGAACCCCGCTGGTGGCGGACCCGGGCTTTCAGCTTGCGCGCACCGTGGTCGAGCAAGGCTTCGCCCTGCACAGCGCCCCCGGCCCCTCTGCGGTGCTGAGTGCGCTGACACTGGCCGGTCTGCCAAGTGACAGGTTCTGTTTCATGGGGTTTGCCCCCGCGCAGACCGGTGCGCGCAAACAGTTCCTGACAGAAGCGGCGGCAATTCCTGCAACCCTTATTTTCTATGAATCCCCCAAACGTATTCACCGCTTCTTAACCGAATTATGCGATATCATGGGTTCGGAGCGTAAGGCGGCCCTGTGCCGGGAAATGACCAAAAAGCATCAGGAAGTGCTTCGTATGACCTTGGGCGACATGATTTCAGCACTGGCTGACCGGACCCTGAAGGGCGAAATTGCGCTGGTGGTTGATCGTGGTGCGGCGGTCACGGCCAATTCGGATGATCTGGACCGCGCATTGACGCAGGCCCTTGAAGATATGACCCTGAAGGAAGCGGTGGCGCATGTCACCGCCGAACTGGGGTTGCCGCGCAGGTCGGTCTATCAGGCAGCGCTGGCAAAGGGAAAACCGCAATGATGCCGCAGAAACGCAATTATCACGCGGGGCTGGCCGCCGAAGATTGCGTGATGCGGGACTATCTGGATGAAGGGTATCATCTGCGGGCAAGGCGCTGGCGCGGACAATGCGGGGAATTGGACCTTGTGTTGTCGCGCGGTGCGGAAATCGTGTTTGTCGAAGTCAAGAAAAGCCGGTGCTTTGACACTGCGGCGGCGCGGATCGGGGCGGCACAGATTGCACGGCTGTTCACGACTGCCGCGCAATATCTGGGCACATGTCCGCAGGGCGCGCTGACACCATCGCGTTTCGATGTGGCGCTGGTCAATGCGCAAGGTCAGGTGGCGCGGCTGGAAAACGCCTTTTGCGCCTGACAGCGAAGGCACGCTGAGCTTTGCTTGCATCATGCCGCACCTTACGCCATCTATGGGCGCAAAGGGCTGGTTTGCCCGGGTTGTAACAGGGGGATAGCGTGGCACATCAACTACGCGTGGCATTTCAGATGGACCCGATAGAGGCCGTGGATATCGCGGCAGACAGCACATTCCGCATCGCGCTTGAAGCGCAGGCGCGCGGGCATGAGTTGTTCTGCTATACACCGGACAAGCTTGTGTTCCGCGAAGGTCGTGTTCAGGCACTGGCCCATCCGGTCACCTTGCAGCCGGTAAAGGGTGCACATGTCACCAAGGGCGCGGCACAGATGCTGGATCTGGCGCAAATCGATGTGGTCTGGTTGCGCCAGGACCCGCCGTTTGACATGGGCTATATCACGACCACGCATCTTCTGGACATGATTCATCCGTCCACATTGGTCGTCAATGATCCGTTCTGGGTCAGAAACTACCCTGAAAAACTGCTGGTGCTGCAATTCCCCGATCTGACACCGCCCACGATGATTGCCCGTGATCTGGCAACCATCCGCGCGTTCAAGGCAACCCATGGCGATGTGATTCTGAAACCGCTTTATGGCAATGGCGGCGCGGGTGTTTTCCGGCTGGACCCAAATGACCGCAATCTGGCGTCCCTGCATGAATTGTTCACCGGCATCAGCCGCGAGCCGCTGATCGTGCAGAAATACCTGCCTGCGGTGGCAAAAGGCGACAAGCGGATCATTCTGGTCGACGGGGCACCCATCGGGGCCATCAACCGTGTGCCTGCGGATGGGGAGACGCGCTCGAACATGCATGTGGGCGGACGCCCCGAAAAAGTTGCGCTGACCGCGCGCGACCACGAAATCTGTGCCGCTATCGGCCCGCTGTTGCGTGACAAGGGCCAGATCTTCGTGGGCATTGACGTGATCGGCGATTACCTGACCGAAATCAATCTGACCTCGCCCACCGGCCTACAGGAACTGGAACGCTTTGACGGCACGAACGGGGCGGAACTGATCTGGCAGGCCATTGAGGGCAAGCGCGCCACATGAGTTGGCAACTCAAGGCGCTGCGCGTGTTTTTGCGTCAGGCCGCGCGCCGGTCGCTTGCGCGACAGCCCGACAGCGTGGCGGCGCGGCGCTGGTTTGAACGTGGCGCATGGCTGAACGCGCGCGGGCGGCCATGGGTCGGGTTCACACCCGATCAGTTGGGACAGGTGCCCGCGCTTTGGACTGCGCAGCCAGCGCGCCACGCGCCCATTTTGCTGTATTTTCACGGCGGCGGCTATGTCATGGGCAACCCGCGCACACATGCTGCGCTGGCGGGGTATCTGACCCGCAAGACGGGGTATGAGACCTGCCTGCCCGATTACCGGCTTGCGCCAGAGCATCCGTTTCCCGCAGCATTTGACGATGCGCTGGCTGCGTGGCTGGCCTTGGTCGCGCGCGGCTATGACCCCGCGCAAATTGCCTTGGGCGGCGATTCGGCAGGCGGGGGGCTGGCGCTGGCGCTGCTGGCGCATCTATGTGCGACGGGTGCCCCGCGCCCCGCATGTGTCTTTGTTTTCTCGCCCTTCACCGACCTGACATTGTCGGGCGGGACAATCCGCAGCAACGCGGCAAGCGAAATCCTGCTGCCAGTCCAGCGGTTGCAACAGTTGCGCGACCGTGTTTTGCAAGGCGCGGATGCAACCGACCCGCGCATCTCGCCATTGTTTGGCACATTCAATGGTGCACCGCCGGTCCTGTTGCAGGTCGCACGCAGTGAAATCCTGCTGGACGATTCCCGCAGGATGGCCGCGCATCTGCGCGAATTCGGCACGGATGTGACCCTTCAGGAATGGGGCAACCTGCCCCATGTCTGGCAGTATTTCCACGGCTGGCTGCCTGAAGCGCGCAAGGCGCTGGGCGATTGCGCGGGGTTCATCCGCCAACACCTTCCGGAACGCCCATCAGACGGTAACTGATCGCCTCGGCCATGTGGGGGGCGCGCACGGTGTCTGCCCCTTCAAGGTCTGCAATGGTGCGCGCAACCCGCAACAGCCGGTGATAGGCGCGCGCCGTCAGCCCGAACCGGGCTGCCGCGCGCATCAAAAGCGCGCGCCCTTCGGCGTCGGGGCGCGCGATATCTTCCAGCAGCGCCCCTTCGACATCGGCATTGACGCGCATCCCCGCATGCCCGGCAAAACGCGCCGCCTGCCGTGCCCGCGCCTGCGCGACACGCGCGGCCACCATCGCCGAACTGTCGCCCGATGGCGGCAGATCAAGGTCGGAGTAGGCGACAGGCGGCACTTCCACACGCAGATCAAACCGGTCCAGTAACGGCCCTGAAATGCGGCCCATATAGTCATCGCCGCACACGGGCGCGCGCGCGCAGGCGCGGGCTGGTTCGGACATATAGCCGCATTTGCAGGGATTGGCGGCCGCGACCAGCAGAAACCGGCACGGGTAGCGGATATGCGCATTGGCGCGCGCCACCACCACTTCGCCGGTTTCAATGGGCTGGCGCAGCGTTTCCAGAACCATGCGCGGGAATTCCGGCAATTCATCCAGAAACAGCACCCCGTTATGGGCCAGTGATATCTCGCCCGGTTTGGCCCCTTTGCCACCGCCGACAATCGCCGCGACGGACGCTGTGTGATGGGGTTCGCGAAACGGGCGCGTGCGCGAAATACCGCCCTGTTCCAAAAGCCCTGAAATGGAATGGATCATCGAGGTTTCCAGCGCTTCGCCCGCGCCCAGTTCGGGCAGGATGCCGGGCAGTCGCGCGGCCAGCATGGATTTGCCCGACCCCGGTGTGCCCACCATCAGCATATGGTGCCGCCCTGCAGCGGCAATTTCCAGCGCGCGTTTGGCGCGTTCCTGTCCCTTCACATCCATAAGATCGCGCAGCCCGTGATTGCGCACCACCTCTCCGGGGGCGGCGGGTGTCAAGGGCGCCTGCCCCGAATAGTGGTGAATGACTTGTGCGAGGGTCGATGGCGCGAAAACGCGGGTCGCATCAACCCATGCGGCTTCTGGTCCGCAGGATGCGGGGCAAAACAGCGTATACCCCCCTTCTGCGGCCGCCATGGCTGCGGGCAACGCGCCCAGCACCGCAACCAATGTGCCGTCCAGTGACAATTCGCCCAACGCAACTGTGCCGGCCACATCCTCTGGCGGAATAATCTCCAGCGCGGCCAGCAACGCCATGGCGATGGGCAGGTCAAAATGCGACCCTTCCTTCGGCAGGTCGGCAGGGGACAGGTTGATGGTGATCCGCTTGGATGGCAGGGCAACGGATAGTGCAGACAGCGCCGCGCGCACCCTTTCGCGCGCTTCCGACACAGCCTTGTCGGGCAGGCCCACAATCTGGAAGGATGGCAGACCCGGCGAAACCGCGCATTGCACTTCGACAAGGCGGGCTTCAATCCCTTCAAACGCAACTGTCAATGCCCGTGCGACCATGGATACACCCGTTTTTCCCCGCAATCAGGGTTAACGCGGATGTGTTTAATATTGGTTAATTTTTCCTGATGACGCGTTCGTGAACCTAGAAATGAACCAGATGCAACTTTGCTGCGTAAGAGAAGCATAGATCAGAACCTAACAGGGGGTAGACATGGCGCTGGACTATTCAGATGATCGCACGATGTCCCGTAAGGCCATGAAGGCCGAACTTCTGGACGCCGAAACCGAATTGCGGCTTGCATATGCATGGCGCGACCACCGCGACGAAGCAGCCCTGCACCGGTTGATCACTGCCTATATGCGGCTGGCCATTTCCATGGCGTCGCGTTTCCGGCGCTATGGCGCGCCCATGAACGACCTGATTCAGGAAGCGGGGCTTGGCCTGATGAAGGCGGCTGATAAATTTGACCCGGACCGCGGGGTGCGCTTTTCAACCTATGCTGTGTGGTGGATCAAGGCCAGCATTCAGGATTATGTGATGCGCAACTGGTCCATGGTGCGCACGGGGTCAACGTCCAGCCAGAAATCGCTGTTTTTCAACCTGCGCCGCGTGCAGGCCAAATTCGAACGCGAGGCCATGTCGCGCGGCGAGCGGCTGGATCCCCACCAGTTGCGTGAAATGATATCGCAGGAAGTCGGGGTTCCGTTGCACGATGTCGAAATGATGGAAGGGCGGCTTTCGGGGTCTGACTATTCGCTGAATGCCACCCAGTCCAGCGACGAGGACGGGCGCGAATGGATTGACGCGCTGGAAGATGACAGCGAGCAGGCAAGCGAAGGTGTGGAGCTTGCCCATGACACGGCACAATTGCGCGAATGGTTGCTGAACGCCATGCAAACCCTAAGCGAGCGCGAGCGGTTCATCTTGCGGGAGCGTAAATTGCGCGCAGACCCGCGCACGCTGGAATCTCTGGGGCAGGAAATGGGCCTGTCCAAAGAACGTATTCGCCAGCTTGAAGCCGCAGCCTTCAAGAAAATGCGTAAAGCCCTTGAAACCCAGTCGCGAGAAGTGCTTCACTTCCTTGCATGATAAAAACCATAATTGCATTCGCATGTCTGGCTGCGCCCGCGTTGGCGCAGCCGGATTTATTGAACAACCTGCCCGAAGCTGACGTTGTTTTTCTGGGCGAGGTGCATGACAACCCCGCCCATCATGAAAACCAGACCATCGCAACGCAGGCCATTGGCCCTGCCGCACTTGTGTTTGAAATGCTGACGGATGATCAGGCAGCGCGCATCCCCGCTGACGCGGTCCTTGATCAGGACGCCTTGCAGGCGGCTCTGGACTGGGACCGATCTGGCTGGCCGGATTTTGCGATGTATTATCCGCTGTTTACCGCAGCCCCGACTGCCACGATTTTTGGTGCGGGGCTGCCACGCGATGCGGCACGCAATGCCATGGGGCAGCCGCTGACACAGGCGTTTTCCGGCGATGCCGCGCGCTTCGGGCTGGATATGCCCCTGGACAGCGTGCAACAACAGGCCCGCGAAGACCTGCAAGCGCGCGCCCATTGCAATGCGCTGCCTGATGAGATGTTGCCCATGATGGTGGACATACAACGTTTGCGCGATGCAATGCTGGCAGATGCCGCACTGAAGGCGTATCAGGACACTGGCGGCCCTGTCGTTGTCATTACCGGCACCGGCCATGCGCGAACCGATTGGGGCGCGCCTGCCCTGCTTGCGCAAGCCGCACCCGATCTGCGCGTCCTGTCCATAGGCCAGTTTGAAAGCGAACCGGATGACCCTGCGCATGATCTGCATCTGGTCACAGAACCGCATCCGCGCCCTGACCCCTGCGATGCGTTTCGTTAGCGGGGGGCTTTTGCTTTCTGATACAACCGCGTAGGACTGACGATATTGCACCGATTTCGGACGCGGAGGCCAGAATGGTAGCGGGCAAACATATCACACTGATTATCGGTGGCGGAATCGCGGCCTATAAATGTCTGGACCTGATCCGCAAGCTGCGCGCGGCGGGCGCACAGGTGACACCCGTTGTGACGCGCGCGGGCACAAAATTTGTAACCCCCCTGTCGGTCGCTGCACTTGCGGGCGCGCGCGTCTATCAAGACCTGTTCGACCTGAAGGACGAGGCTGAGATGGGGCACATCCAGTTGTCCCGCGCGGCAGATTTGCTGGTTGTGGCCCCTGCCACTGCCGATATGATGGCCAAAATGGCGGGCGGGCATGCCGATGATCTGGCCACAACACTGCTGTTGGCAACCGACAAGCCCGTCTTGATTGCCCCTGCGATGAATCTGCGCATGTGGGAACATGCAGCAACGCGGCGCAATCTGGCACAGTTGCGTGCGGATGGCGTGGCGGTTGTGGGGCCAGAGTCCGGCGATATGGCGTGCGGTGAATACGGGCCGGGCCGGATGGCCGAACCTGCCCAGATCATGGATGCGATTGCCACAGCACTTGGCCCACGCCCGCTGACGGGCAAGCGTGTGCTGGTCACTTCGGGGCCTACGCATGAACCGATTGATCCGGTGCGCTATATTGCAAACCGTTCCTCCGGCGCGCAAGGCACGGCCATCGCGGCGGCGCTGCGCGATCTGGGCGCTGATGTGGTGTTTGTAACCGGCCCTGCAACTGTTGCCCCACCGTCAGGCGTTCAGATTGTAGCGGTGGAAACCGCGCGCGATATGCTGCACGCTGTTGATGCTGCACTGCCTGTGGATGTCGCTGTCATGGCGGCGGCAGTGGCAGATTGGCGGGTTGAAAACAACTTCGCGCAGAAGATTAAGAAAAAACCACAAGGCACACCAGAACTTAAATTTTCTGAAAATCCGGACATTCTGAAGCAACTATCATCACATGTGTCGCGCCCTGAACTTGTGATCGGTTTTGCAGCGGAAACGGAGAATGTGGTGGCCAACGCCATGGCCAAGCGCACCCGCAAGGGCTGCGACTGGATCGTTGCCAATGATGTGTCGCCCGCAACAGGTATCATGGGCGGGTCTGAAAATGCGGTGCATCTTGTGACACAAACCGGGGTCGAGGACTGGCCCCGCCTGCCAAAGACCGAAGTTGCCCGCAAACTGGCGGCGCGCATTGCAAAGGCCCTGACATGAGCGTGACCATAAATTTCCAACGCCTGCCCGACAGCGACCCCATGATTGACCTGCCCGCCTATGCCACAGGTGGCGCGGCGGGCGCGGACATACGCGCCAATTTTGCGCCGGATCTGCGCACGACCGGCTTGCGGCTGGCCCCGATGGAACGCGCGCTTGTGCCCACGGGGCTGGCCTGCGCAATCCCGCAGGGGTTTGAAATGCAGATCCGCGCGCGCTCGGGTCTGGCAGTGAAACACGGGCTTGCACTGGTGAACGCTCCCGGCACTATCGACAGCGACTATCGCGGGCCAGTCGGCGTGATCATGATAAATCTGGGGGCAAGCGCATCCACCATCGAGCATGGCATGCGCATTGCCCAGATTGTCATTGCCCCCGTCACACAAGCACAGTTTGCCTTGACCGACCGGCTTGATGCCACAGATCGTGGTCAAGGCGGGTTCGGGTCAACGGGAACGGTCTGAGCGGTCAGATAAGGGGCGTATATGGGACTGGTTCTGTTTCTGATGGCTGTGCTTTGGGGGCTGGGCTGGGCTATGAAAGCGCCTGTCCGCGCACGGCTTTGGATGATTGGCCTGATATATCTGGCGGTCGTGATCGCGCAACTGGCGCTTCCCGAAACGGCGGCGTTGCGCATGGCAACCGGTGGCACTGTGCAACCATGGCTGGTTCTGGGCGTGTTGGGCGCAGTGGCACTGGGTTATAGCGCCATAATCGGGCGGTTGCGCCGCCGCGTCAAGGACCGCACACCCGCCCCCGCCCCCCAGACCGACACATTCCGAGAGGCCGAACTGAACCGCTATGCCCGCCATATTGTGTTGCGCGAAATTGGCGGCACTGGCCAGAAGAAGCTGAAAGCGGCGCGCGTGCTGGTTGTGGGCGCGGGCGGGCTGGGATCACCTGCGCTGCTGTATCTGGCCGCATCCGGTGTGGGCACGATCGGGGTGATTGACGATGACCTTGTCGACGGGTCCAACCTGCAACGCCAGGTTATCCACCGTGACGACATGATTGACACGCCCAAGGTTTTTTCGGCGCAGGCCGCGATGCTGGCCCTTAATCCGTTCATTGCAGTGCGCCCCTATCACCGGCGGCTGACGGATGATGTCGCGACAGCCCTGTTTGCGGAATATGATCTGATACTGGATGGCACCGACAATTTCGACACGCGCTATCTGGTCAACCGTGCGGCAGTGGCCACTGGCAAGCCGCTGATTTCAGCGGCAATTACGCAATGGGAAGGGCAGATAAGCCTATATCATCCCGCATCTGGTGGCCCATGTTATGAATGCGTTTTTCCCAACCGGCCCGCAGCGGGGCTGGCCCCCGCCTGCGCGGAAGCAGGCGTCGTGTCCCCCCTGCCCGGAATTCTTGGCACGATGATGGCACTGGAGGCAATCAAGCACCTGACAGGTGCAGGCCAGACATTGCAAGGGCGCTTGCATATCCATGACGGACTGTATGCGGACAGCCGGACACTGCGCATTGCGCCGCGCGCCGGGTGTGCGTGCTGCGGTGGGGATGATGATGGGGCTGGTGTGGCTATAGCTGGACCCGAACCCGCATAAACCCCTTCTTGTCAACGCCGACCAGTTCGGGGGCGAAATCGCTGATGGTGTCAATATGTTCATAGGCAGCGGGGCCAGTGCGCAAAATGGCAGATTTGCCCGTGCGGAACTGCAAGCGGAACGGCCCTTGGGGGGCAATCGACAGATGAGACTGGTTGCACACATATTCGCGCAGAACATCGCGCGTGATTGCGGGGTCTTCAAACACCAGATTACCCGCGCAGGCCCCTTCGAAACCACCCGCGCCATGCGCCCGAAAGCTGTTGGTGCACAACACAAATTCCGCCTGCGGGTCCACAGGGCGACCATTCCAGCGCAGGTTGCACACGCGCGAATTGCGGGGGCTGATCACACTGCCATCCCCTTCAAAACGGGCGGGTTGGGTCAGGTCGAATTCGTATTCAAGGCCGTATATGACTTCAAAATTATAGGATGGATGGGCCGGATTCAGCAGCATTTCATCATCCAGCCCGTCATGCAGCTGGTTGTAGCAGGATGCGCTGCGTTCCAGCCAGCACGCGATCTGCGCGCCTGTCAGCTTCAGCGCGGCAATCCGGTTCGGATAGGTATACAGATCGGCCAGTGACCGGACAGTCAGCGCCCCTGCCGCAACATTGGTGTAATTGCGCGGCCCCCCAAGCCCGCCCGCCTTGGACGGCGACACGGATGACAGAACCGGCAGCGCATCATGTGGGCCACCCCCGATGCGTTTTGCCACAAAGGCGCGCTGCGCTTCGGCCACCAGCGCGGTTGATGCACTATGCCCCAGAAACACAAAGAAGCTGTTGATCGGCGCCGAGGTTTTCCCAATGGGCTGGCGAATGCTTTCCAACACCATGTCATGCGCGCGTGCAACGATCTTGCGCACTTTGGGGCTGCGCATGGGCTGGGTGCGCGCGCCCTGATCGGGGCGCAAAAAACTCATCGAGGCGTCGCGCAATGCACGGTTTTCAACCTTTGTTCCGATAACCCGCCAATTCCCGCCTTCGCGGACCATGCGCAGATCAATCACCCCCAGATGCGACCCGAAAAAGCCGCTCATGACTGTGGGTTTGCCGCAAATCGTGCCTTTGTCGATATCGACGCCGGGAATATCGGCAAACACGCGCGACGGGAAAACCTGATGGCTATGGCCTGTCAGCAGCAAATCAACACCGTCAATGCGCGCAAGCGGGATAACGGCATTTTCCATACCATCTGTGTGGCGCATCGGGCCAATGCCGGTATGGGCCAGCATGACAACCAGATCTGCCCCCGCTTCGCGCATTTCAGGCACCCATGCCGCGGCCGATGCGACCATGTCGCGCATCTGTATCCGGTTGCGCAGGTGCAACCTTTCCCACACGGTAATCTGCGGGGGCGCAACACCGATCACCCCGATACAAATGTCATGGGAAAGTCCCGCACGATCCGTCAGTTTCTGACGGATCAGTTTGTAGGGCCTGACAAGGCAACGGTCATCACGCGGCCCGCAACCAAGGGTTGTCGCAATATTGGCAGACACCACAGGGAATTCTGCCTGCGCAAGCGATTTCATTAAGAAATCCAACCCATAATTGAATTCATGATTGCCAAGGGTGATGGCATCATAGCGCATGGCATTCATGGCCGCCATCACGGGGTGCAGATCGCCCTCTTTCAGGCCGCGATCATAGGCAAAGAAATCCCCGACAGGCGTGCCTTGCAGGAAATCGCCATTGTCAAACAACAGGCAGTTTGGCACCTCGGCGCGCGCCTGATCTACCAGTTCCGACAAACGCACAAGCCCCAGATCGGGGTTAGGACAATCTGCGTAATAATCATACGGATGCAGGTGGACATGCAGATCCGTTGTTTCCATAATCCGCAGATCGACAGTGCTGCTCACCTCGTTCACTGACGCGAATTGCCACCGTTCTTGCCCCATGCCACTCTTCTTTGCGTTACTTCCCATTCCGGTTCTGGTTATCCTGTCATTTGGGAAGCAATACGGACGCTTTTGTGATCATAATATGACATTCATCAATACCGGGACACGCCTTAAGCGGGCATTTATCAACAGTTAGAACAACTATAAGCTGCGTAAACCCTTGTAAACACCTTGTTTCACCCATCCAAAACTGCGACAGGCAGCAAACAGATACAGGAGCATGCAATGAACACCGGTTTCATGGCGTTCAACGGACACTGGGACAGTCGAGCAGCAGAAATGCGCAATGACCCGGACGCCCTTGCGCAGTTTCTGGCCCAGCAAAATGCGCGTATTTTGCCGGTCTGGCGTGGCAAGCCGCAATTGCGCGGTGCAGGTCCGGCAACTGAACTGGGCTGGGTCAACGCCACTGCAAATGTGCTGGAACGGGCACCGCAGCCCTATCTGTTTCTGGGTATCCATAACGACACCCCGCTTTTTGCCGCGGATATATCTGCGTGGGAACCCGACGCGTTGGACCGTGGCGCAATGGCCATGTTCATGGACACCACAATCCAGCACTATCCCGGCACAGAACCCGGCCTGTTCTTTGGTGAATTGCGCCAAAGCATGGCGCAACTGGGTGCATCCGATGCAGCGCTTGCGGCAACTGCGCGCGCGATGTTCAACTGGCATCGCAGTCACGGATATTGCGCTGCCTGCGGCCAGCCCAGTCATATGGCGCTGGCGGGGTGGGAGCGGCACTGCGCATCCTGCGGGGCAAAGCATTTTCCGCGCACCGATCCGGTGGTCATCATGCTGGTCGCGCATGGCAATGATCTGCTGCTGGGCCGGTCAGCGGGCTGGCCGCCAGGTATGTATTCCGCCCTTGCCGGATTTGTCGAACCGGGCGAGACACTGGAAAACGCGGTCTACCGCGAGGTTCATGAAGAAACCGGCATACAGACAACCGACATCCGCTTTCTTGCATCCCAGCCCTGGCCGTTTCCATCCTCGCTGATGCTGGGGTGTGTGGGGCGTGCGACAACCCGCGCCATAACGCTTGATGATGAACTGGAAGATGCGCGCTGGGTGTCGCGCGAACAGGTGCTGCGGGGATGGTCGGGTGAAGATGCGGATTTCGTTCCTGCGCGAAAGGGCGCGATAGCGCACCATTTGATCGGGCTTTGGCTGGCAGGCAAGGTGCAACATGCCTATATGTAATGTCAGGCGCGGCGGGTCTTCATCAATGGCGGTATGCAACATGCAGGGCGACACAAAGATGACGGATCGCGCACCATGAGATTATCCATTCCCGGAAACGGGGGCAAATGCACATGTTGCATTTTCCGTCACCACCTTTCAGGATACCCGCGATGAGTATTGAAAACCCTCCCACGTCTGGACCTGCGCGCATGCATTGGAACGTTCCGAATATTCTGACTGTTCTGCGCCTGCTGGCCGCGCCGGGTGTGGCGGTCATGTTTTTGTATTTCCACCGGCCATGGGCTGACTGGTTCGCGCTTGCCTTGTTTGCCCTTGCGGCCATAACCGATTTTTTTGACGGCTATCTTGCACGGGCATGGCAACAGGAAAGCCGGATTGGCGCAATGCTGGACCCGATCGCCGACAAGGCGATGGTGGTCATCGCGCTTTTGGTCATCACCGGGTATTCTGGCATGGATGCGTGGCTGATCCTGCCTGCAACAGCGATTTTGTTTCGCGAGGTGTTTGTGTCCGGCCTGCGGGAATTTCTGGGTAATTCGGCAGGCTTGCTGAAAGTGACGCGACTTGCCAAATGGAAAACAACGGCGCAAATGACCGCAATCGCAGTTTTGTTTCTGGCCATGGGGCTGGAGTATGTGCGCGAAAGCGCGCTTGCCCGCCAGAATTCCGACCTGATCGCCACCTTGTCCGATATTGGCACCGAAGATATAAATGTCGTTGCATTTGCCACCTATGGCGGAAGTATGGTCTGGCAGTTCGGGCTTGCGCTAATCTGGGTCGCCGCGATCCTGACACTGGTGACGGGTTGGGATTATTTCCGCAAGGCGCTGCCATTTCTAAAGGATGACACGGCATGAAGCTTGAAGTTCTGTATTTCGCATGGCTGCGCGAACGCATCGGCCACCCCAGAGAGACAGTCGACACACAGGCCGAAACTGTCAGCGCATTGATAACTGAATTGCGCGCGCGCGAGGATCGCTATGATCTGGCATTTTCCGATCTTGATGCGGTGCGCGTGGCGGTTGATCAGGATTTATGCGATTTTGACACCCCGCTTGCGGGCGCACGCGAAGTTGCCTTCTTCCCCCCCATGACCGGGGGCTAAGCGCATGCAAATTCGTGTTCAACAAGCCCCGTTCGATTTTGGCGATGAATGCAATCGTTTCGCCGCCAATCGCGATGACACTGGCGCGGTTGTTACATTTTGCGGGATCGTGCGCGCGCCCGAGCATGGTGTTTTGCACCGGATGGAGATTGAACATTACCCCGGCATGACCGAACGCGCGTTAGCCAAGATTGCGCAAACCGCAACCACGCGCTGGGGGTTGCAGGATTGTCTGGTTATCCACCGCTATGGTCCGCTTGCGCCCGGTGAACGCATCATGATGGTGGCTACAGCATCCTGCCACCGTTCTGATGCTTTTGCCGCTGCTGATTTCCTGATGGATTACCTGAAATCCCGCGCGCCGTTCTGGAAAAAGGAAACAACGGATGAAGGTGACGGCTGGGTCGCGGCCAAGGATGCGGATGAAGCAGCCCTGCAACGGTGGTGATTTCATCTTGCCCCAAAATACTCTGGGGTGAATTGGGCCAAAGGCCCAAGAGGGGCAAAGCCCCACAGCTACCTGCAATCACGCAAAAGGGCGGCTGAAAGCCGCCCTTTTTCAATATAATAGGTGCTTTATCAGCCTTGGGTCGCGCTGGTCACGTCAACAGTCACGCCCTGCCCCATAGTCGAGCTGAGCGATACTTTCTGAAGATATGCGCCCTTTGCGCCCGTGGGTTTCGCCTTGGCAACCGCATCCACAAACGCGCGAATGTTTTCAGCCAGCTTGGCGGCGTCAAAGGATGCCTTGCCGACACCTGCATGCACAACACCGGCTTTTTCAGCCTTGAACTGAACCTGCCCGCCCTTGGCGCTTTCCACAGCCTGCGCGACATCCATGGTGACCGTGCCCACTTTGGGGTTCGGCATCAGGTTGCGCGGGCCAAGGATTTTACCCAGACGGCCCACAATGGGCATCATGTCAGGGGTTGCGATGCAGCGGTCGAATTCGATCTTGCCGGACTGGATGGTTTCCATCAGGTCCTCGGCACCAACGATATCGGCACCCGCGGCCTTGGCTTCATCCGCTTTCGGACCGCGTGCGAACACAGCAACACGCACGGTTTTGCCAGTGCCGTTGGGCAGGGTGACAACACCGCGAACCATCTGGTCGGCGTGGCGCGGGTCAACACCCAGGTTCATCGCGATTTCAATGGTTTCGTCGAACTTGGCGGTTGCATTGGCCTTGATCAGCGCCACTGCATCTTCAACTGTCAAATTCTCTTTACCGACAAAGGCTTCACGGGCGGCCTTAACGCGTTTTGCAATTTTAGCCATGATTTACCCTTTCACCTCGATGCCGATCGATTTCGCAGAACCGGCGATGATTTCCATAGCGCCCTCAATGCTGTTGGCATTCAGGTCTTTCATCTTGGCTTCTGCAATTTCGCGAATCTGCTTTGTGGTCACGCTGCCTGCGACAACACGGCCCGGTGCTTCGGACCCTTTGGCGCGGTTGCGCTTGCCCACAGGCTTCAGGCCCGCTGCCTTCTTCAGGTACCATGACGCAGGCGGCGTCTTCAGTTCCATCGTGAAGGATTTGTCCTGATAATAGGTAATCAGGGTAGGAATCGGCGCACCCGGTTCCAGCTCTGCTGTGCGGGCGTTGAATTCCTTGGTGAACATCATGATGTTCAGACCGCGCTGGCCCAATGCCGGACCAACGGGCGGCGACGGGTTGGCTTTGCCCGCCGGAATTTGCAGCTTCAGCTGCCCTATAACTTTCTTGGCCATCTGGCCTCTCCTTTGTCACCTCGCCCTTTGCACGCGTGCGCGGGGCTTCTTGCGGTTTAGTGGTCCGGCCAAATCAGGCGCGCCTGACGACCTCCCACACGTTTATTCACATCAGATTTCCTTGGAAACCTGTGTGAATTCCAGATCGACCGGTGTTGCCCGGCCAAAAATCGAAACCATAACTTTCAGACGATTCGCGCCTTCGTCCACTTCTTCTACCAGACCGGCAAACCCCTCGAACGGGCCGTCTGTTACCTTCACCTGCTCGCCGACTTCGAAATGGATCAAGGTGCGCGGTGCGGCCTCTCCTTCTTCGACACGGTTCAGGATCGAATTAACTTCTTCATCGCGCATGGGCATCGGTTTGCCCTGTGCGCCAAGAAATCCGGTCACGCGGTTGATGGAATTGATCAGATGGTAACCCTTGGGCGTCATTTCCATGCGCACCAGCACATAACCGGGCATAAAACGACGCTCAGACGTCACTTTCTTGCCGCGACGCACTTCAATGACTTCTTCGGTCGGAACCAGAACCTCTTCGATCAGGTCTTCCAGTCCGCCTTCTTGCACAGCAACGCGGATCGCCTCGGCGACTTTCTTTTCGAAATTCGACAGAACGCTTACCGAATACCAGCGCTTGGCCATGGATGTTCTTCCTGTTCTTGGCGGCCTTGCGGCCGGTGTCGGACCCTGCCCAAGTGGCAATCCCGTCATAGACTCAAACAAAACAGCGCACCAGTGCGGTGCGCTTTTCCTTGTCGATGCTGTTACAGCGCAATGCGCGGCATTTCAAGCCCCGCCCGCATCAAACGCGCGCCGCTTGGGGTATTAATTGAAGATACCCAAAAGACCCGACAAACCGGTGCGAATTGTCAGATCGACAAGAAAGAAAAACACAGCCGTCAATGCAGCCATGATCAGCACCATTACTGTGGTCACGGTTACTTCGCGCCGCGTGGGCCAGGTTACCTTGGCGGTTTCCGCCCGGACCTGCTGCATGAACTGGAAAGGGTTCGTCTTGGCCATGAATGCACACCTGTTCTTGTCTGAGGGCTGACATACGCAGCCAAAGCCACAGATTCAAGCACGATTCGCCCTACAGGCCGGATTCCGCACAGGGATGGGGCTGAACAAACACCACCTTGTCCTGCGATCGCAGGGTCATCAGGTCATCTTGATAGGTTTGCATACTTTTGGCCAGCATATCCGGCGTGAAATGCTGCGGGCCGGGCCATTGGGCGGATTTTGGAAATTTATCTTCTGCCTCGGCAATGACGATCTTGGGCGACAAAGCGGGGTTCGCATGCAGGCGCGCGCGTGCATGCTCGATTGCGCGGGCGGAACTGCCCACCTGACGGGGCGTCGATGACAGGCGCACCCCTGACAGCGGCGTGTTGCCAAGCAGATGCGCCAGTAGTTCCGGCAGGATCTGGCCATAATCTTCATAGCGCCACATAACCAGCCGGACCACCGCCGGACATGCAACAAGGCGCGCCACCAGGTCCGACCAGCGCAGCGCCGCAGGATCGAATCCCGCGACATAGCTTTCAAAATCAATCAGATTGCCGCCCTTGATCTGCTGGCCATAGGCAGAATTGATAAAATCCAGCGGATTGCGAACCGCCAGATACAGCGTCGTATCGCCCGCCCCGACAAGGTCCAGAAAGCGCCGGACCTGCCCGTCCGCATCCGGGTAAACCCTGTTCCCGCTGGCAACGATATCAGCCCGCGTTGTGCCCAGAATATTCTCTTCGGATAAAACCAGCCTTTGGCCGCGCGAATCCGCCTGTTGCAACGCCAATACCAAAGGCGCAATCAGGCGTTCTGCGGCAGGGTAGTTCACACATAGGTTGGGAAGTTTCAGGTCACTGCGGCGCAACCGGTTCGGCCCCAAACAGGCCACACCGCGCGCATCCAGACGCGCCTGATTCCGGCGCAGGATCCACTGCAAATGCGTGCTGGCCGTTTTATGTGCGCCGATATGAAGGTGAAGTTTCATCCCGAAATCCGGCACACATGCAATATAATGCGAACTGATGACGCTTTTGGAATGGCAGGGGCAGAGGGACTCGAACCCACGACCCTCGGTTTTGGAGACCGATGCTCTACCAACTGAGCTATACCCCTATTCCATGCGTTGGATTAATGGAGCAGTGACGCGGTTGCAAGCCACCAATGCAGCGTTGCCAGTCTTTTTTTGACATGCAGCGCAGCAGGACACCCGAAAACCTGACAGATTCAGAACGCAGACCAAACGCCCATGCGCCAGCCAGATTCGCGCCATCCCCCGAATGTGCGGCTGTATCCAAGTGTCATGGAAAACCGTTCGGTTACATCAACCGCCGCCGAAACCGTTACGCGTGACAAGCGCGCCTCGTGCGTGAATATCCGTCCTGCATCAACCCAGCCACGCAACCGGGGCAGGATGTTGACACCAAGCTGCGCGGTCATATCGCGCTGGCCCTGCTCCATCCCGTCCGACAAACCTGCCGATGCCCCAAGCCTTGCCCATGCAGCATAGCCGAGAGTATCAAAACTGTGGCCCAGATGCGCGGCCAGCCGCACGCGGTCCCCGTCCTGCGGGGCATTATGCGCGACCTGCACTTCAAATGCGACAGGGGTTCGCACCATCACCTCGCCCAGATGCACGCGCAGAAAAACACTGCTGTGCAAGGGCACGCCATAAAACCGCGCCAAAGGGGGCAGTTGTGCGGGATTGTCCCAGCCGGTTTGCTGTTCCACCCTGGCGCCAAGGGTCAGATGGTCCGACAATCCGTATTCCAGATAATGCCGGTGCGACAGACGGTCTGCACCGCCCTGTCGGTCTACCGCAATTTCACTGGAAAAAAACACATTTCCCTTGCCGCGCGGCCACGGTCCGGCCAGTCCCGCGCCTGCGGACAAGGCGCTGATGGTCACAAACAGAAATATGGCAAGACTTGCGTGGCGATATACAGACATATGCCCATCAACGCCAAAAATGGTTAACAACTGGTTACGATTTGCAGCGGCCCGTAACCTGCCCATGTTACGAAAACGGCGGACAAAACTGCCCGCCGCCACTTATGCCTGTGGCAAAAACCCGCCCGATTGCCGCGCCCAAAGCCGCGCATAAAGCCCGCCCTCGGCCAGCAGTTCCGCATGTGTGCCCTGCTCTACAATGCGGCCCTCATCCATGATGATCAGCCGGTCCATAGCTGCAATCGTTGACAGGCGGTGTGCAATTGCGATCACGGTCTTGCCCTGCATCAGGCGGTCAAGCTGGCCCTGGATCGCGGCCTCGACTTCGGAATCCAGTGCCGATGTGGCCTCGTCCAGAATAAGGATTGGTGCATCTTTCAGGGCCACACGCGCAATCGCAATGCGCTGGCGCTGACCGCCCGACAGTTTTACCCCGCGTTCGCCCACATGCGCATCAAGCCCCTGCCGCCCCTTGGAATCAACCAGATCGACAATGAACCCGTCAGCCTCGGCCATGCGCGCGGCCTGCCAGATTTCGGCATCACTTGCACTTGGTCTGCCATAGGCAATGTTGTCGCGCACAGACCGGTGCAACAGGGCCGTATCTTGCGTGACCATGCCGATGGCTGCGCGCAAACTGTCTTGTGTGACGGTGGAAATATCCTGCCCGTCAATCATAATGCGGCCGGACCCCACATCATAAAAGCGCAGTAACAGATTGACCAAGGTGGATTTTCCCGCACCGGACCGCCCCACAAGCCCGATCTTTTCGCCCGGCGCAATCTGCAAATCCATGCAGTCAATGACGGCCGGTTTGCGCCCGCCGGCCAATGCGGGATCATAGCGGAAGGTCAGCTTGTCAAAGCGAATCGCGGCATTTTTCACCATCAACGCTTTCGCATCGGGTGCATCATGCACCGCACGCGCCGCCGCAAATGTGGCAATCCCGTCGCGCACTGTGCCAATGTTTTCAAACAGCGCCGCGAATTCCCACATGATCCAATGCGACATGTTCCCCAACCGCAAGGCCAGCGGGATGGCAACTGCCAGCGCGCCAAGTTCCACCTGCCCTTGCAGCCACAGCCAGATTCCCAGCCCCGTCACGGCGGCGGTCAGCAGCGCGTTCAGCACATTGACCGACACATCCTGCACCGCCACCAGCCGCATCTGGCGGTAAACCGTCTGCAAAAACCCGTCCAACCCATTGCGCGCATAGGTTTCTTCGCGCGCACTGTGGCTGAACAGTTTGACAGTCGCGATATTGGTGTAGCTGTCGACAATGCGCCCCGTCATATCGGCGCGCGCATCTGCCTGTTGTTGCGCCACACGACCCAAGCGCGGAACGATTACCCATAGCAGCGCGCCATACGCCATAGCCCATAGCAAAAACGGCAACGCCAGCCACAGATCCTGCGTGGCCGCCAACCACAGTGACCCCAGAAAATAGGCCACAATATACACAGCCACATCCATCAGTTTCATGGTCACTTCGCGCACGGCCAGTGCGGTCTGCATCAGTCTGGTGGAAATGCGCCCTGCGAACTCATCCTGAAAATAGCCCATCGACTGGCCCAGCAACCAGCGGTGGCCCAGCCAGCGAATGCGCTGCGGAAAATTCGCCATGATCGCCTGATACATGACCAATGCGCCAATCACGGACACAACAGGCAAGACCAGCAGTTGCAGCCCTGCCATTGCGGTCAGGCGCGCGCCTTCTTCGGCCAGAAACCGCTCGGGGCCAAGTTCGGTCATCCGGTTGACCAGCGTTCCCAGATACCCCAGCAGGATGATTTCAATCGCGGCAAAGATAATGGACAGACCCGACATGAACAAAAGCCACGGCAGAACACCGCGCGCATAATGCAGCACAAACCCCAGCATGGTTTCGGGCGGACGCTGGGGCGCATCGTCAGGATAGGCGTTGATACGCCCTTCAAAATAGGAAAACAGCCGTTTCATCAGGTGCTCCGACATAGAAAAGGGGCATGCAGTGACCCGCATGCCCCCAAAAAATCGAAGCGGATCAGATGATTACTCGATGATTTTTGCAACGACGCCGGCGCCGACGGTGCGGCCGCCTTCACGGATGGCGAAGCGCAGTTTCTCTTCCATGGCGATGGGCGCGATCAGTTCAACCGTGAATTTCAGGTTGTCGCCCGGCATCACCATT
>JAFIEO010000025.1 GCA_020832445.1 Paracoccaceae bacterium
GGGGGTTTCGGGGGGGGGTCCCCTGCGGGGCGGGGCGGCCCCCCGGCGCGGGCCCCCACACCCCCTTTCGCATAGGGGAAATTCAGCTGCCAAGCCCCGCCCAATGCGGCGCATGCGGGTCCGCCAATCGCTGGTTTATCACCGCCAGATCAAGCGCCCCCGGTGCGCGCGCGTCCGGGGCAAACCGGTCATATCCGAACAACTCGAAATCCCAGCGATACAATTCCTGCATCAGATGCAGGCTAAGATCATCGAAATACTCGGCCAGCGGCGCGGCAGGTTTTGGCCCGCTGTTGAACCGCGGGACCATTTCGGGCCTGTGCGCCTGCGGTATGTGCTCCAGCACCGGCACAATCCCGCTGTCCCAATCCTCTATGCGGAACAGATGGCTGAAGGCCACGCCATTCAACGTGACTGCACGCAAATGCTGCGCCTGCGCGGTCCAGTGCCGGTCGAACCAGAATCGCTGGCGAAACACATGCACATCGCGCACAAACAGCAAAAACCGCCGGAATGCAGGCACAGGGTCGGCACCTTCGCGCAGATCAGCCCCGTAGCGTTCCCAAAGCATCTGGCGCAATGTCCCGCGATAGGGCTTGCCATCGCGTTGCAACGTGCAAATCTTCTCCTGAAAGGTGGACAATATCCGCGCAAACGGGTTGCGCACCGCCGAAAACACGAACGCCTGTCCCGCCCGCGCAGGCCCCATCAGATCGGGCGCGAACGGCCATTTGACAACACCTTGCGCAGCATCATGAATGTCGCCGTCGAAAAACCTGCCATGGTCCGCATGATAGACCAGTTGCGCCAAGGTCGAGCAGGCCGCTTTGGGTACTTCACGGTAGACCACACCCCCGTCATGGGCCAGCCAGCAGCCATCATACCGCTGCGGTGCCAGATCCATCCCGCTCGAATGCTCCATCATGTGCCTGCCTGTCCACTTTCAGGGGTGACGCCCTGCCCCGTTATGCGTACCTTGCGCGCCAGACCCATTCATTGCAAGAGGACGCGATGCCCTACATCTATGACGATCAGAACATCTTCGCCAGAATCCTGCGCGGCGAAATCCCCTGCAACAAGGTTCTGGAAACCGAACATTCGCTGGCCTTCAGTGATATCGCCCCCAAAGCCCCCCATCATGTGCTGGTCATCCCCAAAGGTCCGTATGTCTGCCATGATCATTTCGCGCTCGATGCCACGGATACCGAAATTGTGGATTTCACCCGCACAATCGGCCGGATCTGTGCGCAACTTGGCGTCACCCCCGGCGCGGACGGGGCCGGATACCGGCTGATTTCCAATGCCGGCAATGATGGTGTGCAAGAAGTCCCGCATCTGCATGTGCATATACTCGCAGGTCGCAATATCGGCCCGATGGTGATGGCCCGCGATTAAGAAACGGCCTTGACGCGGACAGCCAGACTGCGTATCCGCTTGGCCCAGAGGCGAGTTGGCGGAGTGGTTACGCAGCGGATTGCAAATCCGTGAACACCGGTTCGATTCCGGTACTCGCCTCCATTTTTTTTCAATCACCTGACCAGATTCCGCCTACACGCAAATTTTGCGTGTCAAAAGCCGTTTCAAGATTCCTGTCCTGGCTTCGTTTTGTTGCTATCCGACGGACTGCCTTAACGCTGTATCTTTTGCGGCACCGCTACATGCCGGGCGTAAATGTATATCATCCAGCCCAGCATGACCGCGTTCAGGATATGCCACATGAAATGCGTGCCCAGCGGGAACCCGTCACAGACACTGGCATCGGCCATGCGGAAGCCAAGTGACACGCATAAAAGCGCCGCGCCGCCCAGCAAGCCTTTTCCAACGGGCGTCTGGCGCAGCCATGCCCCGTAGCCCGCGATCAGTATGGCCACACTGAAATAGGCTGCATTTGCCCCCGCAGCAGGCCAGACCAGCCCGACCGCCCATGACACCCCAGCCGCATAGGGGATGAACAGCGCGCCCACAATCAGCGCCAACCACCCCGGTGCGCGCAAGTAGTCGCGCGTCGCGGCAAACAGATATAACAGGATAAACACCACGATAGGCAGCACATCCAAAAGCCCTGCCCAGGCGGTTGCATGGGTGTGCCACAAAAACGATCCGACCCCGATTGCGACCAGCACAACAGCCATCAGCCGGGCAAGCACATGGCAACGGGTATGCGGCCAGACCACGGCAGCGGCTATCACAAACGCAACATTTGTCACGGCATTGACAGGTTCGGCCCAATAGGAAAAATCTGTTCTTTCACAATAGGCTATGATTTGCTCTTGCCACATTGGAACCTACCGCAACTTGCCAAAAAACGATTTCAGCAAGGCTTCCGCGTCACTGACACACAAGCCTTCGTATATTTCGGGAACATGATGACATTGCGCATGCGCAAACACGCGCGCGCCTTGCGCAACACCGCCGGATTTCGGGTCTGACGCGCCGTAATACAGCCGCGATATCCGTGCATGCGCCATGGCCATGGCGCACATGGCGCATGGCTCCAGCGTGACATACAGATCATAGCCTGTCAGCCGTTCCTGCCCCAACGCCGTACAGGCCGCGCGAATTGCCAGCATCTCGGCATGTGCGGTCGGATCATGCAACTCTCGTGTGCGATTGCCCGCCGCCGCAATCACCCGCCCGCCCGGATGGGCAATCACCGCGCCCACGGGCACTTCGCCGCGCTGTGCTGCGGCCCGCGCCTCGGTCAGCGCCAGTTGCATATGACTGCGAAAGGGACTCATGCCCCCTCAGATGGCCTGCGCGCGCGCGCGATACAAGCAAAATGAATTCCAGATTTCATCTTGCCTCAAATACTCAAACCTTACGCCACATCAACCCGCGCGCGTCCAGACCTGCATGACATCGCCGCCCACAGGCTGCACCTGCGCCAGCCTGAAGCGCGGCGCGTCGTCAAGCTGCGACAGACCCAACGCGCCAAGTCCGGCACGCCCCTCGGACCCGATCAGCTTGCCTGCGCTGAACACCACCATCTGATCCACCAGCCCTGCGCGCAGCAGACTGGCGGCAAGTGCCCCGCCGCCTTCGCAAAACACCCGCGTCAGCCCCTGTGCGGCAAGGGTTTGCATCATCGCAGCCGCGTCCAGCCCATGATCGCCATCTGCAAGCGGACAGGCCAGCGTTTTTGCCCCTGTCCCCTGCCATGCTGCCACGCGTTCAGCGGGCGCCTGCGGGCCATGCAGCACCCAGACAGGCGCGTCCCCCGCGGTCCGGCCCAAACGGCTGTCAATGCACAGATCAAGCCGTGGCACGGCAACAACCCGCACGGGCTGATGTCCGGTCCCAAGCCCCCGCACCCGCAAATCGGGATCATCGGCGCGCGCCGTGCCCGCCCCCACCAATACCGCGTCGTGACGCGCGCGCATGGCGTGGACTACGCGGCGCGCATCCGGTCCCGTGATCCAGCGGCTTTCGCCCGTGGCGGTGGCAATCCGCCCGTCCAGTGTCATGGCCAGCTTCAGGGTTACAAAGGGGCGGTTTTGCGTCAGGCGCAGCAAAAAACCGGCATTTGCCACATAGGCGGCGGCGGCTTCGACCCCTTCGACCACATCCAGACCGGCGGCGCGCAGCATGGCATGCCCGCGCCCTGCCACACGCGGATCGGGGTCCGTCAACGCGGTGACAACACGCACCACCCCTGCGTTTATCAGGGCATTGGAACAAGGCGGCGTCTTGCCATGATGGGCGCAGGGTTCCAGACTGACATAGGCCGTGGCCCCGCGCGCATCACATGCCGCCAGCGCCATTGCTTCGGCATGGGGGCGCCCGCCCGGCTGGGTCCAGCCACGCGCCAGAATGCGCCCGTCCCTGACGATCACGCAACCAACGGCAGGATTGGGCCAGACGCGCCCCAGAACGCGCCGGCCCAGCGCGATGGCCAGACGCATAAAGGCGGGATCAATCCTGTCAGGCAAGGTCTATTCGGCCTCTTTGGGTTCGGGGCGCAATTCGGAAACAAATTTGTCAAAATCATCCGCTTCCTGAAAATTCTTGTACACGCTGGCAAAGCGCACATAGGCAACCGTGTCGATCCGCGCCAGCGTTTCCATGACAATCTCGCCGATCATCTTGGACGGGATGTCGGTATCGCCCAGCGATTCAAGCCGCCGGACCATGCCAGAAATCATCTGGTCTATGCGTTCATGCTCGATCGGGCGTTTTTGCATCGCAATCCGGATGGAGCGTTCCAGCTTCTCGCGGTCAAACGCCTCGCGCCGTCCATTGGTCTTGACGACGACCAGATCGCGCAGTTGCACGCGTTCATATGTTGTAAAGCGCCCCCCGCATGCCGGACAGAAGCGTCGCCGCCGGATGGCGCCATGATCCTCGGCGGGGCGTGAATCCTTCACTTGCGTGTCGGTATTGCCACAGAACGGACAGCGCATGACCTCTCCCTCGGGTTTGTACGGGTGACTGACGCAAGAACTATAGGCAAACCGCGACGGCTTGGGTAGCGTGAAATGCCTGCCACCAGATACGGGCGCTGCGTTGTTGCATGCCGGACTCAGGGGGCATCTTGCGGGGTGCGGGCGGGGCGGCGCACTGACCCTGCCGCGCGGGCGCTGTGTCAGGGTCAGGGTCAGGGTCGGGGAATTCCAGATGGGCGCGCGGCAGAATGCGGCAAGCTGGCCCTTGTCTTGGCCGCGAACCAATGGCAATGAACGCCCATGACACACGAACACCACAAAAAGCTTGCCCTCATCACGGGCGCATCGCGCGGCCTTGGCGCTGCATTGGCACAAACCCTTGCCGGGGCGGGCTGGCATGTTGTTGCCGTCGGGCGCACCCTGGGCGCGCTGGAAGAACTGGACGACCGCATTCAGGCATCGGGCGGCACCGCGACACTGGCGGCGCTGGACATCACCAATGATGACGCCATGCGCCATTTGTGCCGCGACATACATGACCGCTGGGGCGCGCTGGACCTGTGGGCGCATACGGCCATTTACGCCCCGCCCATGACCCCCGCCGACCATGTGCCGCTGAAGGACTGGGAAAAATGCGTGGGCGTGAACATGCGCGCCACGGGTTTTTTGATTCCCATGATCGCGCCCCTGCTGGTGGCCGGGGCCGGGCGTGGCACTGCGCTGTTTGTCGATGACCCTGCCGCCTATGGGCGGTTCATGGGGGCATATGGCGCATCAAAAGCCGCACAAATGACATTGGCGCGCGCCTGGCAGGACGAAAGCACCAAGACCGGCCCGCGCGTAGTCATTGAACCCTGCGCGCCTATGCCAACCGCCACCCGCGCACGCTTTTTCCCCGGCGAAGACCGCGCGCAACTGACGCCGTGTGCCGATGAAGCGGCACGACTGACGGCGATCTTGCACGCTGACGGCTGACAGGTAATGCACCGATTTGGGCGCAATGACGCCCAAATCCCGCCACAATAAACAACTAATTTTACGAATAATTAGATGTTTGGAGCGCCGCCCGTAATCGGGTGCGCCGGCCGCTGTTTTACAGCTGCCTTGTTGGTAACAGGTGCGATTTAATGCTTGAACGAACCCGCCGTTTTCCGTTTTCATTCAGCCATCGTCTGGCGCTGTTTCAGCGCGCCGAAGATGGGGCAATTCTGGTTTTCGGGCTGTTTGCCTTCGTGATCATGCTGATGGTTGGTGGCGTTGCGGTCGACCTTATGCGCTATGAGGCGCACCGCGTCCACATGCAGGGCACTGCCGACCGCGCGGTTCTGGCTGCCGCCATGCTGCGCGACAACCCCGCCAACCCCCGACCCGAGGATGTTGTTCAGTCCTATTTCGATGCCGAAGGGCTGGGTGATCATGTGCGTGGGCGCATTGATGTTCAGGAATCCGCATCACAGGGGCGCACGGTTACCGTCACACCAGAAGGGCGCATGAACACATTTTTCATGCGGTGGAGCGGGGTCGACACCCTGAACATGGCCACACCTGCTGCCGCAAGCGAAGGTCTGGCGACAGTGGATATTGAAATCGTCATGGTGCTTGATGTGTCGGGGTCGATGATGGACTTCAACCGCATGGAAAACCTGCGAACAGCCTCTATCGATTTTGTCGAGGATCTGCTGGGCAACAGCCATAATGGCAATGTCGCCATTACATTCGTGCCCTACAGCACCGAGGTTATCATGCCTGCGGGCACGCTGGGGTATTTCAACAATCTGGCCGATCCGCATTCAGGGTCCATGCACAATGCGTTCTGCATCGATTTCTCAACATGGGACAGCGTGACGGACACCATCAATACCCCCATGTTCCGCCGCAACTGCGACCTGAATTCGAACACCGAATACCTGATCACGGATATGCCCATCCGGCCCTATGTCAACGACGTCAACACGGCCGTGAACTACATCAATTCGCTTGGGCCAAACTGGGGCACATCCATTGATCTGGGCCTGCGCGCAGGTGCAATGTTCTTTGATCCGACCATGCGCCCGATCATCGACCATCTGATTTACAATGGCGACGTTGACTCGATCTTTGCCAACCGCCCGCATGACTGGGACCGCCCTGCCACTGCGCGCGCCGTGGTCCTTATGACAGATGGCGAGAATTGCTGCTTTCACCCGGGCCACCCGGCCACGCGCAAACCCGATCTGGAAACACAAGATGCCGACACAGTGTCGGTATGCAATGCGCTGAAAGCGCAGAATGTGCAAATCTACGGCGTGGCGTTTGAGGCGCCCGCAGGTGGGGCAGCGCTGATGGAAGCCTGCGCATCATCGCCCAACCATTTCTTCAACAGCAGCGGCGAAGAACTTATTGCGGCATTCCAGTCCATCGCCACGCATGTGCAAACCTATTCGCTGCGGTTGACACGATGACACAGATATTTTGCCCAAAAAACTGGCTGCGCCGCTTTCGCCACAATGACGATGGCGCGGCGACAGTCGAATTTGTTATCCTGTTCCCGCTGGTTCTGGCCATGATGCTGGGCGCCATCGATCTGGGCATCACCATGGCGCGTCAGGTCATGCTGGACCGCGCGGTGGATATTACCGTGCGCGATGTGCGCCTTGGCACGATCGGCACAAACGGGTCGGACCGTATGTCGGACCTGATTTGCGCCAACAGCATGATGCTGCCAAATTGCATAGACAATATTACCGTAGAAATGATGCCGGTGAACACATCGGATTTCTCGGGTCTTGACGGGCCATTTCCCTGCATTGACGACCAGCAGGCAATCACCCCCGCCGTGACGTTCAACCCCGGCGCTGGTGGGGGGGTGCAGGAATTGATGCTGCTGCGCATTTGCGTTGTCGCCGAACCCTTCTTGCGCGTGACCGGCCTGTTTTCCGGTCTGGATATTAACCCTGACGGACAACTTGTGCTGACCAGCCGCAGTGCTTTTGTCAATGAACCAAGGTAAAACGCCATGAATTTTCATATGAATTACCGCCCGCTTGTCACGCGCCTGATGCGCCCGCTCACGCAGTTTCGCGCCGATATTCGCGGGTCTGTCAGTGTGGAACTGGTTGTGGTTCTGCCAATTCTGATTTTCGCCTATGTGGCAAGTCTGGTGTTTTTTGACGCCTTTCGCGCGCGCAAGGATGCACAGGCCGCGGCGCTGACTGTGGCCGATTTGTTGTCGCGCAACACCGAAGCCGTGACCACAGCCTATATGGATGGCCTGAACGAAGTGTATGATTTCCTGACATCGGGTGATCAGGAAACGCGGTTGCGCATGTCATCTGTCATGTGGGATCATGTTGCCGATGAACCGCAGGTCATGTGGTCCTATGGCACGCGCGGGTTTCTGTCGCTTGAAGATTATGCCGCGATCACCGCCGAGGATGACAGGGCCGAGGATTTTGCCGCAAGCCGTGGCCTGTCAAATGCAAGTGCCAGTCTGGCGCAGGCAAATGGCGGCGGGCCTGGCCTTGCTGTGGCGCAGGCGCGGATCAACGCGCGCCTTGGCAGTATTGATTCAGATGCGCCCGAATATGACCCTAACGCACATGGCCGGTTCGCCAGCGCCGACCTGCACGCCCCTGTTGCCGATCTGAACGGGCGCATTCCGCCCATTCTGCCCGGTGAAGCACTGCTGTTGGTCGAAAGCTTCAGCATGTGGCAGCCGCTATTTACACAGATTCTTCCGTCAACGCGGTTGACGCCGATTGCCATAACACGCCCGCGTTTTTCGCCCTTCATCAATTACGAAGGCAACGCCGAGAATTTCCCCGAAGGATTGCCCGAAATAAACCCCGAAGTCGGCGTTCCCGAAGCCCCGATTGAAGAAGAGGACGAAGAGGAACTGCCCACAGAGCCGGAAACCAATGTCACAATCATTGACACTGATTTCACTGGCGGCAATCTGGCAGGCTGGTCCACCGACAAGGTAACGCAAACCGCCAACCCTGCGATCGGCAATTTCCTTGGCCCGTTTGGTGGCGAAACCTGGGCCAGCCCCGTGACCTATGCGGTCAATCTGGGCGAGCAGTCAAAATCCGCACAGTTTGAATTCGACCTGTTCATCATCGACAGTTGGGACGGTTACAACATGTCATGGGCGCGGCCCGAAGGCGAAATGCTTGCGATCACCGTGAATGGCCAGTCCATTTCCAGCGAAGCGTTTCAGGCAGGCCCATGGGGCAACATGACAGCCACGCGCCGCACTGTGGCATCACGCGCTGAAGGGCGCTTCACCACCACAATGACCCTGCTTGAAAGCAACCAAAACCATTGGGGCAGCGGCTGGACCGACCAGATCTGGCGGGTGGTCATTGATGTGGAAAACCCGTCCAATACCTTCACGCTGGGTTTTGCCGCCAATCTGGATGAAGCGATCGACAATGAATCCTTTGGCCTGCTGAATTTCCAGCTGACTGCGGAACGTGGCCAGCATGGCAGCCACTTCATCCCGCCTGCGACCATCGGGCTGAACAACACCAACCGCTTCCCCCGCTATGCCGGCTGCCCCGATACACGCCTGTCCGCCAAGACGCATAGCTTCAGCGTGGATGATTTGTGGTCGCCGGAACTGCGCCACATGGCCCGTGCGGGCGGTGGCCAGCGCCTGACCAGTTGCTCAGGCTTTGGCGGCTGGCTCAGCCCCTATAGCAGCTATTTCGACGCAAATCCCAGTTTTGTCATCAATTACGACAAACAAGGCACGGACTGGGATGGCAGCCGCCTGCGCATTGAGACGGATGACGGTAATTCAGGCTTCAGCTGCGATTCATCAATTCTGGTTCGCGATCCGTATGGCCAATGGCATTTCAACGAAGATATCAGCAGTTGGAACTATAATGCACGCCTGAATCTGGGGCACCTTCCCAGTGGGGACATTCACGTCTGGGTCGGGCGTTGGTCATCCGGCCGTTGCAACACTGATATCAGATTCAGCAATTACTGACCTATCCTGCGCGTCGGCGCGAACCGGCCTTGTGCTTCCTGAACACGCGACATCCAGCGCGTCAGATGGAAGGACAAGGCCGGTTTTGGCCTGTTTGCACACATTCGCGCTTGGACAAAGCCCGCGCCATAGGTCGGGCCGGGGTCTGCCGGTCCGGCGTCGGTGAAGTTACTTTATGCCGGCTGCATACCCCAGGATCATGGGCTTGGACTGTCATCAGCCAAATCGGCAGTCCGCGGGACGGCCAGACCTATGGCGTGGGCCAGCTGCGCCCTTGATTCCGCGCCTTTGGGCACCCCTTTCAGGCAAGGACTGAACACAACATCCCCGCCACTTGCGCGATCAGGCAGCGGCACTCGCAACCACCTGCGGCAGCGCGTCATGCAGGTGCGTTACCTGAAGCGCGGCATCGGCGGCTTCGCGGCCTTTTTTTGCGAAATGGTCATGAAAGAACGCTTCATGTTCCGCAGATGGCTGGAAATGATGCGGCGTCAGCGACACCGACAGCACCGGCACACCGGTTTTCAAACCCGCCTCCATCAGGCCGGATACAACCGCCTGCGCCACGAAATCATGGCGGTAAATGCCGCCATCGACCACCAATGCGGCGGCGGCAATCGCGTCATACCCGCCCGTTGCCGCAAGTCGTTGCGCCAGAAGCGGCATTTCAAACGCACCGGGCACATCAAAGCAGTCGATTTCGGCATCGACACCAAGTTCGGCCAGCCGCGCGCGAAAACCCGCAAGCGCCTGATCCACAATATCCGCATGCCAGCGCGCCTTGATAAAGGCAAATTTTGGGGATTTTGTCATAGCTCCAGATCCTTTCAACATGACAGAATCCCAGAGCGTCAGGGCCGGACGGACCCGCGCCCGACCGTCCCCATTCTCTCCCATCCGGACTATGACCGTCGGCCCCGGAATTTCACCGGATCTGCTGACCCTTTCAAATAAGAAAGGCGCTCGCGGGCTGTAACCGCCGGTGGGGAATTGCACCCCGCCCTGAGAATGGCAGTCAGGTAGGCCGTGACGCAACGCTTGTCAATCACTGAACCGGGATCGCGGGCACGGGTTATTGCGCGGCAGTATCACGCACGCCCAGCGCCGCGCGCAGATCGGCCGCAGGGGATTTTGCGTCATTCAGTTGCAGCGCGGATTCAAGATGATGCAAATGATGCTCCATCAGGTCTGCTGCGCGGGCGGTGTCGCGCGCCTCGATGGCATTGACAATGGCTTCGTGTTCATCGGGACCACAGGTCTGGGTGGTTTCACTTTGATACATCGCTGTGATCAGGGATGTTCTGGTGGTCAGGGTGCGCAGAATTTCGCCAAGGAAGCGCGCATCGGTCAGCCGCGCGATCAACAGATGAAATTCCCCCGACAGCCGGATGATCGCTTCGCTGTCCTGCCCTGCATGCGCGGCGCGTTCTTTTGCGACATGTTCGCGCAATGCCGCAATATCCGCATCTGTGGCCGTTTCGCACAACCGTTCGACCAGACGTTTTTCAATGAAACCGCGCGTATAGAAGGCATCGCGCGCTTCGCTGACACCGGGTTCGGCAATGCAGGCCCCACGGTTGGGAACCAGTGACACCAGCCCGTCCTTTTCCAGCAACGCCAGCGCCTGCCGCACCCGCGCCCGAGAGACGCCAAAGACTTCGGCCAGATCTTCTTCCTTCAGGCGCGCACCCGGTCGCAGACTGCGCTGCACCACAGCCATCCAGACCCGATCACAGATCAGAAGGACGGAGTCGTTATTCGTTACATCTGTCAGCCAAGGCATCTGATTACCCATGTCGTTGCATATGCTTACTGCCATAACGCGCGAATGCAAAGCCGGTTCAGGCAACTGCACAGAACCCGCCGCATTGTCGACAATAAAGTTGACAATGCGGCGGGAAACCAACACAATTCACTTGTTCCATCACGCGCCCGACCAGAAAGATGCACCTTGCAGTTATTCGTATACAACCCCAATTCCAGTGCCGCCATGACAGCGCTTATTGCGCGTCAGGCCAGGGCTGCGGCAGATGCGGGCGTGACAATCATGGCAGGCGGGGCATCTGCGCCGGTCCCGCCCAGCATTGAAGGGCATCATGACGCGGCCATGGCCGTTCCCCCCATGCTGGACGCGCTGCGCCGTGCCGAAGCTGCGGGGGCGGATGCGCATGTGATCGCCTGCTTTGACGACCCCGGCATCGCGGCTGCGCGCGAAGTGGTGCAGGGACCGGTCATCGGAATTGCGCAGGCTGCGATGCAGATCGCCAGCCTTCTGGCCAGCCGCTTCAGCATTGTCACCACCCTGCCCCGTTCGGTGCCCATAATCGAGGATCTGGCCCTGCATTACGGCATGTGTCACGCCCTGCAAGCGGTGCGCGCGGTTGACCTGCCTGTATTGTCGCTGGACGCGGACCCAGACCATGCGCGCGCCCTGTTGCGCAACGAGATCATACACGCGCGCGACCATGACAGGGCCGAGGCGGTTATTCTGGGCTGCGCCGGCATGTCCGACATGTGCCAGACGCTGAGTGATGAAACCGGCATTGCCGTGATAGACGGGGTGCATGCGGCGGTGCGTCTGGCGGGCGCATTGGCGGGCGGCGGCTACAAAACGGCCAAAACAGGGGCGTATGGCTGGCCACGCGACAAATCGGACGACCAGCATCACGTCAGCCCGCTGCGCAAACCTGCGCAATAGCACGCCCGCCACGCGATCGCACCCGACGGGCCAGCGCGGACCGGCACCTGTCGGGCACATAAGACCCGGCCCGCGCTGACGCCTATATGGCGGTTTGCGGTTCAAGTGTTTGCGCCAGCCTAAGGCAGCGCGCCTGATGGGTTGCGCCAATCTGCTGCATCTGAACCGCACCTTTTGTGCAGTCCGCATCGGCCAGAAAGCACCTTGGCGCAAACGGGCAGCCTTGTGGCAGGTTCGCCAGATCGGGGGGTGCGCCGGGTATCGCTTCCAGCCTTTCGCCTTTGACCATTGCCCCGTCGGCGCGGCTTTTCAGCAGGCCCAGCGTGTATGGGTGGCGGGGGGTGCGGATCAACTCGCGCGCCGTGGCCTGTTCGACGATCTGGCCTGCATACATCACGGCAATGCGGTCGGCCACTTCCACCGCCGCGCCAATGTCATGGGTCACAAAAATGATCGACAGGCCCAAATCGCGCTGCAATTCGCGCAGCAGCAACAGAACCTGAATTTGCACGGTGGCATCAAGTGCGGTGGTGGGTTCATCGGCCAGCAGCAGTTTGGGCCTGCATGACAGCGCCAGCGCAATCATCGCGCGCTGGCGCATGCCGCCGGACATTTCATGCGGGTAATTGTCCAGCCGCGATTTGGCCGACGGAATGCGCACGCGTTCAAACAACTCCAGTGCGCGGGCGCGGGCCGCATCGCGGCTTATGGGTTCATGGCGGCGGATGGTTTCGACAATCTGGTCGCCCAGCGAATAGACAGGGTCCAGCGCCAGCAAAGGTTCCTGAAAAATCATCGCGGCCTGCGCACCGCGCAGCGACGACATTTCGCGCGGGGTCATTTTCAGAATGTCGCGGCCGCCCAGTTCGATACTGCCTTGCAGTTTCGTACGCTTTTCAGGGTTCAGCCGCATGATCGCGCGCATGGTGACCGATTTTCCCGAACCGGATTCACCGATCAATGCGACAGCTTCGCCCTGCGCGACATCAAGCGACACATCATTGACCGCACGCACGGGCCGCGTGCCGCCGGTGAAGGCAACGCCAAGATTGCGGATGGAAAGGAAAGGGGCATTCATTCTGCGGCCTCCTGTCGGGATGGGGCGACATAGCCGGATGCGGGGTCATGCGCATGGCATGCCACCAGATGACGCGCCGCGCGCTGCGTCAATGCGGGAACCTGCTGCGCGCAGACATCGGCGGCGACAGGGCAGCGCGTGTGAAAACGGCAGCCCGAAGGCGGGTCAATCGGGTTGGGCGGGTCGCCCGTCAGCGCGGGTTCCTGTGTCCGGTTGTCAGGGTCCATCGACGGCATGGACGACAACAGCGCACGCGAATAGGGGTGCAGCGGCGTATCATAAAGCGATTCCGCCGTGCCGATTTCGGCCACCTGCCCCAGATACATCACCATCACCCGGTCGGAGACAAACCGCACCACATGCAGATCATGACTGATGAACACATAGGTCAGGCCAAATTCGGCCTTCAGGTCGGCAAGCAGGTTCAGAACCTGTGCTTCCACCGATTTGTCCAGCGCCGACACAGCTTCATCCAGAATAATGACCTTGGGGCGCAGCGCCAGCGCCCGCGCCCGCTCGATTTTGCCGGGGTGGGGCTGGCCGCCCGACAATTCATGTGGATACCGGCCCGCAAAGCGCGCAGGGTCCAGCCCGACACGGTCCAGCAGGTCATGCGTGCGCGACAGTGCTTCTTGTGCAGGGGTTCCGTGAACACGCGCGCCAAAGGCGATGTTGTCCTCAATGGTCAGGCGCGGGTTCAGCGACGAATAGCTGTCCTGAAATACCATCTGCACCTGACGGCGATACGCCTTCAGCGGAAGTTCGGGACTGCCCACCAGCTTGCCATCGAAATAGAGCGCGCCCTGATCGGGGTTGATCAGATGCATCAACAGCCGCGCCGTGGTGGATTTTCCACAACCCGACTCGCCCACAACGCCCAGTGTTTCACCGGCAAACACTTCCAGATCGACACCATCGACGGCATGCACATTCTTGACGGTCCGGCCAAGGATGCCGCCCTTGATGGGGAAGTATTTGCGCAATCCGCGCACGGTCATTATGGCCCCTTGCGTGGTCATTGGCGCACCTCCATCGCGGACCGCAGCCCGTCGGACAACATGTTGAACGAAATCGACACCATGAAAATCATCGCGCCGGGCAAGGCTGCGACCCATGGTTGCACATAGATGGCCGTGCGCAGGGTGTTCAGCATCAGCCCCCATTCAGGGCTTGGCGGACGCACCCCAAGACCCAGAAATGACAGACCGGATGCAAGGATCATGCTGACCGCAATCAGCGATGTGGCATAGACAAAGATCGGCCCCAGAACATTGCCCAGCACATGGACCCGCACAATGGTCAGGGCATCTGCCCCCGATGCGCGCGCCGCTTCAATGAAATCGGAACTGCGCAGCCGGGTGGTGACAGATTCCGCCACCCGCGCAATCGGCGGGATGAACACCACTGTCAACGACAACAGCGCGTTGCCCAAGCCCGCCCCCAATGCGCCCGACAATGCCACAGCCAGTAACACGGACGGAAACGCATAGAACACATCAATGGTGCGCATGATGATGGTATTTGTCCAGCCCCCCGCATAGCCTGCGATGATGCCAACAGCCGATCCGATGATGAACGCCAGCACCACCGGCGTAACCCCCATCAGCAACGACAGGCGCCCGCCCCAGATCAGTCGCGACAGCATATCGCGGCCCAACTCGTCCGTGCCCAGCAAATGCCCTTCAGTTCCGATGGGTTTCAGGCGGTTGGTCAAACGCCCGTCCAGTGGGTCCAGCGGCGCGACCAGCGGCGCAAAGATTGCCGCCAGAACCAACAGCAGCAGCACCGCAGCCGCCGCCATCGCGGTTTTGTCGCGCACCAGCCGCGCCCCCACGTTCTGCCAGTAGCCTGCGCTGCGCACGGCATCCAGCGGCTGCAATTGCGTCAAGGAAATATCAGCCATGTTGCATTACCTTTTGATGCGGGGGTCAAGTGCGCTTTGCAGCACATCCACGGCCAGATTCAGCACCACGAAAAACAGCGCCAGAACCAGAATAGTGCCCTGCAACAGCGGCAGGTCGCGCTGAAAAATGGCCGAGTTCAGCAGCATGCCCGTTCCGGGCCAGCTGAACACAGTTTCAATCAGGATGGACCCGCCCAGCAGATAGCCAAGCTGCACCCCCATCACGGCCAGCGCCGTGGGGGCCGCGTTCTTGACGACATGCAAGAACACGCCAAATTCCGACAGCCCGCGTGCGCGCAGTCCGATCACGAATTCCTGCGCCAGAATTTCCGCCACCAGCGCACGCACTGTGCGCGCGATGATGCCCATGGGTATGACACTCATCGTCAGGGCGGGCAGCACCATGTAGCTGAGATGCACCATGTCGAATTTCCACTGGCTGGACCCGCCGGGGCCTGCGCCCGCCGCAGGCAACCAGCCCAACTGCGCCGAGAAGATGATCACCAGCACCATACCCAGCCAGTAATGCGGCACCGACACGCCGAACACGGCGGCCGCAGACGCGGCCTTGTCCAGTGGCGAGTTGCTGAAATAGCCTGCCACAAACCCGAAAAAACACCCCAGCACGAAGCCAATGAATGTCGCCACCGCCGCCAGCATCAGTGTATTGGCAACAGCCCGCATGACTTCGGTGGTCACAGGGCGTCCGGTGGCGATGGATGTGCCAAGATCGCCTTGCAGCGCGCGCCCCAGCCATAAGATGAACTGTTCGGGATAGCTGCGGTCAAACCCGTAAAGCACACGAAGGCGGTTTTGCAGATCGACCGAGGCATCGGCAGGCAGAATCGAGATCAGCGGATCGCCGGGGGAAATATGCACCAGCGCAAAACAGACCACTGCGACCCCCAACAAAACGGGCGCCGTATAGATTATGCGTCGCAAGGTGTAGCCAAACATGGGCTGTCCTTTCGGATGGCAAGCTGGGGTCAGGGAACAGGCCCCGGATCAGATCCGGGGCCTGTGTGGTGCTTATTCGATATCCATCGGCGCAATGTCGATGAACCAGCTTCTGGGCTGGACAACCCCTGTCACACGCGTGGACATGGCGCGCGGCCCCGCGTCATGGGCCACCCAGACAAAGGGCGCTTCTTCCACCAGCCGTTTGTGCAGCCGCCCCAAAGCTTCGTCGCGGGCGTCATCTTCAAACGTGGTGCGCGCATCGGCAATAAGCGCGTCGAATTCGTCATTGCCGAAATAGCCCCAGTTGTTGGACACAGGCGGGAATGTCCCTGTTGAACTGAAGCGCACCATTGCAAAGAACGGGTCCATGGTGGCAAAGGTCACGTTGATGGCATGTGCGCCATTCGCGCTTTCATCGGTCGCCCCGCGCCGCCAGTTGGTGAACAGCGTGTTCCATTCGATGACATCCAGTTCGACATCGAAATAACAATCCCGCAGCGCCTGTTGCAGATATTCGTTCATGGGGATGGGTTGCATCTGCCCCGACCCCGAAGCTGATGTCTGCACCTTCACACTCAGCGGGTTTTCTGCCGAAAAGCCTGCTTCCGTCATCAGGCGCTGCGCTTCATCCAGATCATAGCGGATGTCGAATTCCGGATTGCCCCACCATGGGTGCGTCGGGTCAACAGTGCCCTTGGGAATGCCCATATAGCCGCCCAGCAGGATTTGCAGGTCTTCGCGGTCAAAACACAGGTTGGCGGCATGGCGCACGCGTCTGTCCAGCCATGGCGACCCTTCTGCAAAGGACAGTTGCCATGGCCAGACATGGGGCTGCGGGTTGGCATAGATGGTGAAGCCACGCGATTCAATCTGGGGAATGGCATCAGGCGCGGGCGCTTCGATCCAGTCCACCTGTCCCGACAACAACGCCGCCGTGCGCGCATTGGCTTCGGGCAGCGGCACCAGAACCACACCATCCAGTTTGGGCGTGCGATCGGGGTTCCAGTAGTCAGTATTGCCTGCCAGTTCCAGCCGTTCGCGCGGCACAAACCCTGTCACGCGGAACGGGCCGGACCCGGACGGATCGGCCGCAAAAGCCGCCCATGCGGATTCCGCATCGCCGGTTTCATCGAATTTCGCCTGCCAATGGCTGGGCGACGCCATGAACAGGTTGGTCAGGTTGATGGGCAGAAAGCTGTCGGGTTCCGATGTCGTCAACTCGACAGTGAATTCGTCGATCACTTGCGCCGAACGCAAGGTCGGCATGCGCGATGCGGTCACACCCACCTGACTTGCATCAAAATGGGGCGCGTCTTCGTCCAGCACTTTCTGGACATTCCACACCACTGCTTCGGCATTGAACGGGCTGCCATCATGGAAGGTGACATCATCGCGCAGGGTGAAGGTCCATTTGGTGGTATCGTCCGGGTCCACCGTCCAGTCTGTGGCCAATGACGGAATAACGACAGAGGCTTCGTCTTCCTTGCTCAGGTCCCAGGCTGTCAGACTGTCATAGATGGTCATACCGGTGAAACGGTTCCCCTCGAACCCCTGATCAGGCTGGCCAAGGGTGCGCGGAATATCTGCTGCGGTCATACCAATGCGTAAAATCTTGTCCTGCGCATGCGCCACAACCGGAACGGACAGGACTGTGGTTGCAAGCAGGGCTGCGGTAAGGGTGAATTTGGCGTGCGCCATTATGTGATCTCCTGTTGGGCCGTTTTGTCGTCGAATGAATTGGTGTCAGGTTGCCTACAAGATTGTCGACAATTTAAAGACTGAGATCGTTCCCCATATTCAGTCAAGTTTTTTTGCAAAGGGGCACCCACATACCGCGAAGTCTGACGACACGCATAAAATTCGAACAGCACACCCCGCCAGCGCCCATGAATTGGGCAGTGCCGGAACGCAGGCGCACTGTCCGGCTGCGCGGCAGGGCGACACATCGAATCCGGGGAACCCTAAGGGAAGTTTCGCGTTCTATTCCCATGATCCAATTGCAACACGCACAGGAGTTTGAGATGAACTGGGATATTGTTGAAGGTAAATGGAAGCAGTTTACAGGGTCCGCCAAGGAAAACTGGGGCAAGCTGACTGATGATGATTTGAATCAGGCTGCGGGCAAGCGTGACCAGCTGGTGGGCAAGATTCAGGAAAAATACGGCGTCGCCAAAGATGAGGCCGAAAAGCAGGTCGATTCGTGGTCGTCCAAGCTGTGACAGTTGAAATGGCGTAATCCCGCGATAGCGCGGGATATGCGCTTTAGACACCACACTTTTTTCAATGAAATTTAAACCGGCCGCGTAGCGCATACGCACGTCCCGGCAGGAGGCTTGAAATGTCCAGACAACCCGAAGCGAAGCTGAAGCAGGAAAGCAAGGAAACCGCCGCAAATGTGAAAAGACACGCAGATGCCGCGGCAGATGAAATCTCTGATCTGGCCGATCTGACCTATGAGGAGTTGAAAGAGCAACTCGCCCTTGTCAAATCCGACCTTGCAGAACTGACCGAAGCCACCAAACAGGCCGGTTATGCGAAAGCCCGACAGGCCAAGGCAAGGGCGCGCCGCACCGGCCGCCGCGCAGTCAGCATGGCCGAGGATGGCTATGACTATGCCACCGACCAGATTGATGAAGCGCTGGAAAGTGCCGAAACCTTCACCAAGGAACGCCCTGCAATGGCGATGGGCATAGCTGCGGGTGCTGGGTTCTTGCTGGCACTGGCCCTGTCGCGCCGCTGATGTTGCAAACCGTTCAGCATATGAAACGCCAAGCCCAATGGCATGGCAGCAATATCGCGCTTGCACTTGTTGCGGGCGCGATGTTTGCCGTGGGCATCGGGTTTATGGTGGCCGCCATCTGGATGATGCTTGCGCAACAGTTCTCGGCATTGATTGCAACTTATGCAATCGGGTTGGTGTTTCTGGGGCTGTCAGGCATCTTGCTGCTTGTAAAGCGCCTGCGGCGCGCGCCGCCAATCCCCAGCCTTGATGCACAGCTGCGGGCGAATGCAGCGCAGGGGCGGGCCTATCAGCCAAGGGGCGAATTTCCCGCCCTGCTTGAAGCGTTCCTGTTTGGCGTGAACACTTATGTTCAGGTGCGCAACCGCCGCCGCTAGGGCAGTTTCAGAAAAAGTTGACAGGCTTTTTCGGTTCGCAATTGCGCCAAGAAAGCTTCATGCGTTTCTGGCGATTCACCAAAAGCCGAAACGCTTTAGGCTACCACACATACAGCCCGACCAAAGCCGCCGCGCCATTCACTGGAGCGGCGGCTTTATTTGTGCCAGACATATGGAAATAAGGGTGGTCCGTTTCATCATGGCGAACGCATGTTGCGAAAAATCGCGGCGATGCACCCGCGCGCGCCTGCGCCGCAAGGCGCGGCGTTATGCATTGGCACGGTCCCAGCGGGGGGGGCTATCGCGGCGGGGCTGGCACGCGGGGCTGTGTGTCATCAGACAGCAGGTTCGCCACCTTCGCGGCACCGGGGAACTGCTCCAGTATGACACGCATCATCACAAGCAGGGGGACCGCAATCAGCATTCCCAAAAACGACCACATCCATGCCCAGAATGCCACCGACAGAAACACCAGCACCCTGTTCATGCGCAAACGCCGCGCCAGCCAATGCGGGGTTATCAACTGCCCTTCCAATGCGGTCAGGGTGAAATAGGCCAATGTCACCATCAGCACGCTTTGCAGATCATCAAACCACAGAATCGCAACCATGCTTGTCAGCACAACACCCGTCACAGCACCCAGATAGGGGATGAAGTTCAGCGTGAATGCCAGCACCGCAAAAAGCAGCGGCACCGGCATGCCCAGCGCCCACATGGCCACGCCCACACAAACCCCAAGCCCCGCATTTATCAAGGTAACGGTTCCCAGATACCCGCCAAGATCGCGTTCAATCTTGTACAAGGTGTTGATCGCGATGCGCTTGTCGGAAAACGCGCCAAAACTCTGGACAATTTTCAGATAGATCAACTCGCTTGAGGACAGCAGGAAAAACAGCAAGATCAGCATGAACAGCACCTGCGCCACTTTTGCAGGGGCTTCTGCCAGATAGGTCAATGCACCGCTGGCCGTGGTCAGCAAAAAATCCGCACTGCCGCCATCATCCGCGTCTTGCAGGGCTTCAGTCGCACTTTGGCGCAGATCGGGAACAAAACCCTGTTCACTTTCGCCCAGCGTGTTCATCAGGTTTAGCATCGCACCCTGAATGGCCGTCAAGCGCCGGGTGATATCACGGACAATATCGGGCATGTTGTCGGCAAGCTGCATCACAGGGCCACTGAGCAGCACGAACACGGCGGCAATACCGGCCATCAGCCCCAGAACCAACCCTGCGGCAACCGGCGTGCCGGGCAAACCCAGCCCCAGCAGACGGCGCTGCAACGGCATGAACACGAAAAACAGCAATACCGCCGTGACCACCGGCAACAAAAAATCGCGCGCATAATGGACCGCGCCCAGAACCAGAATAATGAAAATGCCCGTCAGCACCATAGATGCGCGCGGGCTGCCGTCCACCTTGGCAAGGGATCGACCAAGGGATTTGCCCGACCGGCTGTCTGACAGGGGCATAATGATCCTCTTGGGTTTGGAGAAGGCAGGGAGAAGGCGCAGATACATTGATAAACGCGGGCAAGGGCACGCGGTTCCCGACATATGCACAAGGTGGCGGACACCGGCACAAACGCCCCACCCCGTCGCGGAACCCAAAGGAGTGTCCATGCGTTGAACAGGTGACGGACCCGCCACGCCTGCGTGTATCTGCGGGGGTTGCAGGTCAGACGCCGGCACTCTGGGGCGGCACAATCGCCACCCACAGCAGGACCGCCGGCCTTGAAAGGAAAGGAACAGATATGAGTGCTCCTGACACAAATCTGAAAAAGCAGACATGGCGCCACCGCGGGCCGCTAGTCGGCATGGCGCTGGCAGTCATTCTGGCGGTCGCGTTTCTGGGGTGGTTGCTGGTCAGAATGCTGGTTGTCGAACCCGAACAGCCAACACAAGCACCGGCTGCGCAAACGGAAAGTGACACTGGCATTCCGGCCGAAGGCACTATAACCGGCCCGGCGAACGAGCCTGAGGACGCGCCCCAGATCATTGATGAACCGTCCGCGCCTGCTGACTGACAGGCTTGCGCCCTGCCCACAGGCCGCGCGCGCAGCGCAGTGAACCGCTTAAGGCCCCTGTTGATGACAGGGGCCTTTTTGTATCAGGGCGCATTACCTACCACTGCCTTGATACAAGCTGCTTTGCCGGTAGCGCTGCGCACCAAATCTGACAATCACACCTGTCGCCGCCGCCAGCGGAACGGCCATCAATGCGCCCACAAACCCGAATACCGTGCCAAAGGCAATCACCGCGAAAATCAGCCAGACCGGGTGCAGGTTGACCGCATCACCAACCAGACGCGGCACCAGAATTTCGCTTTCGGCAAACAGACCGATCGCATAAATGCCCAGCACGGCGGCAATCCAGACCGGATCGCCCCAGAACTGCCACATCGCAATCCCCACGCCCAGTGACGTGCCGATGAACATACCAACATAAGGAATGAACGACACGGCCCCCGTCACCGCACCCACGGCAATGGCAAACGGCAACCCCACCAATGACAATGCCGTGCTGTAATACACAATCAGGATCGAGCAGACCATCACCTGCCCGCGAATATAGCCCGCCAGCGCCGCGTCAATGTCATGGGCCAGCCCGCGCAGGGTGGGCGCCTGCGGTCGCGGCAACAAACTGTCGACCGATGCAATCAGGCGCGGCCAGTCAATCAACAGATACACCGTGACAACCGGCATCACGACCCAGAACATCAGCACCGACAGCAACCCGGACACGCTTCCCGCCATCTGTTCGGTTACATCCGGCAAGGTGCCGCGCAGTGTCTCCAGCGCCTGCCCCACCAGATCCCCGACCCCGGTGAAGCGGGCCTCGACTGCGTCGGGGATGGTGTCTTCCAGTTGTTCTTCGACCTCGGCCCAGCTGTCAGGCAACATGCCCATCAATTCGGCCCCTTGTGCAAACACCAGCGGCACCATGCCGCCCACCAGCGCCAGCAATGTGCCAAAGGTGGCCAGGGCCACAAGCAATGCCGCGATCACCCGCGACAGTCCGCGCCGTGTCAGCGCACGCACTGCGGGATCAAGGAAATACGCAAGGATCAGCGCAATCACAAAAGGCAACAGCATCGACGACAACAGCCACAAAAGCCCCCCTGCAACAAGGGCGATGCCCACCCACGCAAAGAATTTGCGATAGGGCTGCATCGTGTTTTCGGGCGCATCGCGCTGCGGGTCATGGGCCGTCATCAGTTATTCCTTTGTGTTCGTGGCATCTCGGGTGCGGCGGTGTTCCAGCCCCGGACATTTGCCGTATTTTTCTGGAACCAATCGGAATTGGGCGCGTTTCAGTATTGTCCCTGTTGGGGCATCGGGCTTTTGTCCTGCCTGATGTCTTCCAGTCCCGACTTGCCCATCCTGTGGCCGATTGGCGTTCAGGATGGGCTTTTTCTTTGGCACCGGCCCCGCCTGCTGCACCATCCCCCCTAACAACTGGTGATCATCAGCGCCGGAAACAGGGTGAACGCCGTAGCCCCCAGCCCGATCCATGCACCCGCGCGCGGCATATATTGCGACAACGCAGGTCCGGCAGGCAGCGCGCGCAACAGCACCACATGACCCAGCAACCCCAGCACACACACCGCAATCAGCCCCATGCGCGCGCCCGTGCCCAGCGTTTCGGGGGCCAGACTTTCCGCAGGTGGCTGACCCGCGCAGGCGACCCCGTGCAGCGCATAAACTGCGACGAAGACGACGGCCCACAGGGTCGGGCCAGCCAGTGACAGCGCAACCCACTTCATGCGACACCTGCCTGCACCACAAAAACTGCCGCAGTGATTATGGCCGTAATCGCGGTAAAGGCCTGCCAGCTTGCCCATGCAGGGATCGCACCAACACCCGTGTGCGGCGAAATTTCGCCACGCCGGAACTGGTCGGCGGTGAACGCGGCCATCGCACCCGCCACCACCACATGCAGCCCGACATAGCCCGCCATGGCCGCACGCAGCGCATCACGCGCATGGGCGCGCGGGTCGTCCAGTTGCGTGACCAGCCATGCCAGCACGACAAGCGCCACAAGGTTGCACACCAACCCCGCCCATGACGCCCAGCGCCCTGCCCGCCCCCTGGTCAACAACCGCGCGGCACCTGCGCCCAACGCAAGTGCAGCGGCAATGCCCGCCAGACCAAGGGCCACTGAACTGTTTTGCACCAGTGCGGGCGGTGGCGGCGGCCCCTGGGTGACGACTGACAAAAACGCCAGCCCGAACAGCAGCGATGCAAACAACGCGCCATCCGCCACCAGAAGCGCATGCACCCCGCTTTGCGCCAGGGTCGGGCGCGTTGCGCGGTGATGCACCGGCACCGTTGTCCCCGGTGCAATCGTGACCGCGTGCAAATCCCCCAAGGGCGCCATGCCGCGCACCCATATCCAGACCAGCACTGCAACCGGCAGCAACGCAACAGCCGCGATCGCATACAGGCTGGCCAGCATCAACAGCACAAACACCGCGATGGACCCCGCCAGCACCAAAGGCAGCGCCGTGTTGCCCGGCAGCACCGCAACATGACAGGGCCGCGCAGCGCCCGCGCTGGTGACAAGCACTTCACGCCGCCCGCGCGGCGCACCGGCCAGCGCACCGATCCCGCGCGCCAGCGCCTGAATGACATCGCGCGCAGGCCCGCCCTGATGGCGCACCAACGGAAGCGAGGCAAAATTGTAATTGGGTGACGGCACCGGCATCGCCCAGTCCAGCGTCGGCGCGCGCCACGGGTCGCGGCGCGCGCGTTTGCCAAGGCTGGCCTGCAAGATCAGATCCAGCGCAAACATGGCGAAACCGATGGTCAGCACGAACCCGAAGATCGACGATGTCAGATTCAGCGACATCCATTCGGGATTGTCGGGATACACATCAATCCGGCGCGGCATGCCCAGCAGACCAGTCAGGTGCATGATGAAAAACGTGCCATGGAACCCCAGCAGAATGACCCAGAACGCGGCCTCTCCCAGCCCGTTGACACGTGCCTTGCCGGTGATCAGCGGCATCCAGTATGTGGCCGCCGCCATCATGGGAAACACAAACCCGCCGATCAGCACATAATGCAGATGCGCCGTCACAAAGGCCGTGTCATGCGCCTGCCAGTTGAAGGGGACGATGGCCAGCATCACCCCCGTCAGCCCCCCCATCACGAAGGTCAGGAAAAACCCCAGAATATGCAGCATCGGCAAATGCAGCTCTGGCCGCCCCTTCCACATGGTGCCGATCCACGCGAACACCTGCACCGCTGTGGGCACCGCCACCAGCACCGATGCGGCGGAAAAGAACGCCAGCGCCATATGCGGAATGCCCACCGTGAACATGTGGTGCACCCATAGTCCGAAGGACAGGAACACCAGCCCCAGAATGGCGGCCACAATCGCGCCATAGCCCAGAATGGGCGTGCGGCACATAACGGGAATGATGGTGGACATGGCCCCTGCCGCAGGCAGAAAGATGATATACACCTCCGGGTGGCCAAACAGCCAAAACAGGTGTTGCCACAACAGCGGGTCCCCCCCGCGGGCCACATCGAAAAACGGCCAGTCAAAGGCGCGCTCCACCTCCAGCAGCACCGACCCCGCAATCAGTGGCGGAAACCCCACCAGCATCATCGCACTGGTGCCCAGCATATACCACGCAAACAGCGGCATTTCGGTCAGCTTCATCCCCGGTGCGCGTTGGCGCAGAATGGTGACGGTAATTTCCACCGCCGCCGCGATGGCCGAAATTTCCACGAAGGTCACCCCCAGCAGCCAGACATCGGCATTTATGCCGGGGCTGTGCGTGGCATCGGACAGCGGCGTATACATGAACCAGCCGTCGCGCGGGGCCACACCGAACAAAAGCGCCGTCAGCATGATCAGCCCGCCAAACAGATAGCACCAATACCCCAGCGCGGTCAGGCGCGGGAATGCCATATCGCGCGTGCCCAGCAGTTTCGGCAACAGCCAGATGCCCAACCCCTCCAGCATGGGAATGGCAAACAGGAACATCATGATGCTGCCATGCATGGTGAATATCTGGTTATACAGTTCTGTATCCAGAAACGCGCCCTGCGGGGTGGCAAGCTGCGCGCGGATCAGCATCGACAAGATGCCGCCAATGGCAAAGAACACAAACGCCGTCGCCATAAAACGCAGGCCCAGCGTTGTGTGACTAACTGCCGTCACCTGCCCCCAAAACCCGCGATCATTGGCCCAGACGCGCGCCAATTCGCGGTGCAACTGCAAGGCGCGTTGCGGCGGGTTGGCGCGAATATCTGCCGGTGCGGTGCCGTCAGACAGCGGGGGCGGGTTTGGGTTTGGGGCGTCGGTCATGGCCTGTCCTGCGTCGCGTCGGGGTCGGCGGGGGGCCAGTCATCATGTGCGATCACCTCAAAGCGCATGGCCGCATGCCCCAGCCCGCAAAATTCTGCACACAGCCCGTCAAACCGGCCAGCACTGTCGGCCTGAACGCGCAGGCGGTTCACACGGCCGGGAATGGCATCAATCTTGCCGCCAAGGCGCGGCACCCAGAACGAATGGATCACATCTTGTGACGTGATCAGAATATCCACCGGCTGGCCTGCGGGAATATGCAGCGTGCCTTCGCCTTCGACCAACTGGCCGCCGGCACCATCATGGGCGAATTCCCAGCCCCATTGAAACGCATGCGCGCGCACAGTCACTGCGCCATCGTCACGCGGCAAAATGCGTTCGCCCACCCACAACCCTGCGGCCAGAACCATGCTTAAAACCGCCAGCGAGAACCACAGGCCCAGACCAAATACCCAGCGTTTTTGTGTGGTTTCGCGGGGCCGCCCGAACGCGACCGCAAGCAGCACCAGCACAAAGACAGTGATCAGCCCCGCGCCTGCGAACATGCCCCACCACAGCCATGCAATATCGCGCGCGATATGCCCGCCGGGGTCCAGTGTGGACAGCGGCCCCGAACACCCGACCAACGCTACGGGCGCGGCCCATATCGCATACCGCACCGTCATAAGGGATCAAGCCGCGCTGGAATGGTATGTCCGCGCGGCTCGCGCAGGAATTCGGGGAACAGCGCAATCAGATCATCCAGCGCGGGCTTGGCCAGCACCAGCCACAGCACCAGCCCCATCAGGGGAACCAGTATCACCAGCGCCAGCGCGGCAGGTGGCAGGCGGTAGGCATTGCGCCGCTCTCCCGCCAGCACGATCACATGCCCCAGCCATGCATGCACCACCACCATACCGGACACGGCAACCAGCTTGGCCAGCATCCAGATATCCAGCACTTCAAGGGCAAAAATCAGCACCGTTCCCGCAGAAATGGCAATAACCGCAGCGGGCGTCAGCACCAGCCTGTAGGCGTGATGCGTCAGCCAGCGGAATTCGGTGAAGCCTGCCTGATCGCGCGCGGCATAATCACGCCTGTGCGTCTGGATGACGATCGGCAGCAAGATCAGCCCGGCGCACCAGACCGACAACGCGGCGATATGCAGCGCCTTGAGCAGGGCAATCATGCGCGCGCCCCCTGCCACAGGGCCTGCCATATCATGATCGCGGCCAGAATGCCCAAGGGCACCATCCCCGGCACCCACATGATCAGGCCCGCCAGTTGCTGATCTTCCAGCGCGCTGAACCCGAACCGCGGCGCATGGGCCAGATGTTCCATGTAAAACGCGCGGGGGGCGAAGGTCAGCAACGCGCCAAGCACCCCCATCTGGCCCACAAGTGACACCAGCCAGACCAGACCGGCAACATTATCACGCCGCTGCCCCAGAAGGGCCGACCAGAACATCCAGCCTGGCATGATCAATGCCAGCTGCAACCCCCAATAGACCGATGCACTGTCCCATGCAGCGCTATAGATCACCGGCAAATGCCACAGCCATAATGCGCCCGACAGCATAAGAAACACCAAAGCCTGCGGGCCGCGTCGCAACGGAAACGCCAGCGCAAGCGCCGGTGCCAACAGCACAATCACCACCAGATGATGCAGCGTGCGTGCGGAAAACAGCGCAACCGTCATTGCACATAGCGGCGACACGAACGCCAGCACGGCTGCAAATATGGCAACCCCGAAGGCGCGCTTGCGCAGGACGCCCTGATCACGCAACTGCCAAAAGCCGCCTATGGCCAAAGCGCCAAGGCAGCCGATCAGCACGGGGTCAAGGTTCCACGCCGTGATCCATGCATGCGGGTCAGGCGCCGGTCCGCAATAGGGAAGGTCAGGTTTCATCACACTCCAGTGTTGACCATGTCTTGTGATCCAACGCAGCGCGGGGCGTCGCGGTTCCGCCAAAAGCAAGTTCAGAAAAAGCTGACAGACTTTTTCGGGTCGAAATTACGACAAATCAGAAACTTAGTGTCTATCTGGCGATTCAACGAAAAGCCGGAACACTTTGACCGCGCACGACATGACAAGGGCGCGGCAAATGCACGCGCCCTTGGTCACCAGATTAATGGGTGCGATCAGAACACACCGAACAGAAACAACAGAATAATCAACGGAATCGGAACGCCGATCGCCCACAATAATATTCCACGCATCTTATCTTCCTTTCGCTGTCAAAACAGGTTTCATTTGCGTCGTGTACATAACGGGCAAGACTTCCCAAGGTTCCGAAATACTTTCTCAAATCATTGATAAAAAACAAAAAGCCCCGCCGGAAACCGGCGGGGCTGCTTGGTATGTTCACAGGGAGGTTTCCCTGACCGATATCGGATTACCCTTCGTATTCAGGCAGGCTTTCCAGTTGTTCTTGCGTCATCGAAACGTCAACACGCACGTCGCCATCGGCGTCACTCCACAGGATGTCGACGTCACCGACTTCAAGGGCGATGGTGTGGCTTCCAAGGCCAAGAAACCCGCCCACATCAATGACAAGATGGGTCATGGTGCCATCATCGGCCATAACAACGTCATCGACCGTGGCGATATTGTCGCCTTCGCCACCATAGACATCAGCACCCAGCAGGTTTTCAGCGGTGCGGTCTTGCTCGGGCATTTCGCTGTAGCCGTCCATCGCGGGGGTCGCGGACTGTTCGGTCATGGCATCGCCTTGCCCTTGCATGCCCGTATTCTGACCGGCGGACGCATCATCATAGACCTGCGCTTCATAGCCGATTGTCAGTTGCTCTTCGTCCCATTCCGGCAGGGCTTCAAGCTGGTCCTGGCTCATGGCGGCCACGACAAAGAAATCGGACAGGTCTTCTGGTGCGGTCTCATCGGCCACGAAATACAGATCGCTGATATCAACCATCACAGTGCGTGCGCCCAGACCCAGGAAACCACCGACATCAATCAAGACGCCGCGAACTTCGCCGTCCTTGGTCATGACAATGTCCTGAATATCGCCGACATTTTCCCATGTGTCGCGTTCGGACACAAAGGCATCACTGCTTTCCCAGCGCATGCTGGTACGATCCCATGCACTGGTATCTTCGGCAGCGCGGTCCTGTGTCAGGGTGCGGGTTTGTTCGGTGTCCAGCGTGTACAGGTTCTTGCCGGTAAAATCAGATGACAGGAATGCCGGAATGAACTGGCCGGACTCTGTCATGGCGGCTGCGTCACCATTCATTGTGGTGTCGCTTGTCTGTGCAACTGCCCCCATCGAGGTTACAGCAACAATGGCGGTGGTAAGCATAAGCTTGTTCATACTATTCTCTCCTAAGTTGTATCTGGCCTTCTCAAAGGCTCTGCACATACAACAGCCCGTTGGCAGCAAAGTTCCAATTTTTCTAAAAAATAATAATTATAACAATATCTTATCAAAAATAACGCAAAACAACACCAAGCCAGCTATGGCCTGATGCGATCTGCAAAATAATTATGGATACCGGGCGCTTGGGTTGTGTCAGCGCCGTTCGCGCGAGCGTTCGCGCGCAGGTTTGTCACCCACATCGTCCAAGGCGCCTGACGGTGCCTGATCAAGATGCTCAATCGGGTGCATACCCAGATCCGCAGTCTGGTCCGTAGGGTATGGCTGGGTTTTATCTGCCCCTTCGGCCTTCAGCTTGTGTGCTTTCTTGGTATAGTCTTGCTGGGTCTTGTTCGGGGTATTTTCAGGTGTGCTCATCATCCGCCCTTTCAAGGTCGTATTGCGTGGCATTCATGTAAAAACGTCTGCCAGCATGAAACGGTTCCTGCCAGGGCGCACATATCGGCGACATTGCGCCCGCAGTAAAAAAAACGCTGGCCCGAAGGCCAGCGCAAGGTATGCCGATTGGGCGTCACCATTCGACACGAGGGAAAGTTTCAGCCTTTCTTGGGACCGGCGATGAACCAGATGATCAGGCCGACAACGGGAAACAGCAGAACAAGCAATATCCACAAGACCTTTTGTCCCTGACTGGACCCTGACCCCAAGATCGACACAGCCGCCCAGATGACCAGCGCCAGATGGATAATACCCAGAAAACCTGTGAAATTCGCATTCATAGAATTCATGCCTCTTCAGTTAAACCATCTGACACCAAACGCGTTCATGTGCATTCGGTTCCGCAAAAACATCAGGTTACAGCTTACCCCATGACAGCCTGTGCCAACCAGCCTGCAAGGGCGACAGCCAGCGCAATCATCGACAGTGCAAAGATAAGGGCAAGTTTCGGGCGCATGATGTCAGACCAGTTCAAAAATTTCATAATCGATATGGCGGTCCCGAACCCCAAGCCGGTTCAGATCACCGCGCAAGGACGCAATCATCGGGGCAGGACCACATAAAAGATGCGGCCAGTCGCGCGTGTCAGCCGCAAGATGGCGTGTCAGAATGTCGAAATCAATCTGGCCCTGCTCGCCCTCCCAATCGTCAGGCGGGTCGTCCAGAACATGCACCAGCGTCAGGTTCAGCCGCTTGCGCAAAACGTCCAGTTCATCGCGAAACGCCATATTGTCCCATGTGGGGTTCCCATAGATCAAGATGATCGGGCGCGGGTCGTTGCGCGCATCCAGCGCATGCAGATTTGACAGGATTGGGGTAATGCCCACCCCGCCGGCAATCATGACAAACCCCTGCGCCCCCGCCATCCGGTCCACGGAAAACGCGCCATATGGTCCATCCACATAGGCACGCGCGCCGATTTCAGTTTGCGCCAGTTCAGTGCTGTGATCCCCCAGCGCCTTGATTGCAAAAGACAGGTTCGGCCCCTTTTCAGGCGCGGTGGAAATGGTGAACGGGTGCTCAATCATGCCATAAGGGGACCGGTCGATTTTCAGCCATGCGAATTGTCCCGGTTTCCAGCGTGTCAGGGCGCGGCCTTCGGGGGCAAGTTCCAACCGGCGCACGCCGCCGCCTTCATCATGATTGGCCACAACGCGCCACGGGTTGCGCGATTGCATCCATGGACGGATCAGCCGTGTAAACACCAACAGCCCGACCCAGCCCAGCGTTGCGCCAAGCCACAATGCACGCTTTTCGGCAGTATCCGTCAGGTTACCCACGCCCAGAACATGCGCAATCGCGGCCACAAACCCCGTGATCGCCAGCGCCAGATGCAGCTTGCGCCACCATTCATAGGACAGCCCCAGCAGCTTGCGCCATTGCGATGTGACAACAAGGCCCGCAAAACACAGCAGCGACACGCGGCCTGCGGTCAACTCCCACCGCGCCTGAAGCGGGTTCAACTCGCCAAGTGCAGGTTGATGAAAGACATAGAGCACCGCAAAATGCGCCCCCATCAACGCCAGCGCGCCCCAGCTAAGGTAACGGTGTGTCAGATAGACAATATCGGCCCCGAACGGATGCGTAATCCAGCGCAGCCGCCCCGTCAGCGCGAACTGCAAGGTAATCATCGCCAGCGCGCCAAACCCCAGCCCCATGCTGAAATCCCATGTCAGGCCACCGGATGGCACGGCCTCGCCCACGAAGACGATCACTGCAAACGGCACACCCAGCGCCAGCAAGCCCAGTGCCAGCACCGCACCGGCATGGGCGATGACAACCAGACGCCGGTCATGACGCGGCTGATACCGGCGCGCAACGGTGGTGCTTGCGCCGCCGGTTCGTGGGGAAATTCTGTTCATCCTTGTCCAACGTGGCACCAGCCGTGCCGGTTCCCTGTGCTGTGAAATCAGGATGGGTCTTCAGGCATTTTTGTGCCGATCTGATAATCAAACACCAGCTTGCCCCCATGCCAGCCTGTGATCGCGGTCAATCCCGCCGCCACGGCCGACAGGCACAACCCCAGTGGCAGAACGGCTTCTTCAGGCTGACCAATGCGAAAGGCCCAATTCGCCCCGATCAGCGACAGCAGCATGACCGCCAGAACAAAATGCGTCCAGCTTGCCGAACGGTTGCGGATACCACGCACGACAAGCAATTCCACCGTGCCGGTAATTCCGGCAATGACGCCCATCAAAAACGCGCCGAATGCCGCCCAGCCTGCAACCCGTGTCCAGAACGCGTCGGCAGTCCACCAATACAGCAGGTCTGCGCCCAGCAAAGACATTGTAAGGGCGATGGGAAACGCAACCAGCATTGCATGCAAAGGGTGGCCAGCAATCGCAATGCGCGATTCCGTTGCCAACAGGGCGCGGTGTTCTTCGACCGGATCGGTGAAGCGGGAATTCTTCGGGGCCATGGGTTCGCTTTCCTGGATCGGGGTTCCTTTTCAGGTGTCAGGGCCACATTGCGCAGCCCGCAAAGTTCCGCAGTCACGTGCACGGCAGGGTCGCTTCAGGGCAACGCCGCGGTCTGCGGTGCCTGTTCGGCGACACGCAGACAAACCTGCCAGCCGTCGCATCCGTTCCGCACGCTGGGGCCTATTTCTATATCGCCGTGAATCTGAAGCGCGAAAGCGGTCATCAACTCCCGTCCCAGCCCATCGCCCGGCAATTGCTCCAGCGGTTCCGACACGGAATTCCACACGCTAAGTTCGGCAAACCCGCCCTTGCTGCGCAGGCTGATATCCAGCTGGCTGGTCCCGCCCTGCGGGCCGGACGCATATTTCAACGCGTTGGTCAGTGCTTCGGCAAATAACAATGATGCCGGAATGATCTTGTCATGGGCCAGATCCACTGACTCAAACTGTTTCGTCACGGTCAGATCAGCCGCGTCCGCTTTTGCCAGCGACAGTGTCTCTTGCAAAATACTGTCAAAGAAACTGGCCGCATAGCGTTCGGCAATGCGGTCTTGTTCGTAAAGCGTGCGGTGAATAGTGGCCAGCGACCGGACACGCGCCTGAACACCTTGCAAGATCTGGCGTGCATCGGGATCGTGCAGGCGGCGCATCTGCAAATTCAGGATAGACCCGATAAGCTGTAGGTTGTTTTTCACTCGGTGGTGAATTTCCTTCAGCAGAATGGTCTTTTCTGCAAGCGCTTCTTCGCGCTCGCGTTCGTCACGGCGGATCAGCAACGCCATTTTGGAAAAGGTTGAATCGATTTCGCGCAGTTCAGTCGGTGCCTCATCGGGCAGGCGCTGAAATTCTGCACGGTTGCCCAAAGCAAAACGCCGCAACTGCGAATTCAGCCGCTTCAAGTGGCGTACAACCATGTAATCAACCGCAAACATCACCACGGCCAATGATGCAAACCACATCAGGACAGGAAAGCTTAACCGCCACAGGTTCATCGCAGCCGCAAACGGCAATTGATCACTGGACCAGCTTCCCAAGGCATAAAGCTGGCCGGGAATAACCTCTGCTATGGTGAATGTGCGGCTTTCGCCGTTCTCGCTGATGCCGCGCAAGACACCGTTGCGCACATCCAGCAAGGAATTCAGCGTCCCGCCATCAGGCAGCATATCCACGGAATCGGCATTGTCCGCACTGGTCAGTGTGTCGCCTGATGCATTGACCAGATATGTCATGCGCAGCCCGGTCTGCTGGTCCGGTTCTGTGCCAATCAAGGTGAATGTATGCCGCGAAATCGAGATGCTGACATATCCCACAAAATCGCCATCATCATAAACCGGCCTGTTGGCCAGCACGACGGGCCGCCCCGTGATCGCCCCTGATGGCTGAAAACTGAAAAAGCTGCGCGGGTTTTCCATATCCGCCTGCAAGGTCGGGGAATCTCTGAAATCCACTTCGTCGCCCTGCGATACACAGCGCATTACACCGTCACGCGCAATGAAACCTGCGAAAGCATACAGACCGGTCGCATCGACAAATTCCCGCAAAAACCCTGAACACGCCGCAGTATCATCCAGACGGTCCAGCAACAGCGGCGTCAACCGGTGCGCTGACAACATTGCACTTTCCAGCAACCCGCGTTGTCCCGCAACCGCATCGGCAGTGCGCGAAACAAGCATCGCATCATCCGACCGCGCCTGTTCGCGCAGCGACTGATATTCGGAATAGATGGAAATCGCCCCCAAAGGGGCAAGCGCCAGCGTCATCAGAATTGCCAGACGGGTCGCCAACTTGTCATTGAACTCGAACACTGCCAATGCTTGTTTCAACCTTGTTGAGTTATCAAAATCCGTTGGGTGCGCCAGCCATCACCATCGCAACAGATTTATCTGTTGAATCAGGAAGTTCACCTTTTTCAAGATGCAGAATTTCCACCAATGCCTTGCGCGCACGGTTGGCGCGGCTTTTTATCGTGCCGGGGGCGCAACCACAGGTTTGCGCGGCTTCCTCGATGGAAAACCCCATGGCACCGACAAGAATAAGCGCCTCTCGCTGCTCGACCGGCAGAAGTTTCATCGCGGCGTTCAACTCTTGCAGGGCAAGGCGGCCGTCATGGTCGGGCTTGGACGCCATACGCGCGGCGAACACCCCTTCCCCATCGGACACTTCACGCGATTGCTTGCGGCGTTTTGACAAATAGGTGTTGCGCAAAATCGTGAACAGCCAGGCACGCAGGTTCGTGCCCTCGTTATATTGTGAAAATTTGCTCCATGCCTTTAGCACAGTTTCCTGCACCAAATCATCCGCGCCCGACACGTCCCCTGTCAGGCCACGCGCGAAGGCGCGCAGGGCTGGCAAATGGGTGACAATTTCATCGCGCGGATCCGTAAATTGCTGGTTCTCCGGGGTATCGCTCATTTTTCCCCCGCCTTCTTTTGCGCATCTTGTTGTCGAAGCGCGTCCAGAAGATCAGTCAGGGATTTTGGCAACTCCTCGGAAGCCGCGTCACTGTAAAGCCGCTTGAGGTTTTCATCAATCTGCTTGGAAACAGCCGGTGCGATGTCCTTTCTGTTTCCATTTCTTTTCCCACTCATAATCGACATACAGCCTTTTGCTCCACAAATTTCACTCTGGCAGCTTCCGATCTGCTGCGCAACCATCGCAGCAATCGTGACAACCTTTTGGAACCAAACGCCTTGCACTGCGTTTGGTTCCAAAGAATGTTTGTTTTTCATATGTGCCTGAAACGGGCCGAAAGTAGGGAAGTTCAAAGAATGCCGGAAGTTCAAGGAGAGAACATGTCTATGTCGATGCGTATTGCGAAGGAACTGCCCTATTTGCGCCGGTATGCGCGGGCACTGACGGGCAGCCAGCAAACCGGCGACAGATATGCCGCCGCCACATTGGAAGCCATACTTGAAGACAGATCCCTGCTTGATAACGAAATCGCGCCCAGACTGGCGCTGTTCCGGGCATTTCATACCGTGTGGCAGACAACCGGCGCGCCGGTCAGCGAAGAGGTCGGCACCGGAACCGAGGCCCGCGCACAATCGCTGCTTGCCAGCCTGACCACCAACACACGAGAGGCGCTGTTGCTCCGCTCGCTTGAGGAATTTAACTACGCTGACATCGCGCAGGTCATTCAGGTCACCGAGGATGAGGCCCGCGAACTGGTGTCGATTGCCTATACCGAAATGTCGCGTTCGGTGCAGGGACGCATCCAGATTATCGAAGACGAGCCGCTGATTGCGCTGGATATCAAAAGCATTGTCACCGAGATGGGCCATGACGTCACCGGGATCGCACGCACCCATAAAGAAGCAGTGGCACTGGGCCAGAAGACACGGCCTGACCTTATTCTGGCAGATATTCACCTTGCGGACGACTCCTCTGGTGTGGAAGCGGTCGCTGAACTGCTGCGCGACAACGCAGACATTCCGGTGATTTTCATCACTGCCTATCCCGAACGCCTGCTGACCGGTGAAAAGCCGGAGCCTGCCTTCCTGATCACCAAACCGTTCGAGGAAGAACAGGTTCGCTCCGCAGTGTCGCAGGCAATGTTCTTTGCGTCTACGAAAACGCTGAACGCCTGAACCAGATCGTCGGCAAGCCCGAATTACAACGGTTTGCCGACGGTTTCACCAAACCGAAAATGCAATTCAAGCGTCAACTCACTCAAACAAAGAAAATATTTCTTTACATCTGAAAATTCCTGAAAAAGATAACTCATTCATTTTAATTCAGATATTCACTATGTAAATAATTCGTGTCAATCAATACTTGGAACCAACAGCCCCGTCATCCGTTTCATTTTCATATGCCGACATATCGGCGCTGAAAAATGAAAGGAAACACTATGCTAGGCTGGGCACTTACTTTTCTTATCGTCGCGCTGATTGCAGCAGCACTTGGTTTCACCGGCATCGCAGGTGCAGCATCGTCGATTGCACAGATCCTTTTCGTAATTTTCCTGATCCTTTTCGTCGTTGCCATGATCGCTCGTGCTGTTCGTGGACGCCCTCCGTTGTAATGCACGATTAACCCCACATGGGAGAATCATCATGAAAGCCACTGACATCAAACACTTGCACCCAAAGGTTGCCGCAGGCGCCGCAGACGCGCCCACGCAGCCCGCCAACTCCGCACCAAACCCTGATGACGACCGCATACACCTGATTGGCGAAGTTCACACACGCGTTCTGGATACAATCGCAGGCTTTGAAAAAGTCGTCGAAAAAGCCGAACCGGAATTCAAACCTGTTGCAGAAACCTTTTTGTATATGCACAGAAAGCACGAAAGCGAACTAACCGCATATTTGCAGAAATGCGGATATGCGCCTGAAAATGACGGGTCGTTTTTTGGCACTGTGAATAAGGCTGTCGTTGAAATGCGATCCTGGTTCGAGGATGTTTCCGAAAACATCATGGACCGCATTATTCAAGGCGAAAAACATGTTCTGGAAGCATATGAAAACGCGCAATCAGTCGGGCAAACTGTTGAAGCAAACGCCATGCTTGCCAAGCATATGGCCGAATTGAACGCGATGATGCAAAAAAACGCACATGTCTAAACGCAGATATCTCAGGCCGCCGGTAACAGGCGGCCTGATCTGTTTTGGCGCGTTTGAACCTGGCATACATCACTAAAACACATCGATTGCGGCGGCAAACGGGGAAGATCAGCTTGGCGCAAACACCCAGCCCTTGCGAACAAACCAACGCTTCACCGCGCCGCCCGTCAGGCCATTTTATACATAATATTCATGAACGGAATGGAAGGTGGCGCACCAAAGCGGTAGAAGATGATTACTGGAAAGTTTTTTTAAACAGTAGGTTACGGTGGCAGGAATTTGGTTCGGTGCCCTTAGTGCTACAGTTGCATATGATGTGGATATCTGATTCATTCCCGCCTGAACGATTGTGGAGGATTGATGATGTCCGTATCGGACTGGGCTGGAGCGGTTTCGGATTGGCGCGCCGCGCTCGATGGAATGAAGGCGCGGATTGCATCTGCCTTCATCAGGTCTGAACAGCGTGCATCTGCCGGGGCCTTTATCGATGGCCTCTTGTCCGGGGCAGAACGCAAGACAGGTTGGATGCTGGCTGAGGAAGCTGGCCTGGCGCGGCCTTACAAGATCCAGTCATTGCTGGGTAGGTCGAGCTGGTCTGCAGATGCTCTGTGTCAGCGAGTTCGCGACTACGCGCTTGATGCCCTTGCTGATCCGGATGGGGTTCTTGTGGTTGATGAAACAGGTTTCCTCAAGAAAGGCACTCATTCGGTTGGCGTCGCGCGGCAATATTCCGGCACAGCGGGACGGATTGAGAACAGTCAGATCGGTGTGTTTGCGAGCTATGCCAGCCGCTGGGGGCACGCCCTGATCGACAGAAGGCTGTATCTGCCGAAATCCTGGGCC
>JAFIEO010000038.1 GCA_020832445.1 Paracoccaceae bacterium
TTTTTGGGGGGGGTGTTATTTCCCAAAAAATGGGCGTTGGGGACAACTTTTTGTCGGGGGTCGGGGGCGTGGGCGGCGCCCGCGCGCTCCCGGGATATTTTTACCAGAATGAAATCAGGCCAAGGCAGTGGCCGCACGGTCAAGCCGGTTCACACCGTCAGAAATTTCTGCTTCGGTGATTGTCAGCGGTGGCAGCAGGCGGACGACATTGTCGGCAGCAGGCACTGTCAGAAGATGCTCTGCCTGTGCCGCCTTGACCAGATCGAGATTGGGCGCGCGGCATTTCAGCCCCAGCATCAGCCCCAGACCGCGCACATCTTCAAAAACATCCGGATGGGCCGCGACAAGGGCTTCCAGTCGCTGGCGGAAAAACCCTGCCTTGCGGCGCACATCATCCAGAAAGCCCGGTGTGGTTATAATCTCTATCACCTTGGCGCCGACGGCGCAGGCCAAGGGGTTGCCGCCATAGGTGGACCCATGCGTGCCTGCGGTCATGCCCGATGCCGCCCTGGCTGATGCGAGAACCGCGCCAAGCGGAAAGCCCCCGCCGATACCCTTGGCGACCATCATGATGTCGGGCGTAATACCTGCCCATTCATGCGCAAAAAGCCGCCCCGTGCGGCCCATACCGCATTGCACTTCATCCAGAACCAGAAGCGCGCCGGTCTGGTCGCACAGCGCGCGCAAATCCTTCAGGCATTGATCCGGCAAGGGGCGGATGCCGCCTTCGCCTTGCACTGGTTCGATCATTACGGCGGCGACAGATGTATCAAGGGCTGCACGCAGCGCATCATGATCCCCCCATGGCAACACCTTGAAACCGGGCATCAGCGGGCCAAAGCCTTTGGTCATTTTCTCGGACCCGGCGGCGGCTATGGCCCCGGTCGAGCGGCCATGAAACGCACCCTCAAAAGTCAGGATGGTGGGGCGGTCTTCACCGATTTCATACCAGTATTTGCGCACCATCTTGATTGCCAGTTCCGCGGCTTCTGTGCCGGAATTGGTAAAGAATGCCGTGTCGGCGAATGTGTGCTCGACCAGGGCTTCGGCCAGTCTGGCCTGCGCTGGGATGTCATAAAGGTTGGAGACATGCCAAAGGGCCTGCGCCTGTTCGGTCAATGCCTGCACAAGTGCCGGATGGGCATGGCCCAGCGCATTGACTGCGATCCCTGATGTGAAATCAAGATAGCGCGTGCCGTTTTCTTCGATCAGCCATGCCCCTTCACCGCGGCGGAACGCCAGCGATGTACGGCTATAGGTCGGCAGAACAGCTGGAAATTGTGCAGTCATCGGCATCATCCCGTTCAGGCAAAGCATTGACCTGCCAAAGCATTGAGGACAAGTCAACGACGGTTTTTAGTTGGAAGGATCGATTTGGCGCGCGCTGTAGCAGCGCATGCGCAGGAACACTTACACCGCGTCAGCGGCGTCGCAAGATCAGGTGATATGCATATGTTGTGTTCATGATCAGGCCTTTAGCACCGGCGCGCCGGTCTGTAAATGCCTATTCACCGATGACGCGCAACAACCGCCGTTCAAGCACTTTGAGAACCTGAACCAGATCATGCCCGCGTTTCAGGATTTGCCCGTCCATGCTGATGACCGCATACATGCCCTGCCTGTTTCGCAGATGCGGATGTTTTTCTATACGGTAGAGCGGTGTTTCAGCCGTGCGCCGGAACACCGAGAACACGGCGCAATTGCGCAAACACGAAATCCCGTAATCGCGCCATTCCCCCGCAGCCACCATCCGGCCATAGAGCGACAGGATCACCGAAAGCTCTCGTCGGTCGAAGCTGACCTGTTGTTCTGTCACGCGGGGCGGGTTTTGCATGTTCATGGGCAGAGTTTGTGACCGAAACCCGCGAAAATCAAGCCTTCGCGCGGGGCATTGTTTTTTTCACCCTGAACTGCCGCTTTCGCTTGCAGCCTGCCCCTGTGCTGCTTCACACTGGGGCAAACCGGAAATCCTAAGGAGGACCCCACAATGCGCACACGTGCCGCAGTCGCCCTTGAAGCGGGAAAACCCCTTCAAATCATGGATGTAAACCTGGACGGGCCAAAAGCCGGCGAGGTTCTGGTCGAGATCAAGGCCACAGGCATTTGCCACACAGATGAATTCACGCGATCGGGCGCGGACCCGGAAGGGCTGTTCCCGAGCATTCTGGGCCATGAGGGCGCGGGCGTGGTGGTGGAAGTGGGCGAAGGGGTCACGACCCTGAAGCCCGGCGATCATGTCATCCCGCTTTACACGCCCGAATGCCGCGAATGCTATTCCTGCCGGTCGGGAAAAACGAACCTGTGCACTGCCATTCGGGGCACGCAGGGCCAAGGGCTGATGCCCGATGGCACGACGCGGTTTTCCATGCTCGATGGCACGCCGATTTACCATTACATGGGGTGTTCAACCTTCGCCAATCATACGGTGATGCCCGAGATTGCGCTGGCAAAGGTGCGCGACGACGCGCCGTTTGACAAGATTTGCTATATCGGCTGCGGTGTGACCACGGGCATTGGCGCGGTCATTAACACGGCAGGGGTTGAAATCGGGTCCACGGCGGCGGTGTTCGGGCTGGGCGGGATTGGCCTGAATGTCATTCAGGGCCTGCGCATGGCGGGCGCGGATATGATCATCGGGGTGGACCTGAATGACAGCAAGGAGGAGATGGCGCGCAAATTCGGCATGACGCATTTTATCAACCCGTCCAAGGTTGAAAATGTGGTGGCCGAGATTGTCCGGCTGACGCAGCGCGGGGATGACGCGATTGGCGGTGTGGATTACAGTTTTGATGCCACCGGCAATGTGAAAGTGATGCGCGACGCGCTGGAATGCAGCCACCGGGGCTGGGGTGTGTCGGTGATTATTGGTGTGGCGCCTGCGGGGGCAGAGATATCAACGCGGCCCTTCCAGCTGGTTACAGGGCGCGTGTGGAAGGGCACGGCGTTTGGCGGGGCCAAGGGGCGCAGCGATGTGCCGAAATTCGTGGACTGGTACATGAATGGCAAGATCGAGATCGATTCGATGATCACGCATAAGCTGACGCTGGACCAGATCAATGAGGGTTTTGATCTGATGCATGAAGGCAAGTCCATTCGCGCGGTGGTCGAGTTTTGAGTAAAACCGGCACGGGCGGGGTGCATCTGCACCCCGCAACCAGCGCGGACCACCCGGCGCTATGGGCGATGCTGGAGCCGGTATTCCGCGCAGGCGACACGTATGCGATTGATCCCGCGATCAGCCGCGAGGACGCACTGGCATGGTGGTGCGCGGGCACGCATAACGCGTTTGTGGCACAAACCGGCGGGCAGCCCATGGGCAGCTATTACATCTGCCCCAACCAGCAGGGCGGCGGGGCGCATGTCGCCAACTGCGGCTTTGTCACGGCAGCGGCCGCGCAGGGGCGCGGGGTGGCGCGACAGATGCTGGAGCATGCGCTGGAGACAGCGCGCGCGCGGGGCTATCTGGCCATGCAGTTCAATTGCGTCGTGTCCAGCAACACCCGCGCCGTCGCGACGTGGCAGGCCAACGGGTTTGATATTGTCGGTCGACTGCCCGGTGCATTCCGCCACCCTGTGCAGGGCTTTATTGATGCCTATGTGATGTACCGGACGTTGTAAGGGGGCGCTGCCCCCGTCCCCTACGGGGCCTCCCCCGGGATATTTGATCCAGAATGAAAGAATGAACCATGGCGCGTACAGGTATTCCACTGCTGGCAGTCTTGATCGACGCGGATAATTCATCACCCAAATGGGTGGAGGCGATATTCGAGGAGATTGCAGGGCTTGGCGAGGCCAGCGTGCGGCGCATCTATGGGGATTTTTCGCGCGCGCAGATGTCGGGCTGGCAGGAAAAGCTGCCGAGCCTGGCGCTGGTCCCCCATCATCAGCCCGCCAATACCGTGGGCAAGAATTCCAGTGATATAGCCCTGGTCATTGATGCGATGGACCTGCTGCATACGGGGCGGTTTGACGGGTTTGTGCTGATCAGTTCGGACAGTGATTTCACGCGACTGGCAAGCCGCATCCGCGAGCAGGGACTGGATGTCTACGGGATCGGGCAGCAAAAAACGCCAGAGGCGTTTCGCAAGGCCTGCAAGCGGTTTATCTTTGTCGAGAATATTCTGCCGGATGCCGACCCCGAACCTGCCGAGAGCCGAAAATCCCACCCGTCAAAGGCCGTGCCCTTGATCAAGGCTGCGATGCAGGCCATCGACAAGGATGAAGACTGGTTTTCACTGGGCCAGGTCGGCCAATTCATTGTCGCGGCCAATCCTGATTTCGACGCGCGCAATTACGGCTGCGCGAAATTGAGCGAGTTGGTCGCCAGATCGGGCGCGTTTGAATTGCGCAAATCGTCAGGCAACAGCATGCAGTTGCGCGTGAAACCCTAGACAGAGCCCCTAGACATGGGCGCATACGCCCCTTATCTGCACTGACATGGCCAAGAAATCTGATCCCAATTACCGCATTATCGCTGAAAACCGCCGCGCGCGGTATGATTACGCCATTGAAGAAGATCTTGAATGCGGGATCATGCTGCACGGGTCCGAGGTGAAATCCCTGCGTGAGGGCAAGGCCAATATTGCCGAAAGCTATGCTACGGTCGACAATGGCGAATTGTGGTTGGTGAATTCCTACATCGCGCCCTACAAGCAGGCAAATATCTGGGGCCATGAAGAACGCCGCCGCCGCAAGCTGCTGGTGAGCAAACGCGAGATGTCGCGGCTTTGGGCGGCGACCGCCAAGGAAGGCATGACGTTGGTGCCGCTGGTGATGTATTTCAACCATCGCGGGTTGGTGAAGATCAAGATCGCCATTGGCAAGGGCAAAAAACTGGCCGACAAACGCGCGACCGAGGCCAAGCGCGATTGGGACAAGCAAAAGCGCCGCCTGATGAAGGAACTGGGCTGACACTGCCTATTGGAACAACCCCAGCGCCCAAGGGGCAAGCAGCGCGGTCAGCATGGCATTCAGCCCCATGCCGATGCCAGCGAATGCGCCCGCCTGCGGATTGACCTGAAACGCGCGGGCCGTGCCGATACCATGGGCGGCAACCCCCACGGCAAAGCCGCGCGCGCGCCAGTCACGAATGCCCATCATGTTCATCATGGGCGTGATGACAATGGCCCCGATCATGCCGGTCAGGATAACCAGAACCGCCGTCAATGTGGGCGACCCGCCAAGGTTCTGGCTGATGCCCAGCGCCACGGGCGCCGTGGTGCCTTTGGGCGCAAGGGTTGCCAGCAATTCCGGCGACAGGCCCATCGCATGGCCGATTGCAAGTGCGGACAACACCGCCATGCCCGACCCAGCCAGCAACGCCGCCACAATCGGCAGCGCCGCGCGGCGCACAGTGGGCCAGTTCAGCCACAGGGGCACCGCCAGCGCAACAGTGGCAGGGCCAAGCAGGAAATGGACAAATTGCGCCCCCTCGAAATACGTTGCATAGCTGGTCCCGGTGGCCCAGAGCAGGCCCGCAAGCAAGATAACCGCCACCAGAACCGGGTTGACCAGCGGCGCGCGCCCGGCCCGTTGCGCCAGATAATCCCCCGCCAGATACGCAATCAGCGTTGCACTAAGCCAGATCAGCGGGGTTTCGGCCAGGTAGGACCAGATTTCTGCAAAATCACGCATCTTCGCCCCCTTTCGCACCCGTCAGCCGCGCCACGAACACAAAGGTCAGCACACCCGCCGCAATCGCCAGCACTGTGGAGGCAACAAGCGCCACGCCCAATGCCAGCCCGTTTTCCCCCAACTGGCGCAAATGCCCCACCACCCCCACGCCCGCAGGGACGAACAAAAGCGACAGGTGGCGCAAAATCCCTTCGCCCGTGGGGCGCATAAAATCGCCCAGCCGCGGCACTGTCAGCATCAGCAGGAACAACAGCCCCATCCCCAGCACCGGGCCGGGGGCAGGCAGTCCAAACAAACGCGACAGGGCTTCGCCCGCCAGTTGGCACAGCAGGATCAGGGCAAGGGCATGGATCATGGGAAAACCTTTTTGTTGCTTTTCCCATTAGCCCCGATCCGCGCAAAAATAAAAGGGCCGCGTTATGCGGCCCTTTTCGTCAGTTTTGGTGCGGGGTTATTCTGCCGGCACAGCTTCGGCATTTTTCGGGGTGCCGAAATGGCGCCGATTCAGATGCCAGACCAGCCAGATCATGGCAAATTGTGATGCCAGCGCCACCGCTGTGATGGCCCAATATCCTGCGCTGAATTTCACCATCAGGCCAGCATCCACCAGCCCTTTGTTCAGCCAGAAATGGGTCAACACCGCGAAACCCACACCGGGGCAGACCAGCGCATAAGACCCTGGCGAATTTTCAGCCCCGAAGATGAAGCGCTGCGCATAGCCCTGACGCACCAGCACCAGACCGGCAAACAGCAAAAACAGAATTTGCACGGACAGGAATTTTGTCAGCATGGCCAGCGTTTCACCTGCCATCTCGGACGATCCGAAATGCGCGCTTAGCCCGTGGCTTTGGCGCAGGCCCAGAATGCCCAGCACGGCCAGAAGCGGCACGATGATGGACAGCGTGGGGGCAGTTTCGGGGTTTGCGCCATGCTCCATCATGGACCGCAGACCCAGCACCATGGCGACAACTGCGATAAGACCTGCTGTCATCAGAAAGAATGTGGACAGCACAAGGCCCAGTCCGGCCACTGCGGGAAGCGTGCTCATGGCTGCGGGGGCGGCAAGACCGACACCGACCATCGCGAACGCGAAAGCTGGCAGGATTTGGCCGAAATTGTTATTTGCCGCGCAGTTAAAGCCGCCTTCGGTCAGGACACGGCCCAGAAAGCCGCCATAAAGTTTGAACCCGTAGGCCCCGATGGCCAGAAACGCGATCACTGCCAGCGGGAACAGATATTCCACCACCGACCACAGCCCCGGCACAAAGACCATGCCCAGAACGAACATGACATTTATTGACATGGCCAGCGCCAGCGGCAGCGCCATAACCTGACTTTGGGCATTGGTTTTGGCAAATTTTGCATACGCGTCGGTCTTCGTCCAGGCGGCAAAACTGCGCAAGTTCCAGACCAGAAGTTTCAGGTTCAGAAATGCAAAGACTGCGATCCCGGCCATTGCCAGCACGATCATGCCTTGGGTCACGACAGTTCCGCTGGCAAATGCGGCGGTAATATCTTCGAACACCGGCACGGTTTTGCCGGGATGTGGCAACCAGTGCATCAGCCACATGAAAAAGCTGACTGCCAGCCCCCCTGCCCCAAGCGAGGCCAGAAAGTATAGCGGCGAATAGGTGTCTGCCGGGCGTGCGGGATTATGGGACATGGGTGTCTCCTTTCATTCATATATACAATTATGAATACGACTATATGTATTCAAAATACACTGTGGCGCGATGTCGCATATGGCGCGGATAAAATTCAACATCTTGTGGATAACTACGGATCAACAGCGACATACAGCGCAACTGCCTTGACTCTGGCTTGGGGATGCGGCCAGACTGGGGACGACTATTCCAAAGGTTCACCCACTCGTGCAATTCAACCGCCTGCGCCTGAACGGCTTCAAAAGCTTTGTCGACCCCACGGATCTGGTGATTCAGTCGGGCCTGACGGGTGTGGTTGGTCCCAATGGCTGCGGCAAGTCCAATTTGCTGGAGGCATTGCGCTGGGTCATGGGCGAAAACCGCCCGACGGCCATGCGCGGCGCAGGCATGGAAGATGTGATTTTTGCCGGAACCGACCAGCGCCCTGCACGCCATTTCGCCGAAGTCACGTTGCAACTTGATAACCGTGACCGCGTGGCCCCCGCCGCCTTTAATGATGCCGACACACTGGACATTGTGCGCCGGATCACGCGCGATGCTGGCAGCGCCTACAAGATCAACGGCAAGGAAGCGCGCGCGCGCGATGTGCAGATGCTGTTTGCCGATGCATCGACCGGCGCGCATAGTCCCGCACTGGTGCGGCAAGGCCAGATTTCAGAACTGATCAACGCCAAGCCCAAGGCCCGCCGCCGCATTCTGGAAGAAGCGGCCGGTATCTCGGGCCTGTATCAGCGTCGCCACGAAGCCGAGCTGCGCCTGCGTGCAACAGAAACCAATCTGGAACGCGTCAGTGATGTGATCGACCAGCTGGCCCAGCAGCTGGCGCAACTGTCGCGGCAGGCACGGCAGGCCGAACGCTACCGCCAGATTGGCACACGGCTGCGGCAGGTCGAAGGGCTGTTGCTGTACAGGCGCTGGCGCGAGGCCGATCAGGCCCTGCGTGACGCAGATGCCGCGCTGCAGGCCGCCCTGATCACCAGCGCCCAGACCGAAACAGACGCGCAACGCGCCAGCAGTGCCCGCCAAACAGCCGAGGACCGCCTGCCCCCCTTGCGCGAAGAAGACGCCATCGCAGGGGCCGTGCTGCAACGCCTGCATGTCAGCCGCGACACCCTGTCCGCAGAAGAAGCACGCGCGCAGGAAACCATCCGCACGCTGCAATCGCGTGTGCTGCAACTTGCGCAGGATATCGAGCGTGAGTCCGGCCTGAACCGCGATGCCGCAGAAACAATCGCACAGCTGGAATGGGAACAGGACCAGCTTGCCAAAGCCGCCGACGGCCATGACGAAAAACTGCAAGACGCGACAGAGGCCGCAGCCGAGGCCGCCCAGCTTCTCGCCGATCACGAAGCGGACCTGACAAGCGCCACAGAAGATGTCGCGCGACTGGCCGCCCGCCACCAATCCGCCGACCGCCAGATCAACGAACTGACTGCCGCCCTTGCAAAAGCGCAAAATGCCAGCCTGCAAGCCGCAGATGCCCAGGCACAGGCGCAAGACGCCCTGCAAGCCGCCCAGGAGGAACTGGAACAGGCCCAAGAAGAACTGGACGCAACGCAGTCCCTGACCGAGGAAGCCGAATCCACCCTGCTGGAGGCCGAAGATGCCCGCCAGCACGCCCAAACCGAAGAAGCCGAAGCCCGCGGCGCATTGTCCGAGGCCGAGGGCGAGGCTGGCACACTGCGCGCGGAAACGGCAGCCCTATCGCGGCTGGTCGATCGCGAAGGCGGCGACGGCACCCAGCTTCTGGATTTGCTGCGCGTGGCGGACGGGCATGAACTGGCCCTGGGGGCGGCATTGGCCGATGATTTGCGCGCGCCCCTGTCGGATGGCGGGTCGGGCTGGGTGGCTTTGCCGGGCTATGATGATGCCGCCCCCCTGCCCGATGGCGCGGCCCCTATGGCCCCGCATGTGCAGGGACCGGATGCTTTGGCGCGCAGGCTGTCACAGACCGGTGTGATTGATGCCGCCGACGGTCCCCGATTGCAGCCAGCGCTGCGCCCGGGTCAACGGCTTGTCACATTGGCGGGCGATCTGTGGCGCTGGGACGGATTGCATGTTGCAGCACAGGACGCACCCAGCACCGCCGCGTTGCGCTTGCAGCAAATAAACCGTCTGGACAGGCTGAAAGTTGAACTGGAACAGGCCGAAGCGCGCCTTGATCGCGCCCGCGACACGCATGCAAGCTTCAAGTACCGCCTTGACGCGCTGAGTGGTGCTGAAAGACAGGCGCGCGATGCCCGCCGCGCCGCAGACCAGCGCCTGACAGATGCGGGCCGTGCCCTGTCGCGCACAGAGGCGGCCCGCGACAGCGCGCAGGTCCGGCTGGAGAACGCAACTGCGCAAATGGCACGGTTCAACGATGATGTTGAAGATCTGTCCGAAACACTGGCGAATGCAGAAGAACAGCGCGCCGAATTGTCCGATCTGGACAAGGCCCGTGCTGCAACCGACACTTTGCGCATGACGGTGGAAGCCGCGCGCATAAGTATGATGTCGCATCGCGCGCAAGCAGATGAATTGCGCCGCGATGCCAAAGCGCGGCTGGCGCGCGGGCAGGAAATCACCAAGACCCTAAGCGGCTGGCGCCACCGTCTGGAAACCGCCGAAACCCGTATTCAGGATCTGGAAGCGCGCAAACAAAACACCGAGGATGACCTGGCAGATGCCAGCGCCACGCCTGATGAACTGGCCGAGAAGCGCGCCGATCTAAGCGATGAAATAACCCGCGCCGAAGCCCGCCATGCAGCTGCGCGCGATGCCTTGGCCAGTGCGGAATCTGCCGCACGCGACGCAGCCGACGCCGAACGCGCCGCTGAACGTGCCGCATCAGACGCCCGCGAGGGGCGCGCCCGCATTGAAGCGCGCCGCGATGCCGCGCGCGAAAGTGCCGCATTGGCCGAAACCCGTATCAGCGACGATTTGGACACAACCCCCCAAGACTTGCTGGAACAACTCGACAGTGACCCCGACACCATGCCGGACACCACCGCGTTGGAGGACGAACTGACCCGCCTGCGCCGTGCGCGCGACGCATTGGGCGCTGTGAACCTGCGCGCCGAAGAAGATGCCCGCGAAATCCAAAGCGAACATGACATTCTGGTTCAGGAAAAGGCCGATCTGGAAGCCGCAATTGCCAAGCTGCGCTCTGGCATAAATGCGCTGAACCGCGAGGGGCGCGAACGCTTGCTGATTGCCTTTGACAAGGTCAATGCCAATTTCTCAACATTATTCACGCATCTGTTCACGGGTGGTGAGGCGAAACTGGTGCTGGTCGAAAGCGAAGATCCGCTGGATGCAGGGCTGGAAATCATGTGCCAGCCACCGGGCAAGAAGCTGTCCATCCTGTCGCTTCTGTCGGGCGGCGAACAGACGCTGACCGCGCTGGCGTTGATTTTCGCGGTGTTCCTGGCCAATCCTGCCCCGATCTGCGTGCTGGACGAAGTGGACGCGCCGCTTGATGATGCCAATGTGGCGCGGTTTTGCGACCTGCTGGACGAAATGTGCCGCCGGACCGAAACCCGCTATCTGATCATCACCCATAACGCGCTGTCGATGGCGCGCATGGACCGTTTGTTCGGGGTCACCATGGGCGAACGCGGTGTCAGCCAGCTGGTCAGTGTCGATTTGAAACATGCCGAAGCGCTGGTCGCGTAAGCGCTTGACGCAGCTTTCAGAATTAAACATGTTAAGTGCGTATTTCTGAAAGCTTCCGCTATGCCCCATTCCGCCCGCGCGCCCCTGATGACACCTGTTTTGATTGGTGGCTGCATCATCATCATGATCAGCTTTGCCATCCGCGCCAGCTTTGGCGTGTTCCAGATCCCCATTGCGGAAGAATTCGGCTGGCTGCGGGCCGAATTTTCACTGGCCATTGCCATTCAGAACCTTGCATGGGGCATCGGCCAGCCCATTTTCGGCGCGATTGCAGAACGTTTTGGCGACCGCCGCGCAATTTTTCTGGGGGCGCTGGTCTATGCGGCGGGGCTGGTGTTGTCATCCTTCGCGGTGACACCCGGCGCGCATCAGTTGCTGGAAATTCTTGTGGGGTTCGGGGTTGCGGGCACCGGGTTCGGCGTGATTCTGGCCGTGGTCGGGCGCGCTGCATCAGATGAAAACCGCAGCCTTGCCTTGGGTATTGCGACCGCTGCTGGCAGCGCGGGTCAGGTGTTTGGCGCCCCCTTGGCCGAAATCCTGCTGTCGTTTTATTCCTGGCAAAGCGTGTTTGTTATTTTCGCAGCAATGGTGCTGCTAAGCCTGTTTGCCCTGCCCATGATGCGCAGCCCTGCGCCCGCCAGCCGCAACGAGCTGGAACAAAGCATGGGGGCTGCGCTGAAACAGGCGTTTCGTGATCCCAGTTTCACGCTGATCTTTCTGGGCTTCTTTTCATGCGGCTATCAGCTTGCCTTTGTCACTGCGCATTTTCCCGCGATGGTCACTGAAATGTGCGGCCCCATCAACCCCGACGGAATGCTGGCGGCCATCGGCATCACGACCACGTCGGCCCTTGGGGCTGTTGCCATTTCCCTGATCGGGCTGGCCAATATTGCGGGCACCCTGGCGGCGGCGTGGCTGGGCAAACGCTATTCCAAGAAATACCTGCTGGCATCAATCTATATGGCACGCACGGTGGTCGCTGCGGCGTTTATCCTGTCGCCCATCACGCCGGGGTCGGTTTTGGTGTTTTCCATTGTCATGGGGGCGTTATGGCTGGCCACAGTGCCGCTGACATCGGGGCTGATCGCGCATATTTACGGGTTGCGCTATATGGGCACGCTATACGGGATTGTGTTTTTCAGCCACCAGTTGGGCAGTTTTCTGGGCGTCTGGCTGGGGGGCGCGTTGTATGACCTGCATGGCGACTACACGCTGGTCTGGTGGGTCGGCGTGGGCGTGGGGCTGTTTTCGGCCGTCGTGCATTTGCCGGTGCAGGAACGCGCGCTGAACCTGCGGCCTGCATAGCGGGGCATACGCAAAACCTGCGCCCGCGATGATTTGAGTATTTGGGGCAAGATGAAATCAGCCTTGCTGTGCGGCATGTTTGCCTGCCCAATGGCCGGTTGCAAGGCAGGCGGTCAGCAGATAGCCGCCAGTCGGCGCTTCCCAATCCAGCATTTCACCTGCGGCATAGACACCGGGCCAGTTGCGCAACTCCAGCCCGTCGGTCAGGGCGGCGCGCATGATCCCGCCTGCGGTCGAGATGGCCTCGTCCAGCGGACGGGGGCCTTGCAGGGGGATCGGTAGCGCCTTCAGGCATTGGGCAAGTTCTGTTGTGTCCGTGGGCAAGGGGCGGGCCATTTCATGCACCAGCGCAAGCCGCACCCCCGACAGACCCAGCGCCTTGCGCAGCCGGTTTGCTGTGGACAGCTTCGGTGGTTGCGCTGCCAGCCGTGCGGCAATGTCGGGCACGGTGCGGTCTGGCAGAAGGTCCAGCACCAGCGCGGCCCCGTCACGCAAAGGACGCGACAGCGTGTAGATACCGCCCCCTTCGACGCCACGCGCTGAAATGACGAATTCCGCGCGCACGGAGTGTTCGCCCGCGCGAAGCTGCACGCCCTTGACCGGCGCGCCAAAATGGGCGCGCATATGCGCGGACCAATCCACCACGAACCCCATATTTGCGGGCTGAAACGGGGTAATCGGCACATCATGCGCGGCCAGTTCGGCGGTCCACGCCCCGTCAGACCCAAGCCGCGCCCAGCTTGCCCCGCCCAAGGCCAGCACGCAGACCCTGGGGCGCAGGCACCTTTCGCCGTGGGGCGTTGCAAATTCGAATGCCCCGCCCTGCCAGCGCCAGCCCCGTCGCAATGTCACGCCCGCATCATCCAGCCGGGCCAGCCAAGCCCGCAACAATGGCGAGGCCTTCATGACGCGCGGAAAGACGCGACCGGAGGAGCCGGTGAACAAATCCGCCCCCAGCCCGTTTGCCCAAAAGCGGATCTGATCAGGGCCGAAATCCCCAAGGATCGGGGCCAGCCATGCGCCCGCATCGCCATACTGACTGATCTGGGTGTCGGGCGGGGCCGCATTCATCAGGTTCAGCCCCGATTTTCCGGCCATCAGGAATTTGCGCGCGGCCGAGGGCTTGGCGTCACAAATCACGACCTTGCGCCCGCCCTTCGCCAGCACTTCTGCGGCCATCAATCCGGCCGGTCCGGCCCCTATGACCAGCGCGTCAATCGCCTCATTCTCGGTCATCTGCACCCTTTAACATATTCTTGAGGATATCTTGCTATTGTGAAACGCGCCGATGATCCGCATATGATATGCATGTTGTATTCAAACCCCAAAGGCCAATGTCCGATCTGATTGTCAGTTCCTACAATATTCACAAGGCGGTCGGAACCGATATGCGACGTGATCCGGCACGAACAGTGCAGGTTATTCGCGAATTGGGGGCGGATATTGTCGCCTTGCAAGAAGTGGACCGCCGGTTTGGCGACCGCAAGGGTGTGCTGGACCCTGATATGTTGCGTGCTGAAACGGGGCTTACCCCGGTGACATTGACCGACAGGCTGGGCACGCATGCGCATGGCTGGCACGGCAACCTGTTGTTGCTGCGCGGGGCAGAAGTCGAACAGGCACGCGCCATCACCCTGCCGGGGCTGGAAGCGCGCGGCGCAATCGTTGCAGATATACGGCTGAACGGCCAACCCTTGCGGCTGATCACCGCCCATCTGGGCCTGTTGCATCAATCGCGCCTGTTGCAAGCCCGCCGCCTGTCTGAAGAAATAGATGGCGGCGACGGGCGGCCAACACTGGTGATGGGCGATTTCAACGAATGGCGGCTGGGCGCGCGCTGCTCGCTTATGCCAATGCGGCGCGAATTGCGCGCGGTCAAACGATCTGCCGCGACGATTGCCAGCTTTCCGGCGCAAATGCCTGTATTGCCGCTGGACCGTATCATCACCTGCCGTCAAGCACTTATCAGTGATTTGCGCGCGCATGATACGGCACTGGCGCGCAAAGCATCTGATCATCTGCCGATTCGTGCAGCCCTTAGCTTGCCGCAGGCCGCAAGCGCGGCTATCTGACCGGCTTGAGGGTGGGGCCGGTTTCCGCTATGGCCTCGTCAATCCGCTAAAATGCTGCAAGGGGGGCCTATGGCCGACGCCAAGAAGCTATTTATCAAGACCTATGGCTGTCAGATGAATGTCTATGACAGTGAACGCATGGCCGAAGCGCTGGGCGCGTCAGGATATTCACTGACCGATCAGGCCGAAGATGCCGATATGATCTTGCTGAATACATGCCATATCCGCGAAAAGGCCGCTGAAAAGGTCTATTCGGAACTGGGCCGCCTGAAACCGCTGAAACTGGCCAACCCCGACCTGAAAATTGGTGTCGCAGGCTGCGTGGCCCAGGCCGAGGGCGAGGAAATCATGCGCCGCCAGCCGTTGGTGGATCTGGTGGTCGGACCACAAACCTATCACCGGCTGCCGGCGATGGAAAAAGCCGTGCGCGATGGCGCGCGCGCTGTGGACACTGATTTTCCCGAAGAAGACAAATTCGAGCATTTGCCAAAGCCCCCCCGCACAGGGCGCGGGCCAACAGCATTTCTGACGGTTCAGGAAGGGTGCGACAAGTTTTGTGCGTTCTGTGTTGTCCCCTACACCCGCGGGACGGAAGTGTCGCGCCCGGTTCACCGCATTCTGACGGAAGCGCGTGATCTGGTGGACCGCGGGGTGCGCGAAATCACGTTGCTGGGGCAGAACGTCAACGCCTATCATGGCGCGGGCGACGGTGGCGCATGGACTTTGGCGCGGTTAATCCGCGAACTGGCGCGGGTGGACGGGCTGGAGCGTATCCGCTTCACCACGTCGCACCCCAATGACATGGATGATGAGCTGATCGCCGCGCATGGGGATGAACCCAAGCTGATGCCTTATCTGCACCTGCCGGTGCAATCAGGCAGTGACCGCATTCTGAAGGCAATGAACCGCAAACACACGGCAGAAAGCTATTTGCGCCTGATCGAGCGTTTGCGCGTTGCCCGCCCCGATTTGCTGCTGTCGGGTGACTTCATTGTGGGGTTCCCCGGCGAAACTGATCGCGATTTCGAAGATACAATGGCGCTGGTGCGTCAGGTGGGCTACGGGCAGGCCTATAGTTTCAAATACTCGGCACGGCCCGGAACACCTGCGGCCGAACGTGCGGGGGTGCCCGATGATGTGGCACTGGACCGCCTGCACCGGTTGCAAGCACTTCTGCTGGAACAGCAACGCACGATACAAAACAGCATGGTCGGGCGCGATGTGCATGTGCTGTTCGAAAAACCGGGACGGGCTGCTGGACAGATGACCGGCAAATCCGAATATCTGCACGCGGTGCATGTGACCGATCCGCAGGTAGAAAAGGGACAGATCGCGCGTGTCAGAATCATCGAAAGTAATGCGAATTCACTTGCCGGTGTTCTGGCATGATAGATGTCTGAAACAGGGTCTTTGCGGGCGTGGGGTGGCTGATACCCGCCACCGCCTCGCGGGTCATTTCCCGGCGCCGCTGTCACATTGACGCTACATTTTGAACGCAAAATGGCAGGGCATCGCCGATATGCCCCCCAACATACAGTGCGACGCAAACAATCCTTGCCAGCGGGCGGCGCAATTGGCAGCATGACAAAACGGCACAGCGCGCATTCGCGACCATCATAGGAGAACTACTTGGGCATTGACGCCTTGACCCCGCCACACACCCCGCTGGAAGCAGCGCAAGCGCATATGGAATTTTCCGACAACCGCCTTCTGGTTGACTTATGCGGTGAATATGATCGCAATCTGACCCATCTTGAAAGTCAACTTGGCGTGCAAATCCTGCGGCGCGGAAACCAGTTGACGATCATCGGGGCTGAAGATGTGATCGCATTGGTGGCCCAGATCCTTGGCACCCTGTATCAGATGCTGGAAGAAGGTCGCCAGATCGAGTCGGGCGATATTGCAGCACTGATCCGCATGGGTCAGGCAGCGCCCAATGATGACGGCCCGCAGGAACAACTGGAAATGTTCCGCACCGGCAAGCTGGAAATCCGGACCCGCAAGAAAACCATCATCCCCCGCACCGAAGCGCAGCAGGCCTATGCGCGCGCGCTTTTGGGAAATGAGATGAATTTCGGCATTGGTCCTGCCGGGACCGGCAAAACCTATATTGCGGTGGCCGTCGCGGTGCAGATGTTCACTGATGGCCATGTCGACAAGATATTGCTGTCGCGCCCCGCAGTCGAGGCGGGCGAACGTCTGGGTTTTCTGCCCGGCGACATGAAGGAAAAAATCGACCCTTACATGCAGCCGCTTTATGATGCGCTGAATGATTTTCTGCCCGGCAAGCAGTTGCAAAAGCTGATGGAAGAGCGCCGCATTGAAATTGCACCGCTGGCCTTCATGCGGGGCCGCACGCTGTCCAACGCCTTTGTTGTGCTGGACGAGGCGCAGAACGCAACCGAGATGCAGATGAAAATGTTTCTGACACGTCTGGGCGAAGGGTCGCGCATGGCCATTACCGGTGATCGCAGTCAGGTTGATCTGCCGCGCGGCATGCATTCGGGCTTGCGGGCGGCGGAACGTATCCTTGAAGGCGTCAAGGGCATTGGGTTCAGCTATTTCACATCGGCTGATGTCGTGCGCCACCCGCTGGTGGCACGCATCATTCAGGCCTATGAACGCGACGAAGAGCAGCATGGCTGACACTGCGCCACTGGTTGATCTGGTTGTGGAAGATGATCGCTGGAATGCCGTTGCGCTGGACGCATTGGCACAAAACGCCGCCTGCGCCACATTGAACGCGCTGAACATGCAGGCGGCGGGCTATGAAATCGTGCTTCTGGCCTGTGATGATGCCCGCATTGCAGAGTTGAACAGCCAGTTTCGCGGCAAACCCATGCCAACCAATGTTCTAAGCTGGCCAAGCTGGGATCTTGGCGCGGGTGATGACGGGGACACACCCGAACATGCCCCGCCGGGTGACCCTGATGACCCTGAATCCTTGGGGGATATTGCGATATCGTATGACACCTGCGCACGCGAATCGCGCGAACAAGACAAGGCATTCCACGATCACCTGACCCATCTGGTCGTGCATTCAACCCTGCATCTTCTGGGATATGACCATATTCGTGACAAAGATGCCGCCGTGATGGAAGAAATCGAAATCCGCATACTTGCATTATTGGGGGTGGCAGACCCATATGCGCACGGGGCAGAAATGCCGCTTTAACACTGGAAAGGACCCATGGGCGACACGACAGACGGATCTACAGCGGCGCATCGCGCGCAGGATGATCCAAAAGACAACGAGACGCGCGGCCTGTTTGGCCGGCTTTTTGACGCACTCTCTCCGGATGAGACAGATGATGAGCACAACGGCGCTGGCCGGTTGGGTCCGGCACTTCCCGGACTGGCCAACCTGTCCGACATGCGTGTCGAGGATGTCGCCGTTCCCAAAGCCGAAATCGTGGCCGTTGAACAAGGCGCACAGCTTGCGGAATTCGTGCAGGCCTTTCGCGATTCCGGCTATTCGCGCATTCCGGTTTATGCCGAAACGCTGGATAACCCCGTAGGCCTGCTACTGCTGAAGGATCTGGCGCTGCATTACGGTTTCAACGGCCATCACAGCCTTGAACTGGCCCCGCTGCTGCGTCCCATCCTGTATGTGCCCCCGTCCATGCCGCTGGGCGTGCTGCTGCGCAAGATGCAGGCAGAGCGCACGCATTTCGCCCTGATGATCGACGAATATGGGGGCGTGGACGGGCTGGTCACCATCGAGGATCTGCTGGAGCAGGTCGTGGGCGAGATCGAGGATGAACACGACACCGCCGAAGAAGCCCATATTCAGGAAGAAACCCCTGCCACATGGCTGGCAGATGCCCGCACCCCCCTGGAAGATCTGGAACTTCGGCTTGGCTTTGCCCTGACCGCCGAGGATGAGGACGAGGAAATCGACACATTGGGCGGTCTGGTCTTTGTGCTGGTCGGGCGCGTGCCGGTGCGCGGGGAATTGATTGCGCATGACTCCGGCCTTGAATTCGAAGTTATCGAAGCGGGCCTGCGCCGGATAGAACGGTTGCGCATCCACATTCCCGAAGCCTTGCGTGAACCTGTCGCGCCATGACGGGCAACAGCCCGCGCCCCCCGAATGGCGGACCGGACCCCGACAGGCATGGGGAACGGCGCTTCGCTGCATGGACAGCGCTGCTTGGCTATGGTGCGCTTGGTGCCATTATGGCGGCGGGTCAGGCACCGGTCGGGTGGTGGTGGGCGACCATTGCGGCGCTTCTGGTAATGTTTTGCGCGCTGCCCTTGCAGGCCATGCCCCGAAGCTGGGGGTGGCGCTTATGGGCGGCGGGAACAGGGTATTTCGCAGCCAGCCTGTTCTGGATTGTGGAGCCATTTTTCATTGAACCCGAACGCCATGGCTGGATGGCGCCGTTTGCATTGGTGCTGATGGCAGGCGGTATGGCGCTGTTCTGGGCTGTTGCCGGATGGGTGGCCGCCCGACTGGGCCATGGGCGTGGACGACTGGTTGCATTGGTGGCCGCACTGGTCACGCTGGAATTGCTGCGCGGCTGGATATTCACGGGGTTTCCATGGGCCATGCTGGGGCATGTGCTGGTGGGCACGCCGTTGATGCAGCTTGCCGCAGTCGGGGGCGCAGGCGGATTGAGCTTGCTTGTGGTGGTTGCGGCCCTGCTGCCCGCACTGGGGCGGTCAATGTCGCAGCGCGGGGGCGCGGTTCTGACAAGCGTGGCACTTATGGGAACCCTGTGGGTCTGGGGCAGCACCCAGACAGACCTTCCTACACCCGCCGATCATGTGGTCCGGCTGGCACAACCCAACGCCCCGCAGGCCGAAAAGTGGCAAGGTGACAACCCGCAGCGTTTTTTCAACCGCCTTCTGGACCAGACCGCCGCACCCGCCAGCCCTGCGCCTGCGCTGATTGTCTGGCCGGAAACGGCTGTGCCGTTCTTTTTGGAATATGCAGGCGACGGGCTTGCCATTATGGCGCAGGCCGCGCATGAACACGGCCCCGACACGCTGCTTGGGTTCGGCGTGCAGCGCCATGATGATGGTCGCTATTACAACAGTCTGGCAATTCTGGACATCACAGCACGGGTCACCCAAGTCTATGACAAGCACCATCTGGTGCCGTTTGGCGAATATGTTCCGCTGTCAGAATTTCTGCTGGGCAGCGGCCTGGCGGGATTTGCGGCGCAGGTGCTGCAAGGCTACAGCCCCGGTCCCGGCCCTGCCCTGCTGGATTTCGGTCCATTGGGCCATGCATTGCCGCTGATTTGCTACGAATCCATATTCCCACGTCATTTGCGCGGCACGGAACGCCCTGATTGGGTGTTGCAGATCACCAATGACGCATGGTTCGGGGAAATGACAGGCCCGTTCCAGCACCTGGCGCAGGCACGGCTGCGCGCGGTAGAGCAGGGATTGCCGGTGCTGCGTTCGGCCAATACCGGCGTGTCTGCCGTCATTGATGCGCGCGGCGGGCTGGTTGCCGAACTGGGGCTGGGCGAAACCGGTTTTCTGGACGCACCCTTGCCCGCCGCCCTTCCGCCCACGATTTATGCGCGCTTCGGGGATGTGCCCCTGTGGGGGGCCTTGCTGGCTATGCTTGGCACAATGGCTGCCCTACGGTGGCGCCACAGGACGGGCGCGTGATTACGCGCTGATCCTGTCCAGAACCAGCGGCGCAAAAGGTTTTGCCACATCGCCAATCTGACAGGCGGCAAGAAATGCCGCTGCCGCCGTCGTTGCACTGTCGTCATCTGCGGCATGGACAAGTGCCAGCGCGTCGCCCGCGTTCAGCCTTGTGCCGACAGGGGCGATGTCTGCAAACCCCACGCGCGGGTCGATACTGTCCGAAGGCTGCCGTCGCCCCCCCCCCAGACCGATGACCGCAAGCCCAATGGCGCGCGTGTCATAGCCTGTCACCACCCCTGCGGTCGGGGCCACCACCACCTGCACCACAGGGGCGACAGGCAGATATGCCGATGCATTTTCCAGCAAATCCGCCGGACCACCAAGTGCGGCCACCATACGCCCGAAGCATTCTGCCGCAGCACCCGACTGAAAGGCGTGTTCCAGCATGGAAAACCCCTGTTCGGGATCGCGCGCCAGACCTGCAAGGGTCAGCGCCTCTGCGCCCAGCGCGCAGGTGATCTGCCACAGGCGCGTATCAACCGAATGTCCGGTCAGGAAATCCAGCGCCAGGCGCACTTCCAGCGCGTTGCCCGCAGCGCCAGCAAGGGGCTGCGACATATCGGTGATCAATGCCACGGTCCGGCAACCGGCGCCGTTGCCCACATCCACCAGCGCGCGCGCCAAACCGCGCGCGGCATCCAGATCGGCCATGAACGCCCCGTTGCCGCATTTCACATCCAGCACCAGCGCATCCAGCCCCGCCGCCAGTTTCTTTGACAGGATCGACGCGGTTATCAGATCCAGTGATTCCACAGTGCCGGTGACATCGCGGATGGCGTAGAACCGCTTGTCGGCAGGCGCAAGCGCGGCGGTCTGCCCCACAATCGCGCAGCCGGTCTGTGCCACGATGCGCCGCAGGCGCGCAGCATCCGGGGCGATGTCATACCCCGGAATCGACTCCAGCTTGTCCAGCGTGCCGCCGGTATGCCCAAGGCCCCGCCCCGCAATGCTTGGCACCACCGCCCCGCAGGCCGCCATGGCGGGCATCAGCATCAGTGACACCGTGTCCCCGATACCGCCCGTAGAATGCTTGTCGATCACCGGACAGCTATCCCAGTCCAGCACCGCCCCCGAATCGCGCATGGCTGTGGTCAGGGCGACACGTTCACTCAGGTCCATGCCACGCAACAATACAGCCATTGAAAACGCGCCAAGCTGCGCATCGCCCATGCTGCCGTCGCAAATGCCCGCTACAATCGCGCGCAGTTCTGCGGGGGTCAGCGCTTCGCCATCGCGCTTGCGCCGGATAAGTTCCTGATACAACATGGCGGTGCCCCTTATACATATGCCAATGCCAGCAAACCGGAGTTTGTGCCATGATTGATCCGCGCATTGCAGAAAGTTTTGCCCGACAGTCCATGATGGCCAGCCTGAACGCGGAATTGCAAGCGGCCATGCAGGGGCGCTGCATCATTCATGCCCCGATCCTGCCCGCATTCGGCCAGCAACACGGTGCCGCACATGCAGCGGTTGCTTTCGCACTGGGCGATTCTGCCGCGGGCTATGCCGCGCTGACAACCATGCCCGCAGGGCAGGAAGTGATGACCGCCGAGATGAAGATCAACCTGTTATCCCCCGCCATAGGTGACATACTGGAAGCCACCGGCGAGGTTATCCGCGCAGGCCGCAGGCTTATTGTCGTGCGCGCGGAAGTGACCGCAGTGTCAGGAGATACCCGCAAGGTGGTGGCGGTGCTCCAAGGCACGATGATCGGGGTGTGACGATCCACGCAGGCGCGGTCGGCGAAACACAAGGCCGGTTGAAGATGGCCTTTTGCAGACATCGGGAAAGCCCCAAGGCGCGGAGCAAAGGGCGCAGCCCGCCGCGCCATAGGTCTGGCCGTCCCGCGGCCTGCCGATTTGGCTGATGGCAATCCAAGCCTTTGAAGTAAGGAATATGCAGCCTGCATAAACTGCATTCTTATAATGTCGGATCGGCAGACCCCGGCCCACCGCTGGCGCGGGCTTTGTGCAAACGTGAATGACCGTAAAAGGCCAAACCGAAATGCTACCCAAGTTCGTCAGACGCAATCACAGGGAAAAACACCCCGCCCGACCAGATGCCAAACCACTGCGCGCCTGCATGCATCTCATGGGTGCACAATTCCACCAGCCGGTAAAAGCTTTTGCGGTCAATCAATGCCTCCAGTCCGCTGCGGATCATGACATAGGGCGCAGGTTCACCAGTATCGCTGTCGCGAACAACGCGAATGGGGTGGTCCGCGCCTGCGGGAGCTTCATCGCCAACATTGGTTATGAACACTATTTCCTGTCCCTGTCCGGTCCCGTAAATACGGAAATCCACCGCAACAAAGGGGGCGTCATCCACGGTGATTCCCACCTTTTCAACAGGTGTGACCAGGAAATACTTGCCATCTTCCAGTTTCAGAATGGTCGAAAACAACCGCACCAAGGCGGGCCTGCCAATGGGTGTGCCCTGATAAAACCACGTCCCGTCCCGCGCAATGCGCATATCCAGATCCCCGCAAAATGGCGGGTTCCACAGGTGCACAGGGGGCAAACCTTTGCCTTTTGCAGCGGCTTGTGCCGCCTGCGCCAGCGTATCTGCCGACGGGGTCACGCTATTTTGTTCATCAGATGTTTTTGTCATTGGCCGCCTATGCGATATGTCACAATCTGATAGATAGTCGTTTGACACGAAAAATCACCCCGAAGGAGCGCCCCGATGAGCACTGAAACCGACCTGATCGCCGCGATCGAGGCTTTGGGCGACAAACTGGCACAGGCCCGCGCCAGCATAAACCGCCGCTTCATCGGTCAGAAAAACGTCGTTGACCTGACGCTGATCGCCATGCTGTGCGGTGGCCACGGCCTTTTGATTGGCCTGCCCGGTCTGGGCAAAACGCGGCTGGTAGACACTGTTTCAACCGTCATGGGCCTGAAGGGCAACCGCATTCAGTTTACGCCCGATCTGATGCCTGCGGATATTCTGGGGTCGGAAGTGCTGGACATCGCTGACGATGGCAAGCGTGCGTTCCGGTTCATCAACGGACCGATTTTCTGTCAGTTGTTGATGGCCGACGAAATCAACCGCGCCAGCCCGCGCACGCAGGCCGCGCTGTTGCAGGCCATGCAGGAAGGCGAAGTCACTGTCGCGGGCGCACATCACCGGCTGGAACGCCCGTTTCATGTGCTGGCCACCCAGAACCCGATTGAACAGGAAGGCACATACCCCTTGCCCGAGGCGCAACTGGACCGGTTTTTGGTGCAGATTGATGTCGTCTATCCCGACCGCGACACAGAACGCGACATCCTGATGGCGACAACCGGTCTTGAAGATAGTGCATCCCATCAGGTTTTCACTGCGGCTGAATTGCTGGAGGCACAGGCATTGTTGCGCCGCATGCCGGTTGGGGCGGGTGTGGTGGATGCGATTCTGGATCTGGTCCGCGCCTGCCGCCCGGACGAGCCGGAAGCCCATGAAGCCGCGCGCGACGCTGTCAGTTGGGGACCAGGGCCGCGCGCGGCGCAGGCGCTTATGCTGACGGTGCGCGCACGCGCGCTGCTGGACGGGCGGCTTGCGCCATCGCTGGAAGATATCGCAGCCATGGCACGGCCCGTGCTGTCGCATCGCATGGCCCTTGGTTTTGCCGCAAGGGCACGCGGCGAAAACCTTGGCGCGATCATTGACCGTGTCGCCGCAACCGCCACCCGGATGGAGGACGCTGCTTGACCCAAACAGATGCCGACCTGCAAGCCACCCTTCGCAGCCGCGCAGAAGGGCTTGCCGCCCCCCTGCCCGCGTTGCTGGCGCAGGCCGAGCAACTGGCAGCCTCGGTCCTGCCCGGCGCGCATGGGCGCAGACGTGCGGGCACGGGCGATGAATTCTGGCAATACCGGCCTGCAACCGCGTCAGATTGGGGTGCGCGTATCGACTGGCGGCGCTCGGCGCGGTCAGATGCGCATTTTGTGCGCGAAACCGAATGGCAGGCCGCACAAGCCGTGACGCTATGGGTTGATCAATCACAGGCCATGGACTTTTCGGGCCACCGGTCGCGCCCGTCGAAAGCCGACCGCGCAAGGGTGCTTGCGCTGGCACTGTCCGTGTTGTTGCTGAAGGGCGGGGAACGTGTGGGGCTGATGCCGGATATGCCACCGCGCGCAGGCCGCGCGCAGCTTGATCCGCTGGCCGCGCGGTTGATGCAACACCATAGCGCGGAAGATTACGGCACACCGCCCATGTCCGTTTTGCCCGCGCACAGCCAGACTGTGTTTCTGTCCGATTTTCTGGGCGATCAGACTGCGCTGCAAGATGCGGTCGGGCGCGCGGCCGATCAGGGCGTGCGCGGGGCGCTGGTGCAAATTCTGGACCCCGCTGAGGAAGAATTTCCCTATCAGGGCCGGTCCATCTTCACGTCGATGGGGGGGGGCTTGCGCCATGAAACACTGCGCGCCGCCGATTTGCGCACGCGCTATCGCAACCGTCTGGCCGAACGCAAGGATATGCTGGCAGATCTTGCGCGCGCGACCGGATGGCAGATGCTGACCCACCATACCGACCAGCCCCCCGGCCTTGCGCTGATGTGGCTTTGGCAACAGCTTGATGCAAGGCGGGTGCGCTGATGTTCACTGTTGGACCAATAGGATTTGCAACCCCCGCCCTGCTGCTGGCCCTGATTGCGCTGCCCGTGCTGTGGTGGCTGCTGCGCGCAGTGCCGCCCGCGCCGGTCATCCGGCGTTTTCCGGGGGTGGCGCTGCTGATCGGGCTGAAGGATGAAACGTCTGAAACAGACCGCACACCGTGGTGGCTGCTGGTGCTGCGCGCATTGGCAGTGGCCGCATTGATCATCGCCTTTGCTGGCCCCGTTCTGAACCCCCAACCCGCGCGCGACGGCACTGGGCCGCTGCTGGTCATCACGGATGCAAGCTGGGCCAGTGCCCGCGACTGGCCCCAGCGGCAGGCGCGGATGCGCGATATTGTGACCGAGGCAGGCCGCACTGACCGCCCTGTTGCTGTGGTTGCGTTGACTGACCTGCCAACTGGCGAAATTACCTTTCGCACGGCCGATCACTGGCTGGAACGCCTGCCCGCGCTTGCCCCTGCCCCCTATGCGCCCGATGCGGAACGCGTGCAGGAATGGCTTGGGGGACTGACCGGCGATTTCGACAGTTACTGGCTGTCTGACGGGCTGGACCATCCTTACCGGCCCACGGTTCTGGACGCGTTGCAAGCGCGCGGCGCGGTGACTGTCTTTGAAACATCGCGCCCTGTCATGACACTGGCACCGCCGGTTTTGCGTGATGGCGTGGTGCAGCTTACGGCCTATCGCCCTGCCGGTCTGGCGCAGCAAGACATCCAGATAGCGGCGACTGGCCGCGACCCTGCGGGAATGGAACGGGTGCTGGCCAGCGGCACGGCCAGCTTTGCCGAGGGCGGCACCACTGCCGCGCTGGGGCTGACATTGCAGCCGGAACTGCGCAACAGGATTACCCGTTTCCAGATCACGGGTGAACGCAGCGCCGGTGCCGTGGCCCTGACAGATGACGCGCTTCAACGCCGCAAGGTCGCCTTGCTGACGGGGCGCGAAGGGCGCGAGGGGCTGGATCTGTTGTCGCCGTTTCTGTATCTGCGCCAAGCGCTTGGTCCGGTGTCGGAGTTGATCGAAAGTGCATCCGTCGACGACCTTTTGCTGACCTCTCCTGATGCGTTGGTCCTTGTTGACATTGCGCAATTGTCCGAAGTTGAGTCCGCGCAGGTGCTGGATTTCGTCAATGATGGCGGGCTGCTGCTGCGTTTTGCAGGGCCACGTCTGGCCGCAAGTGATGTGGCGCGCAGCGAGGAAGACCCCTTGTTGCCGGTCCGTCTGCGCATTGGCGGGCGCACGGTCGGCGGCGCCATGAGTTGGGGCGAACCGCGCAGCCTGCGCGAGTTTGCGCCGGACTCGCCCTTTGCGGGGCTAAGCATTCCGCGTGATGTCACAATCAGCGCGCAGGTGCTGGCCCAGCCCGACCCCGGATTGGGTGAACGCACCATTGCATCGCTTGCTGATGGCACGCCACTGGTCACACGCAAGTTCAGCGGCAGCGGCCAGGTCGTTCTGATTCACACCACCGCCAATGCGGACTGGTCCAACCTGCCACTATCGGGGTTGTTTGTGGACATGCTGGAACGGCTGGCCCTGTCCACCCGCCCCACCGCACCTGACGCGCAGGAACTGGCAGGCATGGACTGGCAGCCCCAGCGCGCCCTTGACGGCTTCGGGCAGGTTCTGGATGCCAGTTCAGCCCCCGTTGTGGCAGGCAGCGCGCTTGCAGACCGTGCCTTCGGGCCAGACCTGCCGCCCGGTGTCTATACCAGCGCCGCTGGCAGTTTCGCACTGAACATAGGCCAGGACGATATGACGCTTGTTCCCAGCCAATGGCCATCCACCCTGCCGCTGGAACGCGACAATGTGGCACAGGAACGGGACCTGAAGGCGCTGTTTTTGCTGGTGGGCTTTGCCGCATTAACACTGGACATTCTGGCCGCACTTTGGCTTTCGGGCCGGTTGCGGCGCGGACGCGGCGGTGTGACGGCTGTATTTCTGGTCGGTGCATTCATGGCGTTCGGCATGCCGCAAGATGCCCGCGCAGACGATGACCGGCTGGCATTGGCGGCGACATCGGATGTGGTTCTGGCACATGTGTTGACGGGCAATTCGCGCATTGATGATGTGGCGCAGGCGGGCCTGCGCGGTTTGGGGCGGGTGCTGTACCAGCGGACATCTGTTGAACCGGCCGCCCCCATCGGGGTTGATCTGGAACGCGATGAACTGACCTTCTTTCCGTTCATTTACTGGCCCATCACCGAAGATACGCCAATCCCGTCGGACGCGGCCTATACGAAACTGAACCGCTACCTGCGCGGCGGCGGGATGATCATGTTCGACACACGCGATGCGGAACTGGCCGGGCTGACACGCACCACCCCCGAAGCGCGCCGCCTGCAAGCCATCGCCCGCCCGCTGGATATTCCGCCGCTGGAACCTGTGCCCGAAGATCATGTGCTGACGCGCACCTTCTATCTGTTGCAGGAATTTCCGGGCCGTCACACCGGCCGCGATGTCTGGGTCGAAGCCGCACCGCCAGATGCCGAACAGGCCGAGGGCATGCCCTTTCGCAACCTCAATGACGGGGTCACACCCGTCATTGTCGGCGGGCATGACTGGGCGTCGGCATGGGCCGTGGATGAAGGCGGGCAGCCCATGTTCCGCATCGGCATGGGCGTCACGGGCGAACGGCAGCGCGAAATGGCCTATCGGTTCGGGATCAACCTGATTACCCATGTGCTGACCGGCAATTACAAATCCGATCAGGTGCATGTGCCCGCCCTGCTGGAAAGGTTGGGACAATGACAGGCACGCAGGATATCGTATTCGCCCCGCTGGTGCCTGTCTTGGCGCTATGGGTTCTGGCAGCGCTGGCGGCGGCAATGGTCGCACTGGCGCTATGGCAGGGGCTGCGCGGCTGGTGGTTGCGGGGGCTGGCGGCACTGGCGGTTCTGGCCGCACTGGCCAACCCGTCCTTGCAAAATGAAACGCGTGAAGCACTCTCCGACATCGCGCTGGTTTTGGTGGATGACACGGCATCAAACCGGATCGGGGGACGTGACGCGCAGACTGAAGCTGCCCTTGCCCATCTGGAAGGCGCGCTTGCAGATCTGGCCATGGATACGCGCATCGTCACCGTCGAAGATGACGCAGGCAACGCAGGCACACAGTTGAACACCGCCTTGGCCGAGGCATTGGCAGACCTGCCGCGCGACCGGCTTGCGGGGGTTTTCATTGTGTCTGACGGGCAGGTGCATGATGCCGACCTGCCGGTGTCGGTGCCTGCGCCGACCCATCTGCTGAAAACCGGACTGGCCAGTGACTGGGATCGCAGGCTGATCATTCGCAATGCACCCGCCTTCGCCATTCTGGGCGAACCTGTGACCCTGACCCTGAAGGTCGAAGATCAGGGCGCGGTTCCGCCCGACACGTCGCGTTTTACGACGCTGCGCTATTCCATTGACGGTGCGGAAGAACAATCCGCCATGGTGCCGATTGGCGAAGAGATGGAACTGACCGTCACCCTTGATCGCGGGGGAATGAATGTTTTGCAGTTCGAACTGGACGAAGCACCGGGGGAACTGACCCCCCGCAACAACGCCGCCATTGTCCAGATCAACGGGGTGCGTGACCGGCTGAGTGTGCTGCTGGTATCGGGCGAGCCGAATGCGGGACAACGCACATGGCGCAACCTGCTGAAATCCGATCCGGCGGTCGATCTGGTCCATTTCACCATTCTGCGCCCGCCAGACCGCCAGGATGGTGTTCCGGTGGATGAATTATCGCTGATTGCCTTTCCCACGCGCGAGCTGTTTGTCGAAAAGATCGATGAATTTGATCTGATCATCTTTGACCGCTACCGCCGTCGGGGCATCCTGCCCAATGCGTATTTCAGCAATATCGCGCGATATGTGGAAGAAGGCGGCGCGCTGCTGGTCGTGGGTGGGCCGGAACTGGCTGGGGCCGAATCGATCTGGCGGTCGCCCTTGGGCGATATATTTCCGGCCCGCCCGACAGCGCGCGTTATTGAACAGGGCTTTCGCCCCCAGATCACGGAACTTGGCCAACGCCACCCCGTCACAGGCGGCTTGCAGGATCAGGCCCCCGCATCCGAGGATGGCAGCCCTGCATGGGGACGCTGGTTCCGCCAGATTGAGATGGAGCATGAGCGCGGACAGGTTGTCATGACCGGCGTGAATGACCGCCCGCTGCTAATGCTGGACCGCGTCGGAAACGGGCGTCTGGCGTTGCTGGCATCGGATCAGACATGGCTTTGGGATCGCGGATTTGAAGGGGGCGGGCCACAACTGGAATTGCTGCGCAGGCTTGCACATTGGATGATGGGCGAACCTGAACTGGAAGAAGAAACCCTGACGGCCACATCCGAAGGCAACCGTATCACCATTCTGCGCCGCACCCTGCGCGACGAGATGGGAGAAGTGACAATCACGTCCCCTGACAGCACCGAAACCGTCACCAAACTGCGCGAAGACGGGCCGGGCGAATACCGCGCGGAATGGGACGCGCCCGAAGTGGGGCTGTATCGGCTGTCAGACGGGGAACTGGACACGGTCGTTGCACTTGGCCCCCGCGCCCCGCGCGAGTTTGAAGAAACCATCGCCACATCGGGGCATTTGCGCGCGCTGGTCGATTCACAACGTGGCGGCGTGGTTGATCTGGAAGATGGCATGCCCGATCTGCGGCTTGTGCGCGAAGGGCGCACCGCAGCGGGGCGGAACTGGCTGGGCCTGACCCCGCGCGACGCCTATCTGACAACCGAACTGCGCAGTGCCGCCTTGTTGCCGGGCTGGCTGTGGTTGATGCTGGCGGCAGGGTTTGCCCTGTGCGCATGGCTGCGAGAGGGGCGCCGGTAGCACACTATTCAAGCGCCCGATACCAAGACCGGTTTCATGCACGGCCCCCTGAAGCCAGGTGGTTTGTATTGTTGTGCCTAAACAGTCACAATACCCCTGTTGCAGCAGTCATTCACGACCCCGAAGCATAGCCGCCACCGCATACTGGCGATATACGCTGGACTAATCAGACCAGAGTCTTGGTTCCGGGTTTCCATTAGAGGGCATTCATTTGACCGAAGTTCAACCGATTGGTGACAAAGCGCAGATCGACAGCGCTGACCCCGATTTCGGGCTCGAACAACACGGCGATACATGGGTTCTGAGTGGCGAGTTAACGGTGCGCAGTCTGGGTGCAGCCCTGCCCCGGCTTATGGCACTGGATGGCACGACACTTGCGCTGGACCTGCGCGGCCTGACACGGTTTGACACTGCAGGGGCATGGGCGTTGTTGCATCTGCGTGACCAACGTCAATCTGCGGGCTATGACGTGACAGTGCACGCGCAGACCGCAGATCAAAAAGCGCTTATTGCCCGCGTCGAACAGGCCATTCCCGACGCACCGGAAACCCGCACTGAACGCCGCAGCATCAATGATGTGCTGGCCGCGATTGGTCAGGGTGTTGTTGGCGTGGGACGGTTTCTGGCTGAAATTCTGGCCATGCTGGGCGTATTTCTGGCAAGGCTGGCCTATCTGGCGCGGAACCCGTCACAGTTCCGGTTAACCGCGCTGATCTATCACGCCGATCAGGTGGGATGGCGCGCGGTGCCCATTGTGTCGCTTATGGCATTTCTGATCGGGGTTGTGCTGGCGTTTCAGGGGGCGGTGCAGTTGCGCCAGTTCGGGGCAGAAATTTTCGTGGTCGACCTGATTGCGATTTCGATTTTGCGTGAATTGGGCATTTTGCTGACTGCCATTATTGTGGCGGGGCGCACCGCTTCCAGCTTCACAGCGGCCATCGGGTCCATGAAGATGCGCGAAGAAATCGACGCCATGAACACGCTGGCCATCGATCCCGCAACCGTGCTGTTCGTGCCGCGCATTCTGGCGCTTTTGATCACCCTGCCCATTCTGGGTATGGTCGCGAATGTTATGGGGCTGTTTGGTGGCGCGCTGATGTCGTGGATTGAACTGGGCATTTCACCTGCCATGTTCCTGACACGGCTTATCGAAGATACCAGCCTGAACCATGTCATTGTGGGCTTTGTAAAAGCACCGGTATTCGCCATCATAATCGGCGTGGTCGGGTGTCATGCCGGCATGCAAGTGGGGGGCAACGCCGAAAGTCTGGGGCAACAGACATCATCGGCGGTGGTGCGCGCAATCTTCGCCGTGATCCTGGCAGACGCGCTGTTTTCCGTGTTCTTTGCGATGATGGGTATCTGATGGAACACGATACCGTCATCCGGCTAAGGGGCATTCGCAACCAGTTTGGCGCGCAGGTCGTGCATGAAAATCTGGATCTTGATGTCTATCGCGGCGAGGTTCTGGGCGTTGTCGGCGGTTCCGGCACCGGCAAATCGGTGCTGCTGCGTTGCATTGCGGGGCTGCGGCCGCCGCAGGCAGGCAGTATCGAGATTTTCGGGCACGATGCGCTGAACTGCACCGAAGCTGAACGCCGCGCCATTGACCAGCGCATGGGCGTCATGTTTCAGGATGGTGCCCTGTTTTCCAGCCTGACCGTGCGCGAGAATGTGGAAGTGCCGATGCGCACTGTTCCCGGCCTGACTGCCGCCATGCGCCGCGAACTGGCAGATCTGAAAATCTCTATGGCGGGGCTGCCCTATATTGCGGGCGACAAGTTTCCGTCAGAACTGTCGGGCGGCATGCGCAAGCGCGCAGGTCTGGCACGGGCGCTGGCGCTGGACCCTGAAATCGTGTTTCTGGATGAACCGACCGCCGGGCTGGACCCGATCGGGGCATCGGCCTTCGACGAACTAATAAACGGGCTGTCGCAAAGCATGGGCCTGACGGTGTTTCTGGTCACCCATGATCTGGACACGCTGCACGCCACATGCGGCAGGATTGCCGTGCTGGCCGAAAAGAGGGTGATGTATACGGGCACAATGTCCGATATGCTGGATGTGGACCACCCTTGGGTACATGAATATTTCCACGGTCCACGCGCGCGCGCGGCACTGGACACGAAAGAAAGGATCGCCTGACGCATGGAAACGCGGGCAAATTATGTTCTGATCGGTGCTTTCGCCCTGGCGGGTTTTCTGGGAATCCTGGCTTTTTTCTTAGCGTTCAGCAAATACCAGTTTGATCGGCAGTTCGCCTATTATGAGGCCAATTTCGAAGCTGTCGCAGGGCTGTCACGGTCCGCCGATGTGCGTTTTGCAGGGCTGCCGGTCGGGCAGGTTCTGGATGTCAGCCTTGCGCCCGACGGACGTGTGCGTGTCGTTCTGGAGGTGGATCGCGCAACACCCGTGCGTGCGGATTCGGTGGCAATCGTCGACAGTTCAGGCATTACCGGTGTGGCGTTTGTGTCCATATCGCCCGGTTCCGCGGCCGCCGAATTGATAAACGAGCGCGATGACGTGCCCGAACTGGAAGTCGGGCGTTCCACAATCCAGTCATTGACAGAAACCGCCCCGCGCATCCTTGAAGAAGCGCTGACCGTTGTTGAACAGGTCAACCAGTTGCTGGGCGAAGAAAACCAGAACCGCGTTGCAGGCATTCTGGACAATATAGAACGTTCTTCAGGGGATCTGTCCGCTGCGCTGGACAGTTTTGCAGGCTTTACCGACACTGTAGCGGCCGCGACAACAACTTTCGCAGAGTTCAGCGACAATCTGGCCCCCATTCTGCGGCAGGCAGAAAACACGCTGGAAAGTCTGGAATTCGCCATCGACGAAATTGCCCTTGTCGCAACCGAGGCGCGCTACACATTCGAGGCGGGCACCCAAACACTGAACACGGCGGATACATTTGTGGCAGGAGAACTGACCGCACTAGTCGCCGAACTCAGCGATGCGGCGGCATCGATCCGCGCCGAACTGGAAGGGTTCAGCGAAGAAGCGCAGGTCATGTTTGGCGAATTCACCCGCACCAGCAGCGCTGCAACCCAACGCATCGAAGCGCTGGACCCTGCCCTTGCACGGCTGGACCCGCTATTGGCACGCGCCGATGCAACCCTGCAATCCGTCGAGCAGATGGCAGGAAACATCGACACCCTTGTCACCGGTGACGGCACTGCACTGGTGGCGGAAGCCCGTGAAATGGTGGCCAACGCGCGTGATGCAACTGCGTCCATTGCGCGGGCAGCCGAAACCGACCTGCCCCTGATCATGGCCGATATTCGCGCCGCAACCGAAGAAATCCGCGGGGTGGTCGCAAATGTAGGCGAAGACCTGTCCAGCGCATCCGGCCAGATTGATGCCGTATCCGGCGCGGGGCTGCGCGCCCTTGATCAGGTGACCGACACATTCGCCAATGCCAACACCACACTGGATGCGATAAACCGCGCCCTGGTTACCGGTGAAAGCACCCTGCAAGCAGCGGAGCGCGCGTTTGTGGGCGCAGACCGTGTCATCAACGAGGATATCGGCCAGATCACCGAAGATCTGCGCGACGTGCTGGGCAGATTGGGGCGCGCGGTGGATTCCGTCGCTGATGATATTCCCGAAGTAACCGCCGATTTGCGCCGCACCGCCGAAAGTGCTGCACGCGCCTTTGATGACCTGAGCGCGATCATCCGCGACAGTGGCGCGCCAGTGCGTGAATTTACCACGACCGGCTTGCCCAATATCAGCCAGCTGGCACGGGAAACGCGCGGTCTGATCTCGAATCTGGACCGGCTGACGCGCCAGATCGAACGTGACCCGACACGGTTTTTCCTGAACCGTCAGACACCGGAGTTCAGAAGATGACCCTTACTCGCAGACATCTGATAACCACCACGCTTGCGCTGACAGCCCTTTCGGGGTGCGGGGCAGTATCGGCGTTAAATCAGGCGACAACACCGCTGGACGCCTTTGAGCTGCGCGCCCCCCGTGATCTGCCGCAGGCCGGGCGCATGCTGGCGCGATCCCTGAGCGTGGAGCCGCCAACCACATCGGGCGCGCTGGACACAGACCGCATTCTGATCAAGCCCAATGCTGTGCAGTCGCTGTATCTGCCCGGAGTTCGCTGGTCCGAGGATGCGCCGCAAATGGTGCAAACGCTGGTGCTGCGCGCTTTTGAAGACACTGGCGCGCTGTCCTATGTCGGGCGCCGCCCCTTGGGTGGGTCGGGCGACTTTGCCTTGATCAGCGAAATCACGGATTTTCAGGCCGAACTTGGCCCTGATGGCGATTCTGTGTCAACGCGCATGCGTGTTACCGCGCGAATGGTGCGCGAATCTGATGCACATGTTCTGGCGCGGCGCAGTTTTTCGGCGACAGCACCTGCCACATCCAACAGCGCGCTGGATATCGTTGAAAGCTTCAATATAGTATCGGATGTGTTGATTGCCGATCTGGTGCGTTGGGGGCTGGACAGCATCGGTTTGCGTTTGCCCGCAGCGTGACAAACCCGCATTCCTGAACGGGGGCTGCCAGCCCCCATACCCCCGGGGATATTTGCCCCAGAATGAAGGAGCGATCAGGTCTGTGTTGAAATCACTATATGAATGGACCATGTCACTGGCGCGCCATCCGCATGCGCTATGGGCATTGGCCGTCGTGGCCTTTATTGAGAGTTCGGTTTTTCCGATCCCACCCGATGTGTTGATGATTGCCATGATTGTGGCGCGCCCGTCACGGGCGTTCGTTATCGCAGGCGTGGCGACAGTGGCGTCTGTTGCAGGTGGGATGGCGGGCTATTTCATCGGGTATGGCGCATTCGAGACCCTGGGGCGACCGGTGCTGGAGTTCTATGGCAAAGATGCCTATTTCGAGCAGTTTCAGGTACGCTACAATGAATGGGGGGCCTGGGCTGTATTGATCGCGGGGGTGACGCCTTTCCCGTACAAGGTGATCACCATTCTGTCAGGCGCGACCGGTTTGTCATTACCAGTATTCATTATTGCATCAGTGATTGCGCGGGCAGTTCGCTTTTTTATTGTTGCGGCCTTGCTGTGGAAGTTCGGCGCACCGATCCGTGATTTCATCGAGCGCCGTTTGGGGCTTATGTTCACGTTGTTTATGGCGCTGCTCTTGGGCGGTTTTCTGGTGGTGAGGTATCTGTGATACGAAAACGGGTGCAGTTGGCGGCGCTTGCAGGGTCGCTGGGGTTGCTGCTGGGGGCACTGGCGTTCCAGTATATTGGCGGCATGGCGCCTTGTGCCTTGTGTATCTGGCAACGCTGGCCCCATCTTGTTGCCCTGCTGGGCGCGGGCGCATTGGTTCTGCCCGGTCCGTATTTTGCGCTGATTGGCGCGGCGGGGGCGGCCACATCGGGGGCGATCGGTGTATACCATACCGGGGTAGAGCGCGCCTGGTGGGACGGCCCGTCAAGCTGTTCCGCCGGCGGCAACCTGTCGGGCATGAGTGCGCAGGAGTTGCTGGACCAGATCATGGCCGCGCCAGTGGTGCGCTGTGACGAAGTGCCATGGGAGATGCTGGGCCTGTCCATGGCAAGCTGGAATGCGGTGTTGTCCTTCGGCATTGCCGCACTGTGGCTGGCCAGCCTGCGTTTGCGCTAGGGTTTACGCAGGCGCCTGCCCGGAAATTCGCCGATCTTGAATTCCCCCACCACATGGCGCCATTCACCTGCACGCAACTGTTTGCGATGGGTGAAGCGCACGGAATGCAGGGGGCCGTCGATACTGCCCTGCCAGAATTCGATGAATTCAAACAGCCGCGGATAGTCAGGCGCAAGGTCGTAATCCTGCCAGACAAAGGTGTTGAGCACATGGATGTGGTCGGGCATGCGGTAGGTCATTTCTGCCGTGGTCAGACCATAGCCCTTGAGCATAAGTTCGACAGGGGATGTGTCCATTTCGGACCTCTTGTTGCTGCGGATACTTAAATCATGCCAAGAGAATAATAATAATCAATGAAAACATGCTGTTGTCACTATTGACGGGCGGCTGCCAAGGGGTATCGCTTTGCGGCATTGCACCCCATATGATGGTTCTGGTAAGGTGGCATCGACGAGATATAGTGAATACCCAAACCGCGCGAGGATCAGGTGAGCGATAGCCCCGAAACCCCTGAAAATATTGACGAAACACCACCGGCTGGCCCTGGCGGGTCAACTGTTTCGATCACGCAGGAAATGCGCGCGTCTTATCTTGATTACGCGATGAGCGTGATTGTCAGCCGTGCCATTCCCGATTTGCGCGACGGCTTAAAACCTGTGCACCGGCGCATTCTTTATGCGATGCATGATACCGGCAACACCCATGACAAGCCTTATCGCAAGTCGGCGCGTGCCGTGGGCGAGGTGATGGGCACCTATCACCCGCATGGTGACAGCGCGATTTATGACGCATTGGTGCGCATGGCGCAGCCGTTTTCCATGTCGCTGCCACTGCTGGACGGGCAAGGCAATTTCGGGTCCATGGATGGCGATAATGCCGCCGCCATGCGCTATACCGAAGTGCGCATGGACAAGGCGGCTTCTGCGCTGCTGGCAGATATCGATAAGGATACGGTCGATTTCCAGCTGAACTATGACGGGCGCGACAAGGAACCGACCGTGTTGCCCGCGCGCTTCCCCAATATGCTGGTGAATGGCGCAGGCGGTATTGCCGTGGGCATGGCGACCAATATTCCGCCCCATAACCTGGGCGAGGTGGTGGATGCCACGCTGGCGTTAATCGAAGACCCTGACCTGTCGTCGGAAGCGCTGATGCAGTATATCCCTGCACCGGACTTTCCGACGGGCGGGTTGATCCTTGGGCGGACAGGCGCACGCAAGGCCTATCTGGAAGGGCGTGGATCGGTTGTCATCCGTTCCAAAACCCATATCGAGGAAGTGCGCAAGGATCGTTTCGCCATCATCGTGGACGAGATCCCGTATCAGGTGAACAAATCGACCATGGTCGAGAAAATCGCCGATGCCGTGCGCGAAAAGAAGATCGAAGGCATTTCTTCTGTCGCTGACGAATCCGACCGGACCGGTGTTCGGGTTGTCGTGGAACTGAAACGCGATGCGACCCCCGATGTGGTGTTGAACCAGTTGTTCCGCTTCACCCCCATGCAAACCAGTTTCGGCTGCAACATGCTGGCGCTGAATGGCGGGCGGCCAGAGCAGTTGATGCTGCGCGATTTTCTGACCGCCTTCATCGGGTTCCGCGAAGAAGTGGTGACCCGCCGCACAGCCTATGAGTTGAACAAGGCCCGTGAACGCAGCCATGTCCTGTGTGGTCTGGCAGTCGCGGTGTCCAATGTCGACGAGGTTGTGGCCACAATCCGGTCTTCGGCCGATCCCGCAGAGGCGCGCGAGAAGCTGATGACGCGGCGCTGGCCTGCCATGGATATTGCGCCCTATATCCGGCTGATTGATGACCCCAGCCACACAATGAATGACGATGGCACCTATAACCTGTCGGAAGTTCAGGCCCGCGCCATTCTGGAGCTACGCCTGCAACGACTGACCGCCATGGGTGTCAAGGAAGTCACCGACGAGCTGGAAAGTCTTGCGGCCAAGATCAAGGATTATCTGGACATTCTGCGTTCCCGCGCACGGGTGATGGAAATTATCGGGACCGAATTGCGCGAAGTGCGCGACGCTTTTGCCGTACCGCGCCGCACCGAGATCGTCGACTGGGCCGGCGATATGGATGATGAAGACCTGATCGAACGCGAAGACATGGTCGTGACTATTACCAGTGGCGGCTATATCAAGCGCACACCTTTGGCTGATTTCCGCGCGCAACGCCGCGGCGGCAAGGGGCTGTCAGGCATGGCCACCAAGGATGATGATGTTGTCACACAGCTGTTTGTGGCCAACACCCACACGCAGCTATTGTTCTTCACCACTGACGGGATGGCCTATAAGCTGAAAACATGGCGCCTGCCGTTGGGCGGGCGCACCACACGCGGCAAGGCGATGGTGAATATTCTGCCGATTGCCATAGGCGTCAGCATCGCGGCCATCATGCCGGTGGAACGCCCGGAAGATGAATGGGAAAACCTGCAAATCGTGTTCGCCACATCGGACGGGTCCGTGCGGCGCAATGCGCTGTCGGATTTTGTGAATGTGAAATCCAACGGCAAGATTGCGATGAAGCTGCCTGAAGGCGTCAGCCTTGTGAATGCGCGCATCTGTGACGAAGATGATGATGTCATGCTTGTCACCGCATCCGGGCGCGCAATCCGGTTCCGCACAACGGATGTGCGTGTGTTCAAGGGCCGCGATTCGACCGGCGTGCGCGGTGTCCGGCTGGGCGACGGGGATAGTGTGGTCAGCATGGCCGTTATCCGCCATTTCGAGGCCAGCCCCGAAGAGCGTGCCACCTACCTGAAGATGCGTCGCGCCATGGCGGGCGTAACCGAGGATGAGGGCGAAGATGAAGAAGACGCCACCGAGGGGGCCTTGTCACCTGAACGCTATGCAGAAATGTCCGCCTGTGAAGACCTGATTCTGACCATATCTGAAAAAGGTATGGGCAAATTGTCGTCCAGCCACAACTATCCTGTGCGCGGTCGCGGGGGTATGGGTGTTGCCGCAATGGACCGCGCGATGCGGGGCGGCGCGCTTGTGGCCTGCTTCCCGGTCGATGCCAATGACCAGATCATGCTGGCCACTTCCAAGGGCCAATCCATTCGCGTGCCGGTGCAGGGGATCTCTTTCCGGTCGCGGTCTGCGGGCGGGGTAAAGGTGTTCAACACCTCGAACGGGGAATTAGTGGTGTCTGTGGCACGCGTGGCAGAAACCGGCGACGAAGAAGCCGAGGCTGACATCATACAAGGTGACGAGGATGCTTCCGGGGCTTGAGGAAGCCCTGAAGGATTGCGCAGGGCAGCGTATCACGCTGACCTATGGTCAAATTGCGGAGCGTCTGGAAATTGACGGTGCGCGCCGCATCGCAAAACTGACCACCGCGCTGGAAATCCTGATGGAACAGGATGCAGAAGCCCTGCAACCGCTGCGCGCCGCATTGGTTGTGGGGCGCGGCACAGACGGGATGCCTGCCCGGGGGTTCTTTCAGAAAGCACACGCACTCGGGCTGTGTGAATATCCCATTTCACCAACGCGGGCGCGGGAATTTCACGCCCGCCAGCTCAAAGACCTGTTTGCGGGCATCTGAAGCGAACAGAAGAAGATAAAACTTCCATAAAATACAATGAAACCTACATTGCACTGACGTGTCCCCGCCGCAAAGGCGACACGATGCGAGGGCTTGTTAAGGTCAGATCATGCCAGCAATAAGGCAGGGCAGAAAGCATCAAGGTGGCGTTGTGGAGTATAATAAGTACATGAATAATTTCATCATTTCAGAATCAGGCGCAGTGACTGTGGATTGGGTTGTGCTGACGGCCGCGTTAGTGGGCCTGGGTGTTTCGGTCATTGCCTATGTGTCCACCGGGGCGCTTGATCTGGCAGACAAGATAGAACAGGAATTGATTGTAACCGAATAACCGCATGCGTGATGCGGTCGGCTCATGTCGGATGAAAACCTTTGTTAGGACTTTCATGACATCTTGCACACAGTCACAGGAAGGTGCCCATGAATCAATATATCTGCATGATTGACCTGAAACCGAACGCACATCCATTGGCCTTTGCCCGGGCGGCGGAACAGTGGTTCGAGCGGCTGAAACATGCCGGGAAAATTTCTGGATGGTCCCTGCTGCGCCGCAAGCTGCGCCTTGCCGGTCCGGGATATGGTGATTTCATACTGATGGTTGAACTGGCCGATCTGGCACAACTGGATCTGGCATTCGGGCACCTTGCCGAAGGGGACCATGACGCAGCGCGCGATTACGACCAGATACATGGCATGATCGACCGGGTCGAAGTCGGGCTATACCGGCCGTATCCGGATGATGCACAGGTGGAACGGCTGGCTGTGATCTAAGGCAATTTCAGATTCTTGAATATGCAAGGCGACCTTTACGGGCTTGTGACAAATCGCCTTGTGATCAGCCAGCTTGTGGCCGCCATCACCCCCGCAGTCGCAAGGCATAGTGGCAGCCCTCCGATCTGGTAGCTGATCCCCGACAGAAGCGTGCCCAGCAAGCGCCCCGCCGCATTTGCCATATAGTAGAAACCCACATCGCGTGTAATCCGGTCCGCCGCGCCAAACGCGAGGATCAAATAGGAATGAACCGCCGAATTCAGCGCAAAGACAAACCCGAACACCAGCAAGCCCGCAACCAGCAAAACTGTCAGCCACGGTGCCGGACCACCCGCCAGCGCGGCCGCAGCGGCAAGCAGGAAGGGAACAGGAACCAGCAGCCCCGCCCACAAAATGGCCTTGCGGGTAATCGCGCCTTCGGATTGGGCCTTACCCCCCAGCAATTGCGGCGCGAAGGCCTGCACTGCACCATATCCGATGATCCACAACGCCATGAACCCGCCAACCAGAAAAAATGCCTCTCGTCGCCCTTCGGCGGTGCCGTCCGAGAAGACTGCCTGAAAATAGATCGGTATGCCCACCACGAACCACACATCGCGCGCCCCGAACAGAAACAGACGCGCCAAACTCAGGCGGTTCACGCGCGCATCCAGCGATCGCCATCCCGACCATGTATCCGCACCCTTCATGCGCCCCGGCAGCCCTTCGGGCAAGAAGGCAAGCACCGCCACAAGTATGATTGCAAGCACCGCCGCCATGCCCCAGACTGCCGCCTGAAATCCCGCAAACGCCAGCAGGGCCGCGCCCAGCAGAAAGCCCGCACCCTTGACTGCATTTTTCGACCCTGTCAGTGCTGCGACCCACTGAAACAAGGCCCCCTCACGCGACGGGGCCAACAGCTTCACGGCGGATTTGGATGACATTTTGGCCAGATCCTTGGCCACCCCCGACACGCCCTGCACAGCCATCACAAACACCACCGACGCTGTTATCGACCATGCCGGATCAAGCTGGGCAAGCGCCACAAGCGCTGCAATTTGCAAGCCAAGCCCGGCGTAAAGCGTTGCGGCCAGCCCGAACCGCGCGGCCAACCATCCCGCCGCAAGGTTTGTGATGATGCCAGCAACCTCATACAAGACAAACAGCCACGCCAATTGGACCGGGGAAAAGCCCAACGCGTTGAAATGCAAAAGCACCAGCATCCGCAATGCCCCGTCCGACAGCATGAAAGCCCAATATGCTGCTGTCACAGCCATGTAGGCGCGCAAAGGGTTGGCAGTGCTCATGGACAAGTGCCTTTGATTTGCAGACAAGGGTGGGGGGCTGTCTGCCCCCTACCCCCCCCGAGGATATTTGAGCCAGAATGAAGGGGATGAGGGGGGAGTAGGGATTACAGAGATTTGACGACCATGCGGGTAATATCGCCCAGCCTACAGGCATATCCCCATTCGTTGTCATACCAGGCGTATAGCTTCAGCTGGGTGTCGTTGATCACCATTGTGGACGGTCCGTCGATGATGGCGGATCGTGGGTCATTGGTGAAATCACCGGAGACCAGCGGGCGTGTTTCAAAGCCCAGAATACCCTTGAGCGGGCCGTTTGCGGCATCGTTGAGCAGTGCATTCACCTTCTCAACGGTGGTGGGGCGTTCAAGTTCAAACACGCAATCGGTCAGCGAGGCATTCAGCAATGGCACGCGCACAGCATGCCCGTTCAGACGCCCCTTGAGTTCGGGATAGATCAGCGTAATTGCGGTGGCGCTGCCGGTTGTTGTGGGAATAAGGTTCGTCAGCGCCGAACGCGCGCGGCGCATATCCTTGGCGGGGCGGTCAACGATGGTTTGGGTGTTGGTCACATCATGGATGGTGGTGATCGATCCATGCCGAATTCCAAGCGCTTCATGGATCACCTTGACCACAGGGGCCAGACAATTGGTTGTGCAGCTTGCAGCGGTCACAATGTCATGCTGCGCGCGATCATAGAGATGGTGATTGACGCCATAGACAAGGTTCAGCGCGCCTGCATCCTTGACCGGGGCGCTGACGACCACCTTGCGCACACCAGCGTCGCGATAGGGGGCCAGCTTTGCGACCGTCTTGAACACGCCGGTGCAATCCACCACGATATCGATGCCCATATCAGCCAGTGGCAAATCCTCGATCCGGCGCGCATGGGTCAGGCGGATACGCTGTCCGCCCAGCACCAGCGCGTCCCCGTCATGCGACACAGATGTGCGCCACCGGCCATGGACACTGTCGAATTCCAGCAACAGCGCGTGTTGTTCCGCATCGCCAAGCGGGTCATTGAGCAGCACAATCTCGCCGCCCGACCCGCTGTCGATCAGGTCACGCAGAACAAGTTTTCCGATACGTCCAAGGCCATTGATTGCAATTCTGGGCGGGTTTTGTGACGGCATATGTCAGGCTTTCTCTGTGATCAGGGCATCTGCATCAATTGCATCGATACGGGTTTGCAGGGCAAGCCGGTCAAGCGCGGCGACCGGCAAGGCAACAAAGGCTTCGATCCGGCGGCGTAGCGCGGCATAGGTCAGGGCGAAGGCGGCTGTTGCGTCGCCATTGGTTTGGCGCGCCTGCACCGGATCGGGCAGGCCCCAATGGCCCGTGATCGGGCACCCCGACCATCGCGGGCAGTCCTGTGCTGCGGAGGCGTCGCAAACGGTGAACACAAAATCCATCTTCGGGGCGTCGGGTGCGCGAAATTCAGCGATATGTTTCGACCGCAAACCCCGCAGGTCGTGCCCATTCCGCCGAAGAGTATCGAGGGTAGCCGCATTGGGGTGCGCGGCGGGGCGTGTGCCTGCGGAATGGGCGGTGAAACGGTGGGCGCCAAGGTCGCGCAGCAACACTTCGGCCATGACCGAGCGCGCAGAATTGCCCGAGCAGACGAACAACACATTGAATACGTGCGCGCCGCCTGTAGACAATTCCATGCGCGCAGGCGGCAAAGGCGCCAGCAGATCGGGGCGCGCGCGACCGACATCCAGCGCAAGATAGCCGATCAGCGCTTCCGCCATGTCCAGATCGACCGCATAGTAAAGTGACCGGCCCTGACGAGAGGCTTGGAGCAGCCCGGAGTGCACCAGATCACGCAGATGATGCGACAACGTATTCTGCTTCAGCCCCAATGCCTGCGCAATTTCCGTAGGGCGTTGCCCGCGTGGCGCAAAGCGCATCAGCAACCGGAAGACCGAAAGGCGGTCAGGGTGACCAAGGATTGCAAAGACGTGTGCGGCATGTATTGATTCCATACTTCATGAATAATGGAAATATTTGGCGGCGACAAGTGATGATTTTGCGACAACCCTCGCCGGAACGAGGCCCGGGCAGCGTATGCACATTGCAAATCGGGATGCGGATTTGCTGCCCCGACCGGCGCGGACGCCGCGCAATACTTGGGGGGGTATTCATGCAACAGGCGCGGGCTTTCACGAAAGCTGGAAGCTTGCGATACTGGCACGTCCGTCAGGGCAAACAGGCTGTCAATCGAGTGAGGTGACCCAAAGGATCTCTGCATCCTCGCGCGAGAGGGAAATGACATTATGGCCCATGGTCGCGTCATAATAGGCGCTGTCACCGCGCTTCATGTCGACAGGCGCATAAAATTCTGTAATCAGACGGACTTCACCCGTCAGGACATACAGGAATTCTTCGCCGCCATGGCGCACCCAGCCGTCAAAATCCTGCATGTCACGGGCGCGTACACGGGCCTGATAGGGCAGCATCTTCTTGGATGTCAGTTGCGCCGCAAGCAAGCGGTGGTCATAGGTGGGCGTCGGGTGGGCCGTGCCTTCGTTGCGCAAGGTCAGGGCCATACGTCCGCTGGCACGCGTCACTTCAGGGGGAGTAAACAGTTGCGGGACCGAAATTTCCAACCCGCCCGCCAGTTTTTTCAACGCGTCATAGGTGGGCGACATCTGCCCGTTTTCGATTTTGGACAAGGTCGAGCGCGCCAGTCCGGCGGCCTTTGCTGCTTGCTCCAGCGTCCAGCCCCGCGCACGACGCAACGCGCGCACCCGTTCAGCCAGATCAATGGGCTGGGCGGGTTCGACCTCACCGCCCGATCGGGCAATTTTTATGACGTTTACGTTTTCAGGATCATTCATAGCGGTTCTCTTTACGCAAGCGTGCTTGGACTTGCAACTGTCACACGGCGGGCATAAATCATGCACATGTTATCTATCACCGATACCGATATACCCCAGCCCTGCCCCTCGCCGTTCAACATGGCGCGCTATGTGCTGGCTGCGGGGGCGCAAACCCCTGACAAGGTGGCATTGCAGATTGTCCGTGCAGCCGGGGCCGAGCGTTGGTCATATGCGCGCCTGATTGCGGCGGTGCGAGGTACAGGGCAAGGGTTGCTGAATGCGGGCCTGCGCCCCGGTGACCGGGTGTTGCTGCGACTGGGCAACAGCGTGGATTTCCCCGTGGCCTATCTGGGTGCGCTGGCGGCGGGGCTGGTGCCTGTGCCCACATCCACACAACTGACCGGGCCGGAAGTGACCCGAATTGCGGCGCAGGTGGCGCCCGCGCTGGTGCTGGCATCTGCGGGGGTGGCCCTGCCGGACCATCCGGCCCCCACGGTTGATACCGCGCAGTTGCGCGCGATGCAGGACTTGTCGCCCTGCGACTGGCATATGGGCGCACCTGACAGGGCGGGGTATATCATCTACACATCCGGCAGCGGGGGAAATCCCCGCGCCGTGGTGCATGCCCACCGCGCCATCTGGGCACGCCGCATGATGTGGGACGGCTGGTATGGGCTGCGATCTGATGACCGTGTGCTGCATGCGGGCGCCTTCAACTGGACCTACACGCTGGGCACCGGATTGATGGACCCTTGGTCCATTGGTGCGACCGCCCTTATTCCCGAAGCCGGTGCGCCACTGCCGCTGATGCTGAAACGCTTTGATGCGACAATCTTTGCGGCTGTGCCGGGGGTATACCGGCAAGTGCTGAAGGACGGGCGCAAGCTGGACCTGCCACGCCTGCGCCACGGGCTGTCTGCGGGTGAAAAACTGCCCGAGGTCATCCGCAAGGCGTGGCATGATGCGACAGGCACCGAAATCTATGAGGCGCTGGGAATGTCGGAATGCTCGACCTATGTATCGGCCAACCCCGCGCGCCCTGCACCCGCGGGGGCATCGGGTTATGCACAGCAGGGGCGACGGCTGGCTGTGCTGGGCACGGATGGCGACCCCATAACGCGCGGCACTGACGGCATGCTGGCAATCCACCGCAGCGACCCCGGGCTGATGCTGGGCTATCTGGGCGAAAATGACACGCCGGACTTGCCATTGACGGGCGCGTGGTTCCTGACTGGCGATCATGCCCGCATGGCAGATGATGGCGCGATCACTTATGTCGGGCGCAATGACGACATGATGAATGCAGGCGGGTTTCGCGTCTCGCCCCTGGAGGTGGAGCGCGCGCTGGCCGACCATCCTGGAATTTCCGATATTGCCTGCACTGAAATCGAAGTGAAGCCCGGCGTCACCATCATTGCCGCGTTCTACACCGGACCCGCCGCCCTGCCTGTGCCAGATCTGGAATCCTTCGCCGCCAGCAGGCTGGCGCGCTACAAACAACCGCGCCTGTACCGCCATTGTGACAGCCTGCCGCGCGGGGCCAATGGTAAATTGTCACGCCGCGCCCTGCGCACCATCCACAAGGCCCCGACATGATCGTGCTAGAGATATATTCCGACCCCGTTTGCCCATGGTGCTTCATTGGCAAGGCGCGACTGGACCGCGCCCTTGAAAGCCGCCCCGACCACCCGTTTGATGTTCGTTGGCTGCCGTTTCAGCTAAACCCCGACATGCCCGCCGAAGGTATGGCGCGCAGTGATTACATGGCCATGAAATTTGGCGACGCCCAAGGGATACTGGATGCCCATAAACCGATCATCGACGCAGCGGAAAACACCGGTGTGACGCTGGACCTGCCCGCAATCACGCGCACGCCCAACACCCTGAACGCACACCGGCTGATCCATTGGGCGGGCCTTGAAGGGCGCCAGACCGCTATGGTCAGCACATTATTCCGCGCCTATTTCCAGCAAGGGCGCGATATCGGCGACGCGGCGACGTTGCTGGCACTGGCGGAAACCGTCGGTCTGGACCGCGCCTTGATTGCGCGGCTGCTGGACAGTGATGCGGACCGCGACATCATTGCGGCGGCCGACCGCGACGCCCGCGCGCGCGGCATTTCCGGTGTGCCGTTTTTCATTATTGACCAGCAATACGCGGTTTCAGGCGCGCAACCGGTCGAGACATGGCGCAATATCATTGATGAACTGGGCCTGCCTGAATGATACCTTTCCCCCCGACCAAACCCTTGCGTTTCGGGGAATTCGTGGCGCTGATGGCCCTTATGACGGCCATGGTCGCATTCTCCATTGATGCCATGCTGCCCGCCCTGCCCGTCATTGGCGCAGAACTGTCGCCATCCGCACCGACACGGGGACAGCTGGTCATCCCGGCCTTTGTTCTGGGGCTGGGGTTGGGCATTATGGTGTGCGGGCCGGTATCGGACGCCTATGGGCGCAAATCGGTGCTTCTGGTCGGGTTGATCCTGTATATCGGCGGGTCGCTGCTGGCGTCCAACGCCACCTCGATCGAGGGGCTTTTGGGTGCGCGCCTGTTGCAGGGGCTGGGGGCCGCGGCCCCGCGCGTGGTGGCCACGGCAATGGTGCGTGATCTGTATCAGGGCCGCGCCATGGCCCGCGTGACATCCATTATCATGACGCTGTTTGTGCTGTTTCCAGCGGTCGCGCCGTCCATCGGGGCGGGGATCATTCTGCTGGCAGACTGGCGCGCGATTTTCTATGCGTTTGTGGCATTCGGGATTGCCAGCGGGCTGTGGCTGATTTTGCGCCAGCCTGAATCCCTGCCGCCGGAACGACGCCGCCCCTTAAGCCCGACAGCGATTGGCAGCGCGATTGCGGAAATCACCACCAACCGTGCGGTTATGGTCTATGTTTGCGCGCTGGTTTTTTCGTTTGCGCCACTGTTTACATGGCTGTCCAACCTGCCAATGATTTTTGACGAAGTTTTTGACCGCGCGTCCAGTTTCCACTTGTGGTTCGCCGCCACCGCGCTGATCTCCGGCAGCGCCAGCATGGTGAACGCACAGCTGGTCATGCGATTGGGCATGCGAAAACTGGCGACAATTGCATTCACATGGCAGGTGTGCGTTTCAGCACTGTTTTTGGTTGTCTGGCAGATGGATCTGCCCGCACCATGGGATTTCGGGGTGTTCTTCGCCTTCATGTGCTCAACCTTTTTCACCATCGGGCTGACATTCGGGAACCTGAACGCACTGGCCTTGCAACCACTGGGCCATATCGCGGGAACAGGTGCATCTGTGGTGATGTCGATATCGACGGTGGGGGCGGTTGCCGTGTCGGTGCCGGTTGCGCTGGCCTATGATGGCACGCCGCTGACATTGGTCGCCGGTAACCTTGCCTTCGCGTTGGGTGCGTTGGGGCTGGTGGTCTATTCACGACGGTTTGAAGCCGCCGATATCGCTTGAACACTGGCCCGTTTCGCGCGACCATGCGCGCCACAACCTGATACAACCGAATAAAAGGCGGAAATAATGGAACTTATTCTGGCGCTTGTCGTCCTACTGGTCCTGATTGTGATCATGGGGCTGAAAATCGTGCCCCAATCACGCAATCTGGTCATCACACGGCTTGGTGCCTATCATCGGACACTGGATGCGGGCGTCAATATCATCGTCCCGTTTCTGGACCGCGTGCATGCGAATGTGCCGGTCAATGATCAGGTGCTGAACGATATCGAACTTGAAGTCGTCTCTGCTGATAACGTGGTGTTCGGCGCGCAGCTTCTGGTTGTCTACCGGATCGAGAACCCCGAAGCGGCGGTTTTCCGTGTTAACAAGATCGACGATCTGGTGGTCGGGCTGGTGCAGTCGCTGGTGCGGTCCGAATTGGGCAAGGTGGAACTGGATGCCGTGCAGTCTGATCGCGGGTCATTGAATCTTGCCCTGCTGGAAGCACTGGAAGACGCCGGTAAAACATACGGCATTCGCATCAGCCGGTCAGAAATTACCGATGTCCGCCTGAACGAAACCACGCAAAAAGCCATGGCCGAAGTGCTATCCGCTGAACGCGAGCGTCGCGCGGCCATTACACGTGCCGAAGGCCAGCGCCGCGCCGCCGAGTTGAACGCCGATGGCGAACTTTATGAAGCGCAGCGCCGCGCCGATGGCATTCGCGCCATTGCGCACGCAAACGCCGAAGCCAACCGCGAGATTGCAGCGTCGCTTGAAGGGGCGAATGCGCAGGAAGCGCTGGTGTTCCAGACGGCGCGCATGCAGATCGAAGCACTGGAAGGGCTGGCCAAATCCAACAATGCCAAGCTGATCATGCTGCCGGGCGGGCCGTCCAATGCCTTCAGGGAAGCGGCTGCCATTTTGAAAGACATCTAGCCGATGGGAAGCCTTGGCCTGCCGGAATGGATGATATGGGGCATCATTGCCGTGGTCTTGCTGATCGCGGAAATGGTGACCACAGTATATGTCGCCCTTGGATTTGCACTGGCGGCGGTGGCGGTGGCTGCACTTGTGTGGCTGCTGCCCGGACTTCCCGTGCTGGTTCAAGCCCTGATCTGGGCCATGCTGGGGCTGGTGGTATGGCTGGGCCTGTCACGCTGGAACACGGCGCGGCGCAAAGGCCGCCGTGACATCAACGATTTCGACTCACTCGACTCTTTGCCGAAATCGGATCGCCGTAAAACCCCGCCATCCGATCCCTCGCAGGACTGACGCGCCCCTTGCCGGAATAGGCGGGCACAATACCCGCCTGTTTATTGCGCCCTAGACTTCGCCGTAAAGCCCCTCATAGATCGGGGTCAGCGTTTCAGTGTCAAACAGCGACGACACGGACGTGCCTTTCCATGTGTTCAGAATGCCTTGGGCAAACATGGGCGCCGTTGGCACGATGCGGATATTATGGGCGGATTTCACGGCTTCCGTCGGCGCGATGGAGTCGGTGATAACCAGTGATTTCATAACCGAGTTGGTAATCCGCTCTACCGCCGGGCCGGACAGCACACCGTGGGTGATGTAGCTGTGCACCTCTGTCGCGCCCGCCTCTATCAACACTTCGGCGGCCTTGCACAGGGTTCCGGCAGTGTCACAAATATCATCCACGATGATGCAGCTTTTGCCGCGCACATCCCCGATGACTGTCATTTCTGCAATCTCTCCGGGTTTTTCGCGCCGTTTATCCACGATGGCCAGCGCGCAGCCAATACGTTTGGCCAGTTCACGCGCCCGCGCCACACCGCCAACATCAGGGGACACGACCGTCACATCCTGCAAGCGCCCCTTGAAATGATGCAGCACATCCAGCGAAAACACAGGGGCGGCATACAGGTTGTCCACCGGAATATCGAAGAACCCCTGAATCTGCGCCGCGTGCAAATCCAGCGTCAAAATGCGTTCGATTCCCGATTGCGCGATCATATTCGCCACCAGCTTGGCGGAAATCGGTGTGCGGGCCTTGGTGCGCCGGTCCTGACGGGCATAGCCGAAATAGGGAATGACCGCTGTGATCCGCGAGGCCGAAGACCGCTTCAGCGCATCTGCGATAATCAGCAACTCCATCAGGTTGTCATTGGCCGGATTCGACGTGGACTGGATGATAAACATATCCTCGCCACGGACATTCTCATACACTTCGACAAAAACTTCCTGATCGTTGAACCGTTCGACCCTTGCATCAACAAGCCCCACACTCATGCCACGGTGCAGCGACATTCGTCGCGCTATGGCCTTGGCAAGCGGTATATTCGCGTTGCCGGAAATCAGCTTGGGTTCGGTACGGTCAATCATGGGGCAATCCTTGACGAAATGGGGCCGGAGTGGATTCGGACAAGATTGACACCGCTTACCACCCCGCTACGATCTTGCAAACCGCCAAGGCAAGGAGCCGTGACGAATGCCACATATTGACTACTACTTTACGCCCCTGTCACCCTGGACCTATCTGGCAGGAAAGCGCCCGTCACAGATCGCCGCCAAGGCGGGGGCCAGTCTGCGCTACAAACCCATTGACCCGACAGCGCTGTTTGCACGCACAGGCGGGCAGGTGCTGGCCGAACGCCATGACAACCGCAAGGAATACAGGCTACAGGAATTGCGCCGCTGGTCGGACAGGCTGGACATGCCCCTGACGCTGCGCCCTGCATTTTTTCCGACAAACCCTGCGCCTGCATCCTATGCGATCATCGCAGCACAAGAAGAAGGCGGCGGCGACATGGCCGAATTGCTGCACTGCCTGACCCGCGCCTGCTGGACCGAAGACCGCGATATCGCCGATGATGATGTGATCCGCGACAGCCTGTCAGCAGCGGGATTTGACCCCGCGCTTGCTTTCAGCGGCATGTTGCAAGGTGCAGAAATCTACCCGCGCAATCTGGAAGATGCTGTGGCAGACGGTGCGTTCGGCGTGCCCTTTTTCGTTGTCGGACAGGAACGGTTCTGGGGGCAGGACCGGCTTGATTTTCTGGCGCAACACCTTGGGGTCACGACATAAATCCCTTATCAAATAGCGACAGAACGCGACCAGAGCACCGGCGATTCTAACAGCAGCCTTGCAGCCATTGTGGACAAAGAAAAACCCTGTGTCAGGCATCTGACACAGGGTTTTTTAATTTAGACCGTGGCGTTCACTCAGGCTGCTTCAGCTTCCGCAGCAGCAGCAGCATGGCGACGCTCGCTTTCCTCGCGCGACAGTGCAACGGACGTGCGCACACCTTTGCCCACGAATTCCATCAGACCGGACACCACGCGTTCATTCGGGTCGATACCGGCACAGCTTAGCACTTCGCGGCCATCACGCGATCGCGCCCAACGTGCAATCTGTTCCGGCCCATTGCCGTATTTCTTGTCATCCGCAATCGCATCATCCAGTGCAGCCAGTACGACGGCTGCGAAAAGTTTGCGGGCACGGGCCCCTTGCTCATGCGTGAAGGCCGTTCCATCCGCTGCATCGAACATATTTCATTCCTTATTCTTGCTCTTGCATTTACCGCTTGCGCCTGCATACGCGGTTTATGCTGTGATTCGCTACGCTGAAGACGCATACCAGCCATGCATTTTTTACATGGGTGCAAAAATACGTGGCACAAGATCGAGTTCTTGCTTAAGCCCCATCTGCGCGATATAGGGGCGCAAACCAATTATTCAAGGCGAAGCAAGGTAATCCCATGCCCAAAATCAACGGAAACGAGATTCGTCCCGGCAATGTTCTGGAACATGATGGCGGGCTATGGGCTGCGGTCAAGGTTAACCATGTGAAGCCGGGAAAAGGTGGCGCATTTGCGCAGGTGGAAATGAAAAACCTGCGTGACGGGCGCAAGCTGAACGAACGCTTCCGTTCAGAAGACAAGGTTGAACGGGTGCGACTGGAACAAAAGGACCAGCAGTTCCTGTATGAAACCGACGGCCGCCTTGTTGTCATGGATATGGAATCCTTCGAGCAGGTCGAACTTGACGTGGATATTCTGGGCGATCGCCGCCCCTTCTTGCAAGATGGCATGACTGTGACTGTGGAATATTACGGCGAAGAAGCGCTGAACATTTCGCTGCCGCAGAAGGTGGTGTGCAAAATCATCGAAACCGAACCGGTGGTCAAAGGGCAGACGGCCGCAAACAGCTTCAAACCTGCGGTTCTGGACAATGGCGTGCGTATTCTGGTGCCGCCCTTTGTCGGGCAGGACGAAGATATCGTGGTCAACACCGAAACATTCGAATATTCCGAACGCGCCTAAGGCATTTGCGGGCAATGCGGGCGGCATTGCCTGCATGCTTTGGCAATACTTCTTGTCCCGCAGGGCGTGTGTGCGTTAAGCCCATCCTATGGGGCTGATACTGCCGGAGCATGCCATGCGCCTTTATCTTGCTGTGATAGCCGTGCTTGGCACGGTTTTGCCTGTTGCCGCGCGCGATGTCACTGCGTCTGTTCAGTGGGACATGACGACCCCGCCGGGCGCGGAAACAGTGACCGTTGTTCTGAACAGTGCCGGGGATTTGCTGGCACAACAACGCCTTGACGCTGACCCCGACAGCAACACGGCCACACACAGCTTCACGGCGCTGCCACGGCAGGCAGGCAGCTTGCAGGCAGGGCTGGTGCTGGACGGCCAGCTTCTGGCGCAAAGCGCGCGGTTGCAACTGGACGGACGCAGCGCGGCCCCCGAACTGGCCTTGCACCCGATCCTTGCGCTTGGTTTCCGGTCACTATGGGCCTGCGACGACGACACGGTGTTGACGCTGGCCCCCGCAGACCAGGGGCTGCGCGCCATTACGCCACAGCCTGCGCGGGTGTTTCTTGAACACGACAATGACAGCTATATCGCCGATGATGGAACGACGCTGCATGATGACGGGCCGCATATCACCCTGACTGCATCTGATGACGCCGCGCCTGTGACATGCGCGCGCATACCGGCACAGCCGGTTCTGCCCATCAATGCGTTTGCGGCAGATGAAAGCTGGCAAATCGAACTAGGGCTGGAGCAAGCGCTGATCACACTGCCCCGACCTGACGGTGATCAGGATATTGTTGATCAGATGAAAGCGCGCCGCACCAGTGACGGTGCACTTGTGTTCGACACAGATGCGATGTCCCTGCGCCTGACAGATGAATATTGCCTGCTGGACAATGCAGCCATCCCCTATCCGGTTTCGGCAGTCTTGACGCGCCATGTATCATCTGTTGTCAGCCGCGGGTGCGCCGGGGCACCACTGCGGCTGCTGCAAGGACGCACATGGTATGTCGACTCGCTTTTCGGCATTAGACATGGCCCCAACATCCCCGACCTGACGCTAGAGGTGGCGAACGGACAAATCAGCGGACGCCTTGCCTGCAATTTGTATGTCGGGCAGGCTGCAATCGTGGATGGCGCGCTGTCATTTACCGAACTTGGCACAACACGGCTGGCCTGCCCCACGGCGCAGCGCAATCTGGAATTGCGGTTTCTGGATGCGCTGGAACACGCGGATGGGTTTGACATAGGCAATCGGGGCGAGTTGATTTTGCGCAGCGGGCCTGTCACGACACTTACGGCACGCCGCCGCTAAACCCTTTCAGAAAACCGGCTGCTCGCCGGTTTCCTTGACCGCTTCCATCACAACATGAGTCGATGTGGATGTAATATAAGGCAACCCGGAAATATGTTCGGCCAGAACGCGCCTGTAGGATGAAATATCACGGCTGCGCACCTTCAGCAGGTAATCAAACGCCCCGGCAATAAGATGGCATTCTTCAATCTCGGGAACATTGCGCACCGCATCATTGAAGGCCTGTAGCGCGGTTTCCCGCGTATCCGACATCTTCACTTCGACAAATGCAATATGCGCCGCGTCGATCTGGTGCGGGTCGATCATTGCACGGTATCCCAGAATGACGTTCTGTTCCTCCAGCCTGCGCAGGCGCGCCTGGGTGGGCGATTTTGTCAATCCAATGCGCGATGCAAGTTCTGTCACGCTAAGCCGGCCATCAACGGCAAGAATGCGTAAAATGGCATGGTCAAAACTATCCAGCTTGATACGGGTCATTGTTTTGCTTCTTTTGTTTATTTCGGACTTATTGACTGCATTTATAAAAACTTCAGGCGCAATTCAATCGCAATATGTGAAACACTGGATCATATTCCTGAACATGGTGAGCAAGATGACAACGCGATTGCGGCCACCGGCCCAGATTACCGAACACATACTGCGCAATGAAGCACAAGCTGTAGCCGCCGCGCGTGATCTGGCCGCGCTGGACGACGATGCACGCGCGCAAATCACCGCCGATGCAGCGCGCCTTGTCACAGATATTCGCACCCAGGCCGCCCCCGGCCTGATGGAGGTGTTTCTGGCCGAATACGGGCTTTCAACGGATGAAGGCATCGCATTGATGTGTCTGGCCGAGGCGCTGTTGCGCGTCCCCGATGCCGCCACCATCGACGATCTGATCGAAGACAAGATCGCGCCCTCGGATTGGGGCAAGCATCTGGGGCGGTCTTCTTCCAGTCTGGTAAATGCATCGACATGGGCATTGATGTTGACAGGCCGCGTGCTGGATGACCGCAGCAAAAGCGCAGCACAGGTTTTGCGCGGGGCGGTCAAGCGGCTGGGGGAACCCGTGATCCGCACCGCAGTCGGGCGCGCCATGAAGGAAATGGGGCGCCAGTTCGTGCTGGGCGAAACCATTGACACCGCCATGACACGCGCTGCCAAGATGGAAGCCCGCGGCTACAGCTATTCCTATGACATGCTGGGCGAAGCGGCGCGCACCATGGATGATGCACAGCGCTATCACACGGCCTATCGCAGCGCCATTCGCAGTATTGGGGCTGCCGCAACCGGCAATGACATCCGCACCAATCCCGGCATTTCGGTCAAGCTGTCCGCACTGCATCCGCGCTATGAGTTGGCACAGGCAGATCGCGTCATGGACGAACTGGTGCCACGGCTGCGCGAACTGGCGCGGCTGGCGGCGGCGTTGGGCATGGGGTTCAACATCGACGCCGAAGAACAGGACCGTCTGGCCCTGTCGCTGGATGTCATCTCCGAAGTGCTGCAAGATCCCGCACTGGAAGGCTGGGACGGGTTCGGCGTCGTCGTGCAGGCCTATGCCCCGCGCGCAGCCGATGTGATAGACTGGTTGCATGAACTGGCCCAAAAGCATGACCGCAAATTGATGGTCCGGCTGGTCAAAGGGGCGTATTGGGATACCGAAATCAAGCGCGCGCAAGTCATGGGGCTGGACGGGTTTCCGGTGCTAACCCAAAAAGCGGCGGCGGATGTCAATTTCATTGCCTGTGCACGCAAACTGCTGGGCATGACGTCACGGATATATCCGCAATTTGCCACCCATAATGCCCACACGGTCGCTGCCGTTTTGCACCTTGCCGGTGACATGCAGATCAGCCCGCTAGACTATGAGTTCCAGCGCCTGCACGGCATGGGCGAGTCGCTGCACGATCTGGTCCTGACGCGCAACAGCACACGCTGCCGCATTTATGCGCCTGTCGGCGCACATAAGGATTTGTTGGCCTATCTGGTCCGGCGGCTGTTGGAAAACGGCGCAAATTCGTCATTCGTGAACCAGATTGTCGATGCGGATGTGCCCCCCGAAACCGTAGCAGCCTGCCCGTTTGCGGCACTGGATGCACTGCCCGACGGACGCAACCTGAAGCTTGCGGTCGGGCCGGAATTATTTGGCACGGACCGTCGCAATTCATGCGGTTGGGATCTGGCCTGCCAGTCTGATCTGTCGGCGATCGATACTGCACGCGCCCCCCATAAAACACAGCATTTCCGTGCCGCGCCACTGCTTGCGGGCGAAATGGTCGGGGGCGTGCGCTATGACGCGCGCAATCCGGCCAATCCCGCCGATCATCTGGGCGAGGTGACACAGGCCGCGCAAGCCGATGTCGATACCGCGCTGGCAGCCGCGCGCCCGTGGAATGCGGATGTTGCCACGCGTGCGCAAGTGCTGAACCGCGCCGCTGATTTATATGAACAGCATTTCGGCACCATCTTTGCCATTCTGGCGCGCGAAGCTGGCAAGACCCAGCTTGATGCGGTGGGCGAGTTGCGCGAGGCAGTGGATTTCCTGCGCTACTATGCGTTGCAGGCACAAAACCTGACCACGCCCGCGCGCGGCATGTTCACCTGTATAAGCCCCTGGAATTTCCCGCTGGCCATTTTCACAGGCCAGATCGCGGGCGCGCTGGCCGCAGGCAATTCCGTGTTGGCCAAACCTGCTGAGCAAACACCCGTCATTGCGCATTACGCAGCAACCCTGCTGCATGAAGCGGGCGTGCCGCGCGATGTCTTGCAATTGCTGCCCGGTGACGGGGCCACCGTGGGCGCGGCGCTGACATCTGATGCGCGCGTGGGTGGTGTAGCCTTCACCGGTTCTACTGAAACCGGGCTGCTGATCCGGCGGTCAATGGCAAAACACCTGTCGCCGGATGCCCCGCTGATTGCGGAAACCGGCGGGCTGAATGCCATGATCGTGGACAGCACGGCCCTGCCGGAACAGGCGGTGCGTGACATTCTGGCGTCTGCGTTCCAATCGGCAGGCCAGCGATGCTCGGCGCTGCGCTGCCTGTATCTGCAAGAAGACATCGCCGAGGATGTCGAAAAAATGCTGTTCGGTGCCATGCAGGAATTGCGCCTTGGCGATCCCTGGCAACTGACAACCGATATCGGGCCAGTCATCGACACGGACGCCCGCGACCAGATTGCGGCCTATGTCGCACAGGCCGCCACTGACGGGCGCTTGCTGCATCAGACACAGGCACCAGCAGAAGGGTATTTCATCGCGCCAGCGGCAGTGCGTGTGCGCGGCATTCAGGACCTGACGCGCGAAGTGTTCGGGCCGGTTTTGCACATTGCGCGCTTTCGCGCCGCCGATCTGGACCGCGTGATTGATGACATTAACGCCAGCGGCTATGGCCTGACCTTCGGGCTACATACCCGCATTGACGCGCGCGTACAGCATGTGGTCGAACGCGTGTGCGTCGGCAATATCTATGTCAATCGCAACCAGATCGGCGCAGTGGTGGGCAGCCAGCCATTTGGGGGGGAAGGGCTGTCAGGCACCGGGCCAAAAGCGGGCGGGCCACATTACCTGCACCGTTTCGCACGCGCACAGGTGGATCATTCCGACCAACACGCCCGGACTGTGCCACAAACTGCGCTGCAACAGGCACTGGCAGCGCCGATGCCAGCCAGTGCGCCCCTGCCCCCCGAACAGGACCTGCCCGGCCCCACGGGCGAGACGAACCGCTTGCGCCACGCCGCGCGCCTGCCTGTCCTGTGCCTTGGGCCGAAGGACGAACAGGCGCAGGCACAAGCAGGCGCCGTGCGCGCGCTTGGCGGGACTGCCGTGACACTTGCCGGCATACCCGACGGGCTGGACACACTGGACGGGTTTTCAGCGGTAATTTTCTGGGGACCGGAAGAACAGGCACGCGACATTGCCCTTGCCCTTGCCCAACGCAAAGGCCCCATTGTGCCGCTGATCACGGGCGCGCCGGATGCAGGCTATGTGTTGCTTGAACGCCACCTATGTGTGGACACCACGGCATCGGGGGGCAATGCGCAACTGCTGGCGGAAGTCGGCGCATAGGGAAGATTAATCCGTGCGGGGTGGCGGGATGCTACCAGCCCCCCGCACGGCTATTCTGCGGCCTGCTCGCGTGCTTTCAGGTCGTCCAGTTCGGCTGCGCGACGTTCCACCTGTTCGACAATATGGTCGATCATGTCGGCATTTGACAGCTTGTGGCTTTGTTTGCCAGCCAGATACACCATACCGGACCCAGCCCCGCCGCCGGTAAAGCCGACATCGGTCATCAGCGCTTCGCCCGGGCCGTTGACGACGCAGCCGATAATCGACAGGCTGATCGGGGTTTTTATATGGGCCAGCCGGTCTTCCAATGCGGAAACGGTCTTGATCACGTCAAAGCCTTGCCGCGCGCAGGATGGGCAGGAAATAATGCTGACCCCACGGTGACGCAGCCCAAGGGATTTCAGTATTTCATAGCCGATCTTCACCTCTTCGACCGGATCGGCGGACAGGGACACGCGGATCGTATCGCCAATACCCATCCAAAGAAGATTGCCCAGACCGATGGCCGATTTGACCGTGCCTGAAACCAGACCACCCGCTTCGGTTATGCCCAGATGGATGGGCGCATCGGTTGCTTCGGCCAGCCCCATATAGGCAGCCGCTGACATGAACACATCTGATGCCTTCACGCTGATCTTGAAATCATGAAAGTCATTGTCCTGAAGAATGCGAATATGCTCCAGCCCGCTTTCGATCATGGCATCGGGACAAGGCTCGCCATATTTTTCCAGCAAATGTTTTTCAAGTGATCCGGCATTCACCCCGATGCGGATGGAACAGCCATGATCGCGCGCGGCCTTGATCACATCGCGCACGCGGCTTGCATCGCCAATATTGCCGGGATTGATGCGCAGGCAGGCAGCGCCTGCTTCGGCGGCTTCAATCCCGCGCTTATAGTGGAAATGAATATCGGCCACGATGGGCACAGGGCTTTCGCGCACCACGTCGCGCAGCGCGCGGCTGGCATTGGTATCGGGCACAGAAACCCGCACAATGTCTGCCCCTGCCTCGGCGCAGGCCAGAACCTGCCGGATGGTGGCGGGCGCATCGCCGGAATCCGTGTTCGTCATGGTCTGGACACTGATCGGGGCGCCGCCACCAACCGGCACATTGCCAACCATGATCTGCCGCGACTTGCGCCGCTCAATGTTACGCCATGGGCGAATATGGTTGTGATCCATGCGAAAAGCGCCCTTTGTCAGAAAACATCATATGATAGATAATCCACATGATGGCGCGCGGCAACCAGCAGTTACCGCGCGCCATCAGATCACAAAAGCAATGTTTCAGTCTGCGACTTCAGCGAAATCTATGAAATTCAACAGCTCGCTGTCCCCGCTCAGGTCTGCCGCAGCGAAGCGTTCGGACACGGCATCGGGCGATAGCCTGACCTGATCGACAACTTGTGCGCCGGGCGCTGTTGGCCCGAAGGGTTGCCCATCCACAAGCATATAAACAGAACCCGAATTGCCAGCCCGCAGGATTGGCGGTTCTTCGGATTGTGGCACGACATAGCGTTCGCCAGCATCCAGAATACGCTCGAACAACACAGTTCCATCGGCCGAGCGCACGCGAATCCAGCTTGGCCGCACGGCCAGCACCTCTACCTGAGGCGGTCCGTCACGGGTGACACGCACCTCTGCGGTCTCCAGACCGTCAGCCTGCGGAACAATCCCCCCCGATGCATCGGCCAAGGCACGATCAATCGCGCTGCGCGTCTGGTCTATTCTATCGGATGTGTCCCCTTCGCGGGGATTAATGGCCGCAATCGGACCATCACGCGACACCATAACGGGTTCATCCAGTGCTTCGGGGCGGTACGCGCGCACAACACCCTGCGCATTGGCCACAATCGATTCTTCGCGCCCGATGCGCAGGTCATCTTCGCCAGCATCCGCGATACGGGGGGATGCGGCACCACTCATGACGGGGTCAAGATCTGCCATAACCTCTGGGGGTTGGTCTGCCGGAACAAGGTTAACGCGCTGAACTTCCTTCAGCACGGTCCATCCGCCATATCCAAGCCCCGCAATCAGCGCCAGAAGAACTGTGATGGACCCCAAGGCCGCCATGTCCAAACGACGCCAGAACGGCTCGGGTTCGGCGGCCAGCCTTGTGCGTGACAACAGACCGGGCTGGAAATCACGGTTGATCGGCACATTCGGACGTTTAGGCGCCAGCGCCTTTTGCAAATCCGGGCTGATTGAAAAATTCGTCTCGGCGCAGAATTTCGCGTAGCACCAATCTGGGTCCATCCCCAGATAGCGCGAATAAGACCGGACATACCCTGCGACGAAGCTCGTTGCCTCGAACGCTGAAAGATCGCCCGCCTCGATTGCAGAAATATATGTTGCGCGAATGTGCAACTCTCGTTGAACATCCAGCAAGGACTTGCCCATGGTGGCGCGTTCGCCACGCATAAGATCGCCTAGTCGTACCTCGAAATCATCAAAGCCCACAGCACCAGACTGTGTTTCAGCCTCAAGCTCGGGTTTGCTGCCAAACCACTTCATTCCCGCCCCTTAACACAGATATTGTTGCTCAAATGCCACAAAACCGACACGGATTTCTTCTGATCCATTGACGATTTGTTACAGTATACGGGTTTTCACATCGATTTGAAGCGTTAAGATTTATCAGGCAGATATTTCGGCACGATTTAGCGCACAATGCGCCCACATCCCGTCCATTGCACGCACAAGGTCATCGATCATGCGCGGCTTGTGAACCGGCGACGGGGTGAAGCGCAGGCGTTCCGTTCCGCGCGGCACTGTCGGAAAGTTAATCGGCTGCACGTAAATTCCGTGTTGTGACAACAACATATCCGATATTGCCTTGCAATGCACAGGGTGCCCGACATGCACAGGCACGATATGGCTGCCATGATCAATGATCGGCAGGCCCAGCCCACGCAAGCGCATTTTCAGAATGCGGGCGTTTTCCTGCTGCTTGTCGCGCAAATATTGTGCAGTCTTCAGGTATTCAACCGAAGCGACCGCCCCCGCTGCCACTGCGGGCGGAATTGACGTAGTGAAAATGAACCCCGGCGCATAGGACCGCACAGCATCGCACATCTTGGCAGAAGCCGCGATGTAGCCGCCCATCACGCCATATGCCTTGGCAAGCGTGCCGTTGATAATGTCGATCCGGTGCATCAACCCGTCACGTTCACACACGCCCGCGCCGCGCGGGCCATACATGCCCACAGCGTGCACTTCGTCTATGTAGGTCAGCGCGCCGAATTCATCTGCAAGATCGCAGATTTCCTTGATCGGGCCAAAATCCCCGTCCATCGAATAAATCGATTCGAACGCGATCAGCTTGGGCGCGGCGGGGTCATCAGCTTCCAGCAACTCGCGCAGATGCGCGACATCGTTGTGACGGAAGATCCGCTTGGCACCACCATTGCGGCGCACCCCTTCGATCATGGACGCGTGATTCAGCGCGTCAGAATAGATGATCAGGCCAGGAAACAACTTCGGCAAGGTCGAGAGCGTGGCATCATTGGCAATATACGCAGAGGTAAACACCAGCGCCGCTTCTTTGCCATGCAGATCGGCAAGCGAGGCTTCCAGCCGCTTGTGATATACTGTCGTGCCAGAGATATTCCGCGTGCCACCCGAACCCGCGCCCGTCGCATCAAGCGCTTCACGCATTGCCTGCAACACAACCGGGTTTTGGCCCATACCCAGATAATCATTGCCACACCAGACAACAATTTCCTGTTGCTCGCCATCCGGGCGGGTCCACATCGCGTGCGGAAACTGGCCCTGACGGCGTTCGATATCGATGAAAGTACGGTAGCGACCTTCATCATGAAGCCTTTGAATGGCGGTATCGAGCGCGGCGTTGTAGTTCAAGACCCTCTCCCTCGCGGCTGCTGGGTACATATTCAATTATATCGATCTGCTGCTATTGATCAACAGTCCGATCCAATCCCTGATAGGACAGGAACCTGGCGCTGCCTTTGACCTAAATCAAACATGCGCTTAGAACAAATCAAAATTGCAGCGACCGATTGTCGCGAACGCGCGCGGTTCAGCGCGGCGCAATCTCCAGAACAACTTCACAGGCGCGCCCGCCACTGCGCAAGCTGTTGCATTCCGCGATGGCGGCAGCTTTTGCGCCCTCGATATCCGGCAGGTCAGACAGCGCAACCGCAGACTCCGCCGGCATTCCCTGCCGTATGAACCCGTCGGCAGGCGCAACCGCCAAGGCCCCGAACCCGCCTGCCCCTTCGGGCAGGAACAGCGCAAGCGCTTCTTCATGCTGGCCGACAAGGCGCAATGTCGTCAGTTCCTCTTCATCAAGGAAGTCATGCACATGCAGTGTGACCTGCGCATTTGCCAGATCATAGCGTTCTGACATGGTGGGGTTGGCATGGGCCGTGGTCATCGCTGCGCCAAGAATGGCTGCGACAAGCGGCAACAGGATGCGTGTATTGTGTGGTTTCATGTCGTCCCTCATCCGAATCAGTCAAAACACTACTACGGGTTATAAACCCTCATGCGGGACTGGACAGCCCGACATGCTTTGATAGGCTGCGCATAACCTGTAACCCGGAGAAGATAATGGCACCCGACCTGAACAAGGTTCTGGAACAGATTGACCAGGACCTGCCCAACGCGCTTGAGCGGCTGCAAGATTTGCTGCGTATCCCGTCCATTTCCACCGACCCCGCCTTCGCGCCCGATGTAGACCGCGCCGCGCAGTGGCTGGTTAACGACCTGAACACACTGGGCTTTTCTGCCCGAAAGGATGAAACGTCAGGTCATCCGATGGTTGTCGCAACGGGCGGGGCAGCAGACGCCGCGCATTTGCTGTTTTACGGTCATTATGATGTGCAGCCGGTTGACCCGCTGAACCTGTGGGACCGTGACCCTTTCGATCCGGCAATCGAAGATACCCCCAACGGAAAAGTGATCCGCGGGCGCGGCGCATCCGACGACAAGGGCCAGTTGATGACCTTTATCGAAGCCTGCCGTGCGTGGCTGAAGGTTCACGGGTCACTTCCCGTGCAACTGACCTTCTGTCTGGAAGGGGAGGAAGAAAGCGGGTCACCTTCGCTTGTGCCCTATCTGGAAGCGAACCGCGACGCGCTGCGCGCCGATCTGGCGCTGATATGTGACACAGGGCTGTTTGATGCACAAACCCCTGCCGTCACAACCATGTTGCGCGGCCTTCTGGGCGAAGAAATCATCGTTCACGGCCCCGCGCGTGACTTGCATTCAGGGTCATTCGGCGGCGCGGCAATGAACCCCGCGCGCGTGCTGGCCCGCATTCTGGCCGATCTGCACGACGATCAGGGCCGGATTACGGTTCCGGGCTTTTACGATGATGTTCCCGAACTGCCTGACAATCTGCGGGCGCAATGGGATGGTCTGGGCTTTGACGCAGATGCGTTTCTGGGGTCCGTCGGGCTGAAACACCCCGCAGGCGAGGCCGGACGCAGCGCGCTGGAAATGATCTGGTCGCGCCCGACCTGCGAAATCAACGGCATGAACGCGGGCTATACCGGGGCGGGGTTCAAAACCGTGTTGCCCGCGCAGGCTTCGGCCAAGGTCAGCTTCCGTCTGGTGGGCCAGCAAGACCCGCATAAACTGCGTGCAGCCTTCCGTGATTTCGTGCGCGCCCGTATTCCGGCCGATTGCCGCGTGGAGTTTCTGGATCACGGCGCATCGCCCGCATCCGTGATGGAAACCAGCCACCCCGCATTCGAAGCCGCGCGTGCGGCCCTGACGGATGAATGGCCCAAACCCGCCGCTTTCGTCGGTGCGGGCGGGTCGATTCCGATCGCAGGCTATTTCAAGTCCATCTTGGGTATGGATTCCATGCTGATCGGCTTTGCCAAGGATGATGACCAGATACACTCGCCAAATGAAAAGTATGATCTGGACAGCTTCCATCGTGGAATAAGATCATGGGCGCGCATTATCGATGCGGTTTCAAAGACCTGAAACGCGATCTTGCACCAACAGCCGCCGCGACCGGAAAGCGCGGCGATGTCGGGTTTGTGCAAGCGGCGGTCGGGGGCGGGCCATAGCCTGCATCCGCCGCAGATGCGGGAAGGTTGGGCAATAACACACATCATGCCCCCTTCCCCTTGCACCTGCGCGGGATATGTTCCACAGACTAAGCAAACGCGCAACTGGCGCATCGACGACACTTTCAGGCGGGAAATGACAGTATGACGGCACCATTGAAACCGACCGAAGAAATCCATGTGCGGGATGTTTTCGGCATTGACAGTGATATGACGGTCAAGGGCTTTGCCGAGGCAACAGACCGCGTGCCCGCGCTGGACCCGACCTATAAATTCGACCCCGACACGACATTGGCCATCCTTGCGGGCTTTGCATATAACCGCCGCGTCATGGTGCAGGGCTATCACGGCACGGGCAAATCCACCCATATCGAACAAATTGCAGCGCGGCTGAACTGGCCCGCAGTGCGCGTCAATCTGGACAGCCATATCAGCCGGATCGACCTAATCGGCAAGGACGCGATCAAGCTGAAGGATGGCGTGCAGGTCACCGAGTTTCAGGAAGGCATCCTGCCCTGGGCATTGCGCAATCCGGTTGCCATCGTGTTTGACGAATACGATGCAGGCCGCCCTGACGTGATGTTCGTGATCCAGCGCGTGCTGGAACATGATGGCAAGCTGACCCTGCTGGACCAGAATGAAATCATCACCCCGCACCCGTCCTTCCGGTTGTTTGCCACCGCAAACACCGTGGGGCTGGGCGACACAACGGGTCTGTATCACGGGGTGCAACAGATCAATCAGGCACAGATGGACCGCTGGTCGCTTGTTGCCACGCTGAACTATCTAAGCCATGACGCGGAAACCGCCATCGTTCTGTCCAAGAACCCGGCCTACAACACGGCCAAGGGGCGTCAGGAAATCAGCCAGATGGTGACAGTCGCGGACCTGACGCGCACGGCATTCATGAATGGTGACCTGTCGACGGTCATGTCGCCGCGCACGGTTATCAACTGGGCTGAAAATGCGCGCATTTTCCGGTCCATCGGGTATGCGTTCAGGCTGTCTTTCCTGAACAAATGCGACGAGCTGGAGCGCCAGACCGTGGCGGAGTTCTACCAGCGCTGCTTTGACGAGGAATTGCCCGAGTCCGCTGTCAGTATGGCGCTTGGCTAGTCGTAGCCTTTTGCGGCGGACAAGGCTTGCATGCATCGCGACGGGCATGCAGTAATTCTTTACTTTTTGCGCATATTCCTGCAACTGGCGCCAGCTTTCCGGACGCCAGTTACACGAGGCTGAGCGTGAAAGACAGCGGACAGACAGATCACCCCATCGAGCAACGCATCACGCTGGACGCGATTTCCGCACAATGCAATGAAGCGGCACATCACGCCCGACGAAGCGTTGCCAGTATCAGTAAGATCACCGTCCAAATGAAAATGCTGGCAATCAATGCCAAGATCGAAGCGGCAAGGGCCGGTCAGATCGGGCGTGGTTTTTCGGTGGTCGCCGACGAAGTTGCCGCCGTCGGTGCAGAAATAAATGCGATCGCGCAGGATGTTCAGGCACAACTGTCCCGCAGGCTTGCCGATCTCAATGCACTTGTCGCGGCGATGGAGCGGGAAAGCACAGGCGACAGGTTGATTGACCTTGCCTTCACCGCTGTCGACACGATTGACCGCAATCTATACGAACGAACCTGCGATGTCCGTTGGTGGGCCACAGACTCCGCTCTTGTATCGGCCCTGGCCAATCCTGAATCATCGACACTGGGCCGCGCGACCGAACGCCTTGGCGTTATTCTGGATGCATACAACATCTACATTGATTTATGGATTGCAGATCGCAATGGCTGCATTCTGGCCAATGCGCGGCCCAAAGAATTCAATGTCACAGGCAAATCTGTCAGCGACCTGCCATGGTTTTGCGCAACGCTGAAGCAAGTGTCCGGCGATCAATTCACCGCAGGCGAGGTTGTTCGCTCGGCTTTGCTGTCGGGCAGGGAAACTATTTCCTATGCCTGCACCATCCGCGAGAATGGCGACAAACGCGGGCGCATCCTGGGCGTCATGGCAACCAGCTTCGATTGGCAATCACAAGCGAATTCGATTGTCAGCTCCCTGCGCATGGATGACACTATGCGGAAGCGGAACACACGCGCCCTTTTGATCGATCGTCACCACAGGGTTATCGCTGCCTCGGACGGGGTGGGCGTACTAACCGAGAAGGTGATCATTCCAGACGGGATGGACAAGAAATCAGGCTACTATATTTCTGGGAACAAGCTGATCTGCTTCCATACAACCGAAGGGTTTGAAACTTACGCAGGGCTTGGCTGGAAGGGTGTTGTCATGCAGGATATTGCCTGACGTCACTAACGACGTATGCGCCAAACCCTGTTTGTCGGCACACAATCCAAGGTGCTATGAAAGCACCTTGGAAAAATCTTGCACCTGTCTTAGCCGCGCGCCGCCATGGTTGCGCGCGTCCACCAGTCCAGTTCATCCAGCATCGCATCGGCAGACCCGCCAATAGACCCTTCAATCTCTGATATCGGCTTGGATTGCCCGCCCAACGGGTGGACCGCGAAAAAGTCGCTGCCGCCGATATGTACGGCCGAACGGGTGGACGCCATTTGCAGTTCAATACCGATGGTGCGCAGGTGTTCCGCCGCGCGTGTACCACCGACAGACCCGTAGCTGACAATCCCGAACGCCTTGCGGTTCCATTCGACATAGGCCTGATCCAGCGCATTTTTCAGTGCGCCGGTGATGGAGCGGTTGTATTCCGGCGTCACAAAGATGAATGCGTCAAACTGGCCGATCTTTTCCTGCCACGCCTTGGCCTTACTGTCTTCTGACGGGGCCCAAGCGTTCGATGCGACTTCGTTGAACAAGGGAAGGTCGAAATCTTTCAGATCAAGATATTCGACATCCCAGCCGTCACGCGCTTGTGCACGTTCCAAAATCCATTTTGCAGGGGTTTCGCCGAAGCGGGAATCGCGGGTGCTGCCCAGAATGACAGCGATACGGGGTGTTACGGACATGATGCGCCTTTGTGTTTTTGTTGCAACTTATACGCCTACACTTAACCATTCGATTTTTCTGGCAAAGGCAGAGTTATGCACATCGGCTGTGCGGAAATATACACGCCCCCAACAACGACAGGGGCACCCGATTGCGGCAGCAATTGTTTCCAATGCCGCAATATTGCACCAGCCAAACCCTTATTGTTGCCCATTTTGACCATGTTTTGCCGTCATCAGATATTCAGGCATTTTTACCTGAAGGGGCTTTGGCCATGTGGCGCGCATTCACTGTTTCCTGTTTCGCAATTTTTTCCCTGTCAGCTTGCGGGGATGAAGGCGGCGCGCTAACAAGCAGCGCGCCCGGCGACCGTGCGGGCGCTGTTGCCAGCGGAAGTTCCAGCAACACCCTGATCCAATCAGGCCAAGGGAATTCGGGGGGCGTATTGGCAAGCGATGGACAAGCCCCCGTCGCCGGTGTCGAAGCGACAATGACATATAATGCCGACGGGCGCGGCAGCGGGGCACGCGTGGATTTTCACAATGGCCCAATGGTTGGTGTCAGCGTTCAGTGCGACCGCGCGGGCGGTGGTGCCACAGTGCACGAATGTGCCACAACGAATGCCCAAAGCGCCTATCTGGTCAATGAACTAAGTGGCGTTCATTCCTATACAGGCGCGTTCGCCGTCAACGGTTATGGCGCGGCACAGGATCAGAACGGGTTTGTCGCAATTCATTCCGGGCCGGGCGCGTCCGACCCTGTGCGATTGCCCGGTGCCGCCGTCACCTACACGGGGCAATTCCAGTCGGGCGCCAGCCTTGTCAGCGGCGGCAACCGTTTTGCCGGCCGGGCCAGTGGCAGCGTTGTCTTGGATGCGGATTTTGCCGCAGGCCAGTTGTCCGGCCAGTTCAACGGCACGTTGCGCGATGATGCAACCGGCCTGACAACCGGACTGAACGCAGGCTTCCGGAACGCGGCGGTGGACCCGAATGCGCGGTTTTTCAACACCGCCGACACAACCTTCTCCTATGGCGGCAAGCAGGCGTGGGGCGAATTGGACGGCGCGTTCTACGGGCCGAATGCCGAAGAAGCCGCAGGCACATTCGGCTTTGGCAACGCACTGGGCGGCATGAGCGGGGTTCTGATCGGCTGCTCGGAATACACCGGGACCAATTGTATCGCGCCAACCCCCAGATTCTGATCGCAGCGGCGCTTTCTTTTCCGCATGCTCTGGTCTATCTCTGGGGGGACCGCCTCAGCAACAAGAGCACGCCGCGCATGAACCGCACCGACAACCCCGCCGACCCGTTCAAGAAAGCGCTGTCAGACGCGACACGCACGATGGCCGATCAGCGCGAAATGACGGTCACCTATTCGGTGGACCCCCCCGGCGTTAGTGGCGACACCATGCGCCTGCCGCAGGTCACGCGCCGGATGACGCGCGACGAAGTGTTGCTGGCCCGCGGCACCGCCGACACGCTGGCCTTGCGGCTGCGTTTCCATGATGACGCCACGCATACCCGCTATCTGCCCCAGGGCCAGATGGCGCGCGACCTGTATCAGGCTATGGAAGATGCGCGTTGCGAAGCGGTTGGTGCGCGCCATATGCCCGGCACGGCCAAGAATATCGATGCACGCATTTCGCATGACGCCACGCGCAAGGGCTATGCCCAGATCCGCGACCGTCAGGATGCGCCCCTGCCTGTGGCCGCAAGCTATATGATCCGTGAACTGGCCACAGGCCGCACCCTGCCCCAAGGGGCGGATCAGGTGCTTAATCTGTGGCGCGGTTTTATCGAGGAACGCGCAGGCGGCACGCTGGACGGGCTGGAAAAGGTTCTGGGCGACCAGACAGCATTCGCCCGTTTTGCCCGCAAGATGATCGAGGATCTGGGCTATGGCGACCAGCTTGGCGACGATCCCGACGATACCGGCGATCAGGATGATGCCACAGACACCGAGGCCGAGGACCAGCCTGAAGAACAGGACACCCCCGACAGCACCGGACAGGATGAACAATCCGACGAGAACAGCGAAGAGGACAGCGCCGCGCAAGACAGCGCGCAGGCCGATGCAGCCCTTGATCAGGATGCCAGCGACGAGATGTCGGACGAAGCCGACATGCCCGAAGGCGAAGCGCCGCTTGATCCGCCACCGCCCCCCCCACATTCGGAAGCAAGCGCAGAATACAAGGTGTTCAGCACCGCCTTTGACGAAGAAATCCGTGCCGAGGATCTGGCCGATCCGGTAGAGCTGGAACGCCTGCGCGCCTATCTGGACCAACAACTGGAACCCCTGAAGGGGGCTGTGTCACGGTTGGCCAACAAGTTGCAGCGCCGTCTTCAGGCACAACAAAACCGGTCATGGCTGTTTGATCTGGAAGAAGGTATTCTTGATGCAGGCCGCCTGGCGCGGGTTGTCGCAAACCCCACCACGCCCCTGTCATTCAAGCAGGAAAAAGACACGGAGTTCCGCGATACTGTGGTGACATTGCTGCTGGACAATTCGGGGTCCATGCGCGGCCGTCCCATCTCGATCGCGGCAATTTGCGCCGATGTTCTGGCCCGCACGCTGGAGCGGTGCAACGTGAAGGTCGAAATTCTGGGCTTCACCACCCGCGCCTGGAAAGGTGGGCAGTCGCGTGAACGCTGGCTGGGCGAAGGGCGCAGTGCGCAACCGGGCCGCCTGAATGATCTGCGCCACATCATCTACAAACAGGCCGATGCGCCATGGCGGCGTGTGCGCCCAAATCTGGGCCTGATGATGAAAGAAGGGCTGCTGAAGGAAAACATTGATGGCGAGGCACTTGAATGGGCACACCGGCGCATGCTGGCCCGCCCCGAGGCCCGCAAAATCCTGATGGTCATTTCCGATGGCGCGCCGGTGGACGATTCAACCCTGTCGGTGAATGCCGCCAATTATCTGGAACGGCATCTGCGCGATGTTATTGCGCTGGTCGAACGCCGTCGCGCGGTGGAACTGCTGGCAATCGGGATCGGGCATGACGTGACGCGCTACTACGAACGCGCCGTCACCATCACCGATGTCGAACAGCTGGCGGGTGCGATGACCGAACAACTGGCAGCCCTTTTTGACAAAGATCCGCGCGCCCGCGCCAGATTCAGCGGCATCAAACGCGCGATCTAGCCGTATCGTCGGGCGTTATCCGCCCATGGCGTAGCCTGCGCCGCGGACGGTGCGGATGGGGTCGGGGTGGCCTGTTGTGCACAGCGTCTTGCGCAGCCGGCCCACATGCACATCCACCGTGCGCGTGTCGATATAGATGTC
>JAFIEO010000037.1 GCA_020832445.1 Paracoccaceae bacterium
CCCGCCGGCCCCCCCCCCCCCGGGGGGGGCCACCCCCCCCCCCACCCCCCGGAGTATTTTCGGCAAGATGAAGCAAAGGGCTGTCACATGAAGGATTTTGTCATTCCATCTGATGACCGCGATCTGGGCACGCCTGCGCGCAGCGGCGCGCCGGTTACCCTGTCGATTGACGGGTTCGATGTGACTGTGCCTGAAGGCACATCCGTGATGCGCGCCGCCGCGCTGGCTGGGTTGTCCATCCCGAAACTTTGCGCGACCGACAGTGTGGAGGCATTCGGGTCATGCCGCCTGTGCGTGGTCGAGATCGAGGGGCGGCGCGGCACGCCTGCATCGTGCACGACACCCGTTGCGCCGGGCATGGTGGTGCGCACCCAGAATGAAAAGCTGCGCAAACTGCGCCGCGGCGTGATGGAGTTGTATATCAGCGACCACCCGCTGGATTGCCTGACCTGTGCGGCCAATGGCGATTGCGAATTGCAGGATATGGCGGGCGCTGTGGGCCTGCGCGATGTGCGCTATCAGGCGCCCGAGGGGGGCGTGCTGGCCAATCATTTTGCGCCGCGTGATACAAGTGGCGAGGCCAATCGCGAATACCTGCCCAAAGATGACAGCAACCCGTATTTCACCTATGATCCTGCGAAATGCATTGTGTGTTCGCGCTGCGTGCGCGCCTGCGAAGAAGTGCAGGGCACATTCGCACTGACGATCGAGGGGCGCGGGTTTGACAGCCGTGTGTCTTTTGGTGCGAAATCCGACACGGCGCTGGCGTCTGATTGCGTGTCCTGCGGGGCCTGTGTGCAAGCCTGCCCGACGGCCACATTGCAGGAAAAATCCGTGATCGAGTTGGGCACGCCCACGCGGTCTGTTATCACGACCTGCGCATATTGCGGGGTGGGCTGTTCGTTCAAGGCCGAACTGAACGGCGACCAGTTGGTGCGCATGGTGCCCTATAAGCACGGCAAGGCCAATCGTGGCCATAGCTGCGTGAAGGGGCGGTTTGCCTATGGCTATGCCAACCATAAAGACCGCATTCTGAACCCCATGATCCGCGACAGCATCGACCAGCCCTGGCGAGAGGTCAGCTGGGACGATGCGCTGTCCTTTGCCGCCAGCAAAATGCGCGGCATTCAGGCGCAATACGGTCGCAAATCGGTGGGGGTGATCACATCCAGCCGCTGCACCAATGAAGAAACCTATCTGGTGCAGAAACTGACCCGCGCGGTGTTTGGCAACAACAACACCGACACTTGCGCGCGCGTGTGCCATTCGCCCACCGGCTACGGGTTGGGTCAGACATTCGGCACCAGCGCGGGCACGCAGGATTTCGACAGTGTGGAACAGGCCGATGTCATCATGGTCATTGGTGCAAACCCGCATGCGGGCCATCCGGTTTTTGCCAGCCGTATGAAAAAGCGCCTGCGCGCGGGCGCAAAACTGATTGTCGTGGACCCGCGCCGCACCGAAACCGTGCAAGGCCCGCATTACAAGGCCGCGCATCATCTGGCGTTGCGACCCGGCACGAATGTGGCCGTCATCACCGCCATGGCGCATGTCATTGTCACCGAAGGGCTGATGGACGAGAATTTCATTCGCACCCGTTGCGATTGGGATGAATTCCAGCATTACGCCGAATTCGCGTCCGACCCGCGCCACAGCCCCGAAGCGACCGCATTGCTGAGCGGTGTGCCCGCGGATGAATTGCGCGCCGCTGCGCGACTGTTTGCGACCGGCGGCAACGGGGCCGTTTACTACGGGCTGGGTGTGACAGAACATTCCCAAGGGTCCACCACTGTCATGGCGATTGCCAATCTGGCCATGCTGACCGGCAATGTCGGGCGGCGCGGTGTGGGCGTGAACCCGCTGCGTGGCCAGAACAATGTTCAGGGGTCGTGCGACATGGGGTCGTTCCCGCATGAATTGCCGGGCTACCGTCATGTCAAATTGCCCGAAGTCCGCGCGATTTTCGAATCCGCATGGGGTGTGAAAATCGACCCCGAACCGGGGTTGCGCATTCCCAACATGCTGGATGCGGCCGTGTCGGGCACGTTCAAGGGCCTGTATTGTCAGGGCGAGGATATTCTGCAATCGGACCCCGACACCAAACATGTGGCTGCGGGACTGGCGGCGATGGAATGTGTGATTGTCCATGACCTGTTCCTGAATGAAACCGCCAATTACGCGCATGTGTTCCTGCCCGGATCGACCTTTCTGGAAAAGGACGGGACATTCACCAATGCCGAACGGCGCATCAACCGTGTGCGGCAGGTGATGGCCCCGCGCAACGGCTATGCCGATTGGGAAGTGACGCAGCTTCTGGCCAATGCGATGGGCGCGAACTGGCGCTATACCCACCCCGCCCAGATCATGGATGAAATTGCCCTGACCACCCCCAGTTTCGCCGGTGTGGATTATGCCACGCTGGAAGAAAAAGGGTCGGTGCAATGGCCCTGCAATGAAGCAAACCCCGAGGGCACGCCGCTGATGCATGTCGACGGGTTTGTGCGCGGCAAGGGTCGGTTCATTGTCACCGAATATGTAGCCACGGACGAAAAGACCGGCCCACGCTTCCCGCTGCTGCTGACCACAGGGCGCATTCTGTCGCAGTATAATGTGGGCGCGCAGACGCGGCGCACGGAAAACGTGGTCTGGCATGATGAGGATCTGCTGGAAATCCACCCCCATGATGCCGAACAGCGCGGCATCAATCAGGGCGATTGGGTGAAACTGGCCAGCCGGTCGGGCGAAACCGCACTGCGCGCCACATTGACCGACCGTGTCAGCCCCGGTGTGGTTTACACCACCTTCCACCACCCTGAAACGCAGGCGAATGTCATCACCACCGATTATTCAGACTGGGCCACCAATTGCCCCGAATACAAGGTGACGGCGGTGCAGATCAGCCCGTCGAATGGCCCGACCCAATGGCAGGAAGACTATCAGGCGCAGGCCGCATTGGCGCGCCGTATTCTGCCCGCGGCGGAGTAGGCAGATGACCGCGCCACACCGCCCCCCTGCTGCCAGCATGTCGGGCCTGTCCGTTCAGAAGGACGGACAGCGCGACATGTGGCGCACCTTGCCCGATGAGGTTCCGGTGGCGCTGGTCTTTGATGGCACGACCCTTGCGGTGATGATGGCCAGCCCCGCCGATATTCATGATCTTGCCATGGGCTTTGCCCTAAGCGAGGGGATTATCACCACCGCCGGTGATGTGCAGGATTTCGAGGTGGCCGAACACCCCGCTGGGCTGGAAGCGCGGCTTTGGTTGCGCGCTGACCACTCAGAGGCCCTTCAGGCCCGCCGCCGGTTCATGGCAGGGCCTGTGGGGTGCGGGTTGTGCGGGATCGACAGTCTGGAACAGGCCAGCCGCCCGTTGCCACATGTGCCCGATACCGGCCTGCGCCTGACGCGCAAGGCCGTTGCGCGTGCGGGCGACGCGCTGGCCGCGCGCCAGCCACTGCGCGATCAGACTGGGGCCACCCATGCGGCGGGGTTCATGGCGCAGGACGGGCGCATTGTTCTGGCGCGCGAGGATGTGGGCCGCCACAATGCGCTGGACAAGCTGATCGGCGCGATGGCGCGCGCAGGCATGGATGCGGGGCAGGGGGCGTTTATCATGACCAGCCGTCTGTCGGTGGAACTGGTGCAGAAATGTGCCATTGCTGGCTGCCCCGTGCTGGTGTCCGTGTCCGCGCCCACTGCCGCCGCCCTGCGGCTTGCCGAAGGGGCCGGAATTACCGTTGCGGCTTTTGCCCGTGGGGGTGGTTTCGACATTTACGCGCATCCCGCGCGCATTATCACAAAGGTATCCGATGCAGCCTGAGAAACTGATTTACATGGCCAACCAGATTGCGACCTTTTTCAAGTCGCAACCCGGTGATGACGGGGCCGAACGCATTGCCAGCCATCTGCGCGATTTCTGGGACCCGTCCATGCGCGCGCATTTGTGCGAACTGGCCAAACACGACAGCGCCGCCCTTGATGAGAATGTGCGCAAGGCGGTGGAATTGCTGAACTGAGGTGCTCGGGGGTAAGTGCCACGGGTTTTCCAAGGCGCGGGCTATATCCATTCCTGCCCCCCGCTAGAGCATGTTGCTCAAAAGTGGGAACCGGTTTTGAGCTTCTCGAACATGCGAAATCAATAAGTCAGAGCATGTCGCGTGAATACGAATGAACGGGATATGCTCTAATCCCGCTTTGGCGGTGTCCAGTGGGTCAGGCGCGCGGTGATCCGTGTCAGCAAGGGGGCAGACGGGATGATGATGAATATCCGCGTGATGTGATAGGCCGTGACCAGCGCCACGCTTTCTTGCAACACCTTGGCGGTCAGGGCCATTTCGGTCACGCTGCCCGGTGCGGTTGCCAGAACCATGGTGGCCCAGTTCGTTCCTGTGATCGGTGCAAGGATCAGCGCCAGTGCCAGACACAGCGCCATCATCAGCAGCGTCGATAGCATTGCAGCCGGAACAAAACGCCCCGCACGACGGAACAGATCGCGGTTGATCACGGCCCCCAGCCAGACCCCCAGCAACACCTGCGCGCCCGCAAGTACCACATAGGGCGTGGCGGTAACGGGCAACCCCAGCGCGGCAGCCGCTGCCGATGCGGCAAGCGGGCCAAGGAAAAACGGGTTCGACACCCGCAACAGTTTAAGTGTGAAGGCGCCAAGAACGGCCAGCACAATCAACAGCGCCGCCCCTTGCGGTGTCCAGTGCATGTTGCGCAGGGTTTCGGACGGGTCAGCGACGCTTCCGTCAAGCAGCAGGATCGCAGGCGGGATAACCAGCACAAGCGCCATAATCCGCAAGGTCTGCGCAAAGACAACAGGGCCGGGGTTGACCCCGTAGCGCTGCGCCAGATTGGCGGATTCCACCGGTCCCATCGGAACAGATGCCAGCGTTGCGGTCATTGCATCAACATCCGACAGGCGCATCAACACCCATGCCACCAGAAAACCCGCAGCGATTGTCAGCAGCGCGGCAATGACCATGGGCAGGAACATCGCCCCCAGTGTTTCCAGCGCTGCGGGCGTGAACGCCAGCCCGACAGAGCCTGCAACCACAATCTGCCCCGCCGGTCGCGACAGTGCAGGGGCCTTGATCTGAACACCATAAAGGCTGATGCCGGTGGCAAAGACCAAGGCGCCGATCATCCATGGCAGGGGTACATGTAATTGCGCTGCAATCCAGCCGGTGCCAACGGCACCCAGATAAATCAAGATGATTGTTGTATATTTTCCCGGAACGGAATGTTGCATCGGGAAACCCCGCGAATGACCTTACTGTTTGTGTAGCCCAAAGTGAAAATGGATACCAGAAGGAAACTTCACTTGTGTATTGTCGGGGCAGTGCATCCTTGCGCGATGCAGTGGTCATGCATGGGTTCCGGGTCGGGGGTTGGCCTGCGGTCGGGTCAGAACACTTCCGGCTGGTTGGCTTGTATCCAGTCAATAATATCGCCGATATGGCTAAGATGCGTCTTTACGGCGGCGGCTGCACCGTCCCCGTCGCCTGCGCGCAGGGCGTTCAGAATGTCGTGGTGTTCGGCCAGCGCGCGCGGCGCTTCAAAAGACAGGCTTAAATATCGGGCGCGGTCCATATGGCCCTTGTTGTCCTTGATCAGTGCCCAGCCGAATCCAAGCCCCGCATAGGTGCATATGTCATGATGAAACTGATCATCCAGCGCATGAAAACCGGTTTTGTCATTCGCGCGCAGGGCATCTTCCTGCCGGTTCAGGATGTCCTGCAATGCAGTAATATGCACAGGTTCCAGCTTTTCTGCCGCCACACGCATGGTCGCTTCTTCTAATGCGCTGCGAATGAAATAGGCCTGCACAATCGCATCCTTGGAAATGGGCGCGACGGTGGTTGCGCGCTGTGGCCTGATATGGATCAGGCCCAGTTGTGACAACCGGTAAAATGCGTCCCGCACCGGCTGGCGCGATACGCCCAGTTGTGCGGCGACTTCGGCTTCTGACAGCTTTGTTCCCGGTGGCAGCATCAGGTTGATGATGCGTTCATACAGCAGATCATACACCTGATCAGCCATGCTGCGCGGGTGATGGGCATCAAGTGGCGGAAGACGCTGTGACATTGACATAGCAAGTGTATCTACATCCCTTGACGCAACCTGTAAACTAGAATATTAGTCTAATAGACAATTTCCCCGAACCAGAGGTGCAAATGCCACTGCTGCAAGAAGACCGCCTTTTCCCGATCGAAGGGCGCGCCCGCGACCTTGCGCGCGCGCTTTATGCGGAAATCCGCGATCTGCCGATCATCAGCCCGCATGGCCATACGGACCCGCGCTGGTATGCTGAAAATGCCGCGTTTCCGGACCCTGCGCAGTTGTTTGTCACGCCTGATCACTATGTCTTTCGCATGCTGTGCTCGCAGGGGGTGGCGCTGACGGATCTGGGTGTGCCGCGCGTGGATGGTGGTCCAACTGAAACAGATGCGCGCAAGATATGGCGGTTGTTTGCGCAGAATTACCACCTGTTTCGCGGCACGCCGTCGCGGATGTGGCTGGATTATTCGTTCCAGCATGTGTTTGGCATTGACCGCCCGCTGAACGCGGACAATGCGGACTGGTATTTTGACCATATTGCAGATTGTCTGGCCAAGCCCGAATTTCGTCCCCGCGCCCTGTTCGAGCGGTTCAATATAGAAGCGATTGCCACAACCGAAGCGGCCACCGATGATCTGCGCTGGCACCGGATGATCCGCGACAGTGGCTGGACGGGCCGCGTTGTCACCGCCTATCGCCCCGATGGCGTGATTGATCCCGAAGTGGAAGGGTTTGCCGAAAATGTTGCCCTGATGGGCGAACAGACCGGCGAAGATACCACCACTTGGGCGGGCTATCTGAATGCCCATCGTGCGCGGCGGGCGTATTTCAAGGAATTTGGCGCGACATCGACCGATCACGGCCACCCCAGTGCGCGCACCGAAGATTTGCCGCAGGCAGATGCGGCGGCGCTGTTCACCAAGGCCTTGCGGGGGGACTGCACGGCAGAAGAGGCCGATGCCTTCCGCGCCCATATGCTGACTGAAATGGCCCGGATGAGTTTGGATGACGGGTTGGTCATGCAAATTCACCCCGGATCACGCCGCAACCATTCCAACCCCGTCATGGCCATGTATGGCCGCGACAAGGGGTTCGATATCCCGGGCCGCACCGACTATGTCACGGCGCTGCGCCCGCTTTTGAATGCGGTCGGTATGCGGGCAGATTTGACGGTGATCATATTCACGCTGGATGAAACATCCTATGCGCGCGAACTGGCCCCGCTGGCAGGCGTTTACCCCTGCCTGAAGCTGGGTCCGGCATGGTGGTTTCATGACAGCCCCGAAGGCATGCGCCGGTTCCGCGAAATGACCACGGAAACCGCCGGTTTCTATAACACTGTCGGCTTCAACGATGATACCCGGGCGTTCTGTTCGATCCCCGCGCGCCATGATGTCGCGCGGCGTGTGGATTGCGCCTATCTGGCCACGCTGGTTGTGACCGGCCGCCTGTCCGAAGGTGATGCCCCCGAACTGGCGCATGATCTGGCCTATGGGCTGGCCAAGCGCGCCTATAAACTTTGACAGGAAAAATCCCCAAATGTTGAATGTTGAAACCCGCCACGCCGTTCATCCTGAACATGCCAAGGGCATGGATACAGCCAATCTGCGCCGCAATTTTCTGGCCGGGGGGTTGTTTGCGAACGGTGAAATCCGTCTGGCTTATACCCATTATGACCGCTTTGTTCTGGGCGGGGCTGTGCCGGACGGGGCGGCGTTGGTGCTGGATCAGGTTGCAGAAACGCGCACGCCCAATTTCATGGACCGGCGCGAAATGGGGATCGTCAATATTGGCGATACCGGCCGCGTGGACGCAGACGGGCAGGGCTGGGACATGGCTTATGGCGATGTGCTGTATCTGGGCATGGGGGCCGGTCCGGTGACGTTTTCGGGCGCGGGGCGGTTCTACATCACATCTGCGCCTGCGCACCGGGCATTTCCGCACCGGCTGGTCAAAGTGGCCGACGCCAAGGAAGTGAAGCTGGGCGCTGCGGAAACATCAAACAAGCGCACAATCCGGCAGCTCATTCACCCGCTGGTCATGGAAAGCTGCCAGTTGATTCTTGGCTATACCTCGCTAGAGGATGGGTCGGTCTGGAACACCATTCCAAGCCATATTCATGATCGCCGGATGGAGGCGTATCTGTATCACGGCATGGCGCCGGAAGCGCGCGTGCTTCACCTGATGGGTGAACCGCACGAAACACGCCATCTGTTTGTCGCCAACGAACAGGCGGTTCTGTCACCGCCATGGTCCATTCATTCGGGCGCGGGCATTGGCGCATACACCTTCATCTGGGCGATGGCGGGTGACAATGTCGATTACACAGACATGGACTTTATCGCCCCCGAGGATTTGCGATGACCGCCTTTTCGCTACACGGCCAGACCGCGCTGGTTACAGGTGCGAATACCGGCATCGGACAGGCGATTGCCGTTGCGCTGGCGCAGGCGGGGGGCGATGTCATTGCCGCAGGTCGGCGCGATTGCGACGAAACGCTTGCGCGCATGGGCCGCGGGCGGGCGCTGCAACTGGATTTCGCCGACCCTATGGCCGCGCGCGATGTGTTTGCGCACAACCACATTGATATTCTGGTCAATAACGCCGGCATCATCCGCCGCGCCGATGCGGTTGATTTCACGGAATCCGATTGGGATGATGTGATGGATGTGAATATGAAGGCGCTGTTTTTCACCTGTCAGGCATTCGCGCGGGCAGCACTGCCACGCGGGCGCGGCAAGATCATCAATATCGCGTCGCTGCTGTCGTTTCAGGGCGGTATTCGCGTGCCCTCCTACACCGCCAGCAAACATGGCGTGGCAGGGCTGACGAAATTGCTGGCCAATGAATGGGCGGCGCAGGGGTTGAATGTGAACGCCATTGCGCCCGGCTATATTGAAACCAACAACACAGACGCGCTGCGCGCTGATCCGGATCGTTCGCGCGCCATTCTGGAGCGCATTCCCGCAGGGCGTTGGGGCCAGCCCGAAGACATTGCACAAACGGCAGTGTTTCTGGCGGCCCCCGCATCTGATTACATCAATGGCGCAATCCTGAATGTCGATGGAGGCTGGCTTGCACGATAGACTTTTCCACCCGCCCGAAACCACCCCAGCGGGGACCGAACCTGCCCTTGCGGGGATTGTGCATCTGGGGCTTGGGGCGTTTTTCCGCGCGCATGTCGCAAGCTACATTTCAGAAGCCATGCAGCACCATGGCGGGGACTGGGGCGTGATCGGTGTTTCGCTGAAATCCCCCGGCGTGCGCGACAGGCTGCGCCCGCAGGGCTGGGCCTATACCGCGGTCGAACTGGCACCCGACGGTGAAAAACCGCAGGTCATGACATTGCTGCGCGATGTGCTGGTGGCCCCTGAAAACCCCCAGGCAGTGCTGGATGCGATGGCCGCGCCCAATGTGTCGATTGTCAGCCTGACAGTCACCGAAAAAGGGTATTGCCACGAACCGGCCACGGGGCGGCTGGACTCTGCACATCCTGATATTGCACATGATATTGCGCATGATCTGCCGAAATCTGCGCCCGGCTATCTGGTGCGTGCGCTGCAACTGCGCCATGCGCGCGGACTGCCGCCGTTTACGGTGCTGTGCTGCGACAACCTGCCGGAAAACGGCCATGTGGTGCGCGGAGTGGTGTTGGACCTTGCACGCCTGATCGACCCTGCGCTGGCCGCGTGGATTGCCAGCGATGGCGCGTTTCCCTCCACGATGGTCGACCGCATTGTGCCCGCCACCACACCGGATGATCTGGACCGCGTTGCCGCCCTGACCGGCCAGCGCGATGAAGCGCCCGTGATGCACGAACCGTTCCGCCAATGGGTGGTCGAGGACCGCTTTTGTGGCGCCCGCCCGCAATGGGACGTCGCAGGCGCGCAGATGGTTGCGGATGTCACCCCGTTTGAGCATATGAAGCTGCGCATGCTGAACGGCACGCACAGCTCGCTTGCCTATCTGGGGTATCTGGCGGGGTACCAGACGATTGCCGAAGTCATGACCGACCCTGCCTTTGTCCGCTATGCGCGCCACCTGTGGCAGGCAGAGATTATTCCAACGCTGACCCCGCCGGAAAACACCGATCTGGGAGCTTATGCCGAAGCGCTGGCGGCGCGATATGCCAACCCCGCAATCCGGCACCGCACATGGCAGATTGCCATGGATGGCAGCCAGAAACTGCCGCAGCGTATTCTTGCCACGCTGGCCGAAAACCGCGCGGCGGGGCGCGGCAGTGCTGGGCTGGTGCTGGCCGTTGCGGCATGGATGCGCTACACATCTGGCCGCGATGAAACTGGCACCGCGATCGAGGTGAAAGACCCGCTTGCCGACCGTCTGGCAGCGCTTTGGTGTGATGATCCGCGCGACACGGTCACAGGGTTTCTGACCTTGTCAGAGGTGTTTGCGCAATCCTTGCGTCAAGATACCGGTTTCGCCGCCGAACTGACACAAGCCCTGTCAGGGCTGGTGGCGCAGGGCGCGCGTGCGATGGTGGCGGATATCTAGTTTTTACCGCAGCCTGCCACAACGCGCAATGATACGCGGTGTCAGTCAGGCGTCATATCAGACGGGGCAGGTGGCGGGCGCAGGGGATACAGCGTTTCGCCATCTTCCTGCCCGCGTGGCCAATGCCCGTCCCGCCGCAGCCGCACCTGATTTTGCCAGCCGCGCGGACTGGTGCCAATATGGCGTTTGAACAGCCGTGAGAAGTAGTAGACATCGTTAAATCCCAACCGTGCGGCTGTTTCGGTAACCCCTGTGCCTGCTTCCAACAATTGCATGCCGATTTCCATGCGTTTGAATTCCTGATATTTCGCAGGCGTGGCCCCCAGCCGGCGGCTGAATTCGCGGCGGAAATACACATCACTATAGGGCGCATCGCGCACCACACGTTCGGCCAACCCCGGTTGCAGCGGGTTGGCGGCGATTTGGGTTGCGGCCATCATCACCGCCATAGGCAGCCCTTCGGACTGGTCAAGGGCGGGGTCCTGGGTGTTTTGCCAGCCCAGAAATGCATCTTCGATAAATTCGTTCACAATCACCATAAACGCATGGTGCATGGACATGGTGACCGATCCGGCGGGCGCTGTTGCACGGTAGTGGCGCACCAGTGGCTCCAGCATGGGCCAGCGGGACAGGGTGACCACCTGCCGCAGGTGCAGCCGCGCCAGAAAATCATGCCGCCCGAACAGGTCCAGCCGGAAATGCTGCGCCAGTCCGGTATACAGACAGTCCGGGTCGGGGTTGTGGCCCTGAAACCGTGTTCCGGCCGGGATAAGCATGGCCATGCCGGGTGTTAGGGTGATGTGCTGGTCCCCCAGAAGATACGCGCCCTGTCCGGACAGGCAGATCACAAGGTCATGATAGCTGTTCACCTTGTCGATGGACCAGCTGTTCGAGTGCCGCATCCGGATTGCAGAGCGTGTCAGCGTCAGATCCAGCGCCCGAACCGGAAGCCCCGCCAGAATGCCGGCCCCTGCTGTTGCCGCAGTTGCAAGATGTTCTGTTTCGTCCATCTTTTTCTGCATAAACGTCAATTCCATCTGCCTGCGTAACTGGCATATTAGGCGAATACTTCTGGCAGGGAAATGCTTGCCAGAACGGATCGAATCGAAGGAGGAGCGATTTGATGACGTGCCAAAGGCAGAATCTTTGCCAAAGACACCGCATCCTGTCACGAATTGCGGACATCCCCCCATGCTTTGGCCCCTGTCAGGGTCACATGGGGAACATGTATCAAATGACAGGGGAATAAACCATGGAAAGCCGTTTTCTGGGGCTGGCCTATCTGGCGCCTTATATTATCGGGCTGTTGGTCTTTACGATGATCCCGTTTCTGGCCTCGCTTTACCTGAGTTTCACCGATTACAATCTGATGTCGCGCCCGATCTGGACGGGGCTGGAAAACTTCCGTGATCTGATGTCGGACCGCACCTTCAAGCGGTCGCTGAATGTGACGTTGCTTTATGTGTTTCTGACAGTGCCGCTGAAACTGGTCTTTGCGCTGTTCATCGCTGTGATCCTGAACTACCGGCTGAAAGCGATAGGGTTCTTCCGCACCGCATATTATGTGCCGTCCATTCTGGGCGGGTCAATCGCGGTGGCGGTGCTGTCGCGGTGGCGGTGCTGTGGCGCTATATCTTTGCCGATACGGGGCTGGTCAACATGGTGCTGGTTACCATCGGTCTGGACCCTGTCAACTGGTTCGGCGATCCGGTTAACGCGCTGTTCACCATCACGCTGCTGCGCACATGGCAATTCGGGTCGGCAATGGTCATCTTTCTGGCGGCGCTGCAATCGGTGGACAAATCGCTGTATGAAGCGGCCGCAATTGATGGTGCAGGCAAGTGGCACAGTTTCGTATTCATCACGCTTCCGCTGATCACACCTGTCATTTTCTTTAACCTTATCATGCAGATGGTGCAGGCGTTTCAGGAATTCAACGGCCCTTATGTGATCACTGGCGGCGGGCCGCTGCGGTCTACTTATCTGTTGCCGCTGTATATCTATGACGAGGCATTCAAGAATTTCAACATGGGCTATGCGTCGGCCATCGCCTGGGTGCTGTTTGTCATCATCATGGTGCTGACCGTCGCGGCGTTCTGGTCATCCAAAAAATGGGTCTATTACGCCGGCGACAAGAGGAGCTGATCGATGAGTAATCCTGACACAACGCTTACGCCGGTCAAGGCCCTGGTGGCCCCTGTTCTGGACGACACGTCCCGCGCGCAGATCAGGGCAGAACGCCTGTCCGCTTTCATACGCTATTCCTTGCTGATAACGGTGGGCTTTTTGATGCTGTATCCGCTGCTGTGGCTGGTGGGCGCATCGTTCAAGACCAATTCGGAAATCTACGGCTCCATCGGGTTCATCCCGCAAGAACCGACACTGGAAGGCTATCGCAAAGGGTGGGAAACCTCGACTCCCTACACATTCGGGCGGTTTTTCTGGAATACGTTTCTGATCATCCTGCCCAAAACCATCTTCACCGCGATTTCCTGCGCGCTGGTCGCATATGGGTTCGCGCGGTTTGAATTTCCCTATAAGAAACTGCTGTTTGCCAGCCTGATTGCAACATTGCTGCTGCCCAATGTGGTGACACGCATTCCGCAATATATCCTGTTCCACGATCTGGGCTGGCTGGACACCTATCTGCCGCTTTGGGTGCCATCAGCCTTTGCAGGGGACGCATTCTTTGTGTTCATGCTGGTGCAGTTTCTGCGCGCCATTCCCCGCGACATGGAAGAGGCGGCACGCGTGGACGGGGCCAACAGCCTGCAAACCCTGATCTATATCGTAGTGCCCATGCTGATGCCCGCGCTGATTTCGGTGGCATTGTTCCAGTTCATGTGGACGATGAACGATTTTCTGGGCCCGCTGATCTATCTGTCTTCGGTCCAGAGCTTTCCGGTATCGCTGGCGTTGAAGCTGTCCATCGACACCACCGAGGCATTTGACTGGAACCGGATTCTGGCGATGTCCGTGCTGGCGCTGCTGCCCGCGCTGATCGTCTTCTTCATGGCACAACGATACTTCATCGAGGGCATCTCGACTGGCGGGGTGAAAGGGTAAAGCTATGGCACGTTTGCAAATCAAGAATCTGGAAAAGACATATGCCAATACGTTCAAGGCGGTGCATGGCATCAATCTGGATGTCGAGGATGGCGAGTTCATGGTGCTGGTTGGCCCGTCGGGTTGCGCGAAGTCAACCACCTTGCGCATGATTGCGGGCCTTGAAAGCATTTCCGGCGGCGAGGTTGTGATCGGCGAAAAGGTGGTTAACCGCCTGCAACCGGGCCAACGCGGTATTGCGATGGTGCAACACCCAAAACCCAAACATTCTGCGCCAGCGCCATGCCCAAGGCCGCCAACGCAAAAACGCCCGTAATGGCGGGTGCCAGGCGCGACAATGCGATCGTGTCCGCCAATGACCCGCGCCAGAACATCAAGGCGGCGGCGCTTAGGGTGGCAAGGGTATAAAGGCTGCCCCAGCTGCCATCTGTCAGCCCGTGTTCAGCCTTTATCGCACCCGCAAACAACGAGATGAACCAGGTTTGCCCGAAGGCGGAGACGAATGTCAGCACAAATCCGGCCGAAAGCCAGCGCAGGTTTTTTCTAAGAAACATCAGACTTCTTCAAGTGTCGGGCTGCGGGGGCGGGCACGCAGCGCAGGGGTGGCCATGCCTTCGGTGCGCGGGATGCGCGGGGGCGATCATGTTGCACTCAGGGATTGGCCCTATTCCTTCCATTAATTGTTAACAGATGCAATTCCATACTTTCTGCCTGTGCCACGAAAAATGGGCGCATCCGAAGATGCGCCCAAGATTTAGGTGTGCGCGGGTCAAAACGCGCGCGGTTTGTGACGCGTAATCAGTTAAACGCTGCGTCCGTGACGGCCGTGGTGGTGGCGCCCACGGGTTCGGACGTGATGACAGGGTCGGACCCGCCACCCAGCAGCGTTTCAACCGTGCGGGCATAATCATCCATGTCCAGCGTGCCATCGGACCCTTCGATCAGCTTGGCCACTTCACCCATCATGCGGATCTGATGCTCTTCGGTTTGCGCGCCGGTGTCGTCATATTCCAGCACAATCATGGCCGCTTCTTCGACATTCTCGGCGGCCCATTCCCAACCACGCATCGACGCGCGCACGAAACGTGCCATCTTGTCCACGAATTCAGGATCTTCCAGATTGCTTTCCAACACGTACAGCCCGTCTTCCAGTGTGGCGACGCCCTGATCCTCATATTTGAAGGTCACCAACTCGTCTTCGCTGATGCCTGCATCAATGACCTGCCAGTATTCGTTATAGGTCATGGTGCTGATGCAATCGGCCTGACGTTGCAGCAGCGGGTCCACGTTGAAACCCTGACGCAGCACTTCGACACCTTCATCGCCACCATCGGTGGGAATGCCAAGGGTGCTCATCCAGCTTAGGAACGGGTATTCATTGCCAAAGAACCAAACGCCCAATGTGCGGCCGGGAAAATCCTCTGGTCCGGTCACGCCGGTTTCGGCCAGACAGGTCAGCATCATCCCCGATTCCTTGAAGGGCTGCGCGATATTGACCAGCGGCAGGCCATTTTCACGCGCGGCCAAGGCAGCGGGCATCCATTCGACGATGACATCCGCGCCACCGCCTGCAATCACCTGCGGCGGGGCAATGTCCGGCCCGCCTGCGCGCACGGTGACATTCAGCCCTTCTTCCTCATAGAACCCGTTTTCCAGCGCGACATAGTAGCCTGCAAACTGCGCCTGCGTGACCCATTTTAGCTGGATGGTCACATCATCCAGCGCCCATGCCGCTGGCGCCAGTCCCAGACCAAGGGCCGCGACCGACCCGAATATTACCTTTTTCATTTTTATCACCTCCGTGTTGCCTGGCCCTTGGCTGGGGCACAGGGATTAACGCTTGCGTTGTGACGGGTGCCAGAAAGTGACCCCGCGTTCTGCAAGCGCAAGAATACCGTAAAACAGCGACCCCGCGAGGGCTGCTACGGCAATTTCTGCCCAGACCATGTCCAGTTGCAACCGTCCCACCTCGGTCGAGATGCGAAAGCCCATTCCGCGTGTGGGAGAGCCGAAAAATTCAGCGACAATGGCCCCGATCAAGGCAAGCGTTGATGCAATTTTAAGCCCGTTGAAAATGAAGGGCATGGCCGCCGGAAGCCGCAGTTTCAGCAGCGATTGCGTCCAGCTGGCATTATAGGTGCGCATCAGGTCGCGTTGCATGGCATCGGTGGACGCCAGACCCTGCACAGTATTGACCAGCATAGGGAAAAATACCATCGCCACCACCACCGCCGCCTTGGATGGCCAGTCAAAGCCGAACCACATGACCATGATGGGGGCCGTGCCGATGATGGGCAGGGCCGCCAGAAAATTGCCCACCGGCAGCAGGCCACGGCGCAGAAAATCGCTGCGATCGACCAGCAGCGCAAAGACCAGCGCCGCACCGACGCCGATGGCATAGCCAGACAGCGCGCCCTTGACGAAGGTTTGCACGAAATCGACCCAAAGGATATCGGTTGACCGGATCAACCTGTCCCATATCAGCGAGGGCGCAGGCAAGATAACGCGCGGCACATCCAGCGTGCGCACGGTCACTTCCCATAACCACAAAAGCGTGGCACCAAAAGCAAGCGGCGCCAGCAGGGACTGGACACGCCCCACCAAGCCGGGCCAGCGCGGGCTTTCCGCAACCAGTGCCACCAGCAGCCACGCCCCCAGCCACACCGCCACAATCATGGCCCAGAAGGGCAGGGTGGACTGCGCAGATGGCAGCAATGCCAAGGCCGCAACAGCAACACTGGCGGCAATAAGCAGGATCAAAAGCCCGTCCAACCGCCCCCTTGGCACCAGAAAGATCACGGCAATCGCAAGGGTTGCAATCACTGCGGCTAAGGGCAGTGTGCCAGTGCCGCCAAGGGCAACCGCTAAGGCCACGGCCAAGACCATGCCCACCCATTGCACCCCGCCGGTACTTCGCAAAACCATCATGTTGCCATCCCCATGCGTTTCAGCGTCACACGTTGAAGGATGCTGATCAGGGCCACCATGCTGGCCGCAAGGATAGCCGCCGCAAATAGCGCAGACCATATCTGCACGGTCTGGCCGTAATAGCTGCCTGACAGCAGGCGCGCGCCAAGGCCCGCAACCGCCCCTGTGGGCAGTTCGGCGACAATTGCACCCACAAGCGCTGCGGCAATCGCCACCTTGAGCGAGGCAAACAGATACGGCATGGAAGATGGCAGGCGCAGTTTCACAAGCACTTGTGGCCCGCTGGCATAATAGGTTTTCATCAGATCAAGCTGCATATGATCAGGCGCGCGCAACCCTTTGACCATGCCCACAACCACCGGAAAGAATGACAGATAGGTTGAAATGATGGCCTTGGGGATCAGTCCGGTAATGCCCACCGCGTTCAGAACCACGATGATCATGGGTGCAATGGCCAGAATGGGGATGGTCTGGCTGGCAATGGCCCATGGCATGATGCTGGCATCCATCGCGCGGTTATGCACAATGCCAATGGCCAGCGAGATGCCCAGCACCGACCCGATGGCAAACCCCAGCAATGTGGCCGACAGCGTGACCCAGCCGTGATAGATCAGGCTGCGGTTGGACAGGCTGCCTGTGTTCACGATACCGCGCCGCCCTGTCAGTTCTTCAACGACAGTGGAATTCCACAATTCCGCAGCCACCTGATGGGGCGCGGGCAGGCGGGGGCGCTGTTGCGACATGGTGTCGGCAACAAGGGCGGCAAAGCCAAGGTCCTGCCCCGCGCGGCGCGCCTGATCCTGCGCCCATTGCTGGTTCATGGGAATGACGGCGATATACCAGATGGCGATCAATGCCGCCGTGACCGCCAGAACAGGGCCAAGGTTACGCATGTGACCCCCTGTTGCAGGGGGCGCTGCCCCCGGCGCGAATATGCGCGCCACCCCC
>JAFIEO010000040.1 GCA_020832445.1 Paracoccaceae bacterium
ATCCGATATCTCTTGGCACGGCTATTACCGCGCCCCGTGCTGACCGCGAATTTTATCTGGGCTTGGTCTCTCTGGCGACGACACCACCAGAACTCAGCCGCTATCGCCCATCGGAAAATACGATCCCATATGCAACTGTAGCACTAGGTTGCCCGACACAGCGGCGCGTGGCAATCTCGCGTTTTATCAATATTCGAAAGGCTCACGATGGCCCTGATTATTTCAGTACTGGTTTTTTTGTGGTACCGACACTCAAATGGCAGTTGGTGATTGTCATTTCTAGTGCAGGGGCATTGCGCTTGAGTGCGCGCGCGCGAAACTGGCAGCAGGCCGACAATCTTGGCATCGCGGCGAGAACAGATGAACAGATGAACAGAATTTTGTCATGTTCATCGCCACTGCTGCCATGATGACTGTTATCGTACTGCTGCTTCACGGTATCAGGCATCTTATTCGCAAACACAGGAACTAAGGTTCCATGTTTGGAACGGTCATAGGCACAATCGGCGGCTTGGGTGTTTCGCTGGGAATGACATACGTCCATTGTCGCCTTCTCAAAGAAGGGCATGAGCTTGGTCAGGCCCGCAAGCAGCGCGGCAAGTGCTATTGGGGTGATCCGCCGCCCAACCCCGTGACACTTGCCATTGGCCTGCTTTTCGCCACCGCATGGATGTTTATCTGGGCGGCACTACCTGTGTTTGTGGTTCTGGCCCTTTTCGGCATTAGAATTTGATTCTTTCATATGTCGCCCCATCCATAGCGCCCATGGAACCGGCCATGTGCTTGTATGGCACGGTGTAGCGCGCACGAGGGGGAAGAAGGATTCGGTGTTTCAATGACTCCGCTACCACGGAGCCAAGACAACCGGACACGCGCGCGCGGGGCCGTCATATCTCGCCGCGCAGAAGGTGGTCCATGGTCAGCGAGGGTTGCGCGCAGCCCGCCTCGCCCACCACACGGGCGGGGACGCCTGCCACAGTGCTGCGGGGCGGGACGTCTTCCAGCACGACAGAGCCTGCGGCGATGCGTGCGCAATCGCCCACGCGGATATTGCCCAACACCTTGGCCCCTGCCCCGATCAGCACCCCGTTGCCGATTTTCGGGTGGCGATCGCCATCTTGTTTGCCCGTGCCGCCCAGCGTGACCGAATGCAGCATCGACACATTGTCGCCCACCACGGCGGTTTCACCGATAACAATGGAATGGGCGTGGTCGATCATGATGCCCTGCCCGATGCGCGCGCCGGGGTGAATGTCCACACCGAAGACCTCGGACACACGCATCTGGATCAGGCTTGCAAAGTCAAAGCGCCCTTGCAGGCACAGCCAATGCGCGATGCGGTAGGCCTGCACGGCCTGAAACCCCTTGAAATACAAAAGCGGCTTCATGAACCGGTTGCAAGCGGGATCGCGTTCGAAGGTTGCGACAAGATCGGCGCGGGCGGCTTTTCCCAGACCAGGATCGCTGGCATGGGCAGTATCCATGATTTCACGCAGGATCTGCTCGGACATTTCGGCAGAGGCCAGTTTTTGCGACAAACGAAAGGCAAGCGCCTGCTCCAGCGTTTTGTGGTGCAGGATAGAGGAGTGAAACACACCGCCCATCAACGGCTCGTCTGTTACCGCAGCGCTGGCTTCTTGCCGGATGCGGGTCCAGACCGGGTCAACATCAGGAAGCGGGCGCGGGGTTTTGCCAAGTTCGGGCATGGGTCAGATCCTTGTCGCAAAAGTCGTTGCAACCTTGTTGCAAAAGTCACAGGCGCATGCGCCATATCTTCAAAATAAGCAAGAGAAACCGGAAAACAACGCCTGACACAGGATGAAACGTCATAGCGGGCACAAAGCGCGCAAGGCACGCGATCTGGCAGGGGGGATGGTTGCGGTGTCGACGGCTGTGAACACATGCACTGTGTCCAGTTCGGGATCAACAACCGCATGGTCGGACACCCAGCCCCCCATCCCAAGATACATACGCAACAACGCCGGCAATGCCTGCCGTGCCGCCTGCGGATCTGGGTTACCGTCGGGCAAGGTGCTGGCGCGCGGGTGAATGCGCGAAGGGCGCAGCGCGGCGGGGCCGGTATGTCTGGCCCTGAGCCATGACAGCGCGGCCTGGTGGCGCTGCATATCCTGCCCCTGGAATGAAGTGCAGCCAAACAGCAGCTCTACCCCGGTTTGCACCGAAATCAGTGTCACCGCTGCCAGAAGTGCGCGCAATGCGTCAGGCATGTAATATGCATCGGCCACCTGACACAGGCGCCCTATTTCAAGCGCACGCCTATAGTTGCGCAGGAGCGCCGACAGGTCATAAAACTGTCCCGTATAGGTCGCAGAAATATCGGTATGCTGTGACACAAGGCGCAATCGCGCACTGGCCAGCATACGCCCCCCATCAGGGCTGAACACCATCAGATGCGCGCAAAGCGAATCAAAGCGATCCGTGTCCGATTGCTGCGGCCCCGATCCAAGAAACCGGTCACGGCGCAAATGCTGCACCCTTTCAATGTCGGACGCGGTTTGTGCAAAGCGCACCGGAAAGCCACCGATCACAAGGCCCGCCCCCGACAGCACGGCGGGAAAATCGGCAAGGTTGTTTGCAGTGGCATGCAAGGGTGTCATTCCGTCCGCCTTCAGGTGATATCACTCACGTCAGGGCGACAAAGGAACCCGCGCCCTATCCGCCCAGCATCTGGGCCGGGTTGAACCTGCCGAAATTCGACATCAGTTGGCGCAACACACTCATGCCAGAGGGGCCGGTATCTGTAACGCGGCGCGACAGGGCGACGATTTCACCGTCCTCCAAGCCGAAGCGTTCGATATTGGACACGCGATCTGCCGAATCAAAGCTGATGGCAACGATCTGGCGATCAACTTCGACAGGGGCGCGCCAGCCTTCATCGACCCAGTCGCTTTGCACATAATACCAGCCCGACCCTTCCATCACACCGGACACACCGGGGCGACCGATCTTTTGCTCCACGCTTTCGCGGGTGTCGCGGCCGACCTCTATCTCGGACAGCTGCACGTCATCAGGGGCGTAGCCGTGGAAGCGGGCAACCGGGCTGCACGCCACAAGTGCCAGCAACAGGACGGGTGACAAAATCCACAATCCGAGTATCCTCATGCGCCGTATTACCCCTTGAACCTGTCTTAATATTCCCGTCAACCAGCACTTGAAATCAGCACTTTGCCGAATTGCCCGTAGCCGCCTTTGGTGAAATGGATACAGAAGGACGCGCCGCTATTCAAGAAAGGAACGAAACACTATATACACTCATTCAACTTTTACGCCCCACATCCCCGAGGATTTTCGTGAAACACCCCAAAGCCCAACCCAACACACTGTCCCAGCCCATACGCGTGGCCCGGCTGAACGCACGCAAGCCCGTGCAGTTTGATTTACAGCCTGATGCGGCATTGCGCAGCGAACTTGCGCACGAACTGGGGGTGACAGCATTGCGCAAACTGCGCTTTCACGGCGAGCTGCGCCCCTTCGGCCAGCGGGATTGGGAAATCAGTGCGACACTTGGGGCCACGATTGTGCAGCCCTGCTCCGTGACACTGGAGCCGTTGACAACACGAATCGACGAACGTGTCGTGCGCCGGTATCTGGCTGATCTGCCCGACCCGCAGGGACTGGAGGTTGAAATGCCGCCAGACGATACGCAAGAACGACTGGACGACATGATAGACCCCGGCGCAGTCGGGCTGGAGGCACTGGCCCTTGCACTGCCTGCATTCCCGCGAAGTGAGGCCGCAGCCTTGCCCGGCGACGGGGTTATTACAGCCGCACCCGCAGGCGCCGCCCCGATCGTGGATGAAAGACCCAAACCGTTTGCCGCCCTGGCAGGTTTGCGTGACAAACTTTTGCGCGATCAGGACAAATCCTAAACCCATTTTTCGTTTTTGCAAATACCCGCTTGAAAATTGCATCAAAGCAAGTATTTTGCGCCACTCATGCAAAGAGGGCTTGGAAAGACGGCATAAGCCGTGTATGCCGCGCCTCAAATCGCAACCCATAGATTATGCGCATGTTGGGGGCCCATATCGGGCTTTCCTTCAGGCGCCTGCAACCCGAGGTTTGATATGGCCGTCCAACAGAACCGCGTTACCCGCTCTCGTCGTAACATGCGCAGGTCGCATGACGCATTGGTCGCGGGCAACCCGAATGAATGCTCGAACTGCGGCGAACTGAAACGCCCGCATCACGTTTGCCCATCTTGCGGGCACTACAATGACCGCGAAGTCATTGCCGCCGCACAGGCCGTAGACCTGGACGACGACGCCGCATAAGAACGGTGGGCATGCCAATCCGGTTCATCCATGTCTGACGCGCCGCACGGTAGCGCCCCTTTTGGTGCCAAGATGACCACCATCTCGGTGGATGCCATGGGCGGGGACCACGGACCGGAGGCTGTTGTGGGCGGGTGTGCGATTTCGGCACGCCGCAACCGCGATATTGCCTTTCTGCTGCATGGTGACGAAGCGGTGCTGAATGCGCTTGTCGCAAAAGAGCATATTCTGGCAGGACGCGCACAGGTGGTTCACAGCCCCGGTGTTGTCAGCATGGATGACAAGCCCGCGCAGATCATGCGGCGCGGGCGCGACACGTCCATGTGGTCAACCATTACCGCGTTGCGCGACGGGAAGGCACAAGCCGCCGTTTCTTGCGGGAATACCGGCGCGTTGATGGCTGTGTCCATGTTGCGCCTGCGCAAGCTGCCGGGTGTTCACAGACCTGCTATTGCCTGCCTGTGGCCATCGCGCGGGCCGCATGGATATAACACAATGCTGGACGTTGGTGCGGATGTGCGCGCCGACGAAGAATCCCTTTTGCATTACGCGTTGATGGGGTCTGCATATTTCCGCAATGCATTTGGTGCGGCGCGTCCCCGCGTCGGGCTGCTGAATGTCGGCACCGAGGATCATAAGGGCCGCGCCGAGATCAAGGAAGCCGCCCGCCTTATTGCCGATGCCGCAGAGGTTGGCCGCTATGATTTCGTAGGATTCGTCGAGGGCAATGATATCCCGTCCGACCATGTCGATGTCATCGTAACCGACGGGTTTACCGGCAATGTTGCCCTGAAAACCGGCGAAGGCACTGCAAAATTGATGGGCGATGTGCTGCGCACCGAACTGGAACGCAGTTTCATGTCCAAATTGGGCGGCCTGTTTGCCTTGCGCCCGCTGCGACGGATGAAAAAACGTCTGGACCCGCGACTTGCGAATGGTGGCGTTTTTCTTGGGCTGAACGGGACAGTTGTAAAGTCCCACGGTTCGGCTGATTCAACTGGTGTATCTTCGGCCATCAAGCTGGCCTTCACATTAGCGCAATCCGGCTTTCAGGATCGTATGGCAGAGCGTATATCTGCGGTATCGGATGCGCTACAGGAACGGTTGCTGAAATCAGAGGACGATGTCGAAATCGCGCCCGTTGCTGCACCGGACAGAACTCCAGACGGGACGGGGAAGGCATGAACGTAACCAGAGCGGTGATTCGAAGCACAGGGCATTATCTGCCCGAACGCGTGGTGCCGAATGCAGAATTCGCGAAAACACTGGATACCAGCGATGACTGGATCGTGTCGCGGTCTGGCATTGAACGGCGCCATTTTGCCGCTGAAGATGAATTCACGTCCGATCTTGCGATCAAGGCTGCACGCGCAGCACTCGACAATGCGGGGCTTGCGCCCGAAGATATCGACGCGGTGATTGTCGCAACCTCTACGCCCGATTTCACCTTTCCCGCAGTTGCGACACAGGTTCAGGCGGGTCTGGGCATGCACAAGGGATTTGCATTCGACATTCAGGCGGTCTGCGCAGGATTTGTCTTTGCACTGGCCAACGCGACGGGCCTGATCATGGCCGGACAGGCCAAGCGGGTTCTGGTGATCGGCGCTGAAACCTTTTCGCGCATCATGGACTGGACCGATCGCGGCACTTGCGTGCTGTTCGGCGATGGTGCGGGCGCGGTCATTCTGGAAGCGCAGACAGGCACGGGCGCAAATACCGACCGTGGCGTTCTGGCATCAGACCTGAATTCGGACGGGCGTTACCGCGACCTGTTATATGTTGACGGCGGTGTATCGCGCACAGGCACATCCGGGGTGTTGCGCATGCAAGGCCGCGAAGTGTTCCGCCACGCCGTCGAGAAACTGGCAGCCACGGCATGCACCGCGCTGGACAGGGCCGGATTGCAGGCCACAGATGTCGACTGGGTTGTGCCCCATCAGGCAAACCTGCGCATCATCCGTGGCACGGCCCAAAAGCTGGGCCTGTCGATGGACAAGGTGGTGGTGACAGTTCAGGATCACGGCAATACATCGGCGGCCTCCATTCCGCTTGCCCTGTCGGTTGCAAATGCCGAAGGGCGCTTCAAGCAAGGCGATCTGATTGTCACCGAAGCCATTGGCGGTGGTCTTAGCTGGGGTGCCGTCATTCTGCGGTGGTAACAGTGCATGACACGCGGTTTAATGCCTGCGCGCAACCCCCTGATATTGACTCGGAAAACTCTTTCCCGCATCCTGATATCTCATAGCGGGGAAATGGCATGTCAAATAAAACACTCACACGAATGGACCTGACCGAGGCCGTCTTTCGCGAAGTTGGGCTGTCACGCAATGAATCCTCGGCATTGGTGGATTCGGTGCTTCAGCATATCTCGGATGCGCTGGTAGATGGCCAACAGGTCAAAATTTCATCTTTCGGGACCTTTTCGCTGCGCGACAAGAATGCGCGGCTGGGTCGCAACCCGAAAACGGGCGAGGAAGTTCCGATCTCGCCACGGCGGGTGCTGACATTCCGCCCGTCCCACATCATGAAAGAGCGGGTTATCGACGGAAACCGCGGATAAGGTGTCCACCATGCGCAAGGCCCCGGAGGCGTTTCGCACCATCAGCGAAACCGCAGAGGCACTTGATACCCCTGCGCATGTTCTGCGTTTTTGGGAAAGCAAGTTTACACAGGTGAAGCCCGTCAAGCGCGCGGGTGGGCGGCGCTATTACCGGCGTGCGGATATTGATCTTCTGGCCGGGATCAAGGAATTGCTGCATGAACAGGGTATGACCATTCGCGGCGTGCAGAAATTGCTGCACGAAAAGGGCGTGCGCCATGTTGCCGGACTGGCCCCTGTGATGGACACGACACTGGACGACACGCCGGCAGATCGCGCCCCCGTGCAAGCCACGCCGCCCCCGCGGTTTAGGGTGGTTGATGCCGAACCTGACCAAGACACGGCCCCCACCCGGCCCGCGAACATGTCAGACCCTGTGGCAGCGTCCAGCGCGCCTGTGCCCTTGCAACGTAAAGCAAGCCCTGCCGCCACTGCCCCCGCGTCGGACACGCCAGCGCCAGCGGCGAAAACGCCCAACACGGCACCGCCGGCTGAACTGCAACGCAACACCCAGCGCGAACCTGCCCCGCCGTCTGCGCCCCCGACTGCGCCCCCGTCTGCGCCGGTGCCTGGGCCAGCGACAGAACCCCGCTTGGACATCACGCAAGCCCCCGCCGCCCCTGCGCCTGCCAGAAGCGCCATCAGGCTGGCCCATGACATCCGCCGCAGCAACATGCATCAATCTGTGCCCGCTGATGCAGCGCGCATCGCCCCCCTTCTGGCACGGCTGGAACAGCTACTGGCGCGCATGTCAGCACAGACCGAGGCAGAGCGCCCCCACCGCTAGGGGCCGCCAGCATTTCCCGCTGAAAGCCGAAGATTTACGGAATTGGCGCTTGCCCTCACCGGTGAATCGGTTAGAAAGCGCGCATTGATGTCGGGCTATAGCGCAGTCTGGTAGCGCGTCCGTCTGGGGGACGGAAGGTCGCAGGTTCAAGTCCTGCTAGCCCGACCATTATCCACCGACATCTTGGGGCATTGTGCCTTGGCTTTGCGCATGAAACTGCGCAGGCGGCAGGGTGGACAAAGCGTTACGTCCCAGAATAGAAGCATAAAACACTTTCGGGGGACAGGCATGACCAAACGCGGCGTTTTGCCATCGCAGGACTTGCGCGACATGATTGCGCGCGGCGAAATCACGGCCCAGACTGAAATCGAGGATGCCCAGATCCAACCTGCCAGCCTTGATCTGCGGTTGGGTGCGCGGGCGTGGCGGGTGCGTGCGTCCTTTCTGGCGGGCAAGGGAAACCGTGTCGCGGACCGGCTGAAGCTGTTTGAAATGCACCAGATGGACCTGACACAAGGCGCGGTTCTGGAAAAGGGCTGCGTCTATGTCGTGCCCTTGATGGAATCGCTTGCGCTGCCCACCGGCATTCAGGCGGTTGCAAATGCCAAAAGTTCCACCGGCAGGCTGGATTTGCTAACGCGGGTGATCACCGATGACGGGACCGAATTTGACCGCGTGGCCGAAGGGTATGACGGGCCGCTTTATGCCGAAATCTGCCCGCGGTCGTTTTCCGTGCTGGTGCGCCCCGGAATGCGGCTGAACCAGATACGCTTTCGGGCGGGGCATGCGGTGCTGGATGATGTCGAACTGACCGCCCTGCACCATGCGCAAACACTGGTGCCCGGAACGCCGGTTATTTCGCAAGGGCTGGGGTTTTCGGTGGACCTGCGCCCCGACAGCGGCACATTGGTGGGCTACCGCGCAAAACCCCATACCGGCGTCATTGATCTGGACAGGATCGGCGCCTATGACCCGCGCGATTTCTGGGAAGAACTGCATGCTGATGCGGGCCGCATCATTCTGGACCCCGGCGCGTTCTATATTCTGGTCAGCCGCGAAGCTGTGCATATTCCCCCCGATTATGCCGCGGAAATGGCCCCGTTTCTGGCCATGGTGGGTGAATTCCGTGTGCATTACGCGGGATTCTTCGACCCAGGCTTCGGCCATGACGCGGCAGGCGGCACAGGGTCGCGCGGGGTGCTGGAAGTGCGCTGTCATGAAGCGCCTTTTGTGCTGGAACACGGCCAGATTGTCGGGCGTCTGGTTTATGAACATATGCGCACGCGGCCCACGCGCCTGTATGGCGCGGATATGGCGTCAAACTATCAGGGTCAGGGGCTGAAACTGGCCAAGCATTTCAGAATGGCGGGCTGATGCTGGATCTTGCCTTTCTGATCACGGCCTTTGTGACGCTGTTTGTGGTGATCGACCCGATCGGAACCGCACCGCTGTTTCTGGCGCTGACCCAAGGGATGAGTGCGGCACGCAGGCGGGTGATCGCACTGCGCGCCTGCATCATCTCGGTGATATTGCTGGCGCTGTTCGGCTTGGCGGGCGAGGATTTCTTGCGCGCCATCGGCATTTCAATGCCCGCCTTCCAGATTGCGGGCGGCATTTTGTTGTTTCTGACCGCGCTGGACATGCTGTTTGACCGCCGCGCGCGCCGCCGCGCAGACCATGCAGATGAAGGCGATGGCGAGGCGGTGGATGACCCGTCGGTGTTTCCCTTGGCCATGCCGCTGATCGCGGGGCCGGGTGCCATGGCAACGATGGTTTTGCTGATAAACGACGCAGGGCGCGGGCTGGAAGGAATAGCCCTGATCACAGGCGTGATGCTGGTGGTTATATTGCTGGTGTTGCTGGCATTTCTGGCCGCCGGACCAATCGAGCGGCTGTTGCGCCGCACCGGAACCATGGTCATGACGCGGCTGTTCGGGCTGCTGCTGGCCGCACTTTCGGTGCAATTCGTCATGAACGGGGCTGCGGCCATCGGTTTGCTGCCCGTCGTTCAATCCGGGCTATAAGCGCCCCCCACACAAACAAAAAAGGATCAGAAGGGATGTGCCGGTCTGATCCTTTTATCTTTCTGGCCCGCGCTTATTCTGCGCTTATTCTGCGGCGTTGGGCTTCATGTCCGGCAGTTCTGGCTGTGTATCAGCATCCTGCTTTGCGGCGGCCGGTTTGCGCGGCTTTCGCGTGTTGCGGCGCGGCTTGGGCGTGTCGTCACCGCTGGTGTCAGCGCTGGCCTCAGTTGGTTGCGCGGCGGGTTTCGGTGTCCGTTTGCGCCGTGCGGGTTTCTTGGGCGCGTCGCCATCTGCGGGGGGCGCTGCCGCTTCTGTGGTGGTGGCACCACTTGTGTCCGCAGGCTGGGTGGTCGCGCTGTCGGATCTTGCAGGCGTCGCATTATGCTTGGCCTCGGGCGTTTCAACCAAGGTGCTGTCATCGACATCATCCTGATCCTGCACGGAAAATGATTCCGGCCGCGGGGCTACATATGTCGCGCTGTTGGTGTCAGCCGGTGCGGAATGCGCGTGCTGTTGTTGATGCCCGTTCTCGCCCTGATCGGACCTGTCATCACCCGAACGGCGCTGCTGGCGATTGCGGTCGTCTTGTTGTTGGTGACGGTTGCGATCTTCCTGCTGCTGGCGGCGCGCATCTGCTTCGGCTTGCATTTCGCGTTGCGCCTGCGCCAGCATGCGGGTGTAATGTTCGGCATGCTGTTGAAAATTCTCGGCAGCCACACGGTCATTTGACAATTGCGCATCACGCGCAAGTACCTGATATTTTTCGATTATTTGCTGTGGCGTTCCACGAACCTTGCCCTCTGGGCCTGAACTGTCAAAGACACGATTGACAATGTTGCCCAAGGATTTCGGGCGGTTCGACTTCGAACGCGAGCGTTGTTTGCTTGATCTCATACTGTAAAAATTCCGGCCCTATGTGGCATGGCGTGCGAACCAGTCGCGGATCAGTTCGGCAAGCGAATTTTCCGGTAGGCTGCAAGGGAAAACAAGCGCAGCGCCGAAAGTAGCGCCGCATCCTGTGGATTTTGTGTGCCATGGCTGGGCATACATGACAAGGGTTTTATACGTCAAATATTCAGATTTCGCGCAAATTTGCCGAAATCACACACACATATTGCCGCGCAAGCACGAAAGCGTCGGTTTATTGCTGCGGGTTTTGTCCGCGCACGACGCGATCATGCCCTGACATATCGCGCAACACTGACACGTTGTCGAAACCTGCGGCGTGAAACAACGCCTGCACCGCCTGCCCTTGCGTGTGACCAATTTCTACCATCAGCCAGCCATTGGGGTGCAGAAATTCGCGCGCCTGCGCGCAGATCACACGATAAGCGCCCAGTCCTGTGCCATCGTCGCCGTCAGGGACCAGCGCCATCCTGGGTTCCCAATTGCGCAATTCCGGCGACAGGGCGGCCATTTCCTGCGCCGCAATATAGGGCGGGTTTGACACGATCAGATCGAAACGCCCGGTAATGTCCGCAAACCAGTCCGATTGCTGCAACTGCACCCTGTCCTGCACAGCCAGCATCCGCGCATTGCCCACCGCCACATTCAACGCAGCAGGTGACAGGTCTGCGCCGACCCCCCTGGCCCCTGCCCGTTCTGCAAGCAAGGTCAGAATGATTGCGCCCGTGCCCGTGCCAAGATCCAGCACAGTGGCGTATTCAAGGTCCAGCGCGGCCTCGATCAATGTTTCGGTTTCAGGGCGCGGGTCCAGAACGTCCCGTGTGACACGAAAACGCCGCCCCCAGAATTCGCGGGTGCCGATGATCTGCGCCACAGGCTGATGGCGCGCGCGCGCATCAATGAACGCGCGGAACTGCTGCGCGGTGGCATCGCCAACAGGATCAGGCATCACCAGCGACAGGCGTGCGGCGTCTATGTCCAAAGCATGTGCCAGCAACCAGCGCGCATCGCGTGCGGCACCGTCTATCCCTGCCGCGCGCAGCTGTGCCGCCCCCGTGGCCAGCAATTGCGCGGCGGTGGCGGTCATGCTTCCATCTCGGCCAGGCGGGCGGCCTGATCGGCGGTGATAAGCGCGTCAATCACTTCATCCAGATCACCCTGCATGACCTGATCCAGCTTATAAAGTGTCAGGTTTATACGGTGGTCCGTCAGCCGCCCCTGCGGAAAGTTATATGTCCGTATGCGTTCGGACCGGTCACCCGAACCCACTTGCGCCTTGCGCGCGCTGGCGCGGTCATCGGCGGCGCGCTGGCGTTCCATGTCATAGAGTTTCGCGCGCAAGACCTGCATGGCAATGGCGCGGTTCTGATGTTGGGATTTTTCCGAACTCAACACCACAATACCCGTGGGAATATGGGTGATGCGCACTGCCGAATCGGTCGTGTTGACATGCTGCCCGCCCGCACCCGATGCGCGCATCGTATCAATGCGGATGTCTTGCGCGGGAATGTCGATATCAACGTCTTCCGCCTCGGGCAGGACGGCCACGGTTGCCGCAGATGTATGAATGCGCCCGCCGGATTCGGTCACCGGCACACGCTGCACGCGGTGCACACCGGATTCGAACTTCATGCGCGCAAACACCCCTTCGCCAGCAATGCGCATCACGGCGTCGCGCAGACCGCCCAGTTCGGTTTCATTATAGCTGACCATCTGCACCTGCCAACCGCGCGCTTCAGCATAGCGTTGATACATGCGCAACAAGTCGGCTGCGAAAAGGCTGGCTTCCTCGCCCCCTGTTCCGGGGCGCAGTTCGATCAATGCAGGGCGGGCATCTGCGGAATCCTTGGGCAGCAATGCCATGCGCAGGGCGTGTTCCAGCGCTGGCAGCGCCGCGTCCAGCCGCTCCAGCTCTTCTTGGGCCAATGCGCGCATTTCGGGGTCGTCTTGCATGGCCTGCGCATCGGCCCGTTCAGAAAGGGCCTGTTGATAGGCCGCAATCTGGTCGACCACGGGTTTCAGTTCGGCATATTCACGCGACAGCGCAGCCATATCCTGCGATGCCACACCTTCCATAAGGCGGGCTTCCAGAAAGCCGAAGCGGCGGGTGATCTGATCAAGTGTATCGGATTGAAACATGCATCAAGCATGTGGCGCGACGCGGCAGAATGGTCAAGCCCCAGCCGTGCTGCCACTGGACCTGTGCTGAGCAAGGCTATAAACTGCCATGATCAAAACCGAGGGTCTTTCCACATGGGCGATTTCGCCAGTCAACTTGACACTGCGTTCTGGGTCAGTGTCGGGGCAGTTCTTGTGCTTTTAGTTATTTCCGGCCTTTTTTCCGGATCGGAGACCGCACTGACCGCGTCCAGCCGTGGCAAACTGAAGGCGCAGGCGGACAAAGGGTCCGGCGGGGCGAAACGCGCGCTGGAGTTGACCGAGGACAGCGAACGGCTGATCGGTGCGGTATTGCTGGGCAACAATCTGGTCAATATTCTGGCCGCATCGCTTGCCACGGCCCTGTTCACACGCCTGTTTGGCGATAGCGGCGTTGCACTTGCCACATTGGTCATGACGCTTCTGGTGCTGGTTTTTGCCGAAGTGCTGCCCAAAACCTATGCCATTTCCAACCCTGAAACAGCGGCAACGCGTGTCGCGCCTGCATTGACATGGGTGGTGGCGATCTTTTCGCCGGTGGTGGCCGTGGTCCGGTTTGTGGTGCGGCGCATTCTGGGGCTGTTTGGTGTCACCATCGACCCTGACAGCAATATCCTGTCTGTGCATGAAGAAATTGCCGGCACGCTGGCGCTGGGGCATTCAAGCGGGTCGGTGGAGAAGGAACACCGAGACAGGTTGCTGGGCGCGCTGGATTTGTCGGAACGCACGGTCGAGGAAATCATGCGCCACCGCAGCCAGATTGAAACCGTGAATGCCGAGGACCCGATAGAGGAGTTGATCGCAACCTCCATCAACTCCGCGCATTCGCGCCTGCCGATGTACCGCGATGATCCCGAAAATATTGTCGGCATTCTTTATGCCCGCGATCTGGTGCGCGACATGCACCGTCAGGTGACCGAAGCCAACGGTGATTACGGCGCGATTGCGAAACTGGATATCTCCGGCCTGATCCGCCCACCGTATTTTGTGCCCGAAACGACCCCGCTGGATGAACAGATGCAGGAATTCCTGCGCCTGCGCAGACATTTCGCGCTGGTTGTCGATGAATATGGCGCGTTGCGCGGGCTGATCACGCTGGAAGATATTCTTGAAGAAATCGTAGGCGAGATCGAGGATGAGTACGACACCACCCACGCCCCCGAAATCGAACATGGCCCGGGTGGCGAAGTGCTGGTCGACGGCGCGATGACCATTCGCGATCTCAACCGCGCCACCGACTGGTCCCTGCCTGATGAGGAGGCCGTGACCATAGCGGGCCTTGTCATCCATGAATCGCAAACCATCCCCGAAGCGGGGCAGACTTTCTTTTTCCACGGGTGCCGGATCAAGATTCTGGAACGCGAAGGCAATCGCATCACGCGCCTAAGCCTGCTGAACACCGCCGAAGACCCTGACGACGACAACTAGGGCGTAACCGCATCAGGGAAAACCGCAATCGCTGATCGGTGCAGCCGTGAAACGGGTCGGATGGGAATGTTGCCCGCGCCATCGGCGGGTCGGGGTCTGCCAGTCCAGCATTTGAAAAGTTCACTTTATGCAGGCTGCATATTCCGACAACAAAGGAATTCCCTGACATCAGCCAAATCGGCAGGCCGCAGGACGGCCCGCCGATGGCGCGGCGGGCTTCGCCCTTTGCTCCGCGCCTTGGGAATCCCCCCCATCAGGCCGCCTTGCCGCTGGTCAGCGACAGGAACACATCTTCCAGATCGGGTTCTTCGCTGGTGACATCCGTGACCACACCGCCTGATTGCGCGACCGCCGCCAGCAACTGCCCTGCACTGACCTGCGACCGGCGATAGGTCAGCGCAATCTGCCCGTCGCGGCGCGTTTCCTGCGTTACATTGGCGGGCAAGGCCAACGCCGCCTGCGGGTTTTCCAGACGCAACACCAGTGTCTTGGCATCCAGCCGCCCCAGCAGCGCCGATGTGCGGTCACGCACCACCACCTCGCCATGGTTGATGATGGCAATTTCATCGCACATGGCTTCGGCTTCTTCCAGATAATGGGTTGTCAGAATGATGGTCATGCCCTGTTCATTCAGCTTGCGCACATTGGTCCACAGCATCTGGCGCAATTCGATATCAACACCCGCTGTCGGTTCATCCAGAACCAGAACCTGCGGATGATGCACCAGCGCCTTGCCCAGCAACAACCGCCGCCGCATCCCCCCCGACAAGGTGCGTGCATAGGCTTCGGCCTTGTCGGACAGGCCGATCAGTTCCAGTATCTCATCCGTGCGGCGCGCCGATTTGGGCACCCCATAAAGGCCCGCCTGCACCTCCAGCGCACCGCGCGGGGTAAAAAACGGGTCAATATTCAACTCCTGCGGCATGACGCCGATGGCCGCACGCGACTGGCGCGGGTTCACATCCTGATCAAACCCCCATATCCGCACCTGCCCCGCCGTTTTGTTCACCAACCCCGCCAGAATATTGATCAGGGTCGATTTGCCCGCGCCATTGGGGCCAAGCAGGCCGAAAATACTGCCAGCAGGGATCGTCAGGTCCACCCCGTTTAATGCGGTCTTGCCGTCTGCATAAGTCTTGCTCAGGTTCGAGATTTCGATCGCGTTTTTGGTCATCGGGTCCGCCCATCCTCGCATTATGTTTGCGCTGAACATAAGCACATCGGCGGGAATTGAAAGTCGGTCCGGTTTCTTGACCCGCACGCGTGCCGGTCATAGGCTGGCCAAAGCACTCGGGATGAAAGGAAAACCCATGAAGGAACTGCTGACCTCATTTGACGGACGCATCGGGCGCGGGCAATGGTGGCTGGGTGCACTGGTGTTGATTGTCTTTGCCATTGTCTTTGCAATTATTGTGGGCGTCCTGTTCGGCGACGGCGTGATCACCAGCATTCTGACATTGCTGCTGTCATTCGCGCTGCTTTATCCTGGGGCGGCACTGGCCACCAAGCGGCTGGCAGATCGCGGCAAACCGGCCATGCCACGGCTGGTTATTTTCTTTGGTCCCAGCCTTCTGTTCAACATTATCGATTCATTCCGCATCGGCTATCGCCCCCTGCCGGAAATGGCCGGTGTCGCAACAAACGGCGCCATGATGCCCGGCACATTCGGCATGACACTTGGCTTCATCTCGCTTGTGGTCAGTCTCTGGGCGCTGGTAGAACTGGGCATCCTGAAGGGCGATGAAGGCGAAAACCGCTTCGGCCCGGCCCCCGCCTGACGCGAACACCCCCTGAAGGCCCCTTGCCTGTGCGGCCAGATCAAGTATGTTCCCGCACAGGTAGCAAGAAGGTCACCAAGATGAAGTCCACCCTGTCCCATGATGCCCCCGAAACCGAAATCGTAAGCGCTATGCGCGTCTGCTGCGATGGCGGCGAAGGTGCGCTGGGGCACCCGCGCGTGTGGCTGTCGCTGCCCCTCGACACCGGACTTGTTGAATGCCCCTATTGCGACAAGCGCTTCATCCACCGCGATTTTGCGGATGATCAAACGTCCTGAGCATCTTGAACAGACCAGAAACGGAGGGCCAGCCATGAGCGAATGCAAAACGGGCTTTGGCAAGGGCTGCCATCTGCATCTGATCGACGGATCGGCCTATATTTTCCGCGCCTATCATGCGCTGCCACCACTGACACGCAAATCCGACGGGTTGCCCGTGGGCGCTGTGGCCGGCTTTTGCAACATGCTGTGGCGCTATCTGGGCGAGAATTGCGACAGCTCCGACGCACCCACCCATGCGGCGGTAATCTTTGATTATTCATCAAAGACATTTCGCAATGACATCTATGACCTATACAAGGCCAACCGTCCCGAACCGCCCGAAGATCTGCGCCCGCAATTCCCGCTGACACGCGATGCCACCCGCGCCTTCAACCTGTCCTGCATCGAGGTGCAGGATTTTGAAGCCGATGACATCATCGCCACGCTGGCGCGGCAGGCGCGCGAAGCTGGCGGGCGCGTGACCATCATTTCGTCCGACAAGGACCTGATGCAACTGGTGGGTGGCGGTGTCGAAATGCTGGATGCGATGAAAAACAAACGCATCGGCACAGATGAAGTGATTGAAAAATTTGGCGTTGCCCCCGACCGCGTGGTGGATGTGCAGGCTTTGGCGGGGGATTCGGTGGACAATATTCCCGGCGCGCCGGGCATCGGGGTCAAGACTGCGGCGCTTTTGATCAATGAATATGGCGATCTGGACAGTTTGCTGGCGCGTGCAGGCGAAATAAAGCAACCCAAACGCCGCCAGACCCTGATTGATCATGCAGACCAGATCCGCATGTCGCGCAAACTGGTCACGCTTGATGAAAACACCCCGCTGGATTTTTCGCTGAACGATCTGGAAGTGCGCGACCCTGACCCGACCGCGCTTGTGGACTTTCTGAACCAGATGGAATTTCGCACGCTGACACGCCGCGTGGCCGACAAGTTCGGGACCGAACCGCCCCCCCTGCCTGACCCTGCCCCCGAAACGACCCCGCAGGCCAGCACGCCCGATATGCCGGAATTCAGCGCATCACTTTATGACTGCATCCGCGACACGGACACGCTGAACACATGGATCGACCGCATCCGCGAACGCGGCTATGTGGCCGTGGACACCGAAACCACATCACTTGATGAAATGCGCGCCGAACTGGTGGGCATTTCACTGTGCGTGGATGCAGGCCATGCTGCCTATATCCCGCTGAAGCATCGTGCGGGCGGGGATGACCTGTTCGGGGCCAGCGCACTGCTGGACGGCCAGATCCCGCTGGAGCACGCGCTGGAAGCCCTGAAATCCGTGCTGGAAGATCCTGCCATCCTGAAAATCGGGCAGAACATGAAATATGACGCCAAGATATTTGCAAATCTTGGTATAGACGTGGCTCCGATTGATGACACAATGCTGCTGTCTTATGCGCTGCATGGCGGGCTGCACGGGCATGGCATGGACACCCTGTCGGACCGCTACCTGAACCACCAGCCCATCGCGATCAAATCGCTTCTGGGCGCGGGCAAATCGGCCATCACTTTTGATATGGTGGGCATTGACGATGCCACCCGCTACGCGGCTGAGGATGCCGATATCACACTGCGGCTGTGGCACATGTTCAAACCCCGCCTGCATGCCGCACAGGTCACGCGCGTCTATGAAACGCTTGATCGCCCGCTGGTGCCGGTTCTGGCACGGATGGAACGCCACGGCATCAAGGTGGACCGCGATGTGCTGTCGCGCATGTCCAACGCATTCGCGCAGAAAATGGCCGCGCTCGAATCGGAAATCCACGAACTTGCAGGCGAAAGCTTCAATGTCGGATCGCCCAAGCAACTGGGCGAAATCCTGTTTGACAAAATGTCGCTGCAAGGCGGCAAGAAGGGCAAGACGGGCGCCTATGCCACCGGGGCCGACGTGCTCGAAGACCTGGCCGCTGAAGGGCATGACCTGCCCGCCCGTGTGCTGGACTGGCGGCAATTGTCGAAACTGAAATCCACCTACACGGACGCGCTTCAGGACCATATCCACCCCGAAACCGGTCGCGTGCACACCTCCTATGTCATCACAGGGGCTGTGACAGGGCGTCTGGCCTCGACCGACCCCAACTTGCAGAATATCCCCATCCGGTCCGAAGAAGGGCGGCGCATCCGCACGGCCTTCGTGGCCGATCAGGGCAATAAACTGGTCGCACTCGATTACAGCCAGATCGAGCTGCGCATCCTCGCCCATATCGCCGGGATCGACAGCCTGAAATCCGCCTTCCGCGACGGCCATGACATCCATGCCATGACGGCATCAGAAATGTTCGGCGTGCCCCTGGACCAGATGACACCCGATGTGCGCCGTCAGGCCAAGGCCATCAATTTCGGCGTGATCTATGGCATTTCGGGTTTTGGTCTGGCGCGCAATCTGCGCATTCCGCGCGCGCAGGCACAGGCTTTCATCGACACCTATTTCCAGCGTTTCCCAGGCATCCGCGCCTATATGGATGACACTGTGGAATTCGCCAAGAAACACGGGCGCGTGGAAACCCTGTTCGGGCGGCGCATCCAGACCCCGGAAATCAACACCAAAGGACCGGGCGCGGGCTTTGCCAAACGCGCGGCCATCAACGCGCCCATTCAGGGGACTGCCGCCGATATCATCCGCCGCGCCATGATCCACCTGCCCGACGCACTGGCGGACCTGCCAGCCCGCATGCTGCTGCAAGTGCATGACGAACTGGTGTTCGAGGTGCCCGAAAACGCCGTTGATGACACCATCGCCCGCGTCCGCGCGGTCATGGAAGCGGCCGCCGAACCCGTGGTCAAACTCGATGTGCCGCTGGTCGTGGATGCCGGTGTGGGCGACAACTGGGCGCAGGCACATTGACCCCCGCCCCTGCTTTCATTCTGTCAAAAATATCCACAGGGGTTTCTTAAGGGGGGGCCGTGCCCCACCTTAAGGCAGGGGGTTTGGGGGGCAGCAGCCCTCCAAGCGCCCCCTCGGAAATACATCACACCACGTTTTCCATCTCCGTGATGATCCCGTTGACAACATCCGCCAACAGGCCTTCATCCTCGCATTCCGCCATCACACGCACCAACGGCTCAGTGCCGGATTTGCGGATCAGCAACCGCCCGCAGCCGTCAAGGCGGGCCTTGGCTGCATCAATCGCAGCTTTCACATGATCGGATGACAGGATATCGACGCCTGGTTTCGTGCGCAAATTGCGCAGCATTTGCGGGACAGGGTCGAAACTGCGCGCCAGCAGGGATGCGGGTTTCTGGGTCTCCATCATTGCGGCAAGAAAATGCAGCGCCGCAATCAGCCCGTCGCCGGTCGTGGCGAAATCGGTCATTACAATATGGCCTGACTGCTCGCCGCCCAGGTTCCAGCCACCCGCGCGCATGCGTTCCACCACATGCCGGTCGCCCACAGCCGTGCGTTCCAGCCGCAGGCCATGGCCCTGCAAGAACCGCTCCAACCCCAGATTGGACATGACCGTTGCCACCAGAACCCCGCCCTGCAACCGGTCCGCCTGCGCCCAGCGATGGGCAAACAGCGCCATGATCTGATCGCCATCCGCAATCTGGCCGCGTTCGTCAATAATGATCACACGGTCCGCATCACCATCCAGCGTAATGCCCAGATCAGCGCCTGTTTCCAGCACTTTGGCTGCGCAATGGCGCGGGTGGGTTGACCCGCAATCAAGGTTGATATTGGTGCCGTTTGGTTCTACCGCCACCGTCACCACTTCGGCCCCCAATTCCCACAGCACCTGCGGCGCCACCTTATAGGCCGCACCATTGGCGCAATCCAGCACCACTTTCATGCCCGAAAGCTGCGTGCCGCGCGGCAAGGTGGTCTTGGCATATTCGACATAGCGCCCGCCAGCATCCTCTATGCGTTTGGCCCGGCCGATATTGGCGGGTTGCGCGGGCGTGATCGGCCCGTCCACAATGCGCTCGATCTCGGCTTCATCCGCATCCGACAGCTTGAAACCGTCTGGGCCAAAGAACTTGATACCATTGTCCTGATGGGCGTTATGGCTTGCAGAAATCATGATCCCCAGATCCGCGCGCATGGACCGCGTCAAAAACCCCACGGCCGGTGTGGGCACCGGACCCAGAAGCAGTACGTTCATTCCTGTGGATGTCAGCCCTGCCGTCAGCGCATATTCGATCATATACCCCGACAGGCGCGTGTCCTTGCCGATGACAACACGGTGCCCGTTCGACCCGTCGCGCCGGAAATGCCGCCCCGCTGCCGCGCCCAGTTTCAGCGCCATTTCTGCGGTCATCGGATAGCTGTTTGCCGTGCCACGCACCCCGTCAGTGCCAAATAGCTTTCCCATTATGCCGGTTCCCTGTATTCAATGTTCAATGCCTGCCACATCGACAGCGCCTGTCGTGTTTGCGCCACATCATGCACGCGTATTATCTGTGCGCCGCCGCTGGCCGCTGCCAACGCCACGGCAAGTGATCCTGCCACACGGTCCGCCGCGTCCTGCACCCCGCTGATGCTGCCTATGAACCGCTTGCGCGATGCCCCCAGCAAGATAGCACAGCCTGTCATATGCAGCAGGGGCAGATCGCGCAGCAAGGCAAGATTATGCTCAATCGTTTTGCCAAATCCGATGCCGGGGTCGACGATGATCTGCTGTGGCGCGATGCCCGCATCGGTGGCGCGGGTGATCGCCTGCATCAGCCAATCAAATACATCCAACCGCACATCCGCATATTCGGGGTTGTTCTGCATGGTCTGGGGGGTGCCCTGTGCATGCATCAGGCACACGGGCACGCGTGCATCGGCGACCACTTGTGCCAGATCACGGTCCCATGTCAGGGCTGACACATCATTCACAATATCGGCGCCCGCCTCCAGTGCTGCGGCTGCCACAGCCGCTTTGCGCGTATCGATCGAGATGGGATGCGTCAGCCCTTCGGCGCGCAGCGCGCGGATCAGCGGCGCAGTGCGCGCGATCTCTTCTTTGATAGAAACCTCCTGCGCACCCGGGCGGGTGGATTCGCCGCCAATGTCCAGAATATCGGCCCCGTCGGCCACCAACCTGCGGGCTTGCGCCAGCGCGGCTGCCATGCTGTTAAACCGGCCCCCGTCGGAAAAACTGTCCGGCGTGACATTCACGATCCCCATGATGCGGGGCCGGTCAAGGGACAACCCGCAAAGCGGCGCAGGTGCAGTGGTCAGAATGTGGTCTGTCGCACGGTCATACACGCGACTGCTGCGCGCATCAGCGTCGCGCGCCAATATGTCGATACCGGCGATGCGCAGCGCCCTTTGCCCCCGCAAGGCGGGCATGTCGGCAGTGGCCAGCGCCGCAGGGCGCAGAAAGGGACAAATATAGGTTTTCATACCATCTATTTGCCCGTTTCAGCGTGACAGCACAAGATGTCGCAAAAGTGTCAGGCGGGCAAACGGCCTTGCGGCACATGACTGCCGGGGGGGATGGGCAATCCGTCAGGGGCCAGCAGGCGTTCTGCCGCCACATGTTCCGCCAGCCACAGCGCCAGCGCCACACCGTCACGCGGGCTGCAATCGGGGCTGTCGGTCGAATCCAGAATCAGCTTGGACGGCGCCCAGACAATCATCTGGCCCTGCTTCATCGCCCAGTCTATTTCCGTGCGGCTGGCCACCACAACGCAGCGGCGGTCCAACGCCGCCAGACGCCATGCATTCTGTTCCAGCGCCAGCAGGTCGATCCGGCGCTGAACAGCGCGGGGGCGAACTTCGGGCGGGGGATCAGACGGCATACCCACACACAAGATCACAGGCAGACCACCGGCCTGCAATGCGTCCAGACGCGCCGCAAGGCCGGGTGCCGCGATCATGTCATTGTCCAGATACACGACCAGCGGATGCACCGCTTCTTCCTGACCTGCATCATCCAGTGCACGCAACGGCTGTGATGCGCGGTTGCGCACGATTTCCACCCCCAGTGCGCCCGGCCCGCGATCCAGCTTCTCCACCCGGACAAAGGCGCGCATGGCCTGTGGTTCCAGCAAGATGCGTTCTGCAATGCGTTCGGCCAGCGTTTCCAGCAGGTTCAGGCGTTCCGCCGCCAGTTCAGCGGCAATGGATTCGGTGATGCGGTCATAGGACAGGATGCGGTCCACATCATCATCCAGCGGTTCGGGGTTGGGCCGCACTTCAACCACGATATTGAAACGCACGCGCTGGCGCAGGCCGCGTTCGGCCTGAAATGCGCCAATCTCGACCTCGACGATATGATCGCGCAGGCTGATGCGGTCGCGCGGATCGGCGGGCGCCGAGGCTTCGGCGCGCGCTTCGGGGTGGGCAAAAGCCAGTCGTATGTCAGAACTCATTGCGGCATCCTTCGTCACCTGCGCCTGTCATACCGACTATGCGGCTGGGTTCAACGCAGATTTACGCCATCGGGGTCCGCATATGCGACATTGCGCCTGCCCGCTGCCCTGCCCTGTTACCTGCCTGTCACCGGATCAGCCACGATAGAAAAGATGCGCACCGATCTGTGTTGTTTGCGTGAAACGATTGGACCATGATGGATTTACCGCAGTGGTGTGGAAATACTGCGCGCCCCCCGTCAACCCGCGATGCGCACCTTGCGCCATGACATAGCCGATACGCCGCGCCAGATCGGCGGCGCGGCGGTTTGGCATGCTTTCCGGCCGCCCGTCGCAGGCAAAGCTGAACTGGCAGCCCCCGATACGCCCCGCAACAACACCCTGATAGACCACGCCGCAAATGCTGTTGGGGAAATTGCGCGACTGCACCCTGTTCATGATGACTTCTGCGACGGCAAACTGCCCCTTCAGGGTTTCGCCACGCGCTTCATGATAGATGGCCGTGGCCAGACATTGCGCCTGCTCGTCCAGATCGCTGATGGATTGCCGGCGCAGCCACGATACCGAATATTGCACAACGCGCCGTTCCAGCGCAGCAGGGCGCGCGACAGGGCGCAGCGATTTAAGCGGTGCGAAACTGGCACCAAGCGCCACAGGTGCCGCCACAACACCGCTTGTGGACAGGTGTGCGTCGATATCAATATCGGCATCATCCGCGTCGGCCATGCGCGATGCGTCGTCATCGACATGCGGGATTGCGCGCAATTCGTCAAACAGCGACGCCAGCGCCTTCAGGTCAACATCGCGGCCAAAATGCCGGTTCTGGTCCAGCCCGTAGCTGTCGGTGGTCTGGCCCAAAGCAGACGCGTTGTTCATCCGCATCCGGTCGACATTCAGCAAGACATCATTGCGAACAGAAGGATTGCTGCCCTGCAACGCAGCCATCACCAGCTTTGCGCGCATGTCACCGTTCAGGGTGGCATTCTCGACCCGCGATCCCATGCTGGGCAAGGCCACAAGCAACGACATGCCCCAGATCGCAGACACGGTAAATACCCGCCGCGCACGTGCCCGAATGCGGGCCTTTATGCAGCGGCTGCGTGGCCCCGACGCATGGTCTGGTCCGGTTGCTGGCTGGCACGGTTGCACAGGCTTTATATGTTCAACAGATTTCGTCATTTTCAAATCGCGCCGTTCCCTTGGCGCACAACACCTAACTGAAGCAATATTACATTTCCGTGATCGCCATATTCCAAAAATGCCTAAAAATCCACCCATACCGGCAAAACACATTCATGGCTTGGCATATCCTTGCCGAGCCATGATGGAAATTCCCTTATTTATATGGTCAGGTCAGATCTTCTTCGATCACAAGCTGCGCGGCGGCAAGGCGTGCAACCGGCACCCTGAACGGCGAACAGGACACATAATCAAACCCAAGATCGCGGCAGAAACGAATCGATTCCGGGTTCCCGCCATGTTCGCCACAGATTGACAGTGTCAGATCATCGCGCGCCGCGCGTCCCCGTTCCGCGCCAAGGCGCAGCAATTCACCCACACCATCCAGATCCAGTGTGTGAAACGGATCTTCGGGAAACACACCTTGCTGCACATAATCCGACATGAAGCGCCCTGCATCATCGCGCGACAAACCATAGGTCATCTGGGTCAGGTCATTGGTACCGAAAGACAGGAAGCTGGCATGCAGCGCGATATCACCTGCACGCAACGCCGCGCGCGGGGTTTCGACCATGACCCCAAGCTTATAGTCAAACGTGCCCCCCGAACGCGACCGGACAGCGGCGGCGGCGGCATCAATGCGGGTTTTCACCAACTCGACCTCGCGCATGGCCGACACCAGCGGGATCATGATTTCGGGCACGATATGCGCGTTGCGGCGGCTGATCTCTATCGTGGCCTCGAATATGGCGCGGACCTGCATTTCATAGATTTCAGGAATCGTCACACCCAGACGCACGCCGCGCATGCCCAACATGGGGTTGAATTCCGACAGCGCCTCGGCACGGCGGGTGATTTCAGACAGCGGCTTGCCAAGGGCATCGGCCAGAAACCGCAGCCCTTCCTTGGAATGCGGCAGGAATTCATGCAAGGGCGGGTCAAACAGCCGGATGCAGACAGGCTGACCTTGCATGATTTCAAACAGTTCAATGAAATCCGCGCGTTGCATGGGCAACAGCCGCTCCAGCGCGTCCGAGCGGTCCTCTGCCGTGTCCGCAAAAATCATCTCGCGCATCAATGTCAGGCGGTCATCTTCAAAGAACATATGTTCTGTGCGGCACAGCCCGATCCCCTGCGCCAGAAACTCCCGCGCGATCCGCGCATCCGCAGGCGTGTCGGCATTGGCACGAATACCAATGTCGCGCCGCGCATCCGCCCAGGACAGCAATGTCTGAAACCTGTCATCCAGCGCGGGTTCCAAAAGCGGCACCTCGCCCAGAAAAATCTGCCCGCTGGTTCCGTCCACGGTCAGGACATCGCCTTCGGACAGGGTGCGCCCGCCCGCAGTCAGCGTTTTGCGCCGCGCATCGATCTGGATACGCGACACCCCCACCACACAGGGCACCCCCAGCCCGCGACCGATGACAGCGGCGTGGCTGGTCATGCCGCCGCGTTCGGTCAAAACGGCGCTGGCCGCATGCATTCCGCGAATATCCTCTGGCGTAGTTTCGCGCCGCACCAGAATGCAGGCCTCGTCACGCGCGGCACTGGCCTGCGCGGCACCCGAGCTGAACACCACGCGCCCGATGGCCGCGCCGGGGCTGGCGGCAATGCCGCGCGCGAACACTTCGGGGCGGCTGCGCGGGTCCACCTGACGGTGCAGCAATTCGCTAAGCGCCTTGGGCGGAATGCGCATCAAGGCCTCGTCGCGCGGGATGATATCGTCATTGGCCAGATCGACCACCACCCGCACAGCCGCACGCGACGAGCGTGGCACGTTGATCGCATCCAGCACCCACAGCTTGCCATCATCAAGGGTGAACTCGATCTCCATTTCCTCGCGCAGGCGCTTGCGGGCATTGGCCCCATGCTCCAGCAGTTGCGCATAGGCATCGGGGCAGTATTCCTGCAACGACGGCCCGCGCGCGTCGCGCGTCAGATACAGCACATTCGCCCCGTTTTTCAGCGCGTCCGCCCCGTGCTGCCCGTCGGATTTGAACCGCCCCATCACCTGCGGCACGCCAGTATCGGCATCGATAAACCGGATCAGACCGGCGCCGCTAAGCCCCCGACCAACGCCGCCCGCCATCGCCTGCACCACCAGCCCCAGCCCCGCATCACCCGATGCGCCCTTGGCCTGCCGCAACAGCCGCGCCGATGTCCCTTCCCATGCCCGCGCCATGGAGCGCAGCACATCCGCCAGCTGTTGCGCGGGCGACTGGGGGAAGGGTTCTTCCACCTCGGATTCGTATTCGCGCAGCGCCGCATGCAGCGCAGACAGCGACGGTTCTGCCGCGTCAAACATATCGGGGTCCAGATGGGCCACATGCGCGGCATAGGATTGCACGAACCGCAGGTAGATCGCGGTTGCCACAGCCTCGCCATGGGTTTCGCTGATCCGGGCATGTGTTTCGTCATTCATGCCGATATTCAGAATTGCCGCTGGCCCCCCCCATTCGGGATGCTCCGCCGAGGGGCGCACTGACAAAAGCTGCCCCTTGGGGAAATGCCCCAGCAGATGGCGCAGGTTCATCTGCGCGCCGGTTGCAATTTCGCGCACCACCGCGAAGGACAACGCCACAGTCTGCGGCACCGGCATGTCCAACCGCACCAGCCGTTGCAGGCATTTTGCGCGCCAACCATGGGTCTGGCGCTTGATGGGCGCCGATCCGGTGATCTGCGCATAATCGGTCAGGGTCAGGTATTTGGGCATTTCACACCTTCTGGCTGCGGCGCAGCATAGGCCAATGCCACGCAGACTCAAGGTTTTGTTATCGCCTGTGCGTTTTGGCCCGCCCGTGCCGGATGGCAATGCCGCGCCGTGCGGTTCTGGCCTTTTGCAATCATTCGCGCGGGGACTAAGCCCGCGCTATCGGTGGGCCGGGGTCTGCCGATCCGACGCTAGTGAAGTTCACTTTATGCCGGCTGCATACCCTTACTTCAAAAACTTGGCGTGTCGCTGGCCAAATCGGCAGGCCGCGGGACGGCCCGCCGGTGGCGCGGCGGGCTGCGCCCTTGATTCCGCGCCTTGGGGTGTCCCCTTCTGGCCAAAACCACCAGCCTTTTGCGCGCTACCCCTCAACCCGCGTCAGGTCGGCCACTTGCAGGCAGGTGGCGCGGATGCGGTGCAGCAGGTTCAGGCGGTTGCGGCGCAATATCTGGTTGTCGGCATTGATCTGGACCGCCTCAAAAAACGCATCAATCGGCGCGCGCAGAGCGGCCATGGCCTGCATGGCAGTTTCAAAGTCCTCGGCTTCCATCGCGGGCGCAATCACAGCGTCAGCCGCGTCCAGCGCGTTGAACAGCGCGTGTTCTGTGTCATCTTCGAAGAATTTGGGATCAGGGCCAAAGCTGTATTCGACCCCGTCTTGCGCTTCTGCATCGTCCAGAACACTGATCGCCTTCAGGAACGAAGGATCGTCGTTGAAGCCGGCTTTTTTCATTTCATCCACCCATAGCTTGTTTGCGCGCTTGAACCCTTGAATAAGGTTGCTTCCGTCATCTGTTCGCAGAACAGAGTTAAGCGCTTCCGCGCGTTTGACCAGCAGCGTCAGATAATCATTATTCGGCATCGCAAGGCAGGCATCGATCACGTCATGGCGAATGCCCTGCTCGCGCAGATGGACCTTAAGGCGGTCGTGGAAGAAGGCGAGGAGATCGTCAGCTTTGTCTAATTGTTTCTGCACCAGGTCTGTATCACTCGCGCTTTCTGCATTGAGTTCTAGACCACCAAAGATTTGGGGTTCAAAAGCTTCTGCCAGCGCCCTTTCTCCGATTTTTTCAAGTTCAAACACGATTTTCCGAGCAACATCACCCGTTTCAAGCCCGCGAGAGAACCCGAAAGCACGAACTACCATAATCATTATCGGCGTCCGTATCCCAAACCGCACCCCACTCCCCAACACCAACCGAATAACCCCCAGCGCCGCGCGGCGCAGCGCGTAAGGGTCTTTCGACCCTGTGGGTTTTTCGTCAATCGCCCAGAACCCCGCCAGCGTGTCCAGCTTGTCGGCCAACGCCACGGAGACCGATACCGGCGATGACGGCACGGAATCCGATGGCCCAAGCGGTTGGTAATGCTCCACACAGGCGCGCGCCACGTCTTCGGGCAACCCTGCCGCCCGCGCGTAATAGCTGCCCATAAGCCCCTGAAGTTCGGGGAATTCCCCCACCATTTCCGACCGCAGGTCGGATTTCGCAACCCGTGCGGCCGTTGCCGCCAGTTCCACATCAGCGCCCACCAGCGGCGCAATCTCGCGCGCCAGCGCTTCAATCCGCGCCACACGGTCGGCTTGCGTGCCAAGCTTGTTGTGGAAGGTCACCGCCGACAGCCCGGCCCCCATCCCTTCAAGTCCCGCATCAGCAATGGCGCGCAAGTCATTGTCCCAAAAGAATTTTGCATCCGACAGCCGCGCCGCCAACACCTTTTGATTGCCCGCAAGGATTGTCGCGCCACCGTCCACGGTTTCACGGTTGGCCACAGTCACAAAGCCGGTGATCTGCCCCGATTTGGGGTCGCGCACCGAAAAGAACTTCTGGTGTTCCTTCATCGATGTTTGCAGCACTTCCGGCGGCAGGCCAAGGAATTGCGCGTCAATGCGCCCCATCAGCACCACCGGCCATTCGACCAGCCCTGCAACTTCTGCCAGCAAGCCCTTGTCTTCGACCAGTTCCAGCCCCGCCGCGAAAGCCATCTGGCTGGCATCATTCCAGATATGGTCGGCGCGTTCCTGTGGGTCCAGAATGACGCGGGCGCGCTTCAACTTCGCGGCGTAATCCTCGAAACTCACAACAGAAAATTCATCCGGCGCCATGAACCGGTGACCGCGCGTGCGGTCGCCCGCCACAATCCCGTCCACGTCCAGCGCCACCACCTCGGCCCCGTCTTCGCGCGACAGGATACACAGGATGGAATGCAAAGGCCGCACCCAGCGCAAGCTGCCCGACCCCCAGCGCATGGATTTCGGCCACGGGAAATTGCGGATCGCGTGGTCCAGCACTTCGGCCACAATGGCGCTTGCCGCGCGCCCTTCGGTGACGACATGGGCAATATAGACCTGGCCCTTCTTGTCGTCGCGGATTTCCAGATCTTCCATGCGCAAACCGGTGGAGCGGCAGAACCCCTCAATCGCCTTGTCGGGCGCGCCAACTTTCGGCCCGCGGCGTTCTTCGCGCGTGGTAGGGCTGTGGTCAGTCACGCCCTGCACAGCCAGCGCCAGCCTGCGCGGCGTGGCGAAAGCCTGTGCGTGCGCATAGGTCAGGCCGCGTTCCACCAGCCCGTCTGTCACCATCCGCTTCAGCGCGTCGCAGGCACCCGCCTGCATACGCGCCGGAATTTCCTCGGAGAACAGCTCGATCAGAAGGTCAGCCATGATAAGTCTTTCAGCGTTCAGGTGGGGGTGGGCAGCCGGCGGGGACCGGATCGCCATCGAAATGGGCCGTGCCGCAAGGGTTGATCTGCTGCCATGAATAACCGCGCCCGTCCATCAGGGCCACAACACGGTCAACACCATAGTAGATATTGGACACGCCCATAACCGCCTGCGCCTGCCCGCTTTCCAGCGCAAGGGTCAGTTGGGCCGCGTCAAAGCAATCAAACCAGTCGGGCGCAAACATGGGCGTTGCATTGGTATAGGGTGTCAGCGCGGCGGTATCGACGTTTATGTCGAAACATGCACGGTAGCGAATGGGCGAGCTGTCAGCATCAATGCCGCGAAAATTGGCCACTGCAAAATCCTGCGCGGCCAACGCGCCCACGGGTGTCAGTTGCACGCTATCTTGGGCGGGCAATTCATCATAGAAGGCATAGACCTGCACATACCACATGCCAGCGCCCGCAAGCACCGCGCAGCCCAGCAGCAGGATCACCAGAAAACGCCCCATCAGGCCACGACCCCGCCCGCTTCGGTCTGAACAAACGCATCGGCGCACAGCTTGGCCAGCGCGCGCACCCGCCCGATATAGGCCTGACGTTCGGTTACCGAAATGACCCCGCGCGCATCCAGCAGGTTGAACAGATGGCTGGCCTTGATGCATTGGTCATAGGCGGGGTGCACCATGATTATCTTGCGCCCTGCACTGTCGGTGGCGGGTGCGTTCAGAATACGATGGCATTCAGCCTCGGCGTGCTCGAAATGGTCGAACAACATCTTGGTGTCGGCCTGATCGAAATTCCAGCGTGAATATTCTTCTTCGGTCTGGCGGAAAATATCGCCGTATTTCAGCGGAATGGGCGCATCGGGGGCGTTGAACGGCATGTCCATGACGTGGTTCACGCCCAGCACATACATGGCCAGCCGTTCCAGACCATAGGTCAATTCGCCCGACACGGGTCGGCAGTCATGCCCGCCCACCTGCTGGAAATAGGTGAATTGTGACACTTCCATCCCGTCGCACCACACTTCCCAGCCCAGCCCCCACGCGCCAAGGGTGGGCGATTCCCAGTCATCTTCCACAAAACGGATGTCATGCAGGCTGTCATCAATGCCAATGGCGCGCAGGCTGCCCAGATATAATTCCTGCAAATCCGGCGGGCTGGGTTTGATGATGACCTGATACTGGTAGTAATGCTGCAAACGGTTGGGGTTTTCGCCGTAGCGCCCGTCCGTGGGCCTGCGCGAGGGCTGCACATAGGCCGCAGCCCATGCTTTCGTTCCAAGCGCGCGCAGCGTTGTCGCGGGATGAAACGTGCCCGCGCCCACTTCCATGTCATAGGGTTGCAGCACCGCGCACCCCTTCGCAGCCCAGTAATTCTGAAGCCTCAGGATAATTTCCTGAAAGCTTTGAGGCTTTTGTGAACTGTTTTCGGTGGTTTCGACCATTGCGGCCCCTTGCCTTGCGCGCGCATTATCTTAAAGCTGCGTCTCAATAGGCAAGCTACGGCCAAGGGTCAACGCTTAAACCCCGCGCGCATGGCCAGCACATGAAGAAATGAACGACGAAGAAAGGTATCAGGGAATGGTTTCAGGATTACGGACCGGCGCATATTTTGCCGCAACAGTGTCTGCAACAGCTATTTTGGGCAGTTTCGGCGCAACAGCACAGGAACAGCGTTGGGTGCAGATCGAAGCACATCGTAGTCTGGATGTCGCCCTTGATGCCGCACGATCCTATGACGCACGCATCGGCAATATCAGCGGGTTCCAACTGCCCAGCGAATGGTATGCCATCAGCGTTGGCCCGTTTGAAAGCGACACTGATGCTTTTGCCGTGCGCCGCCAGTTGCGCGCCGATAACGTGATCCCGATTGATGCCTTTGTCAGCAACGGGGCGAATTATCTGGAACAGGTCTTTCCGGACGGCCCTGACGCGCCGCGCCTGTCGCCGCCCCCGTCAATAAGCGAAGACGCGCAACCTGACCAGCCCACGCAAGGCGATACACAGCTGGCCGAAATTATTCCCGCGCCTGAAGCGGACCCCGTGCCAGAACCCGAACCGGAACCGGAGCCAGAACCGGAGCCAGAACCGGAACCCGAAGAAACCCTGCGCGAAGCACAGGCATCAGAGCGGCTGCTGGATCGCGATGAACGCGCCACCTTGCAAACCGCGCTGCAATGGTTTGGGCATTACACCCTGGCCATCGACGGGGCCATCGGTCCGGGAACGCGCCGGTCAATGGAAGCATGGCAAAACGAACAGGGGCTGGAACCAACCGGCGTTTTGACCACACGCCAGCGGGCGCAACTGCTGGATGACTGGCAGGGCGAACTGGCGGCCCTTGGCATGGACACATGGCGCGATGAAGATGCAGGCATCAGCATTGATCTGCCCATGGCAATGCTGCGCTTTGACCGCCATGAGACCCCCTTTGTCCATTTCGACGAACGTGACGACAGCGGCGTGCGTGCGCTTTTGATCAGCCAGGCCGGCACCAACGCGACATTGTTCGGCCTGTATGAAATCATGCAGACGCTGGATATTGTCCCGCTGGAGGGGGAGCGCGAGCGTCGGCAGAACAGCTTTCTTCTGACAGGCCAAAGCAACACATTGCGGTCCCACACTGTGGCACAGATCCGCAATGGCCAGATCAAGGGCTACACATTGATCTGGACGCCCGACCGCGATGACCAGATGGCGCGCGTCCTGCCCATGATGGAGTCGAGCTTCGAGACATTCGGCGGCACATTGCCCGACAGCGCAGGGCCTGCCAGCCTTGTGCGGCGCGGTGACCTGTTGTCGGGCCTAAGCGTGCGCCGGCCAGAGTTTTCACGCTCGGGGTTTTATATTGATGCGAATGGCACCGTTCTGACAAGTGCGGCGGCGGTGGCCAATTGCGGGCGCATCACGCTGGATGAAGCCTATGATGCACGGGTTGTCGCGCGTGATGATGCGCTGGGGCTGGCGGTGCTGAAGCCGCAAACCCCGCTTGTGCCGCTGGCTTTCGCGCAGTTCCAGCAAGACACGCTGCAACGCGGCAGCGATATCACAATTTCGGGCTTTTCGTTCGAGGATATGCTGACCCGCCCTGTCCTGACCTTTGGCCGTGTTGAAGACCTGAACGACCTGAACGGTGCAGATGACCGTATTCGCCTGAACGCGGCCGTCCAGCCCGGCGATCTGGGCGGTCCGGTTTTCGGCGCCAATGGGGCCGTTGTCGGGATGCTGTTCGGCCAACCCGAAGATGCCACGCGCCAATTACCGCCAGAGGTCAGCTTTGCAGTGCCATCAGGTGCAATCCGCACATTTCTGGATGCCAACGACATCCGCGCCGGGACATCGCGTGAAACTGGCATCATGTCACCGGAACAACTGACACGCGTGTCAGGGGATCTGACGGTTCTGGTGTCGTGCTGGAACTGACATAACACAGACCCCGCAAACACCTGAAAACCAATCCCGAAGATGCGCCCATATCGGCGCATCTTTTTTTGTCGGATGGGGACAGATTTGCACGGGGCGTGCCCGCGCGGCCCTATGCGCGCCAGAAACGGGGCAATAACAACACCAGAACGGCCAGCACTTCCAACCGGCCCAGATACATGCCCAGTATCATCAACCATTTCGACCGGTCAGGAAACTCGTTCACCGCACCAGTGGCCCCGACTTCCGGCCCGAATACCGGCCCGATATTGCAGATCGCCGTCCATGCGGCGGTAATGGCTGTGCGTGTTTCCAACCCGCTTAGGGCCAGTGCGGTGGCCAGCAACAGGAAAATTCCTGCAAATGCGGTGAACATCACGATGACGGAATTTATCACATCCTGCTCCAGCCGCTTGCCGCCCAGTTTTATCGCCATAACGCGGCGCGGGCTGCTTAACTGGCGCATCCGCATCTTGATCGATTCAAACAGCACCAGAAAGCGAAACACCTTCAGCGCGCAGCCCGTCGATGCCGTGCACGCCCCGATAAAGCCCACCAGCATTACCACCAGCAGCGGAAAATCGCCCCATTCGGCCACGTCCTCGCTGCTATATCCGGTGCCGGTGAACAGCGTAATCACGTTAAAGGATGTCCCGCGCAGCACATCCCAGACGCCCGCATCGGTGGTGGCCAGACGGTATGCCATCACGGCCGCCACCGCATAGGCAACCCAGCGCAGAAACGCGCGCACCTGCACATCTTGCCAGATCGCGCGCACCGATCCGCCCATCAACTGGATGAACCGGATAAACGGCAGGCCCGCCAGCACCATAAACACCACTGCGACATATTCCAGCGGGCCTGCGAATTCGGTAAATGACGCATCGCGCGTTGAAAACCCGCCCGTGGCAATGGTGGTCAGTCCATGGTTCAACGCATCAAAACCGGACATGCCAAACGCCATATAGGACAGGATCACCAACAAGGTCAGCCCCAGATAGACCTGCAACAGCGCCGCAGAAATATCATAGACGCGCGGCATCACCTTGCCCATCGTGTCAAAGGCTTCGGACTGGAAGTGCTGCATACCACCAACGCGCAATATCGGCAGGAACACAAGCGCCACAACGATAATGCCCAAGCCCCCCAGCCATTGCAGGATGGATCGCCACAACAGCACCCCCGGCGGCATTGCATCCAGCCCGACAAAGACTGTGGTGCCGGTGGTGGTCATGCCGGACATTGCTTCAAAATAGGCATGCGTCACGCTTTCGCCCTGTGTGCCCAGCACGAAAGGCAGCGCGCCAAAGGCAGGCAGCACGGCCCAGACGCTGGCGGTCATCAGAAATGACTGCCGCCGCCCCAACCCCTGATCCAGTGACGAACGTGTGCTTATAGTGGCGACACCGCCAATCAGGCAGGTCAGAAACGCAGCCTGTGCGAACCCCTGCCAATTGTCATGTCCCGCCTGCAAATCAACAGCAAGCGGCAGCAACATGATTGCGCCAAGCGCAAATGTCAGCAGTCCGACAAGGTGAACAACAGGGCGAATATCCAACATGCGACTGCCATCGCGCCAGCGCGCGCCTGTGTCAAGCGTGAAGCGTATGCAGGGTGCATTCTGGCAAGATGGCCTGCACATCTGCGCGCCGGCAAAGTGCTGTGCCTTGTGTCATGACCGCAGCGGCGGCAGCGGCAGTTCCTGCCTGTAGGGCCTGCGCCATGCCCTGCCCGCGCGCCAGCGCAAGGGTAAACCCGCCTGTGAAACTGTCGCCCGCGCCCACTTTGCTGGCCACCGCCACCTGTGGCGGGCGGCAGTGCAATGCCAGATCAGGCCCCGCCAGAACGGACCCGTTTGCGCCATGGGCAATGCAGACATGCTGCGCCACGCCGCGCGCGACCAGTCCTTGCGCAAACTCAAGCACATCGCCGATCTGCGGCAAACCGTGGCCTGCCTGTTCTTCGGCTTCGCCCTGATCCAGCCGCAAAACATATATCGGGGCCGCCGCGTCAGGGTTTTGCAACAGCCGCGACAATGGCGCGCCGGATATGTCTGCAACCATCCGACCCTGCGCCAGCATGCGCGCCAGTTGTTGCGCAAAACCCGCATCCAGCCCGAGCGGTTGCGACCCGCTAAGGACAACCAGCCCGTCCGCATGTGCCGCAATATCATCAAGGGCGCGGGCCGCATCTGCCTGTGTCCAGTCTGCACCGGGCAGTTGCAGGCGAAACTGCTGGTTGTGGCTGTCTGTAATGGCCCAGCTTTGGCGGGTATCACCGGGGGCATCAAACCGCAGGACTGTCACGCCCTGCGCCCGCAAAAGTGTTTCATGGCGCGCGCCTGTGCTGCCGCCAAGCGCTGCCCATGCGGTGACCTGCCCGCCCAGTTCATGAATGGCGCGCGCCACATTCACACCGCCCCCGCCGGGTTCATATACCGAGTCTGTCATACGCAATTTAGGACCGGCGCGCATTTCCAGAACGCGCGCGGACAGGTCCAGCGCGGGATTAAGCGTAAGTGTCAGAACAGGTGTTTGCGCCATCATCAGGGCAACCTGCCATCAGCGGATGGCAGGCGCAAGCGCCTTACACCCTGATCAGCCGTCACCCCACATGAAACAACGTGCTGAACAGGCGCGGATCAAGGCTTGATGCGTCGAAACTGGGACCGCGCGTCAACACACTGACCGCATCATGGCTGTGCAGGCTTTCCTGATGGCTGGCAACCACGCGGAAATCCCCGATACGCGGGTCATTTTCCAGCTGTTCGCAAAAGCTACGCGCCGCATCTTCCACAAAGATGGGGTTCGCAGCGTTCAGTTCGGCAAATGCCTGTTCATCTTCGCGCTTGACCATCACTTGCGTTTCCGTGGGAACAGCCGCACGACACAGATCGACCAGATCCTCATACCACAGGGGCGCGCCCTCCTCCAGCACCTGCACCGACACACGCGCGACCGATCGTTGCGAATGCGGTGTTGCCAGTTGCCCGCGCGTGGCGCGCGCGTGTTCACTTAGTTCCAGCGAACACGGACAGGTTGACGAATAGACATAATCCAGATGCATGAACACCTGCCGCACACCGGAATTATCCACCAGTTCCACCGCAATATCGTAATACTGATACCCGCTTAGGCCGGACCGCAGTGACTGCACTTTCATCGGGAAGGAAAACCGCATCATGATGCGCGCATCGAAACTTTCCAGATCGGCCTTGTAATCATCAAGTGCCGCGCGCATGACATCAATGCTGAAGGTGCGTTCGGCATGCCCGTAAAAGCTGCGCATGATGCGCGACATATTGATGCCCTTCTTCTCGGCCTCCAGGCTGACAGTGCCCGTGACAGAGGTTTCCAGCATCAGATCGCCATTGTCGCGCGTATGGTAGCGGATCGGCAGACGGAAATTGGAAATACCCACATGCTGGATTGCGGCCTTGGCCCCCACAATCAGGCTGGCAGGCCCGTTCTGCAAGTCAGGCAGGGACGATTTATAGGCATCGCTTACGTCAAAGTCTGCGGGATATTCGCGCGACATCACCGGATATGCCGCCGCAGGCAGCAAGCCCGTTACGGCGGCTTCCATACGGGCGCGGTCATCATCAGCGGCGCTGTCGGTAAAGCGGCGCAGCAGGTCAAGCGCGGCTTCGGCCTGTTCGCGGGTGGGGGTCTGGTCCAGTCCCGGCAGGTGGATATTCATCGTGGCGTCCCTTCCTGTCTGTCGCTTTCTATACATAAGCGTCAGTTTCCTGATTTCCACGAGTATACGGGCCAGATATGGGATCGGATCGAAATCAAATCGCGTCAAGCGCCTTGCGCAAATCCGCAATCAGATCTGCGGTTGCTTCCAGCCCGACGGACAAACGCACCAGACCGGTCGAAATGCCAAGTTCGATTTTCTGATCCTCGGGCAGACGCTGATGCGTTGTAGTGGCGGGATGGGTGGCGATGGACCGCGCATCGCCCAGATTATTGGAAATCAGCACGATTTGCAGCGCATTCAGAAAACGAAATGCCGCGTCCTTGCCCGCCGCGATATCCAGCGCCAGCACTGTTCCGAAACCGCCCATCTGCGCCTTTGCAACCGCATGGTGGGGGTGGCTGGACAAACCCGGAAAAATTACGCGTGCCAGTCTTGGATCATCTTGCAGGGCTTCCGCGATGGCCTGCGCGCTGGCGGCCTGCGCACGCACGCGCAAATCCATCGTTGTCAGGCCATTAACCATGACCCATGCATTGAACGGGCTTAACGCGCCGCCTGTGTGTTTCATATAAGGTTCGACCGTGCCGCGAATAAATTCGCGCGTGCCACAGATCACACCGCCCAGCGCACGCCCCTGCCCGTCAATATGCTTGGTTGCGGAATAAATCACCACATCCGCGCCCAGTTCCACCGCACGGCTGAAGATTGGCGTGGCAAACACATTGTCCACCACCACCGTAGCCCCCACGGCATGGGCGATTTCGGCAATCGCGCGCAGATCCACAACTTCCAGCGTGGGGTTGGACACGGTTTCACAAAAAACCGCGCGCGTGTCGGGGCGGATGGCCGCGCGCCATTGGTCCAGATCGGTGCCATCAACGAAATCGACCTGCACGCCGTAGCGCGACAGCACTTCTTCCAGAATATACAGGCAAGACCCGAACAGCGCACGCGATGACACGACATGATCGCCTGCGCGCAACATTGATGTCAGTGCCCCCGACACCGCAGCCATTCCCGATGCAGTGGCAAATGCGTCTTCGGTGCCTTCGATCGCGGCAATCCGGTCTTCGAACACTGCCACAGTCGGGTTACCATAGCGGGCATAGATGAATTCATCGGCTTCGGTTTTCAAAAACCGTGCCTCGGCCGCTTCGGCCGACGGGTAGACGAACCCCTGGGTCAGAAAAATCGCCTCGGCGACTTCGCCATATTGGCTGCGCCGCGCGCCTGTGTGCACCAGTTTCGTGCGCTTATCCCAATCTTGTGCCATGTCCGTCCCCGACGCAAAGAAAAACCCCCGGACTGTCACAGGCCGGGGGCATAAAACGCCCTGACCTCTTTAGCGGTTTTTTTAGCGTGGCCCGCAATCCGGTAACAAAGCGCCACGTCGCTCTGCATTAAGGCTTTCGTCAGGGCAGGTCAATCAGGCTTTGCGCGTATCAGGCCACGTTTTCCAGCGACACCTGCGGCTGCACGCCCAGCGCATGGCACACATCGCGCGTCAGATAGGCACGGTTCAGGGTATAGAAATGCAAATCTTCCACCCCTTCGGCAATCAGGCGGTCACACATTTCGGTGCAAATTGCAGTGGCCAGCAAGTCCTCGCGCCCGTCGCGCGCCGCCTTTTCAAACGCTTCATCCATCCATGCAGGGATATGCGTGTTGCATGCGCTGGCAAATTTGCGAATGCCGGCCCAGTTTTCAATCGGCACAATGCCCGGAATGATCTTGCCTGTGATCCCCTGACGCACGCAGTCATCACGGAAGCGCAGGAATGTTTCGGGTTCAAAGAAGAACTGCGTGATGGCCGAATCCGCGCCCGCCTGAAACTTGCGTTTCAGCCACATGACATCGGCGCGGGCATCGGGGGCGTCAGGATGGGGTTCGGGATAGGCACCCACACGGATCTTGAACTTGCCGGTGTTGGCCAACGCCTCGATCAACTCTACTGAAGACCCGAAACCGTCGGCATGGGGGGTGAAGCGCGCGGCCCCTTTGGGGGCATCGCCGCGCAGCGCCACAATCTCGCGCACACCCGCATCGGCATAGGCGTTCACAATCTCCAGCGTTTCTGCGCGCGTGGCGTCCACACAGGTCAGATGCGCGGCCACGTTCAGGCCGTATTGCGCCGCGATGGTGGTGACCGCCTCATGCGTCAGCTTCCGCGTTGTGCCCCCTGCCCCGTAAGTGACCGACACGAATTCAGGGGCCATCGGGGACAGCATACGCACAGTGTCCCACAGCCGGAAGCTGGCATCCAGCGTCTTTGGCGGGAAGAATTCAAACGATATGCGCGGCGTGGTCATTATTGGTGCTCCGGTTTTTGTTGCCCCCTTGTGCCATGTCTGCGAATGTGAAACCAATTCATTATTCTCATCACCATTATGAACGGGATTGAAGGATGCATATCGAATTCCGGCATCTTCGCACCATCAAGGCCATCCATGACGCAGGCGGGCTGGCGCGCGCCGCTGATCTGCTGAACATGACCCAGTCAGCACTGTCGCATCAGGTCAAGGGGTTGGAAGATCAGGCAGGGGTGGAGTTGTTCGTGCGCCGGTCCAAGCCGCTGAAACTGTCGGCGGCGGGGCTGAAAATGCTAAGTGCCGCCGAAGACATCCTGCCGCGTGTCGCCGCACTGGAGGAAGAATTCACCGGTCTGGTCAAGGGGCGGCTGGGGCGGCTGCATATCGCAATCGAATGCCATGCCTGTTTCGACTGGCTGTTTCCCGTGCTGGAGCAGTTCCGCAAGGCATGGGCAGATGTGGATGTCGATATTCGCCCCGGTCTGGCCTTTGATGCGCTGCCTGCGCTGAGGCGCGAGGAAGTGGACCTTGTCATCTCATCCGACCCCGAAGATTTGCCGGGCATCACCTTTTTGCCGCTGTTCGACTATGAACCCGTCTTTGTGGCATCGGCCACCCACCGGCTGGCCACGCAGGACTATGTGACCGCGCCCGATTTTCGCGACGAAACGCTGATCACCTATCCGGTGGACCGCAACCGGCTGGACGTGTTCACGCAACTGCTGACCCCCGCCAAGGTCGAACCCCGCGCCATCCGGCAGGTGGAACTGACCGCCGTTATCCTGCTGCTGGTGGCATCGGGGCGGGGTGTGTCGGTGCTGCCCGACTGGGTGCTGCGCGATGTGCGCTATCATTCGGACTATGTGACCAAACCCATCACCAAGGGCGGCCTGACCCGCCGCCTCTATGCCGCCGTGCGGGCCGAGGACGCGGCAAAACCCTTCATGGCGCATGTTTTGCGGCTGGCACGGACGGAGCCGGTGAAATTGCAGAGGGGGTGAGGGAATCGCGTTACCGCATCCTAAAACGAGTTCGCAACCCAAGCCCAAAGAAAAACGCCAACGGCAAAGATAAAATGCTCTGCAATGCAGAAAAAATCTTCTTGACGACATGAAGATCTTCAAAGAAATTCAAACCTAAATACGCACGCCCAAAGCCAAAAAAAGGGAAAACATTATTGAAACTCAAAGCTAAAGATGTTCTCAATGGATTATCTAAACCCTCCACAAAAAAACCGCCCCAGAAAAAAATTAATCCAATGACAAACACTGACAGCAGCCCCAACAAGGGACGCGAGATGGAGTGGCCAAAATTCGAAAATACTCCATAAACTATGTATAGCAATCTTTCAGAAAAGCTTCCCATCCTAGAAGCTAATTTCATTTCACTTCGAAAGAAAAAATGAGCGTCCTCTATATTCCCCTGACGCTCTGAGAGATTGCGCAACAATGAGCAAGTTTCTTTTGCATCTTTAAGATGCTTGACAACGCCTTTAGGCCACAAATTATCTTCAGCTGAAAATATTGATTTATCATGAAGCAACGAGCCTCGAAAAATTGGAAAACAATCATTAAACCTCGCAGATCGAAAATTAGCAGGCATCTCAAAAATAACATCTGAAAAATCTGGTCTTCTTGATCGCTCTCCGCCTTCAAAAGAAGCATCTATCATGGTCAACCTACCAAGAAAGTTACTTTGCCAAAATGACACACCTTCTTTAAAAATTGCACCGTAAAACCAAGCCTCATCTTGCATTTTCACATTTGTAAAATTCACTCCGCGCTGAAACACTACGCGTTGAAAATTTACTCTTTTCTCAAAGATCGCGCCATTAAAAGACACAGAGCCATTAAAACTTGTCGCATTCCAAAAAGCTTCTGACCTGCACTGAACTCCATTTAAATATGCACCCTTAACGAATTTCGCATCAGAAAAATCAATCATATCATTAAATATCACGTTGTTAAACGCCGCCGATTGCGAAAAAATAGCCCAGCCAGATTCAATTTTATTTTGAAATACACAACCGTTGAATTTAATATCACAAGGGATATAAAACCCATCAATACAAAACATTTTTGCAAATTCGGTAGAAGAAAAATCTATCAAGGCATTAGGGTTTGGCGCAGGCGTTTCATCTTTAATATGATAATAGCTATCCTGAGACAATCTAATATACTTCCCCTTAGAGATTTTTTTCATCCTTTCAAAGAAGATACTTTCAAAATCACTCCAGTCAGCCACTTCGCCTTTAAATACTCTGTAATTTTGAATTAAGTATTCTTTTTCACTTTGGGAAGATTGGTGTAGCGCCCAAGCATTCCAAGCCTTTCGATTTCTATCGTGTAGCTCTGGATCGATGCTGGAACCATCTTGTTCGCCAAATAGCGTAGCAAGGATATACCAAGGATTCTCATAGAGGTTTCTATTTGTGAACTTGACCATACCATCGCCATATCTATCTGAGTTAGGATGTGCATTAGAATCCTCCTTAGGATACTGCCGCCCCACCCCGCTCGCAAGGGCTTCACATCTGCCCGCTGCGCGCGTATAGCGCCCTCTGACCCAAGCTAGGAGCCGTTCGGATGCAAGGCAGTGCCAACCTTAACCTGATGATCAAAGCCGCGCGCAAGGCGGGCCGCGCCTTGGTCAAGGATTTCCGCGAAGTGGAAAACCTTCAGGTGTCGTCCAAGGCCGCAGGTGATTTCGTGACCCGTGCGAATGTCGCCGCCGAACGCATTATCCGCGAAGACCTGATGGAAGCGCGCCCCAATTACGGCTGGCTGGCCGAGGAAACAGACCCGCTTGAGGGCAAGGACCCGACACGCCGCTGGATCGTGGACCCGCTGGACGGGACCGCGAATTTCCTGCATGGCCTGCCGCATTGGTCCGTGTCGATCGCGCTGGAATTCAAGGGGGAAATCATTGCAGCCGTGGTGTTCGACCCCGCCAAGGACGAATTGTTCGTCGCTGAAAAAGGGTCTGGCACCTTCATGAATGACAAGCGCCTGCGCGTGTCAAACCGCAACAGTATGCTGGATTGCATATTTGCAACCGGCATCCCCCAGGCGGGAAAACGCACGCTGCCCGCCACCTTGCATGATCTGGCGCAAATGATGCCTGCATGCGCGGGTGTGCGGCAATGGGGGTCGACGGCGCTGGATATGGCCTATGTGGCGGCAGGGCGTTTTGACGGATATTGGGAACGCGAATTGCAGCCGTGGGAATATAGCGCAGGGCTGCTGCTGGTGCGCGAAGCAGGCGGGTTCACCGCCCCCATTCGCGACGGCGCCGATATTGCCGAACGTGGCGAGTTGATCGCGGCAAATTCGGGCGTCTTTGACGGCCTGACCCGCGTGCTGCGCAAACGCCCCGAATAACCCCGCTGCGGCACTATCCCGCCCCGATGAAATCGCAGGGCGGGTTCATGCGGGCCTGAAGGGGCCGTTGCAACCATGGACAAAGCCCGCGCCATCAGTGGGCCGGGGTCTGCCGATCCTACGTTACAGGGGCGCAGTTTATGCAGGCTGCATATTCTAAAGATCACAGGATTGGCCTGCCATCAGCCCAATCGGCAGGCCGCAGGACGGCCCGCCGATGGCGCGGCGGGCTTCGCCCTTTGCTCCGCGCCTTGGGCGTCCCCCTTCTGGCCAGCCCCCGCAAACCGGATATTCCAACCTGACCAGACCAGACTCTAGCGGAGGCGTTTGAACAGCCGCATCTGTTCATAAAGCGATTCCATACGTTCCAGCCTTTCACTGGTATCGGCCCAGTTGCGTTCCTGAATGCGCGCCAGCATCGCCTCGACAATCGCGACAAGGGGCACCACCGTGTCCCATGCGGACGGCACTTCTATATGGCTGGCAAGGATATGGCGCGCGACACTGGCCGCAGGCGACACCCATCTGTCGGTCAGCAAGATGACCTCTACGCCCTGCTCGTTGGCCAGTTCGGCCAGTTGCATCACGGACGGCTCATACCGGCGTATGTCAAACACCACCAGCACATCACGTTCCGTCATATCCAGCAGCGCGGGCGGCCATGTGTTGGGCAGGCTGGACAGCAGCGACACATCGGCGCGCATAACCTTCAGCGCGGTTGCGAAATATTCCGCGATGGACCGCGTCAACCGCCCCCCCACCATATGCACAGGGCGCGCCTTGTCCGACAGAATGCGCGCCGCTTCGTCAAAGCTGGCCAGATCCTGCTGGCGCAGTGTCATGTTCACATTTTCGATCACACTTTGGGCAAAGCGGTTCAAAATATGATCCTGCGCGCCCGCCCCTGCCCATTTTTCGTGCTTGGATATGGGCGAGGCCAGTCTTTCGCCCAGATCTTCATGCAGTTGCGCGCGAAATTCGGGGTAGCCCGAAAACCCCAGCTTGCGCACCAGCCGCACGACAGTCGGCCCGGACACTTCGGCGGCGCGGGCGACGTCAGACACGCTGCCAAGGACGGAAACCGGAAAATTTCCAAGCATATAAGCCGCAAGTTGCCGTTCAGCCCGCGTCATGTCCGGCATTGCCGCGCGCAGCCGCCCCTCCAATGTGTCGATAGGTTTCATCCCAGCCCCCTGCCCCTGAAAGAACTACGAACAAGTTTGTAATTTTTGTTACAGAAAAGCAATGCAAGAAAAACTCTTGACGAAATCGCCCCCCATGCGGCAGGCTTGCAGGTATCAGCCCGATGGAATCTATCTGATGTCACACCCCGACCCTGCACCCTTATCATACACGCCGCCGCCCATGCATGGCGGCTGGTCAGGCCTGTGCGATGCCTGGGGTGCCACTGGCGCTGCGGACCCTGATACGTTGACACCAAAGGTGCTGCTGATCTGCGAACACGCATCAAATGCCACAGCCCCGCCATGGACGCATTTTGACGAAGACCCCGCACAAATGGCGGCCCATGTTGCCAGTGATCCGGGTGCGCTGGGACTGGCGCGGGCGCTGGGGCACATTCTGGGCCAGTCCACCGGGGCGGCAGAACTGGTGCACGCGCCGCTGTCACGGCTGATCTATGACCTGAACCGCAGCCCCGATCGCGCGGATGCCATGCCGCCAGTGTCCGAATCATTCCATATCCGGCAAAATCAGGGGTTGGACCTTGACCAGCGCATGACGCGTATGGAAGCGCTGTATCTGCCGTTTCACAACCATGTCCGCGCCCGCATTGCGCGTGCGCTGATGCATGGCACGCGCCCGTGTATCGTGACCATCCATTCCTTCAGCCCGACATGGCACGGCCTGCCCCGCGATGTGGAATTCGGCATCATCCACGATGACGCGCCCGAATTCGCACAGGCCATTCTGGCACATTCTGCCGGTACCGGACTGACAACGCGCCTGAACGAACCCTACAGCGCCAACGATCATGTGACCCACACGCTGCGTCTGCATGCGCTGCCATATTTCCTGCCCAATGCGATGCTGGAATTGCGCAACGACCTGATTGCCAGCCCCACACAGCAAGCCGATATTGCCGCGCGGCTGGCACCCGCGATACTGCGCGCGATGAAAACCCTGAAGGATGGCCCATGCCCGCAATCCTGATCACCTATGTCCGCTGGGTAGAGGCGCTGAACTACCGCGTGGGCCGTCTGGCCATGTGGGGGCTGTTTGTGCTGATGGCGGTGCTGATGTGGGGGGCGGTTGCGCGCGCGGGTTTCACCCCGCAAATCTGGACGGATGAGATGGCACAGTTCCTGCTGCTGGGGTATTTCATGCTGGGGGGTGCCTATGCGCTGCAACTGGGCTCGGCGGTGCGGATGGATCTTTTGTATTCGCGCTGGTCGGACCGCACGAAAGCCATGGTCGATGCCATTACCATTTTCACGCTGCTGGTCTATCTGGGCGTGCTGCTGTGGGGCGGGATTGAAAGCACGCAATATGCGCTGGAATATGGCGAACGCCGCCGTGGAATGTGGCGGCCCTATATGGCGCCCATCAAGATTATCATGTGCGTGGGCATTGTGCTGATGATCCTGCAATGCACGGCGTTTCTGATCCGTGATATCGCCAAACTCAGGGGCAAGGACATCTGATGTCATATGAAATGATTGCAGCCCTGATGTTCGGGTCCATGCTGGTGGTCATGCTGACCGGCCAGCGTATGTTTGGCGTCATTGGCTTTGTGGCCGTGGTGGCCGCGATCGGGTTGTGGGGCGACCGTGGCGGGCATGATCTGGCATTCGCGCAGACCATCAAGCTGATGAACTGGTTTCCGCTGATGACGCTGCCGATGTTCATTTTCATGGGCTATGTGCTGTCGGAAAGCAAACTGGCCGATGATCTGTACCGCATGTTCCATGTGTGGTTCGGCCCTGTGCCCGGCGGGCTGGCGATTGGCACGATTGTGTTGATGGTGCTGATTTCGGCCATGAACGGGCTAAGCGTGGCGGGTATGGCAATCGGGGCCACAATCGCGCTGCCCGAATTGCTGAAACGCAATTACGACAAGCGCATGGTCACGGGCGTTATTCAGGCTGGCTCCAGCCTTGGGATTCTGGTGCCGCCGTCGGTGGTGCTGGTGCTGTATGCGATGATCGCGCGCCAGCCTGTGGGACAGTTATGGATGGCGGGCCTGTTGCCGGGGCTGATGCTGGCCACGCTGTTTATCATCTATATCTGGATACGCTGCAAGATTAACCCCGCCCTTGGCCCGACCATCGATCCCGACGAACTGGCGCGCGTGACGCGTTCGGAAAAATACCGCCTGCTGCTGGCAGGGTTGATGCCGCTGGGCATTTTCGCGGTGATGATGGTGCCATTTGTTCTGGGCTATACGCGGCTGGTCGAAAGTTCGGTCGTGGGGGCGGTGGCGGCGCTGGCGGTGTCACTGGCCAAGGGCCGGATGAGCTGGGACGTGCTGGAGCGCTGCACCCGCAAGACACTGGCCATTTCATGCATGTTCTTGTGGATCATCCTTGCCGCACTGGCCTTCGGCGCGGTGTTTGACGGGCTGCGCGCTGTGGATTTCGTGCGCGCGCTGTTCATGGAGAACCTGGGGCTTGGGCGCTGGGAAATCCTGATCCTGATGCAGATTTCCTTTATCCTGATGGGCATGTTTCTGGATGACACCGCGATGCTGGTGATTGTCGCGCCGCTATATGTGCCCATTGTGCGGATGTTGGAATTCGATCTGATCTGGTATGGGGTACTCTATACCATCACTTGCCAGATCGCCTATATGACGCCGCCATTTGGCTATAACCTGTTCCTGATGCGGGCCATGGCGCCGAAAGAAGTGTCCTTGATAGATATCTACCGCTCCATCGTGCCCTTTGTGGGGGTGATGGTTATAGGCCTTGCGCTGGTGATGATCTTTCCACAGATCGCGCTGTGGCTGCCGGGCGTGGTATTTCCCTGAACCCATACAGAAGGTGCGGATAACGCGCCCGAACAACTGAAACCCAAGACAGGAAGGAAGACCCATGACAACGACAAGACGGACGTTTCTGACCACCAGCGCCCTTGGCGGCGCGGCAACCCTGGCAGCCCCCGCAGTGCGCGCGCAATCCACCATCCGCTGGCGGCTGCAAACCTATGCGGGTGCAGCCCTTGGCGCACAGGTGGCCAAACCCGCCATCGACATGTTCAACGCGATCGCCGGCGATGAAATGCAGATTGACCTGTTCTATGCCGACCAGCTTGTGCCCACGGAAGAGTTGTTTCAGGCCATGCAGCGCGGCACAATCGACGCGGTGCAATCGGATGATGACTCCATGGCGTCCCCCACAGAAGTGACCGTATTCGGCGGCTATTTCCCCTTCGCCAGCCGCTACAGCCTTGATGTGCCGGCCCTGTTCAATGACTGGGGCCTGAACGAGATCTGGGCCGAGGAATATGAGAAGGTGGGCATCAAGCACATCTCGGCCGGGTCATGGGACCCGTGCCATTTCATCACCTCCTCGCCCATTACATCGCTGGCCGATCTTGAGGGGAAGCGGGTGTTTACCTTTCCGACTGCGGGGCGGTTCCTGTCGCAATTCGGTGTCGTGCCGGTCAGTGTGCCGTGGGAAGATGTGGAAATTGCGTTGCAAACCCGCGAGATTGACGGCGTGGCATGGTGCGGGATCACCGAAGCCTATGAAGTGGGCTGGGCCGATATTTGCAGCCACTTCCTGACCAACAACATTTCTGGTGCGTGGATCGGGCATTTCTTTGCCAATATGGACCGCTGGAACGAATTGCCCGAACATCTGCGCAACCTGATGGCGACGTGTTTCGAGCAGTCGCATTACTACCGCCAGCACTGGTATTGGGCGGGCGAGGCGCGGCTGCGCACCGAAGGCGACAAGCTGGAACTGACATCCATTCCCGATGCGGAATGGGGCACAGTTGAGGGCGCCGCGCGTGATTTCTGGGAAGAGATCGCCGCCGAGTCCGACACCAAGCGCCGCGTGGTCGATATATTCCGCGCCTATAACGCGGCGATGGACAAGGCAGGACGCCCCTATCGCTACAGCTAGGGCGGGTTTGATCCGCCAAGGGCGGGGGGCTGTCTGCCCCCC
>JAFIEO010000041.1 GCA_020832445.1 Paracoccaceae bacterium
GGCCATATGGCCCAATTCACCCCCCGAGGATATTTTTGCCAGATTGAAAGCGTATTTGGGGCCGTGTGGTCAGCTGCGCACCCAGTCAAGGACCGATGCGATGTCATGGGTCTGCGCGCGGTCGGGCAGGGCGGGGCGGTCGATCATCAGGACCGGAATCTGCAACTGGCGCGCGGCGATCAGTTTTGCCTGCGCGCCGGTGCCGCCCGCATTCTTGGACACAACCAGATCGATGCCATGCGCCTGCATCAGCCCCTTGTCAGAGGTCACATCAAACGGACCACGGTCGATGATGATATGGTGGTCGGGCAATGGCGGCGGGGTTTGCGGCGGATCGACCAGACGCAGAAGGTAGCGATGCGCAGGCCGGGCCGCGAAAGCATGCAGATGCATCCGCCCGAGGGCCAGCATGATGGTGCGCCGTGGCACGTTGAGGGCGGCCACGGCAGCAGGGATGTCCGCAACATGCGTCCACAGATCGCCATCGCCTGCGATCCATGCAGGGCGGGTCAGCGCCAGCAGCGGCGTGCCCGCAAGCCGGGCTGCGCGCACTGCATTGGTGCTGATCGTGGCAGCGAACGGATGGGTTGCATCGACCAGGTGGGTGATATGATGTGTGCGCAGATATTGCGCCAACCCGTCCGCGCCGCCAAACCCGCCCACGCGCACCGGCACCGGCTGGGGTTTCGGGCGATCAACACGGCCTGCATAGCTGAGGGTCGCGGGCAGGCCTGCGCGGGCCAGTTCGGCGACAAGGCGTGTGGCCTCTATTGTGCCGCCGAGGACAAGGATATTTTGCATGGCTGAGCGTGCCCCGTGGTTGACGATTGTCGGACTTGGTGAAGATGGCCTGAACGGGCTGTCAGATGCAAGCCGTGACGCGCTGTCGCGTGCCGAGATCGTCATGGGGGCAGCGCGTCATCTGGCGTTACTGCCGGAGCTGGACTGCGAGGTGCTGGAATGGCCGGTGCCGTTTGGCGACGGTATCGAGTTGTTGCTGGCGCAGCGGGGGCGGCGTGTGGTGATGCTGGCCTCGGGCGACCCGTTCTGGTTTGGCGCGGGCACAAGCGTGACGCGGCACCTGCCGCGCGAAGACTGGGTGGCGCTGCCTGCGCCATCGGCGTTTTCGCTGGCCGCTGCGCAGTTGGGCTGGCCGTTGGAGAGTGTCGCCTGTCTGGGGCTGCATGCAGCGCCCCTGACACGTCTGCGCCCGTATCTGGCGCGGGGGGTGCGTGTGCTGGTTCTGCTGCGCGATGGCGCGGCGGTGGGTGGCCTTGCGGGATATCTGGCGGGGCTTGGGTTTGGCGACAGCCGCTTGCATGTCATGGAAGCGCTTGGCGGCGGGCGTGCGCGTGTGCGTCTGGCCGTGGCCGGGGACTATGCGTTGCACGATGTGGCGCATCCGGTTCTTGTGGGGCTGGAGGTTGCAGGCGCGGGCGCGGCGATGCCGGTTGTGGCGGGCCTGCCTGATGACATGTTTGCCCATGACGGACAGATCACTAAAAAAGCGGTGCGCGCGCTGAGTTTGTCTGCATTGGCCCCGCGTGCGGGCGAGATGTTGTGGGATATCGGCGCGGGGTCCGGTTCGGTCGGGATAGAATGGGTGCTGGCCCACCCGTCCATGCGCGCGATAGGCTTCGAGATGAATGCTGTGCGTGCCGCACGGGCGCGTGAGAATGCGCATAATCTGGGCGCTGACCGCCTGCATGTGATAGAGGGGCGCGCGCCACAGGTGCTGTTGGACCAGCCCTTGCCCGATGCGGTGTTTATCGGGGGGGGCATGTCGGAGCGGATGCTGGAGCAGTTATGGGATATGCTGCCCCAAGGTGTGCGGGTGGTGGCCAATGCCGTGACACTGGAAAGCGAGGCGTTGCTGGCGCAGTGGCACGCGCGTGCAGGTGGTAATCTGATGCGGCTGGAGATGGCCGAGGCAGCGCCGCTGGGCGGCAGGCGCGGCTGGCGCGCCGCTTATCCGATTGTGCAATGGAGTGTGGCGCGATGATTGTTGCAGGGTTTGGGTGCACGTCGCGGGCGGGGCCTGCCAGTTTGCGCGCGCTGATTGCGCGCATGGCGCAGCATGCCGGTGTGGACGCGCTTGCCTGTCTGGAAGGGCGCGCGGACATGCTTGGGCCGCTGGCGCGGATCGCGGGCCTGCCGATGATCGCCATTCCGGTGCAGGCGATTGACGGGATTGCCACGCCGACGCAATCTGCCCGCGTGCTGGCGGCATTTGGCACAGGCAGCGTGGCCGAAGCCTGCGCGCTGGTTGCGGCCGCGTCTGGCGTTGATGGTAATGGCACAAGGGCAGGGGCGCAGATCATGGTTGCGCGCATTGTGTCGCAAGACAGGCAGGCGACCTGCGCGCTGGCAAGAAGGGTGTTGCAATGAGTGTTCATTTCATCGGGGCAGGGCCGGGGGCTGCGGATTTGCTGACCTTGCGCGGGCGCGATTTGATCGCGCAATGCCCTGTGTGCCTGTATGCGGGATCGCTGGTGCCGCAGGCTGTGCTGTCGCATTGCCCTGTGGGGGCGCGCATTGTGAACACCGCGCCCTTGTCGCTGGACCAGATTATGGAGGAGATCACCGCCGCCCATGCACAAGGCCATGATGTGGCGCGGCTGCATTCGGGGGATCTGTCGGTATGGTCCGCCATGGCCGAGCAGTTGCGCCGTTTGCGCAGTCTTGGCATTGACTATACCGTCACGCCGGGCGTGCCCGCGTTCGCGGCGGCGGCGGCGGCGCTGGGGGTCGAGTTGACGCTGCCGGAAGTGGCGCAATCGCTGGTTCTGACCCGCACGCCGGGGCGTGCCAGCACCATGCCCCCGCGCGAGACATTGGCGAATTTCGCCCAAACCGGCGCGACACTGGCCATTCACCTGTCGATCCAGAACCTGACGCAGGTGGTGGCTGATCTGACGCCGTTTTACGGCGAGGATTGCGCGGTTGCGGTCGTGTGGCGGGCAAGCTGGCCCGACCAGCGGATTATTCGCGCGACACTGGGCCGTATTGAAGCTGAAATCGACGGCAGCATGGAACGCACAGCGCTTATTCTGGTGGGGCCTGCGCTGGCGGCCGAGGGGTTTTCCGAAAGTGCGCTTTATGCGCCCGACTATGACCGCAGGTTCCGCCCCCAGACGGCAGACTCGGTCTATAAGGACAGTATCGAATGATTCCGGGATTGATGATTTCCGCCCCCGCATCAGGCACGGGCAAGACGACTGTGATGTTGGGGGTCTTGCGCGCCTTGCGGGATGCAGGTCTGGCTGTTCAACCGTTCAAAAGCGGGCCGGATTATATTGATCCCGCCTTTCACCGCGCAGCCAGCGGGCGCGAGGCGTATAATCTGGACAGCTGGGCCATGGGCGGTGATCTGATGGATGCCATCGCCGGACAGGCCGCGCAGGCCGACATTGTGCTGGCCGAAGGGTCGATGGGGCTGTTTGACGGCGTCGCGAAGCCGGGCGCGTCCGGGCATGGGGCCAGCGCCGAGCTGGCGCAGCGGATGGGCTGGCCGGTGGTGCTGGTCGTCGATGTGTCGGGGCAGGCGCAATCGGCGGCAGCGGTGGCGCTGGGTTTTGCGCGATATTGGCCCGATCTGCCCTTTGCGGGGGTGATCCTGAACCGTGTGGCCAGCCCGCGCCATGAACGGCTGGTGCGCCTGGGTATGGAGGCGGCGGGCCTGCCTGTGCTGGGGGCCTTGCCACGGCGGGGGGATCTGGTGTTGCCGGAGCGTCATCTGGGGCTGGTGCAGGCTGTGGAGCACCCGGACCTTGAGCGCGCGATATCCGGCTATGCGACATTTCTGCGCGATCATGTCGATCTGGACGCGCTGGTGCAATGCGCGCGCGCCGGTCGGAACTATGGTACGGCCCCGCTGCCCAAGCCGCCCGCACAGCGCATAGCGCTTGCGCGCGATGCCGCGTTTTCATTTACGTATCCGCATTTGCTGGAAGGATGGCGGCGCGCGGGGGCCGAGGTGATACCGTTTTCGCCGCTTGCTGATGAAGCGCCTGACCGCGACGCCGATCTGGTCTGGTTGCCGGGGGGATACCCTGAATTGCATGCAGGCCGTCTGGCGGCCGCAACGCGGTTTCGCGAGGGCTTGGGTGCGCATGCGCGCACCCGCCCCGTGCATGGGGAATGCGGCGGCTACATGGCGTTGGGAGAGGCGTTGATCGACAAGGAGGGCGTGCGCCACCAGATGGCGGGGCTGTTGGGATTGGTGACATCATATGCGCAACGCAAGATGCATCTTGGATACCGGCGGGCCGAGTTGCGCCTGCCAATGCCGGGGTTCGCGCCCGGTGCGGGCCTGCGCGGGCATGAATTCCATTACTCGACAATCCTTGCGCAGCCCGATGCGCCACTGGCAAAGGTGCGCGATGCCCAAGGCGATATTGTGCCGGAAACCGGATCATGCAAGGGCCATGTCAGCGGGACATTCTTTCACCTGATTGCCGACGATCAGGTAAAAGAGTCATGATGCGCGCTGCGATATGCGGATTTTTGTGACATGAAGAAGGGGAAGGGGGCTGTCTGCCCCCTCGGGCCTGCGGCCCTTACCCCCGAGGATATTTAGACCAGAATGAAGGGGCAGAGATGCGCGGGTTTGTGTCATTTGTGGGGTCCGGGCCGGGTGATCCGGAACTGTTGACGCTGAAGGCCGTGGCGCGGTTGAAGCAGGCGGATGCGGTTTTGTTTGACGATCTGTCGTCGGGGCCGGTTCTGGGGCATGCGCGGCAGGGGGCGGAACTGGTGGCTGTGGGCAAACGCGCAGGCCGCCCGTCGCCCAAGCAGGACCATGTCAGCCGGTTGCTGGTGGAGTATGCCTTGGGGGGGGCGCGGGTGGTGCGGTTGAAATCCGGCGATCCGGGTGTATTCGGCCGGCTGGAGGAGGAGATCACGGCATGCCGTGCTGCGGGCATCGGATTTGAGGTGATCCCCGGTGTCACATCGGCCAGTGCGGCGGCTGCGGCGGCCGGTATACCGCTGACGCGGCGCCTGAATGCACGGCGGGTCCAGTTTGTCACCGGCCATGATGTGCACGGTTCCTTGCCTGAAGGGTTGCATATGGCGGCATTGGCAGACGCGCAGGCGATGACAGTTGTGTTCATGCCCAAGCGTACGTTTCCCGAACTTGCGCAATCGTTGATGGCGGCGGGCCTGCCTGCCGACACGCCCGCGCTTCTGGCCGAGAATGTAAGCCACCCTGACCAGAGCCTGACACGGTCCACAGTCGGGCAGCTTGCGGTCGCGTTGATGGATGCGCCGGGGCAGGGCGGGCCTGCGTTGATACTTTACGGGCCTTTGTCGGACGGGGACGGGGCATGATCGAGCTGAGCCTTGTGGGGATCGGAACCGGCAATCCCGAGCACCTGACGCGCGCCGCGATCCGGGCCTTGAACGAGGCGGATCTTATTTTGCTGCCGCGCAAGGGGGCGGAGAAGGCGGAGTTGCTGGATTTGCGCCGCATGGTCTGTGCCGATGTTTTGAGCGCCGATGTCAAACTGGCCGAGTTCGACCTGCCTGTGCGCGACAGCCGCGGGGAATATCTGGGGGGGGTGCAGGATTGGCACGAGGCCATTGCACAGGCTTGGGCGGGCCAGATTGCAGCGCATCTGCCGGACGGCGGGCGGGTGGCGCTGATGGTCTGGGGCGATCCGTCGCTATATGACAGCAGCCTGCGCATTGCCGCGCGGCTGGGTGCGGACGGAATGGCGCTGCGGGTGTCTGTGGTGCCCGGAATCACCAGCCTGTCGGCCCTGACTGCGGCACATGCGATTGCGCTGAACACGATTGGCGCCCCGGTGATTATTACAACCGGCCGGCAGTTGCGCGAGGGCGGCTGGCCTGACGGTGCGGATAGTGTGGCGGTGATGCTGGATGCGGGCAGTGCATTTGATGTGCTGCACCCCGAGGGGGTGTATATCTGGTGGGGGGCCTATCTGGGCATGCCGCAACAGGCACTGGTGGCGGGGCCTTTGGCTGATGTCGGGGCGCGGATCACGCGGATGCGTGCCGAGTTGCGGGCCGCGCATGGATGGATCATGGATATCTACCTGTTGCGCCGTGGCTGAGTGACCTGTGCCGCGGTATGGCCACACGCCATGCGTGCAAAGGCTGTATTCCGGCGCGGGATTTGCAGGGATGCGCGGTTCCCTGAATCGGTGACACCCCGGGCACGCGACGGGCTGATTTTCAGGTCGGTGTTGTGTTTGGACAGAAGCGACGCATACTTATCCCGTATCGCGCCAAGACAGAAACTACCGCATAATTTAATAAAAACAATTTGTTAAGCAGGTCATAAAAAATACATTCAGAAAATCTGATTTTATGTTGCGACAATATGTCCTATCGGGTTATCCTGCATCAGGAGGAGTAGACCAGACCACACAAGCGCGCCTTGCATGGACAGCTACGCAGCGGTTGAAGGGCAAACCCTTACGTTGCACGCACCGTGCGCCGAATGGTCCGGGACACAGTTAACGGGAGTGAGGTTTATGGGATATTCACGGCGGCATACCCTTGCAATGGGCCTTGGCGGGCTTTTTGTGACGGTGGTTCCAATCCGCGTGTCGGCAGATGCGGAAGGGCTTATAGAAGCCTTTACCGGCGGGGCAGAAATTGTAGAGGGGCCGCTGGATATCTCGGCGCCCGAGATTGCAGAAAACGGCAATGCCGTTCCGGTTACCGTGACATGCCCGGATGCAAAATCCATTCGTATTCTGGCCCCTGCCAACCCCAATCCGGAAGTGTGCACAGTGCATTTCGGCCCGCTTGCAGGACGCCATTCTCTCACAACGCGTATTCGCATGGCAGAAACGATGGATGTGATTGCCCTTGCCGAAATGGCGGATGGCACGTTTGTGCAGGCGGCTGCGAATGTGCGCGTCACCATCGGCGGGTGTGGCGGCTAGGGCAGATGCCCCCCGTTTCACATGTCCCGCGCGGTTATCGTTGGCGTGGCCAGATGCAACGCGGCCCCAACGCCAGAGTATAAGGAGTTTAGTCTATGTCCGGTTTTGATGCCCGTCCTCGCGTCCGTGTCCCGCGAACTGCCTCTGTCGATGAGGTGGTTCTGGTGCGCACGTTGATCAACCATCCCATGGAAAACGGCCACCGTATCGATACGGACGGCAATACTGTTCCGCGCCATATCATCAACCGCTTCACCTGCACATTCAACGGCGAGACGGTTATCGACATGGAAATTGAACCCAGCCTGTCGGCAAACCCCTTCATCGAATTTGAAGCGCGTGTGCCGGAGTCGGGTGAATTTGCGTTCACCTGGCTGGATGATGACGGCTCTGTCTATGAAGACAGTGCCAGCATTACCGTAGGATAGGCTTGGCCAGGCGTTAGGCGTTTTATTCAGACAACCGATACCACGGCTGGACGCGGGAGAAAATTTCCGCGCCCCGTAGGGCTATGTCAAAAAGGGAATATGCCATGATTTCGCGGCGAGAGTTTTTGCAGGCGTCCCTTGCTGCCTCGGCATTGCTGGGGGTGCAGGGCGGTTGGTCGCGGGTCGCGGCGCAGCAAAGCCTGCATCAGGACGACTTGTTGCAGTTTGACACGTTCGGGAATGTCTCGTTAATCCATATCACCGACATCCATGCGCAACTGAAACCGGTCTGGTTTCGCGAAGCGTCTGTCAAGCTGGGTGCGGCGCCGGTGCGGGGCCAGCCGCCGCATCTGGTCGGGCAGGATTTTCTGGCGCATTACGGGCTGGATGCCACATCTGCCATGGCGCATGCACTGACGCATGATGATTTTGTAGCGCTGGGTCAGGCATATGGGCGCATGGGGGGCATGGACCGGGTGGCCACTGTCGTCAATGCCATCCGCGCCGACCGCCCGGATGCGCTGTTGTTGGACGGGGGCGACACATGGCACGGGTCCATGACCGCGCTGCGCAGCAATGGGCAGGATATGGTCAATGTGATGAACGCGCTGGGCGTGGATGCGATGACATCGCATTGGGAATTTACGCTTGGCGCGGACCGTGTGGATGAAATTGTGTCGGACCTGCCGTTTGCGTTTCTGGGGCAGAATATTTTTGACACCGACTGGAATGAACCGGTTTATGACCCCTACCGCCTGTTTGAACGCGGGGGCGTGCGGGTTGCCGTTATCGGGCAGGCCTTTCCCTATACGCCGATTGCAAACCCGTCCTGGATGTTTCCGGGGCTGAGTTTCGGCATACGCGAGCAGCGCATGCAAGACATGGTCAACGAGGTGCGCGGGCAGGGCGCCGATCTTGTGGTGGTTCTGTCGCATAACGGGTTTGATGTGGACCGCCAGATGGCCGCGCGGGTGCAGGGCATTGATGTTGTGCTGACGGGTCACACGCATGACGCCTTGCCCGAACCACTGCTGGTGGGCGAGACATTGTTGATTGCATCAGGATCAAACGGCAAGTTTGTCACGCGGCTTGATCTGGATGTGCGCGACGGGCGCATGATGGGCTTCCGCCACAAGCTGATTCCGGTATTTGCGGATGTGATTGAACCCGACGCCGATATGGCCGCCCTGATAGACGCCGAACGCGCCCCCTATCTGAATGAGCTGACCGAAGTCGTGGGCCATACCGACAGCCTGTTATACCGGCGCGGTAATTTCAACGGCACATGGGATGATCTGATCTGCAATGCCTTGATGGTTGAGCGTGACGCGGAAATCGCGCTGTCGCCCGGTGTGCGCTGGGGGCCAAGCCTGATGCCCGGGGATGCGATCACCCGCGAAGATATCTATAGCATGACCGCCATGAGCTATGGGCAGGTGTATCGCCGCGAAATGACAGGCGCGGAATTGCACGGCGCGCTGGAAGATATTGCCGAAAATCTGTTCCACCCCGACCCCTATTTCCAGCAGGGCGGCGATATGGTGCGCGTGGGCGGGCTGGGCTACCGGATTGCTGTTGATGCGCCCATGGGCGAACGGATTTCAGACATGGTGCATCTGGCCAGCGGCGAGGCTGTCGATATGGACCGCGCCTATATGGTTGCGGGCTGGGCCAGCGTGAATGAAGGCACGCAAGGGCCGCAAATCTGGGATGTGGTGGAAAGCTATATTCGCCAGCAGGGCCGTGTCAGCGTGCCCGAAAGCACAAACATTGAGGTGGTGACGGGCTAACGCCCGGATGTATTTGCGGCCCGCGGGAGGCGGGCCTGACTGCTAGGGAGGACATGGCAGATGTCGGAAGAACTTACAGGCGGTGCCCATTCTGGCCGGCCTAGTGCAACCAGCAGGCGCGGGTTTTTACGCGGCGCAGGGCTGGCAGGTGCGGGGCTGGTTGCGGGAACGGGTGTTGCGCGCGCGGCCTCGCCCGATCCGCTGATTACCGAAGTGCAGCCTTGGGCGCAGTTTCTGGGCGACGGTGTGGATGCGGCCCCCTATGGCAAGCCATCGCGTCATGAAGCGCATGTCATCCGGCGCAATGTGGAATGGTTGACGGCGGATACGTCCAGTTCGGTCAATTTTACGCCGATCCACGAACTGGACGGGATAATCACGCCCAATGGTGTGTGCTTTGAACGCCATCATGCAGGTGTTGCCGATATCGCGCCGCAGGATTACCGGCTTATGATCAACGGCCTGGTCGACCGCGAACTGGTGTTCACGCTGCAAGATCTGTTGCGCCTGCCGCGCGAAAACCATGTGTATTTTCTGGAATGCGCGGCCAATTCCGGCATGGAATGGCGCGGGGCGCAGCTCAATGGCGCGCAATTCACCCATGGGATGATCCATAACTGCATGTATACGGGCGTGACCCTGCGCACGTTATTGAATGAAGCGGGCGTCAAACCAGAAGGCAGTTGGCTTCTGGCCGAAGGGGCGGATGCATCGGCCATGTCGCGGTCGATCCCGATGGAAAAGGCGCTGGATGATTGCATGATCGCCTTCAAGATGAACGGCGAAGCGCTGCGCCCCGAACAGGGCTATCCGGTGCGGTTGATCGTGCCGGGCTGGGAAGGCAACATGTGGGTCAAATGGCTGCGCCGTCTGGAAGTGGGCGATGCCCCCTGGCACCACCGCGAGGAAACGTCGAAATACACCGACCTTCTGGCCGACGGGCGCGCGCGCCGCTTTACATGGGAAATGCACGCGAAATCGGTCATCACCAACCCCAGCCCGCAAGCCCCCATTCTGCACGGACATGGGCCTACGGTGATAACTGGCTTAGCATGGTCTGGCGTGGGCAAGATCGCGCGGGTGGATGTGTCCATTGATGGCGGGCGCAACTGGGCGCAGGCGCGTATCAGCGGGCCAAGTTTCGACAAGTCGCTGCACCGCTTCTATTTCGAATTCGATTGGGACGGGCGCGAGTTGCTGCTGCAATCGCGCGCCATTGATGATGCGGGCTATGTCCAGCCCACCAAGGAAGCCTTGCGCGAATTCCGCGGGGTCAGTTCCGTCTACCACAATAACGGCATCCAGACCTGGCATGTCCATTCAAACGGGGAGGCCGAGAATGTCGAGGTTTCTTAAATCCACACTGATCTGCGCAGGTGCGGCCTTCGCGGCCCTGCCTGTCATGGCGCAAACCTATGGTCTGGGGCGCGCGGCCCTGCCCGAAGAAGTCGCCGCATGGGATATTGATATCCGCCCTGACGGGGCGGGCCTGCCGGACGGGTCCGGCGATGTCTGGACGGGCGAGGACTTATACGAGGCGCAATGCGCCCATTGCCACGGCACGTTTGGCGAAGGCATGGGGTCCTGGCCTGTCGTCGCGGGCGGTCACGGCACATTGACGCATGAGCACCCTGAAAAAACGATCGGGTCTTACTGGCCGTATCTGTCGACCGTGTGGGATTATGTCAACCGCGCCATGCCCTACGGGATGGCGCAATCCCTGACGCCGGATGAGGTTTATGCGATCACGGCTTATCTGATGTATCTGAATGATCTGGTTGATGATGATTTTGAACTAAGCCGCGAAAACTTCACGGACGTTCGCCTGCCCAATGAAGATGGCTTCTATATGGATGACCGAGTGGAGCTGGAATGGCCGCTGTTCACCCAAGAACCATGCATGAGCGATTGCAAACCTGAAGTGCAGGTAACCATGCGCGCGGCGGTTCTGGATGTCACGCCGGATGACCCCATTGCGGATGCGCGGCGCGCGCAGGCGCGGGCCATGGCTGCGGCATCGGGCGGCGGGGATGCACCAGCGTCAACGTCTGATGCGGAACCCGAAGCAAAACCCGACGAAGAAGCCAGCGCAGCCCATAGCCCTGAACTGATTGCACAGGGCGAAAGCCTGTATCGGGCCTGTCGCACCTGCCATCAGGTGGGCGACGGGGCGCGCAACGCGGTCGGGCCAATGCTGAACGGCATACTCGGCCGGTCAGCGGGCACGGTGGACGGGTTTCGCTATTCGCCGGTCTTGACCGAAGCGGGCGATACAGGTTTGATCTGGACAGAGGAGACAGTGTCAGAATTTATCGCCGACCCGCGCGGATATTTGCCCCGCAACCGGATGTCCTATGCCGGCATGCGCGATGCGGATGAACGGCGCGCGCTGGTTGCCTATCTGTCCACCTATTCGGAGTGAGGATTGATGAAGGTCAACAGCATAAAGACAATCTTGGCGGCAGGGGTCACCCTTGCCGCCATGGGTGCGGCAGGGGTGCAGGCGCAAACCGGCAGCGGTGCCGAGCCGTTGGGAAATGCCGAGCATGGGGCGGAATTGTGGGAATATGAATGCGCGGCATGCCATGAAATGGGGCGCGGTGCCGAAAACGGGATTGGCCCGCATCTGACGCGGATCTATGGCAGGCGCGCGGCAGATGTGGACGGGTTCACCTATTCGGACTCGATTGAACGTATGGGCCGTGACGGCCTGCGCTGGACGTTTCGCACACTCGATGCCTATATCGAAAATCCTTATGCTTTGGTATCCGGCACCCGCATGAGTTACCCCGGACTGCCCGACGCGCAGGACCGCGCGGATATTCTGGCCTTCATGCGCCAGTTTTCCGACATGCCCGCAAATATTCCCGAAGCCGAACCCACAGCGCGCCGTATCGAGCTTGAACTGCCGCCCGAAGTGCTGGCCATCCGCGGGGACAGGGAATGGGGCGAATATCTTGCCAGCGAATGCACGACCTGTCATCAACGTGATGGCGCGGCCATGGGCATACCGTCCATAACATACTGGCCGGAGGACCGTTTCGTGGTTGCCATGCATGCCTATAAGGAAGGGTTGCGCCCGCATGCGGTTATGCAAAATGTTGCACGCAGGCTGGATAACGAAGAAATCGCGGCATTGGCCGCCTATTTCGCGACAATAGATGACTGAGCACATCAGTAAGGGAGGAAACCTGATGGAACTGAAACGACGCACTATTTTGGGCGGGATGGCGGCAGGGGCCGCGATCTTGTCCGCGCCCGCCGTGCTGGGCCAGACGCGCCCGCGCGTGGTGGTGATTGGCGGCGGATCGGGCGGGGCCACGGCGGCGCGCTACATTGCGCGCGACAGTCAGGGCGCGATTGATGTGACGCTGGTTGAACCATCGCGCGTTTACTACACCTGCTATTTTTCAAACCTGTATCTTGGCGGGTTCTGGGAACTGGACAATATGGGCCATTCCTATGGCACGCTGGCCGCGCGCCACGGCATCAATGTGGTGCATGACTGGGCTGTGGGTGTGGACCGCGATGCGCAGACTGTCACACTGGCGGGCGGCGATACGCTGCCCTATGACCGGCTGGTGATTTCACCGGGCATCGATTTCCGCGAAGACAGTGTGCCGGGCTGGTCGGTTGCCGCGCAAAACCGCATGCCGCATGCCTATAAGGCAGGCAGCCAGTCGGAATTGTTGAAGGCGCAGGTGGAAAACATGCGCGAAGGTGGCACCTATTGCATGGTCGCGCCGCCCAACCCATACCGTTGCCCCCCCGGCCCGTATGAGCGCATCTCGATGGTCGCGCATGTGCTGTCGCAGACCAACCCGACTGCGAAAATCCTGATTGTGGACCCGAAGGAGAACTTCTCGAAACAAGGTCTGTTTGAGGATGGCTGGGCGCGTCACTACCCCGGCATGATTGAACGTGTCGGCCCTGATTTCGGCGGCGACATCGTGTCTGTCGACCCGGACGCAATGACGGTGTCCATTGATGGCGTGGTGGAGAATGTCGATGTCTGCAACGTCATTCCGGGCCAGAAGGCGGGACGCATTGCCGAACTTGCAGGCATCACCGATGACAGCGGCTGGGCACCTGCCGTTCCTGCCAATATGAAAAGCCGGATGGATGACAAGGTCTATATCCTTGGCGATTCTGCGGCGCAGGGCGACATGCCGAAATCAGGCTTCTCGGCCAATAGTCAGGCCAAGGTTGCGGCGAATTCCATCCGGCACGAACTGACCGATGCACGCCTGTTCCCCGCGCGCTATGCCAATACCTGCTGGTCGCTGATTGCGACAGATGACGGGGTGAAAGTGGGCGCATCATATGAGCCGACGGACGAAAAGATCGCCAGTGTCGAAGGGTTTATCAGTCAGGTGGGCGAAGATGCCGACCTGCGCCAGCAAACCTATGAGGAAAGCATCGGCTGGTATAACGGCATCGTGGCCGACATGTTTACCTGAACAGCCCCGAACAATTCGGGCGGCCCCCACGGCCGCCCGAATATGCGCACAATCAAGGCCCTGTCAGTGCACGCTGACAGGGTCATAATCATTCTGGCGCGCCATGACGAAAGCCATTGTCCTGTCGGTGACAACGGCCATCTGTTCACCTTCTTCATGGTGGATGGCGTAAAGCTGTGCCACATTGGGCAGCTGTGCGCGGATTTCTTCGGGCAGATCGCTTGCCTTGATGGGGCGGACATAAACGATTGGCCGGTCTGATCGGTTCATTGGATAGATATTGTCCATGGGTCGCGTCCTTTCCTTAGCCACGTTTGATTGTGATGGTTTGCACTGTGTCTTCTGGTTCTTGTCGGTTCAGGTCAATGTGCAACAGTCCGTTTTCCAGACAGGCCTGCGCGACATCGACCCCCTCGGCCAAGGCAAAAACGCGCTGGAACTGACGCGCGGCGATGCCACGGTGCAGGAATACGCGGTCTTCCTTGTCATCATCATGCTGCTGGCCATGCACCATAAGCTGGCGCTTCTCGACAGTGATTGAAAGATCATGTTCGCGGAACCCTGCCAGTGCAAGGGTAATGCGAAAGCTGTTCTTGCCTGTCACTTCGATATTGAAGGGCGGATACCCATCCGCACCTGTGCGTGCCGTGCGTTCAACAAGGCGTTCCAGTTGATCAAACCCCAACAGCAAGGGGTGAGAAGGAAAAGTCAGTTTACTCATCAGCCCGGCCCTTTCGTAAGCGACATTGCTGCGGGCCCCGTTGCGGCGACCCTTGATAAATATATGGGGTGGTTGTGCAAAATCGCAAGGCGCGGCGTAACGCTGGCACAGATGAATCCGCGCAGGCCTGCACTAATGCTTTTGCGAACCGGAATTTGCAGCTATTATAAGCGCAGGTTACACAAAGATGACGGGCAAAAATGAACTCTCCTCAGGAAATGGATCATGAAGGCGTGCTGCGCGTCAAACTGGAAGTTTTGCGGCAGAAGCACCGTGATCTGGACGAGGCGATTGACGCCTTGCAGGAAAAGGGGGCGTTGCAGCAATTGACCATCCAGCGCCTGAAGAAGGAAAAACTGCGCCTGAAGGACCAGATTTCCCGTATCGAGGATGAACTGACCCCCGATATCATCGCGTGATGCAATTGCACCCGCGCAAGCCATCGCTATAGTGCGCGCAAACACATTTTCCGGGGGCAAGATGACGGATATCAAGGTTGGGATCATCATGGGCAGCCAGTCCGACTGGCCAACCATGCGCGAGGCCGCAAAACTGCTGGATGATCTGGGCATTGCCTATGAAGCACGAATTGTGTCCGCGCATCGCACCCCTGACCGGCTGTGGGAATACGGGCGTGGCGCGGTTGGGCGCGGGCTGCAAGTAATCATTGCAGGTGCGGGCGGGGCCGCGCATCTGCCGGGCATGATGGCGTCAAAAACGCGGGTGCCGGTGATTGGTGTGCCGGTGCAGACGCGTGCCTTGTCGGGTGTGGACAGCCTGTATTCAATCTTGCAAATGCCGCGCGGTTTTCCGGTGGCAACCATGGCCATTGGCGCGGCCGGTGCGGCCAATGCGGGCCTGATGGCGGCGGGCATTCTGGCGCTGAACGACCCTGATCTGGCCGCGCGACTGGACAAATGGCGCAGTGATCTGTCGGCCTCTATACCAGAGGAACCCAGCGATGACTGAAGCGCTTGAAGCGGGCCGCGTCATCGGCATTCTTGGCGGTGGACAACTGGGGCGTATGCTGTCTGTGGCTGCGGCGCGGCTGGGGTATCGGTGCCATATCTATGACCCCGCACCCCTGCCACCAGCGGGGCATGTCGCCGAAAAGGTCGTTACCGCCGCGTGGGATGATGTGGACGCATTGCGCGAGTTTGCGGCAGGTGTGGATGTCATTACGTTCGAGTTTGAGAATATCCCGACCGCCACACTGGACCTGCTGGAGCCGCTGCGCCCCATCCGCCCGGCCAGGCACGCGATGGCCGTGTCGCAGGACCGCCTGACGGAAAAGGAATTTTTACAGGGCCTTGGGTTGCGCACTGCCCCATATGCAGCCGTTGAAACAGCCGCGGAACTGGACGCGGCCCTGTCGCAGATTGGCACACCCGCCATTCTGAAAACCCGCCGTCTGGGCTATGATGGCAAAGGGCAGGTGCGGCTGCACACAGGCCGCGACGCGGCAGATGCGTTGGCCGCCATGCAGGGTGCAGAGGCCATTCTGGAAGGGTTCGTCAGCTTCTCGCATGAAGTGTCGGTCATTGCGGCGCGCGGGCTGAGCGGCGAAGTGGCGGCCTATGATCCCGGCGAGAACCTGCACAGTGACGGCATTTTGCGCGAAACCCGCGTGCCTGCGCGCCTAAGCCCCGCGCTGCGCAGCGATGCGGTGTTGATGGCTGCGAAAATACTGAACGCACTGGATTATGTGGGTGTTCTGGGGGTGGAACTGTTCGTCACGGCAGACGGGTTGGTGGTGAATGAAATTGCCCCGCGCGTGCATAATTCCGGCCATTGGACACAGAATGGCTGCGCGGTGGACCAGTTTGAACAACATATTCGTGCGGTTGTTGGCCTGCCGTTGGGCGATGGCGGGCGGTATGCGGATGTTGTGATGGAAAACCTGATCGGGGATGACATGGACCGTGTGCCGGAGCTGTTGAAGGCGCGTGATGCGGCGCTGCATCTGTATGGCAAACCCGAACGCCGCGCGGGGCGGAAAATGGGCCATGTGAACCATATTCAGCGCCACAAAGGGTAGACCGGCACGGCCGAGTATGTTGCAGGACACGCAAAAACAAAAGGTTAGCGTGTATCACGTGCATGTGAATGGAGGCGATACACGCTAATTCTGTCCTGAAGGGGACGTTCATGCTGGGAATAAGCCCGCGCTATCGGTGGACCGGGGTCTGCCGATCCGACATTGGTAAAGTTCACTTTATGCCCGCTGCATACTCCCAAGATCAAAGGCTTGGGACACCATCAGAATAATCGGCAGGCCGCGGGACGGCCCGCCGATGGCGCGGCGGCCTTCGGCCTTGATTCCGCGCCTTGGGCATTCCCAATGTTCGCAAAAGGCCACAAACCGTATATCCCCCCCTGACCGGACCACGCGCGGGCGACGTTGTGTTACCCGTCGTTTTCGTCGGTGTCGGTCAGATTGCGCAGAATATCGGGCTTTATCCAACGGCTGAACGCTTCCGTATCTGGAATATGCTGCAACAGATTGCGATCCAGAATGGACTGGAACGCGCCTTTCTCGGTCAGGGTGCCAAACGGTGTGGGTGTTGCCAGATAGCGCAGCGCATCGGGCAAGGTCATGTCATGGTTGAATTCGCCATGTTCCAGAAATTCAAGTGTATGGGCAATCACCAGCGGGTTGTTCATGATGAAGGTATGCGTGGCAGAGACAACGATATGATCGCGCATACCCTCCAGCCGCGTGCTTTCGACCGAAACCTTGCCATCATCCGCCCCGTCAATCAGCGAGGACAGCAGCGGATTCAGCGAAACATCCCCCGCGATGATACCCAGATCATAATCCGGGGCGGCGGGAAGTGTTTGGGGCGTGGCACCTTCTTTCGTGCCAAGTTCCAGCCCGGCAGGACCGTTCAGCCATGTAAACGCTTCAATATCGGAAAAATAATCCACCAGTTCCGACCCGTGATTGGGCGGTGCCAGCATCACAACCCGCCCCATCTGCGCAGGGCGCCCGCGATCCAGCCAAGCGCGGGCCAGAATGCCGCCCATCGAATGGGTTACAAAATGCACCGGCCCCGCATCACAATCCTGAATGGCCAACCCCACATGTCGCAGCAGATCCTTGATCGGTGCCGCGGTGGACGGATAGCCATGATTGACTGTCTGGTAGCCATGCAGTTCCAGCGCTTCTTCCATCACCGCCATGGAATGTTCACTACGCGCCAGCCCGTGCAGCAACACCACACAATCGGCAATTGCAGGGGCAGGGAACAGGCACAGTGCGATCAGAATCTTCTTCATGCAGCCAATATAAGGTTGGCTGGTGTCATGCACCAGTGGTGACACGCGCAGATGACGTAACTGCGATGGGCCGTCATATTTTTGCGGCAGCGGGCCTGCGCCGGTCGCGTGGGAAACTGAGTATTTCAGGCAAGATGAAGCTGGATCAAAGCTTCCCGAATATGGCGACATGCATGTTTCGCAAGGGGCCTGCAAGGACGCGCAGGCCCCTTTGATGTGTCAGTCCTGTTCGGCAAGGAATTTTTCGGCGTCCAGTGCCGCCATGCACCCCATGCCTGCGCTGGTCACTGCCTGCCGGTAAGTGTGGTCGGTCAGATCGCCTGCGGCAAACACACCGGGAATGGATGTGCGCGTGCTGCCGGGGTCGACCCAGACATAGTCACCATCCTGCATTTTCAGCTGGTCCTTTACCAGTTCGCTGGCGGGGCTGTGGCCAATGGCGATGAACACGCCTGCGCATGCAATCTCTTGTGTTGCGCCCGATGTGACATGGCGTATGCGCACCCCTTCGACACCGGGGGCGGCGCCATCGCCCACCACCTCTTCAAGGGTGTGGTCCCAGATGACTTGTATCTTGGGGTGGTTCAGCAGGCGGTGTTGCAGGATTTTTTCCGCACGCAGGCTGTCGCGGCGGTGCACCAGCGTCACTTTGGACGCGAAATTCGTCAGAAACAGTGCCTCTTCTACAGCGGTATTGCCCCCGCCGATGACCGCAACTTCCTTGCCGCGATAGAAAAAACCGTCACATGTGGCGCAGGCGGACACGCCCATGCCTTTGTATTTTTCTTCTGATGGCAGGCCCAGCCAGCGCGCCTGCGCACCTGTGGCCAGCACAACGGCATCGGCTGTGTAGATGGCGCCGGTGTCGCCTGTGGCGGTGAACGGGCGCTTGGACAGGTCCAGCTGCGCGATATGGTCGGTGATGATCTCGGTCCCCATTTCGCGCGCATGCGCTTCCATACGCACCATAAGATCAGGCCCTGTCACCATGGAATCACCGGGCCAGTTTTCAACTTCTGTGGTGATGGTCAACTGCCCGCCGGGCTGGATGCCTTGCACCAGCACAGGCTCCAGCATCGCGCGCGCGCCATAGACTGCGGCGGTATAGCCGGCAGGGCCAGAGCCGATGATCAGAAGCCGTGTGTGGCGGGTGTCAGTCATGGTCATGTCCTTCATCACGTGATTTCAGGCGCAATGTAGGCATGTGGACCGCCAGCACAAGGGGCATTCAATGTCGCATATGTGGCGAACAATTTGTTGCGCAACTTTGAAATATTATTGCGCGTGCGGGCGCTTCAGCATACATAAGGCGAAAATACCAAGGAGTTATCGTATGTCAGGCAGCAAGCTTGATCCCATCGATCGCAAGATACTGGCCGAATTGCAGGCAGATGGCCGCATGACGAATGTAGAACTGGCCAAGCGTGTGGGAATTTCTGCGCCGCCTTGTCTGCGGCGTGTGCGCACCCTGGAAGAGGCCGGATATATTCGCGGATATCATGCGCAGGTCAATGCGCGCGATCTTGGATTCGAGGTGCAGGTTTTTGCAATGGTCGGTCTGAACAGCCAGGCCGAAGCGGATTTGTCGCGCTTTGAGCAGCGGTGTCGTGAATGGCCGTTTGTGCGCGAATGCCACATGCTGAACGGCGAGATTGACTTCATCCTGAAATGCGTGGCCCCTGATCTGTCAAGTTTCCAGAGTTTTCTGACAGAAGATCTGTTGGCCGCCGACAATGTTGCGACGGTCAAGACGTCGCTTGTTATTCGCTGCGCGAAGGCCGAACCGGGCGTGCCGTTTGATGTGCTGGAAGCGCGCGCGGTTGATATGGGGTAGAAGGTGCGCGGCTGTTCATCCGGCAGACGGGGGCGTGCAATGTTTTGTTTTGGATTGCGGGCAGTGCGTTTGGCCTTTTGCAGACATCGGGAAAGCCCCAAGGCGCGGAGCAAAGGCCGAAGGCCGCCGCGCCATCGGCGGGCCGTCCCGCGGCCTGCCGATTTGGCCAGCAACTCGCCAAGCCTTCGAAGTAAGGGATATGCAGCCTGCATAAAGTGAACTTCACCAACGTCGGATCGGCAGACCCCGGCCCACCGATGGCGCGGGCTTTGTCCCCGCGCGAATGACCGCAAAAGGCCAGAAGCAGCCAGACCTTGCGGCTCCCCAGATACGCTTTAGAGTGTATCTTGTTGATTCGCATTCACAAGACATGCTCTAACTTGTTGATTTCGCATGTTCGAGAAGCTCAAAACCGGTTCCCACTTTTGAGCAACATGCTCTAACGCGCAATATCTTCCATCTGGACGAACATGTTTTTCCATGCCCGGTCAATCAGTTCCGGTGACATGTGGCGCGGTTTGCCTTCAAAATCGCAGATATTTATCATCTGGTCGATCAGAAAGATCGGCTGATAATTGGCATATACATTGTCTATGGTCGGGTATTTCTTCTGGATCATGTAGATGATGGCGTCTTCATCCAGTGGCATCTTGCGTTTTTTGGCGACCATCGCAAAGATTTTCAGGAAATCGGCCTGACTGGGACCATCAATCTTGACCTTGTAGAAAATACGCCGCAGGGCCGCCTGATCGAATATTTCATTCGGGTGAAAGTTGGTCGAAAAGATCACTAGCGTGTCGAAGGGCACAATGAACTTTTCCCCTGACGCAAGCGCCAGAATATCATAATTCATTTCCATAGGCACGATCCAGCGGTTGATAATCGCCTGTGGCGGTTCTTCCTGTCGGCCCAGATCGTCGATGATGAACACGCCGCCCATCGCTTTGAATTGCAGCGGGGCCTGATAGGTGCGCGATGTGGGGTTATAGTTCAGATCCAGCATCGACAACGTCAGTTCCCCGCCGGTAATCACTGTCGGGCGTTCGCAATAGACATACCTGTTGTCAAAACGGTTCCCGCTTTGGCGGAGCAGCGACGGGTTGTCGTCGGATGTCTTGACCAGCTTATGCACGATCGGGTCATAAACGCTGATCACCTGACCTGCGGTTTCAATGGCGCGGGGGACATAAATACAATCCCCCATCGCCGCGCGAATACCATTCGAGATTGAGGATTTACCGTTTCCCGGTGGTCCATACATCAGGATGGAACGCCCCGAACTGACGGCAGGGCCAAGATCATCCATCAGACTTGGCGGCAGGATCAGATCGCCCATCGCGATCTTCAATTCGCGCCGGGTGATCTTGATGTTGCGAATGGACTGGCGCTGAAGCTGTTCGCGGTAGCTGTCCAGCGGCACCGGCATTGGTCCGTAGTATTCGGATTGCGACAGGGCATACATGGCGCGCGCCTTGCCCGCCTCTGTCAGTTCAAAAGATGCCTCATTTCCGTCATCCCCGGCTTTTGTGCTGCGCGCTTCAAGCAGGCGTTCGCCGCGCACCAGATCAACCAGTTCTATCGTTTGCGGGATCGGCATGCAGATATGACGCGCAATATCCGTGATCCGCGACAGCGACATGCGGTAGACGGTCTTGATCAGGATATCGCGCATCAGCACTGTGCTTAGTCCGGTCGCGGCAAGCGTTCGCAATGGCGCGGGTGGCTGGATATGTGCTGTAGGGCTGTTCATGGCGATTGCTCTGACTTTTGGGGGCAGATTATATGGGGCGGATCCCTGAGATTGGGTTAAATGGCTGTGCCGTTACCAAGAAAGGCCGCAAGGGCGATGTAGAATAACAATGCAGGCCCAAGTGCCAGCCCCAGCGGGAATTCGCGCCTGTGCCAGCTTTCCCATTCCGGCAGCATGCGCAAGGCGACCGGTGTGCGCCGCAAAATGCGATGCGCGGCAAAGCTGACAAGGATGACCACACCCAGCAGCGGCAAAAACAGGCTAAGGTCCCCAAGCGCGATGAACGGGGCCATGGCGGCGGCAAATTTCGCGTCCCCCGCGCCCAGAAGTCCCACAGATGTCAGCACGAAACCCACACCCAGAACGGCGGCGAAATTGGCCCAGCCCCACGCCCATGTCTGCAAGGGCAGCGCGATCAACCCGACAACCAGATAAATGCCAATAAGGGTCAACACGGCCTTGTTGTGGATTTTCATCCATTTCATATCGCTCCATGCGACCCACAGGCTGATGGGTGCGATGAAAGGCAGGAACCACAGCGCTGCCGTGCTGCTAAGCATCATCAGCCGCGCCCTCCGCCTTCAAGGGCGCGAAGGGCGCGCACGGCCTCGTCGAAATGCTGCGGATGGGTTTCGATGGCTTCGCTCAGCATGGTGCGACCGACATTGGTGTCGCCCTTGCGGATGGCGGCAATGGCCATTGTATGCAGCATCATCGCGCGTTCTTGCTGGGTCATGCGCACCATGGGCAGACTGTAATTGCCTTGTGCAGCCCGCGCCAGCGCCATGTTGTTCTTGGCTGTGAACATGTCGGGGTCATGTTGCAGGGCCTGCGCAAACAGGGCTTCGGCATCGCGCGGGGCGCCGCGTGTCAGTTTGGAATACCCCCAGTTGTTCAGCACACTTGCAGGACGTGTGGTCAGCCCCGCTGCGGTTTCATAGAAATGATCGGCCTTTTGCCATTGCTGCTTGCTGTCGGCGATGATGGCTTCCAGACGGTAGCGATCAAAGCTTTCATGCGTGGGCGGGATGGCGTTCAATGTCCGCTCGGCCTCGTCCCAGCGGTTGGCGCGCACCAGCGCATCGGCCAGCATGACGCGGTCGTCATGGGTGGCATCGGGATGGTCTGCCACCGTTTTCCAGACCGGCACCGCGTCTGATACGCGCCCGGCGCGCACAAGCGAGCGCGAAAGTCCGCGCTGGTTGCCCAGATGGCTGGGGTCACGTTGCACCTGTGCCTGAAAATATGACACGGCTTCTTCAGGGTTGCCCGCCGAAAGCATCAGATCAGCCATGTTCTGATTGTCGACATCAATAACGCTGTCGATGGCACGGGACACGGAATCCTGCTTGCTGCCCTCGCATGCAGATACGAAAAAGGCACTGCCCAACAGCAGCGCAATCAATCCGGGGTGGCGCATTTTTGCGTCCTCACTGCTCTTATAGTGGCGCAGACAGCAGCAGATACCTGCCACTTCCACGCCGCATCAGCGAAAGCTGATGTGCCTCGATCTCATCATAGCCTGTTTCGGCAGTCTTTTCGATGGCTAAACGCAAGTTATCGCGTATTTCGCGCGAGTGCCCGCTGTCAAAGGCGAAAGCGTTGCGAAAATGCAATTGCGCCTCGCCCCAGCGGTTCTGTTCGGCCATTGCGACGCCCAGATTGTTATGTGCAGGCACAAATCGCTGGTCCAGTTCCAATGCACGGCGCAAAACCTGCTCGGCCTGCTGGACACGGCCCAGCCGCAGGTTTGCAGACCCGATGGCCGAAAGCGCATCCACCGATGTGCCCTGTTCGGACATGGCACGGTAATAGGCCCGCAACGCCAGATCGAATTCCCCCGCCGCCATAAGCCTGTGTCCCACGATCAGCCCATCCACCGCCTCCGCGACATCGCTACGGGTGGCTTGCTGGCCCATCTGGTCCGGCCCCATGCCAAGATCGATCTGGTTACCTTGCGGGGCAGGGGCGCAGGCGGCCACAACAACAGCGACACACGCGAAAACAACTGGAACAAACTGCGGCATTAATTCCCCATGATGGCCGCCGGGTTAAGTTCTGTCATCACACCAACGACAGAAGGGCCGATCAAAATGATCAGCAATGGCGGCACCGTGAACATCATAGTGCCCAATGTCATCTTGGTCGGCAAGAGGTTGGCCTTTTCTTCCGCGCGCATGATGCGTTTATCGCGCATTTCGGCAGCAAAGACACGCAACGCCTGTGTGATCGAGGTGCCATAGGTTGCCGCCTGCACCATAACGGTCACAAAAGATGTGATGTCGGGCAGATCGACACGTTTCGCCATCTCGCGCAAGACTTCGCCGCGTTCGCGTCCCGCGCGCACCTGATCGCCCACGGTGGTCAGTTCTTCGCTGAGGGCGGGATATGCAGGGCGGATTTCCTGCGCCACGCGCTGGATTGACTGGTCAAGCGACTGGCCAGCCTCGACGCAGATCAGCATCATGTCCAACGCATCGGGAAAGCCTGCCATGACTTCTTCCTGACGGGCGGCGGCGCGTTGCTCGACCCAGCGGCGCGGGAAGAAATAGCCGATCAGCATGGGGAAAACCATGACGGCTGCAAGCACCGCTATCCCGTCCAGTTTGCCAGGCAGGATAACGAATACCAGCAGCAACGATAAGGTAATCCCGCCAATCGCCAGCAGAAACTGGATCGCATGCATGTCGCGCACGGCGTTTTTGCCATGATACCCCGCGAGGACCATTTTCTTGCGTGCCTCGGACAGTTCCTTTTCGTCAGTGGGTTCAAGAAACTTGGCATATTTGCGCAAGGCCGCCATATCCAGCCCGGTGCTGGCGCGCCGCAGCGTCTGGGCATTGCCCGCGCTGCTGCGTGCCCGTTGCGCGGTTTCGCTGAATTTCGCCATCGGGTCGGGGCGTGCATTGGCAACGAAGGCCAGTCCGGCGACTGCAACCAGAACCAGGCCGCCAATCCCTGCCAGCATGATCATACCAAATGCACCCTGAAACATGTCCAACATTTTACGCCCGTCCTTGTTAAATTGACCTGTTCTTCAGGGGCCGAATTACACTTTGATATTTGTCATCTTGCGCATGTACAGAATGTTCACCACCAGAAACACGCATACGACAACAGACAGCGGAATATACATCGGGGTTTCCTTTACGCTGTCATAGTAGTCGGGTTTGATTGCCTGAATCATAACCATGGCACCAATCGGAAACGCAGACAGGAACATACCGGACCATTTTGCTTCTGCTGTGATGGCCTTGACGCGGCGGAACAGTTTGAAACGCGCGCGGATCACCTTGGACAATCCTTCCAGAATTTCGGCCAGGTTGCCGCCGGATTTTTGCTGGATGGACACTGACACTGCCAGAAACCGCAGATCCTGCATGTCGATACGTTCACCGAATTCGGCGATTGCTTCGCCCGCGTCACGCCCATAGGCGACCTCATCCGCGATAAGCCCCAGTTCGGTGCCCAGCGGGTCTGCCACTTCTTCCGAAGCGATGGTCAACGCGGCAACAAAAGGGTGCCCCACGCGCAGGCTGCGCACAATCAGTTCAATGGCTTCGGGCAGTTGTTCTTCGATGGCCGCGACGCGCTTTTTCGCCTTGCTTGCCAGCCAGAAATACACCCCGCCGAAACCGAACGCCCCCGCAAGTGCAATGCGCAGGCCCATGGCTGTCGATGTGCCTAGCGTCAGTAATACAAAGCTGAATGCCGACAAACCGCCCATCAACATGATCAGGTTCGCAGGTGAAAAGGCGACATTGGCCTTGCGCGCATGGGATTCCAGCAACCCATATAGCGGCAGCGCGGACACCCCGCGCCCATGCGCCCCGCGTTCCTTGCGCAGGTGTTCCATCACGTCTTTTTTGGTCTGGCCTTGATCCATCAGATCAAGACGCCGGTTCATTTTATTGGAATGTTCGATGCTTTTGCCGAACGCCAGCAGATAGATCCCCTGCACGACCAGAACAACCGCGCCGAATATCGCCAGATAGATGAGAGAGCCAAATGACATTGACATGCGTTACCTCGGCCCTGTGGGTTCATAAAGCGTTGCGGGAAGATCATAGCCCCAGCGGGCAAAACGTTCAGCAAAACTGGACCGAAGGCCCGTTGCCGTGAAATGGCCGACAATCTTGCCGCCGGGTTCCAGCCCCGTGCGTTCGAAGCGGAAAATTTCCTGCATGGTAATGATTTCGCCTTCCATACCGGTGATTTCCGTGATGGACATCATCCGGCGCGACCCGTCCTGTAGACGCGACACCTGCACGATAAGGTTCACAGCCGATCCGATCTGGCTGCGCACGGCGCGTAGCGGCATTTCCAGCCCCGCCATTGCAACCATATTTTCCAGCCGGCTGATCCCGTCGCGGGCATTATTGGCGTGAATTGTGGTCATCGACCCGTCATGGCCGGTGTTCATGGCCTGCAACATGTCGATCACTTCCTCGCCGCGCGTCTCGCCCACGATAATCCGGTCCGGGCGCATACGCAGGGCATTGCGCAGACAGTCGCGCTGGGTGACGGCACCTTTGCCTTCCATGTTGGCGGGGCGGCTTTCCATGCGGCCCACGTGGATCTGTTGCAGCTGCAATTCTGCGGTATCTTCGATCGTCAGTACGCGTTCTTCATTGCCGATAAAGCTGGACAGCGCGTTCAAAGTCGTGGTTTTGCCCGAGCCCGTTCCGCCCGACACAATGACATTCAGCCGCGTGGCCACTGCAGCTTCAAGATACAGTGCCATTTCAGGGGAAAATGCCCCGAAATCGACCAGATCCTGAATGCCCAGTTTCTCTTTCTTGAACTTCCGAATCGATACAAGCGCGCCATCCACTGCCACCGGCGCGACCATAGCGTTGAAGCGCGACCCATCCGCCAGACGGGCATCCACATAGGGGTTGGATTCGTCCACACGGCGACCGACCGCTGACACGACCTTGTCGACAATCCGCATAAGGTGGCGGTCATCGCGGAAGGTGACATCGCTAAGCTCAAGTTTGCCCGCGCGTTCGATAAAAATCTGCTTTGGACCGTTGACCAGAATGTCGTTGATCGTGTCATCGCCCAGCAACGGTTCCAGCGGGCCAAGGCCCATGACCTCGAAGTACAGATCATGGTTCAGCATCATCCGCTCGTCATGGTTCAGCACCACATCGAATTCTGAAAGTGCCTCTGCAACGATTGCGCTGATTTCTGCGCGCACTTCGGCCTCGCTGGCTTTTTCCAGCGCGGCAAGGTTCAGGTCTTCCAGCAAGCGTTTATGCAGATCGCTTTTCAGGGCGTTGATGCGCAATCTTCGTTGCGCAATCTTGTCGGGCACATCTGCGCGCGCCGCTTTGCGGGCTTCCTGACGTGTGGCAGGGGCAGGCTGTGGCGCCGCGCTGCTTGGGGATGGGGCCACTTTCGGTTTCGGGGCGTCCTGCACCGGTGCGGCGGGAACTGGCTTGATGCTGGTGTCTTTGCGATAACGTGCGAACATTGATACGAACCTTGTTATTCTGCCGCGATTTTCGCAGTGCCCTTGGCTTCGGACAGTGCGATTGCAAGCTTGCGGATTTCTTTGCCTGCGGGGTTCTTCGCGGCGAATTCCCCCAGTGGCAGGCCGTGATCATTGGCGTCACGCACCTGCGCGCCGCCATCCGGGATTAATGTCGAAAAGGAAATGCCAAGGCTTTCCGCCATGCGTTTGGCGCGTGATCTGCCGCCAAGGTCGGTGAAGCGTGGCGCGCGGTTCAGCACGAAATGGAACTTGTCCATCGACAGGCCGTCAGCTTTCAGTGCGCGGATCAGGCGCAGGGTGTTTTGCGCGCTGCGCATATCCAGTTCCATAATCGCAAAATACTGTTCAGCGGCACTCAGGACGGTTTCGGTCCAATGGACAATTGTTCTGGGCATATCGATGATGACGGTATCAAAACTGTCGCTTGCAATGCCGATCACGCGCTCGATCTCGTCCGGGGACAGCAGGTCAAGTGGCAACATATCGGATGGCGCGGTCAGCACATGCAGTTTTTCCTGAAAACGCTGCAAAGCCGAGAAAAAGGCGTCACGGTCCAGTGTGCTGGTCTGGGACAGCATTTCATAGACTTTTTCTGTCCGTGGCAGGTCCAGATATGTCGACACAGTGCCCGACTGAAAGTCCAGATCCAGGATACAGACCGAAGGATCGGATTTGCCCTGCGCCAGCATCATTTCCCATGCCAGATTAACTGCAAAGGTCGTAGCACCCGCACCCCCCGCCAGTGACTGAACAGCCAGAACCGTTCCGTTGCGACCGCTTGGCGTGGGCGCAAACTGTGCGCTGGCCGCGGTCTGGGCGGATTTGTGCAGCCGCTCTATCGCATCTTTCAGGGCGTTTTCAGGCAAGGGGTAGGGTACAAAATCATCCGCACCTGCCCGCAGCATCTGATGCAGCAAGATGGGCGACAGCGATTCCGCAATCAACAAAATCCGAATGGATTTTGCCGCCGCGCGTTCGATGATTAGCTTTACAAGATTTGTTTGTGCTGCGTCCTCATCATCCAGCGCAATGGCCAGCAACTCAAGGTCTGAAGCGTCGGGATCATCCAGAAATGATACAGTTTCGATGAAAGTCAGTTCGCCCCATGTATCGGCGAACACAGCTTCCATGTCTTCGATCAGCAGGTCGAAGTTACGCACGTCCCGACACACCGTGCAGGCCCGAATCCTTGGTTCTTCGTTTACGCCACCCGTCATTCAATCAACCTCATACAAACGAACATGCCACGCGGGCATCGGTTGAGGGATGGGTAGTGTTGCAACCAGCCCTCGACACGCGTCCAAGATTGTCCACGAATCTGGCAAGAATTAGGCCAAAGAAATGCAATTGTTCGACAATTTTGCCTTGGATCAGCGCAATGAAGCGCGTTCGCAACCCTGCGCATGCCATCTTTAGACGGGGCAAATGGGGGGATTTATCTGGTTTTCCCTATACCAGAGCGCTTGCGCCGCCATTGTGACAGCTTTCCAATGACATACCCGCAACGCCTTTGTTGCGGGTAATCCTTGTCATCAGATTAAGGCAGGCGTCACAAGGTATTGTCGGAAAGTGTCGGCCTTGAGGTTGCGCTGCTTACATATTCGCGGTGCAGGATGCGGGCATACTCGCCATTCATCACGGTTGGATGGCGGCGGATGGCGCCGGCAATTTCCGTAACTGTGCGCCGGTTGGCGCGTTCACGCCCCTGGGTGACGATCAGCGGCTGGGATTCGCCGCGCGAAACCGTCGCAATGATACTGTCGCGCGGGACACCTTGCCGCATCAGATATGCGCGCGCGGCATCCGCGCGGCGCTGACCAAGGCGCTGGTTATACGCAGCACTGCCCACGGCATCGGTATGGCCAAAGATACGGAAACGAAGTTCGGGGAAATGTTTCATCCAATGTGCCTGATGGCGCAGGATTCTTTGCGCGTCGGCGTCAAGCGTTGCACTGTCGAAGGCGAAATTCACCATCGCGGGCACTTCTGCCTCGAAGCGGCGGGTCATGATTTCTGCAATGTTGATGCGGCCTGTCTGAACCAGTGTGTTATGCATCGTCGGGTTGCCGAAGCCGCCTTCATCAAGTGCCAGTCCCGCTTCACGGGCGTTGGGGCCACCACAGGCAGCAAGAGCCACCCCTGCGGCACCAAGCATGAAAAAACGTCTGTTCATCGAATCTACCCGTTTGCTGTTGACCGGCTACGACTGCTGGCCTGCCTTAATCAAATACATATCCGTAGGACCCGCCGAAATCCTGCCGCGCCACTTCACCTTCGGCACCGCTGTTGCGCGATGTCAGACGACCGCTCAGGAACAGATCACGCTCGGACGGGGGGCGCACACGGTCTGTGGGCAGCATCAGGGCCTCGCCGCGGGTGGGCGTGACCAGATGCGCGGTGATGATGATCACCAGCTCCGTCTGGCGGCGTTCATATCCGGAACTGCGGAACAAGGCCCCCAGAACGGGAATTTCCGACAACCACGGCACAGACGCGGAATTCGCGCGGAAGTCATCTTCCAGAAGCCCCGCGATTGCGAAGCTTTCGCCATCGCGCAATTCGACTGTCGTTTGGGTGGCGCGTGTGCGGAAGGCCCGCGCGGGAATGCCGCCTGCGCCAATACCGTCACCGCTTAGTGCCTGATCGATGGAACTGACCGACGCGTTCAGCGTCAGGTTGATGACATTGTCATCCAGCACGCGCGGGGTGAACGAAAGCTCTACGCCAAAGGGGCGGTATTGCACGGAAATATTGCCATCGCCGCTCGCCACGGGAACCGGAACCTCGCCACCCGCCAGAAACGAGGCTTCCTGCCCCGAAAGCGCGGTCAGGTTCGGTTCGGCCAGCGTGCGGGCCATGCCTTGCGATTCCAGTGCTTCCAGAAGCACCTGCGCGGTCAGGCTGCCACCGCCCACAGTGAAGCCAAGCGCGCCTTCGCGCCCCGATGACGAACCGGGCAGCAAGCCACCGCCGGCGGCGCCATCAAGCGCGCCTGTGCCCAGCCGCACATTCGGGCCAGAACTGATGCTGGAATTCAACTGGAAGCTCATCCCAAGCTGTTTGCGCACCTGACGGTTCATCTCGGAGAAGCGCACCTTCAGCATGACCTGCTGCGTGCCCCCCACACTCATCAGGTTTGAAACACGCTCGGGGGCGTAGCGTTGCGCCAGTTGCATCGCGGCATCCAGACGCGCGGCGGTGGACACAACCCCTGACAGCACAATCCCGTCATTGGCTGTGCGCACTTCAATACGTTCATTGGGCAGGATCTGGCGCAATCTTTCGCGGAATTCGGCAATGTCGGGGGTCACCTGCACATCGACATTTGAAAACAGGCTGCCATCTGCACCAAGGATTGTCAGCGTGGTGCGACCGGGGGCCTTGCCCAACACATAGATCGAACGGTCCGACAGCGTGGAAATATCGGCAATGCCAGGATTGGCGATGGACAGTTCCGCAAAGGGGGTATCCGTTTCCACCACCACAGCCCTGTTCATCGGAACGCTAAGCGTGGTGGATGCTGCGCCGTTCAGAACGCGTAATGTTTCAGAATATGCGCCGGACGGGGCCACAAGCGCAATCGCGCTTCCTGCAAGCAGCGCCGCCGCCAATGTCTTGAAATTCATTTGAACCTGCCTCGAACAACTGCCTGTTTCATTGCGGGGTTTTCCCCATTTTGCCAAAGGATGGCCTAAATCTGATTTTTTTGCAAGTTTTCAGTGCTTGACCGCAGTTCTTGATGTGAATTTTGCAACGTTGGCCCGTGCACCGACCTGATCTGGCGGCAATTGGTGGAATGCTAACAGCATGTAGTAGGGGGCGGGTGGGCGTTTGTGCCGTGCGGCGCGGGTTTTGCACGGCAAAAGGCGCGCGATGGATGATCGCGCGCCTTTGATCCGGCCAGAGGTTGAAAAAATGTCAGTTTGTGCAGGGCGTCTCAATCAGGACAAGCTGGTTGCCGCGGCGTGTGCGCACATGGCAGGTGCGTTCGGCCTCGACCACGACCCGTTCTTCGCGCACGACCCCCAGCAGGCGATCTTGCGTCATCTCAATCGCGCCCGAGATGGAATCGTCATTGATGCCCACCAGTGCCAGCGACAACCGGCCCGAACTTTGTGCCTGTGCCAATGCTGCGGCCTGTTCCGGCAGCGCCTCGACGGTGACGTTGCGTGCAAGCGTAGCTTCCGAGCGGCGTTCCATATCGGCGCTTTGGTCCACGGCGATGATGCGCATGCGCGGTTCAATCAGGCTGGTCATGTCGCCGGATTCGCGGGACCGGCCCGTCCAGAACACATCGACATGATCCCCGGGCCGCAAGAACCCTGCAACGCCGCTGGTCTGGTTCACGTCAATCGTAAATGCGCGTTTTCCAGGTGTCAGGTGCGATGTGATGCCAGCTTCCTTGCCCGGTTCGGTCAGTTTGCTGGTCAGCAGCGGTTCGCGGGTGTCCATGGCGCGCAGGACGGTGCGGTGTGGAATGTCATTGGGGAAAATTTCGTCAATATCGGTGAAACTGCCAACCGGAACCGAATTCGCGGGGAAGGGGGCGGTGATCAGATCTGCCGGTGTCATGCGTTCGCCATAGCGCAGGTTGCGGCGGGTCAGGTAGACATCGACGGTTTCAGGGCCGGAATTGGCCTGAGCGGAACGGGCAGCGACCAGTTCGCGTTCCATCTGGCCGACATATTGCTGGGTCTGGTAGACGGCAAAGCCTGCAAGCCCAAGCCCTGCCAGAAGAACTGCTGCGAATAAAAGGCGCATTGCGTGTTTCCTTACGATTTACACTTTTGTGGCCCATGCGGGGCCGAACCATCATTCCCTTGAAACTACCCGATAACTGCGGCGTCTTATGGGCCCGAGTGTGGCAAGTTTTGGGACAATTCATCACATATGGGTGGCGTCGGCCCTTTTGATGAATGGGAAAAGCGGCAGGATGCCTGTGCCCCTGCCGCTTTGTGTATCTGATTGGCGATGCGTTTAGGTTGCTATCGCCAAGGGACTGCTATCAGCCTTCACCTTCATCATCATCGTTGGGGGTCGTTGGTGTGACGCCGATTTCTGTTCCTGCAACCGAGGTCGAAATCCGATCAGCCAAGTTGTTTACGCCACCGGAAACCGATGCGATAACGGCAATGCCCAGGCCCACGATAGCGGCGGTCAGAACGACCCAATCCACGGTGACAGCACCAGATTCGTCAGCGGCGAAGTTTTTGATGTTTGCGAACAGTTTCATAATGTATTCTCCTGATTTGAACGTTTACTACTCTGCCTAACCGGTTACTCAGACCATGTTTTGTTCACCGCTTGGCTGAGACTGAATAAGCCAGTGAATCGTGTTCTGATTTGGGCGAAAAAGGTACGATTTTCGCGCGTCTGCTTTTTTTTACGTTTTTTTTATTTTTGTGGATTCAGCAGGGCAAAGGCTGAATCGCACAATCCCTACGCAGCGCATTTTTTGCATATTACACTGTTTTATAAGGGTTATTTGCCATGTTGAATAGGCTGGATTGAAACCCGATTTCAGGTCATACTGCTACAAAAAGCTGAAAGAGCAGTTAATCAGATGCAAAAAATCGTGCCTTCGCGCCATTGTCCGCTTTGGGCCGCGCCGTTGATTCTGGGTGCGGCATTGTCGGTCATGCCCGACCTTGCGGTCGCCGAGGGGGCGGATTTTACGTTCCGGCGCGTGGTCCCCGGCGCAAATGCCGGCCCGCGCATCACGGTGCAGATAGATCCTGAAGAACAGGCAAGGTTCATGGCCGCACGCCCCACCCCCCAGACCATCGCGCGTTCTGGCAGCAATGGGCAGGGACCGGCGGCGGCGCCCGCGTCCAGTCTGGCGTGGTTCTGGGACAGCGTCTCGCCCAAGCTGGGGGACAGTTCGGGGCGGTTCATGTCGGCGATGACGGCGCTGAATGCCCCGCCGCAAGGGCGCGATGTGCCGGTGCCGCGTTTGCAGTTCCTGCAAGAACTGGCGCAGGCCCACGGGCCGGATATTTTGCGCGCCACGGTCGGCACGAATGTGTCACCCGCGCTGGTACTGGCGGTCATAGCGGTGGAATCGGCAGGGCGCGCCGATGCGGTCAGCCATGCCGGTGCACAAGGGCTTATGCAACTGATCCCCGCAACTGCGGCGCGGTTTTCGGTGGCGGATGCGTTTGACACCGGCCAGAATATCCGCGGGGGCGTTGCGTATCTGAACTGGCTGATGGGCCATTTCGACAATGACATCGTGCTGGCGCTGGCGGGCTATAACGCAGGCGAAGGCGCGGTGCGGCGCAATGACGGCGTGCCGCCTTTTGCCGAAACGCGCGACTATGTGCCAAAGGTGCTGGCATCGTGGCTGGTGGCGCGTGGTCTGTGCGCAAGTTTGCCGGAACTGCCCAGTGACGGGTGTGTTTTCCGCATCGGACAGGCGGGGTAGCGCGGTGAGTGCATCATGTTTGCGCTCATTCGCGCTTGGACAACGCCCGCGCCATCGGTGGGCCGGGGTTTGCCGATCCCACGTTATAGGAATGTACTTTATGCGGGCTGCATACTGCTGTGTTCAAGGGCTTGGCGTGTTACCAGAATAATCGGCAGGCTGCGGGACGGCCCGCCGATGGCGCGGCGGCCTGCGGCCTTGATTCCGCACCTTTGGGCATCCCCTTCAGGTCAACCCCACCGCGCGCTGCGTCAGTTCACCACCCCGCGTTTCGAGGTCAGGGCGGCCAGAACAGATTGCGGGGTCACATACCCGAGTGTGCGCCCTTCATCTGCCACCGCAAGGCAGGTGGTGCGCGTGTCCATCAAATCCATGACCTGCCGGATGGGCATATCGGCATCAATGGTCTTGATGGCAGCAGGCGTGTTTGCGCGTGCCAGTGCATCCCGCGCGCGCAACACTTGCAGCGGGTTCATGTTGGCCACGAAATCGGCGACATACTGGTTGACCGGGCGGGAATAGATCTGCGCGGGCGTGCCACATTGAATGATGCGCCCGCCTTCAAGAATGGCAATGCGGTTGCCCAGCTTGAACGCCTCGTCCAGATCATGGCTGACAAACACGATGGTGCGTTTCAGACGCTGCTGCAATTCCAGCAGTTCATCTTGCAGTTTCGCGCGAATCAACGGGTCGAGCGCGGAAAACGGTTCATCCATCAGCAAGATCGGCGCATCTGTGGCAAAGGCCCGCGCCAGCCCCACGCGTTGCTGCATGCCCCCCGACAGCGCACTTACAGGCTGATCGGCCCATTGCGACAGGCCCACAAGTTCCAGCTGTCCGGCAACCTTGTCGCGCCGCTCTCGCCGTGGCACGCCTGCCAGTTCCAGCCCGAAGCCCACATTTTCGCGCACGCTGCGCCATGGCAGCAGGCCGAATTGTTGAAACACCATCGCGACAGTGCGCGTGCGCAACCGGCGCAGGGTGGCACGGTTGGCCTTGGGCACACTGACCAGCGCGTCCCCGTCATGAACCTGCACATCCCCCTGAACAATGGGATTCAACCCGTTCACGGCGCGCAGCAATGTCGATTTTCCAGACCCTGACAGGCCCATCAGGACGACAATTTCACCATGCCCCACATCCAGCGTGCAATCATGCACGCCTAACACCTGTCCGGTGGCGCGCTTGATGTCATCGCGGCTTTGGCCGGTTTCCATCAGGGGGATCGCCTTATAGGGGTTCTTGCCGAACACGATGGAGACGTTGCGAAAGCGAATGGCGGGGTCGGTCATGGCTTCACCTCTACGCGCAGCATACGGTCCAGCATAATGGCGACTGTGACGATGACCGCGCCCGCCTCGAACCCCAGGGACGCGTTGACGGTGTTCAACGCGCGCACAATCGGCACGCCCAGACCGGGTGCGCCGACCAGCCCTGCAATCACAACCATGGACAGCGACAGCATGATGGTCTGGTTCAGCCCCGCCATGATCTGCGGAAAGGCATAGGGCAGTTCCACCTTGCGGATGCGCTGGCCGGTGGTCGCGCCAAACGCGGTGGCGGCTTCACTCAGGGCGGTGGGGGTGGAACGGATGCCAAGTTCTGTCAGCCTGATGGCCGCAGGCATGGCGAATATGACCGTGGCCACCAGCCCCGGCACCATGCCCAGCCCGAACAGCACCAGAACAGGTATCAGATACACAAACACCGGCAATGTCTGCATCAGGTCCAGAACCGGTGTCAGTGCGCGGTAAAACCGCGGGTGATGGGCGGAATATATGCCTAACGGCACGCCGACGCCCATGCACACGATGCATGATGCCAGCACCAGCGTCAGGGTCTGCATGGTCAGCACCCAATAGCCCTGATTCAGCGCAAATAACAGGCATGCAGCCACAATCAGCACGGGCACCAGACGGCGTTGCAACACCCAAGTCACGGCGCAGAACCCCGCGATGATGGCGAAGGGATGCGGGGTTTGCAGCATCGTTCCCAACAGGCCGATAATGCTGCGCAGGGCGGCTTCTACCCCGTCAAAGGCCGTGATGAACGTATCCTGTAGCCAGTCAAAGGCGGCGGCGATGCTGCGCCCGACAGGGATTTTTGCATCGGTGATGGGTTTTGTAAGCATGTCGGACACGCATCTGCTCCAGTTCTGGCAGGTGGCCCCGGACATGATCCGGGACCACAACGCAGGATTATCAGTCGTCCAGTGCTGCCAGCACAGCGTCCAGCCCGTCATCGCCATCGCGGGTGGTCACGCCGTCCAGCCATGGGGTCAGGGCATCACGATTGGCCGACAACCATGTGCGTGCCGCATCTTCGGGCACGGCACCATCATTCAGGATGGCACCCATGATTTCGTTTTCCAACTCCAGCGTGAATTCCAGATTATTCAGGAACTGGCCCAGATTTGGGCATTCCTCGACCAGACCGGCGCGGGTGTTGGTATAGACTTCGGCACCGCCGAAATCGGGGCCGAACCAGTCATCGCCGCCCGCCAGATAGGTCAGGTCGAAATTGGCATTCATCGGGTGCGGCTCCCACCCCAGAAAGACAACGGGTTCATCACGACGGTCGGCGCGGGCCACTTGTGCCAGCATGCCTTGTTCCGAACTTTCGACAACTTCGAATGCCGACAGGCCAAAGGCATCTGCCTCGATCATGTCCAGAATCAGTCGATTGCCGTCATTGCCCGGCTCAATCCCGTAAATGCGGCTTTCCAGCGCTTCGGCTTGTGTGACAATATCTTCGAAATTTTCAATCCCAAGGGCCGCGCCCGCGGCATTGGTGGCCAGCGTGTATTTCGCACCGGAAAGGTTGCGGCGCACGGTGTCCACTGTGCCCGCGTCGCGGTAGCTGGCGATGTCGGCCTCCATCGTGGGCATCCAGTTGCCAAGGAACACATCCACATCGCCATTGGCCATGGATGTATAAGTCACAGGCACAGACAGAACCAACGTGGTGGTGTCATAGCCTAGCGCGTCCAGTATCGTGGTCGCCACAGCGGTTGTGGCGGTGATGTCTGTCCAGCCCACATCGGAAAACGTGATCTGCTCGCATGTCGCAAATGCAGGGGCGGCGACAAATGTTGCAGCGGCGGCAAGTGTTGTCAGACGAAGGGTCATAGGCATTTCTCCCGGTTTTGATTTTTCTTGATTGACCAATCAATAAACAATCAGCTAGTCATCTTGCAACCAAAAACATGACTTGTCGTTACAGGGATTGACTATGCCGAAGCTAGGAATGGAGCCTATCAGGCGCGACGCGCTGATCAAGGCAGCAATTGCCGAGATTGGCGCAACCGGCGCGCTGGAGGTGACGGTCAGCCGTATCGCGCGGCGCGCGGGCATGTCATCGGCACTGGCGCATCATTATTTCGGATCGAAAGAACAGATGTTTCTGGCGGCCATGCGGCATATTCTGGCCGTCTATGGCGCGGAAATGCGCGGCGCGCTGGCCATGGCCAATGGGCCGGAGCAACGCTTGCAGGCGCTTATCCGCGTGTCATTCAGCGGAGCCAACTTTCGCCGTGACGCGGTGTCGGCATGGTTGAATTTCTATGTGATGGCGCAGCGCAATGCGCAGGCGGCGCGCCTGCTGCGCATTTATCAGCAACGCATACGCAGCAATCTGCGCCATGCCCTGCGTCCGCTTGCAGGGGACGGGGCGGCGGCGGATCTGGCAGAAGGGGCGGCGGCCATGATCGACGGTGTTTACCTGCGCGAAGCACTGGGTCCGGATGAACCCAATGGCCAACGCGCCGAGCAACAGGTTGCAGGATGGCTGCAATCCGCTTTGGACAAGAGGGCAAGATGAAAGCACAACCGAAAGCCAGCCATTTCATTGCAGGCGACTGGGTCGAGGATACAGCCGGCGCAGCATTCGACAGCATCCACCCCGCCACAGGCGAGGTGATCGCGCGGCTGCATGAAGCAACGCCCGACATCATGTCGCGCGCACTGGACGCGGCGCAGGCAGCGCAACCTGCGTGGGCGACGCTGGCACCGGTGGAACGTGGACGCATCCTGCACCGCGCGGCAATGATCCTGCGCGCGCGCAATCACGACCTGTCGGTTCTGGAAACACTGGATACGGGCAAACCGTTGCAGGAAACGCTGGTGGCCGATGCCGCATCAGGCGCGGATGCGTTTGAATATTTTGCGGGCTTCGCCCCCACTGTAACCGGCCAGACCATCGCGCTGGGTCGCGACATGGCCTATACCCTGCGCGAGGCACTGGGCGTGTGTGTGGGCATTGGTGCGTGGAATTACCCCATCCAGATTGCCAGCTGGAAGGCCGCGCCCGCGCTGGCATTTGGCAATGCGGTGGTGTTCAAACCGTCAGAGGTGACGCCCCTGAGCGCGCTGGCACTGGCAGAAATCCTGCATGAAGCGGGCTTGCCTGCGGGGCTGTTCAATGTGGTGCAGGGGCGTGGTGCCGTGGGCGCGGGGCTGGTCACCGATGCGCGTGTGGCGAAAGTATCGCTGACAGGATCGGTGCCCACGGGGCGCAAGGTCTATTCCGCCGCAGCCGAGGGCATTCGCGCGGTAACGATGGAGCTGGGCGGCAAATCACCGCTGATCATTTTTGACGATGCGGATGTGGAAAACGCGGTCAGCGCAGCGATTCTGGCCAATTTCTATTCGTCGGGGCAGATTTGTTCCAATGGCACGCGGGTGTTTGTGCACCGCGATATTAAGCAGGCATTTCTGGACCGGCTGGCCGCGCGCACCCGCCAGATCAGGCTGGGTGACCCGCTGCACGAGGATACGCAGATGGGTCCGCTTGTCTCGGATCAGCAAATGCACAAGGTGCTGGGCCATATCGCAGACGGGATAAAGGCAGGCGCGCGGCTGGTTTGCGGGGGCGCGCGGCATGGAGAGGTCGGGTGTTTCGTCCAGCCCACGGTTTTTGCCGATGTGCGCGACGATATGGCACTTGCGCGCGAGGAAATCTTCGGCCCCGTCATGTCGGTGCTGGATTTCACCGATGAGGGAGAGGTGATCACCCGCGCGAACGCGACCGAATACGGGCTGGCGGCGGGCGTGTTTACCCGTGATCTTGCGCGCGCCCACAGGGTTGCGGGCGCGTTGCAGGCGGGCACCGTGTGGGTGAATGCCTATAACCTGACCCCCGTGGAAATGCCTTTCGGGGGCGTCAAGGCCAGTGGCGTGGGGCGCGAAAACGGGCATGCCGCGCTGGAGCATTACACGCGCATCAAATCGGTCTATCTGGGGCTTGGGGATGTTGATGCACCCTATTGACCGCGCAACCTGGCTTGACCTTGCGGACGCGCACCTTGCGGTGCGCGACACCATTTTTTTCAGGCGCGCCGATTGGGCGCGCAGGCGCAATTGCCGCGGGCAGGGGTAAATTGATATGAACGCCGATTATATCATTGTCGGGGCAGGGTCCGGTGGGTCCGCCGTTGCTGCCCGGCTGACCGAAGCAGGGCATTCGGTGTTGATTGTTGAAGCGGGTGGCAGTGACATCGGCCCGTTTATCCGCATGCCGGGTGCGTTGTCCTACCCGATGAACATGCGCCGCTATGACTGGGGCTTTCGGACGGAGCCGGAGCCGCATCTGGGCGGGCGGACACTCGCATGCCCGCGCGGGCGCGTGATCGGGGGATCGTCCAGCATAAACGGCATGGTCTATGTGCGCGGTCATGCGCGTGATTTTGACCATTGGGCTGAAAGCGGTGCCAGCGGTTGGGGGTATAGCGATGTGCTGCCCTATTTCAAACGCATGGAAAACTGGCATGGTCCCGCCCCGTCGCAATGGCGCGGCACGGGGGGGCCGCTGCATGTCACGCGCGGTGCGCGCGATAATCCGTTATTCAACGCTTTTATTGAGGCCGGCGCGCAAGCGGGCTACCCGCTGACCGAAGATTACAACGGTACCGCGCAAGAAGGTTTCGGCGCAATGGAAGCCACGATCTGGCGTGGTCAGCGCTGGTCGGCCGCCGATGCCTATTTGCGCCCCGCATTGGCGACAGGGCGCGCGCGCCTGATCAGGGGTGAAGTTGCGCAGGTTGTGTTCGATGACGAACAGCGCGCAACGGGGGTTCGGTTGACCGATGACCGTGTGCTTCATGCCAATGCAGAAGTTATTCTGGCCGCATCAAGCATCAACACCCCGAAACTGCTGATGCTGTCCGGTATTGGCCCTGCGGCGCATCTGGCCGAGCATGGGATCGCTCTGCGCGCCGACCGCCCCGGTGTGGGGCAAAACCTGCAAGACCATCTGGAGCTGTATCTGCAATATTCCGCAACCCAGCCGATCACGCTGTATAAATACTGGTCCTTGCCGGGCAAGGCCTGGGTCGGGGCAAGATGGCTTTTTACACGCAAGGGGCCGGGGGCGTCGAACCAGTTCGAGGCCTGTGCCTTCATCAGGTCGCGGGCGGGGATCGATTACCCGGATATCCAGTATCATTTTCTGCCGATTGCCGTGCGGTATGATGGCAAGGCCGTGGCAGAGGGGCATGGATTCCAAACCCATGTCGGGCCGATGCGGTCCAAAAGTCGCGGTTGGGTGAAGCTGCGTTCGCCACGCCCGCAAGATGCGCCGCGCGTGTGTTTCAACTACATGAGCCACCCTGATGACTGGACCGAGTTTCGCAGCTGCATCCGCCTGACCCGTGAAATCATGGGGCAGGCAGCGTTCAAGCCCTTTATGGGCCATGAAATACAGCCCGGTGCGGCGGTGTCCGAGGATGCGCAGCTTGATGCGTTTATTCGTGAACATGTCGAAAGCGCGTATCACCCCTGCGGCACGGCCCGAATGGGCAAAGCGGATGACCCCGCAGCGGTCGTCGACCCGCAGGGGCGTGTGATCGGCGTGCGTGGTTTGCGCGTTGCCGACAGCTCGATTTTTCCGCGCATCACAAATGGTAACCTGAATGCACCATCGATCATGGTCGGTGAAAAAATCGCCGACCATATTCTTGGGCGCAGGCTTCCGGCCGAGAATCTGGCGCCTTCCGTGCACCCCGACTGGGCGCGCCAGCAGCGTTGAAAGCGCGTTCTGGCAAGCATCGCGCATGGCTGCATTGCAGGGAAATGACGGGTCTGGCTTGCAGTGTTTCGGTATATTTTAGAGCATATCACGTTCATTCGCATTCACGAGACATGCTCTAACTTATTGATTTCGCATGTTCGAGAAGCTCAAAACCGGTTCCCACTTTTGCGCAACATGCTTGTCTTATGCTGATGCCGGCTCTTATGCGAAGAAAGAGCCAGTGCGCGCCACGCCATTTATGGCGCGCACTGGCGGTGGCTTGATCGTCACGGGCTTGGTCGTGATGGACCGTTTTAGAGTGTGTTCAGCCATCGTCTTCGCCTGAGGCCTGAACGGAGTGCGGCGGATCAGGAAACGATCCGGGGGATCGTTTCCTCGCCAAACGAGCGGCGTAAAGCCCTCTGCGACAAGCATAGGACAGCGAAGATGAACAAGGATACCATCGGAATATACATCTCGAAAGATGCGCTCGATGCGCATCGGCTGAGCACAGGCGCGGCAGCGCAATTTGCCAATTCTCAGACTGGTCTGCGGGCACTGCGCCGCTGGATCGGGGCGGATTCGCCCGGTTTGATCGTCTACGAGGCGACCGGCGTTTATCACGGACCCCTTGAGCGCGCTTTCGCCGGGGTTCTGCCGCTGGTGAAGGTAAACCCGCTTCAGGCACGGCGCTTCGCGCAGGCCTGCGGAACACGGGCGAAAACTGACGCGGTGGATGCACGTATATTGGCTGTTATGGGGGCCGCCCTCGATCTGGAGCCGGACAAGCTGTCTGACGAAAATCAACCTGCGCTCAAGGAGTTGCAAATCGCGCGCATGGCCCTGATCAAAGATCGCACCCGCTTGATGAACCGTCTCAAGACCCAGACTCTGCCGTTGACAAAGCGCCAGACCAAGTCACGACTTACGCAGATCACGCGGCAGCTTGAGGAGCTGGATGCCGAGTTGCTCACGCAGGTGTGGGCCTGTCCACAGCGCGAACGCGCTTTCGATATTCTCTGCTCAATCCCGGGGTCGGGGCAGTCACGGCGGTTGCCATGATCATCGAATGCCCCGAAATCGGAACACTGGGCAGAAAGCAGATCGCCAGCCTCGCAGGCTTGGCACCAATGACCCGACAATCCGGCAAATGGCGTGGTGTGGCGTTCATACAGGGCGGGCGCAAGTTCCTGCGCGACGCGCTCTACATGCCCGCCCTAGTCGCCGCCCGCCACAACCCGGATCTGCGACAGAAATACCAGACCATGATCAAGGCCGGAAAGCCCGCCAAAGTCGCGCTGACAGCCCTCATGCGAAAGCTTATCGAACTGGCCAACGCACTCGTCCGACAAGACCGCGAATGGACGCCAAAAACAGCTTGATCAAGACAGATACTCTAAGATCGGAGGAAACGTTGTAGCTTATTTATTTTGCCCAATTCCGGGTCGAAGAAAAGTCTATCACCTTTTTCGGGATTACGTTGATCGAGTTCCGCTAACCCTGTCGGGGGTTGCAATGGTGCGCGTGGATGGCCTTTGCGCGCCGGAAAACGCAGAAGTGGCAGAAGTGTCAGCATTGTCAGGCTGCGTTCAGCGAATGCCTGCGATCTGCGTGCTGGTCACCTGTGCGCCGCCTTCCAGCACAAGAAGGATTTGTCCGTTGTTGTTGCGCACTTCCATAACAGGGGAATAATGGACGGCCCTGGTGGTGGAAATGTTGTCATTCCCGCGGAAATCTTCGACCGTGAACAGATAAGACCCGTGCGGAAGGGGCGTTGCCAGATCATGGGCGAGGTCAATGACAATACTACTTTGCCCTGTGCTGGCCGGAACCCGCGCAAGTTCCTGCCCGTCAATCGAGGAAATGACAAGGTCGCGGCTGGTCGCCTCGGCAACGGCGGGGGCTTGCAGTGTCAACGGCGCGCCGGAGTAGCGGACGGGCGCATCTGTCGCCACTTCCTTGTTCAGCCAGTTTGCCAGATCAGAAAACATCATCTGGTCTGTCAGCCTGCCAAGAAGCTGATTGGTCTGAATCTGCTGCTCGACACCGGAAAATGTTGCAAGCTGGACCGCGAAATCGGATGATTCGACAGGATTTAGCGGGTTCTGGTTTTGCATCTGCGTGGTCAGCATACGCAGAAACATCGCAAAATCCGACCCGTCAGTGAAAGCGCTTTTCCCGCCTTGGGGCGTGCTGCCGACGGCTGGTGCACTGACCGAGTTGTTTTCGATACTGAACATATTCTCTCTCAATGGTTTGGAACGCTTGGTGTGCGCAGCAGGGGGAATGGATAAGGCGGGATATTCAGTTTCTTGCCATCTACAATTTGATGATGCCTATAGCCGCAGGTCCATTCCGGTGGAATGCGAAGCGACAGGCGGCCGCTCCGGGTTTTTGCGGGGCGGGTTCGGGGGGCTGGTTTCAAGAAGTTGCAGCCGGTGTGCTGGCCCGTCCCCGCCATGTTCTGCCAGTTTCAGATCAACATTTGTAAACCCGAGGGCCGTAAGATCATCAAGCAGCAGATTCAGCGACCGCTTCAGCATGTCAAGCATATCAAGTCGGCCGGCCAGCATTGATATCTGGACACTGCCGTCTGCTGTTGAAACTGCAATCCTTAATTTGCCGCCCATCCCGTCCAGCATGTCCAGTTCAAAAACCGGGTCCCCGTTTGCTGTCGCTGCCTGTATCGCCTGTGCAATTCCTGCGGAAAACGCCGCATCGTTTCGCAACAGGGATGTTGTCGCACGGGCGGCATGGTTTGCGGGCGCGTCGGTCGCGGCCAGATTTGCGAAATCGGCAATGTGCACCGGTTGGTCGCGAACTGTCAGATCCGGCTGCTCATGTCGCGGAATGCCGGTCGTGTCCAGTGCGATGGGCGTCGCCAGCTGCTGGATCACCGATAGTGCCCCTGCGGGCATAGCGACATACCCGTCAGGTGAGGGCGTGGTGGCGATCCCTGCCTGATTGTCGGATTTTTGTGCCTGCACGGATGTGGTTTTCGTATGTGAATGGGCCTGATGTTCAGCTGCGATTGTTGCGCCCGTCAGCGTTGCAGGAATGTGCAGGGGCGCTGTGTTTGTCCCACCGGCGGAAAGTGCAAGTTGCAATGCGGTATCTGCTGGCTGTGTCAGGACGGCATCGGGTGTGAATGTCCCGAAGGGATGATCATAGACCGCATTTATCATGGATGTCGCAAATGCAGCTTCGCCACGCGCGTTCGGCATAGCGTGAAATTCAAGCGCGCCAAGGGACCGGATGCGTGCAATGGCCAGACGGTCTGGGCTAATATTATTATGCAAGGGCAGGGCTTGCATGTCGAGTTTTGTGTGCGCCTTTGCCTGCGTGGGCACCTCCTCCTCCGCTGACGGAGTATGCAAAGGCGACGGCGCATTTCCGGGCAGGATTGCGGGTTCGTCGCCGCTTGCCGGCGTTGATGATTCCGCATCCGGCAAGTGCGGCGCTTCAATGGCGGGCGTGTCCACATCGACGTTAGACAGGTCATGCGTATTGGCCGGCTTCTGTACCAGCGATTCAGGGCTGTCCTCCAGAGCCACTATATGTGTGATGTCATCTTCGCCGTCCGGCAGATCGGTATCCTGTTGTGTGTCGCGCGCATGTGGCGCTGGCGCGTGCTGATCATTGCGCGGCGCAGATGTTGTCATTGAGGCCAGTATCCGCGCAAACTCCGTGCCGTGTTGTGACGGACGTACAGGTGCGTTTGCAGCGGCGGGGGGCGTGCCTTGCGATGCTGGTATATCTGGTATGGGTCCGATGATCATCACATCCTCCTGGATGATCCATAATCCAACAAAGTAATTACCGAATCTTTACCAGCGGGCAGGTATTTTAGGGACGCAACTCTTGAAAGGGTCATTCAGATGTCGGGAATCACTTCGCTACATGCGCATATGCCTGTGCAGGAGAAACAGTCGAATACGCGCGCGCACCAGCATCACGCAAGTGCGGTCGAGTTCGAGGCACTTGTTCTTGCCGAATTGTTGCGCGCGGCCGGCGCCGGAAAACCAATTTCCGGGTTCGAAGGCGGGTTGGGGGAAGACCAGTTCGCATCGTTTCTGGTGGATGCGCAGGCGCGCGCCATCGCAGCAAGGGGCGGCATCGGGCTGGCGGAAATGGTGATGCGCGCCAGCGAAAAGGACGGGGGCACCGGACATGTCTGAAAGGATGGCCGCGCAGCTTCGGGCGCTGCTGGAGGATGAAAAGCAAGCCCTTCTGCGGGCGGATTTCGACAGTCTTGCGCATTTGGCCGACCGCAAGGAAGCGTTCATTGAGGAATTGTCTGCGCAGCCGTTGCACGGCAAGGCCCTTCGCGAATTGCGCGATGCCAATGCGCACAATCAGGCGTTGCTGGCGGCGGTTGCCAAGGGGGTTTCAGCAGTGCGCCTGACGGTCTTGCAGCATCATAAGGCAAGAAATACATCATTTTATCAAAAGGATGGTTCGCAAAGCCCACTTTTGCCGCAGGCAGGAAAACTCGCCCGCCGTGCCTGAGGGGCGCGTTTACCAGTTTTGCAAGAAACTGGGCTGAAGGACTGCGAATCACGTCGGCGTTCACGCTCTGGTAACTTGCTTGATCCATATTGGCACTTATCGGCAGAAGGCTGATCTGACGGGCTTTCAAATCATCGTCTGAATGCAGAATGCAGCAAACCTCACCCCTGGGGGGTGACCCAAAAACCATGTGCAAAATGCACAAATCGAAAGGCATAACATGTCAAGCATTCTGACCAATACCGGCGCGATGGTGGCCCTGCAAACGATGCGCGGGATCAACAAGAATATGGCGCAAACGCAAAGCGAGATCTCAACCGGTAAATCGATCAACTCGGCCAAGGATAATGCAGCGGTCTGGGCTATTTCCAAAACCATGCAGGCAGATGTCAAAGGGTTCTCTGCAATCTCCGACAGTCTGGCGCTTGGCCGCTCCACTGTGGCTGTTGCAACCCAGGCTGCCGAAACTGTAACTGACCTGCTGACGCAGATGAAAGGAGCAATTGTTTCCGCGCAGGAAGACAATGTCGATCGCGGCAAAATCCAGACTGACGTCGTTGCGCTGCGTGAACAGATCACCTCGATCACCACCGCTGCGCAGTTCAATGGTCTGAACCTGTTGTCAAACCGTGAACAAACTGAAGGATCGGGAACGGTAAATATCCTGTCCTCGCTTGACCGCGCGTCTGACGGCACTGTCGCATCCGCCAATATTGGTGTGGCAAAGCAGGATCTTGGAACCAATGCGACGGATTGGGATGTGGGCACCGCATCGACCGCGGCAACCTTGAACCTCGACGGGCTGGCGACCGCGACTGCGATTGCGGGCGCTGCGACACCCGGATCGCAAACGCTTGATATTGAGAACGTTGTCGCGGGCATGGGTGTTCAGATCAACATCTCTGCCTCTGGCGGTGACGTTGGCGCAGCGTTTGACGATGCAACCCGTGCGGTCAGTTATGTCGCACGCGACGGTGACACACAGGCGGATATGGCAAACGGTCTTGCAAATGCCTTTAACGAACGTGTAGCGGCTGCTATCGAAGCGGGCACGCTGAGTGAGAATACGACGATCGGTGCGTCTGTTGCGGTTGCGGCAAATGGTGTTGCCACGATTACGTTCACTGGTGAAACCGGCGCGGCGGGCGATACATTCAGCCTGCAAGCGGTGCAGACCGATGGTGTTGAAATCGGTGGTCGTCTGGAAGCCCTCAACGATATTGATGTCAGCACTGCGGCTGGTGCGCGTTCCGCCCTGACCGAGATTGAAGGGTTGATCCAGACAGCTATCGACTCGGCTGCCGCTTTTGGTTCGGCCCAGACCCGTATCGACACACAGGCAGAATTCATCAAGAACCTGTCAGACGCACTGACAACCGGTATCGGCAGTCTTGTCGATGCGGATATGGAAGCCGCATCTGCACGTCTGCAGGCGCTTCAGGTGCAACAGCAGCTGGCGACCCAGTCGCTGTCGATTGCAAACCAGCAGCCCCAGAACATTCTGGCGCTCTTCCGCTGATAAGATCAAGTGAGTCCCCGTTTCGGGGGCTCACATCTTCATCAGTAAGTTAATTCATTTCCAGAACGGGGATTCAGGATGAACGCCCATGTCATGGCTGCCGCTGCTTATGGTGTGCCCAATACCGCATATAAGACCCCACGCACGATCGAGTATGAATTGATCTCGAAAATCACTTCTCGACTGAGCACTGCGATAAAGGCTCAGCCTTTTAATTTCGCAGCCGTGGCCGAAGCGATGCATGAAAACCGCAGGCTGTGGGTCGAACTCGCAATGGACCTAGCGACCCCCGGCAACCAGTTACCGGATATCCTGCGACTGCAACTGCTGGGGCTTGCCCAATTCTCACTTCGTCATATTGATCAGGTGCTGGACGGCAAGGATAATGCCGATGTGCTGGTTGATATTAATCTGGCCGTGATGCGGGGTCTTGCAGGAAAGGCCGGGAGCGCATGACAAATCTTGTGATCCGGCTTGCTCCGCATGAACGTGTCTTGCTGAATGGTGCAGTGATTGAAAATGGCGACCGGCGTGCCAGCCTGTCCGTCCGCACCCCGAATGCGCATGTCCTGCGCCTGCGTGATGCGATTCATCCGCAACAGGCCAACACTCCGGTAAAACGTACCTGCTATCTGGCGCAACTTGTGTTGTCCGGTGATGCAGTTCCCGAGGATGCCCGCCAGCCATTATTGCGGGCCATAGAACAGCTTAGTCAGGTGTTCACCGACAACGACAGCCGGAAACTGCTGGAGGATGCGACCAATGCTGTCATGGAAGAAGAATACTATGCTACATTGAAGGCCTTGCGCGCCTTGCTGCCGAGAGAGGCGAGGATGTTTGCCTCGGCCCCGCAATGAGTTTTCAGCCGGTCATTCCCGTCGGGGGGCTTGCCGGCTGGGCTTTTCTGAACAAAACGCGCGAGAGGCAGGAGGCAAGTTTTATAGCTTCGCCTGCGTTAAAGAACGATCTGGACCATTTTCGTCAGAATTTTGCGTCAATCACGTCCACCGATGAATTGGTCAAGGACCGGCGCAGTTTTCGGGTCATCCTGTCAGCCTATGGGCTGGAAGATGACATAAACAGCACGGCGTTCATCCGCAAAATCATCGATGATGGCGTAGATGACCGCAGGGCGCTTTCCAACCGCCTGACGGATAAACGCTACAAGGCGCTGGCGCAGGATATGCAGTTTCTGGTGGCTGGGTCCACGGTGGCTGCACCTGATGATCTGCACGAACGCATCGTCGCGCAATTCCAGACCCGCAGTTTTGAGCGCGCCGTGGGCGAGCAGAATCAGGATATGCGTATGGCGATGACCCTGCAGCGGGAACTACCCAATCTTGTGCAAGGATATTCGTCTGAAAACGCGCAATGGTTTGCGGTCTTGGGCAACGCGCCCCTGCGCAAGGCTATGGAAACGGCGCTGGGCCTGCCAAAGGAATTCGGCGCTTTGGATATTGATCAACAGGTGGTGCGTCTGAAATCTGCGGTCACGCGGCGGTTCAATGTGTCAAGCCTGCAAGCCCTGTCCGAGCCGGAGCACATGGACAAACTGGTCAAGCGTTTCCTGGTGATGGCGCAAATAAACGAGATGCAGGTTTCCATGTCCCCTGCGTCGATTGCGCTGGCGCTGTTGCAGCGCTGAATGACGGGCTGCGACGCAGGGGCGGGAACATATGCCCCAATGCGATCGGGCATTCGGGCAGGCGAATGCTCTTCCTGTTTTCTGATACGCCCTGAACAGCCGCCTTTTGATATGTGCGCGTGGTCCTTGCGCCCGCGCCCATCCTGATTTTGCTTGCAGTCCAGGTAAAAGACCTCCGATAGGTGGCGTTTTGGCGCAAGCCCTCCCATATGGGAGGTGACGTTTATATTTCGGACCGTTATGCCGGATGCATGGCTCAAGAACGAGAGAAACTGCCCATGCATGATGTCATCAACCTGACCCACCTTCAGCGCCTCGAAGCCGAAGCCATCCATATCATGCGAGAGGTGGTCACGCAGGCCGATAAACCGGTCATGTTGTATAGTGTCGGCAAAGACAGTGCCGTGATGCTTCATCTGGCGAAAAAGGCGTTTTATCCTGCGCCGCCGCCATTTCCGTTGCTGCATGTCGACACAACCTGGAAATTCCGCGACATGTATGCCCTGCGTGACAAGGCTGCGCGCAATGCAGGCATGCAATTGCTTGTGCATCAGAACCCGGACGCAGTGCGTCAGGGTATCAACCCGTTCGAACATGGCGGGTTACACACCGACATGTGGAAAACTGAAGGGTTGAAACAGGCACTGGACCTGCACGGATTTGACGCAGCTTTTGGTGGCGCACGCCGCGATGAAGAAAAAAGCCGCGCCAAAGAACGGATTTTCAGCTTCCGCACTGCCAGTCACCGTTGGGACCCCAAGAACCAGCGCCCCGAATTGTGGCGCACCTATAATGCGCGCAAGAACAAGGGCGAATCGATGCGTGTGTTTCCGCTGTCCAACTGGACCGAGTTGGACATCTGGCAATATATACATCTGGAAAATATCGAGATTGTCCCGCTGTATTATGCCGATGAACGCCCGACGGTGGTCCGTGACGGGTTGTTGTTGATGGTTGATGATGACCGCTTTGCGTTTGCGGACGGGGAAAAACCGGAAATGCGGTCGATCCGGTTCCGCACGCTGGGCTGTTACCCGTTGACCGGCGCCGTCGAGAGCCGTGCGAAAACGCTGCCGGAGATTATTCAGGAAATGCTGTTGACCACGACATCCGAACGCCAGGGCCGCGCGATCGACCATGATCAGGCTGCGAGCATGGAAAAAAAGAAGCAAGAAGGCTATTTCTGAGGGGCATGACGCAATGACCGATATTTATAAAACCGATGCGCTGATTGCCGAAGATATCGACAAATATCTGGAAACGCATCAGCACAAGACCATGCTGCGCTTTATCACCTGCGGGTCCGTGGATGATGGGAAATCGACCCTGATCGGGCGGCTGTTATATGACAGCAAGATGATTTTCGAAGACCAGCTTGCCACATTGGAGGCGGATTCCAAACGCGTTGGCACACAAGGCGAAGGGATTGATTTCGCGCTGCTGGTGGACGGTCTGGCGGCAGAACGTGAACAGGGCATCACGATCGATGTAGCCTATCGTTTTTTTGCCACTGAAAAGCGCAAATTCATCGTCGCCGACACACCCGGGCATGAACAATATACGCGCAATATGATTACGGGTGCGTCTACGGCTGATCTGGCCGTGATCTTGATTGACGCGCGCAAGGGCATTCTGACCCAGACGCGCCGACACAGCTATCTGGCGCATCTGATTGGCATTCGCCACATTGTGCTTGCGGTCAACAAGATGGATCTTGTCGATTATGATCGCGCCGTGTTCGACCGGATCGTGACAGAGTATCGTGAATTTGCGGCAAGCATTGGCATTACCGAATTTACACCTGTGCCGATTTCGGGACTTGCGGGCGACAATATCACCACCCGCAGCGACAACACATCATGGTATGATGGTCCCGTGCTGCTGGAGCATCTGGAAACGGTCGAGCTGAACCAGACTGCCGAACAGCTGAAGCCGTTTCGTATGCCCGTGCAATGGGTGAGTCGCCCAAATCTGGATTTCCGCGGGTTTGCGGGCACGATTGCCACTGGGCAGGTGCGGGTCGGGGATGACGTGCGGGTGCTGCCATCCGGCAAGACAACGACGATTTCGCGCATTGTCACCATGGACGGCGATCTGGATGTGGCCGTTGCAGGGCAGGCCGTGACGCTATGCTTCGCGGATGAGATTGACTGCTCGCGCGGGCAGATCATCGCGGCGGCGCAGAACCCTGTCGAGGTGGCGGACCAGTTTGAGGCGACGATCATCTGGATGGAAGATGAAGACATGATTCCCGGTCGCGCCTATTGGCTGAAAATCGGGCCGCAGACCGTCAGCGCCGTTGTCGCACAGCCCAAATACCAGATCAATATCAACACGATGGAGCATCTGGCTTGCAAAACGCTGGATTTGAATGCCATTGGTGTGGCCACCCTGACCACAGACCGCGAAATCCCGTTTGAACCCTATATCCAAAGCCGCGATCTGGGTGGCTTCATCTTGATCGACAAGATGACCAACCGCACGGTTGGCGCGGGGCTGCTGAATTTTGCGCTGCGTCGCGCGCAGAATATCCATTGGCAAGCGACCGATATTTCACGCGAGCATCATGCCGGCATGAAGAACCAAAAGCCGCTGGTTCTGTGGATGACGGGGTTATCGGGGTCGGGGAAGTCGACCATCGCCAATCTGGTGGAAAAGAAACTTGCGCGTATGAACCGGCATACTTTCCTGCTGGACGGGGATAACGTGCGCCATGGCCTGAACAAGGATTTGGGCTTTACCGAGGCGGACCGTGTCGAAAACATCCGCCGCGTGGGTGAAGTGGCCAAGTTGATGGCCGATGCGGGCCTGATTGTGATTACGGCGTTTATCTCGCCCTTCCGGTCGGAACGTGACATGGTTCGGGCCATGCTGCCCGCGGGTGAATTCATCGAGGTGTTTGTGGACACCCCCTTGGAGGAGGCCGAAAAACGCGATGTGAAGGGCCTGTATGCGAAAGCGCGCGCGGGGCAGCTGAAAAACTTCACCGGGATCGATTCCCCCTATGAAGCGCCTGATGCGCCGGAAGTCCGCATAGACACCACCCGCATGACACCGGATGCGGCGGCTGATCTGATTATCTCGAAGCTGATCCCGTGATCTGAAAAGGACATGGCGGGGCGCGAATATCGCCTTGCCATGTCGCGCCGCTTGCACCCCACGGCCCATCCCGCTAAACCGCGCATGAACCCCCGTGTATCCCTGTGCAAGCCGGAGCCATCATGTCCGAAATCGATCTGGAAACCGCGCGCAAGGTCGCCCATCTGGCGCGCATTGCCGTTCCCGATGAAAACCTGCCCGCGCTGGCGCAGGACCTGTCGCGCATTCTGACCTTTATGGAAGAATTGAACGAAGTCGACGTGGACGGCGTGGAGCCGATGACGTCGGTGACGCCGATGCGGTTGAAACGCCGCGCCGATGTGGTCACAGATGGCGATGTTCAGGCGCGCATCCTGTCCAATGCCCCCGACGCGCGCGAAGGTTTTTTTGCAGTTCCGAAGGTGGTCGAATGAGCGATCTGAACAAATTGACGCTTGCTGACGCGCGCGACCGGCTGCGTGCAGGTGACGTAACATCGGTTGATCTGACCGAAGCCTGCCTGCGCGCCATTGACGGCGCGGACCGTCTGAATGCCTTTGTGCATAAAACCCCCGATCTGGCGCTGGAGCGCGCGAAAGCGGCGGATGCGCGCATCCGGCAAGGTGATGCACCGGCAATGTGCGGCATTCCCGTGGGCATCAAGGATCTGTTCTGCACCGAAGGCGTGGCGTCACAGGCGGCCAGCGGCATTCTGAACGGCTTTCGCCCCGAATACGAATCGACCGTTTCGGCGCAGTTGCGTGATGCGGGCGCGGTCATGCTGGGCAAGCTGAACATGGATGAATTTGCCATGGGGTCCAGCAATGAAACCTCTGTCTATGGCAATGTGATCAACCCGTGGAAAACAGATGATCGCGACCTGACACCGGGCGGGTCATCGGGCGGTTCGGCGGCAGCGGTTGCGGCCGATCTGTGCCTTGCGGCCACCGGCACGGACACGGGCGGATCCATCAGGCAGCCTGCGGCATTTACCGGAACGGTGGGGATTAAACCCACCTATGGGCGCTGTTCGCGCTGGGGCATTGTGGCCTTTGCGTCCAGTCTGGATCAGGCGGGGCCAATGACAAAAACCGTGCGTGATGCGGCCATCATGCTACAGGCGATGTGCGGCCATGATGCCAAGGATTCGACCAGCGCCGATTTGCCGGTACCGGACTTTGAGGCAATGCTGACAGGTGACATTCGCGGCAAAAAAATCGGCATCCCGCGCGAATACCAGATCGACGGCATGCCCGCCGAAATTGCAGCGCTTTGGGCCAAAGGGGCCGATATGCTGCGCGATGCAGGCGCTGAAATCGTTGATATTTCACTGCCGCATACGAAATACGCCCTGCCTGCCTATTACGTTATTGCCCCGGCCGAGGCGTCCAGCAATCTGGCGCGTTATGACGGGGTGCGTTACGGCCACCGCGCGAAACTGGCGGCGGGCGACGGCATTACCCAGATGTATGAAAAAACCCGCGCCGAAGGGTTCGGGGCCGAAGTGCAGCGCCGCGTAATGATCGGCACCTATGTGCTGTCGGCGGGGTTTTATGACGCGTATTATAACCGCGCGCGCAAGGTGCGCAGCCTGATCAAACGCGATTTCGACACGGTGTTTGCAGGTGGTATCGACGCCATTCTGACCCCCGCAACCCCGTCCGCCGCGTTTGGCTTGGGCGAAATGGCCAACGCCGACCCCGTGCAGATGTATCTGAATGACGTGTTCACGGTCACGGTCAATCTGGCCGGTCTGCCGGGCATTGCCTTGCCTGCGGGGCTGGATGCGCAAGGCTTGCCGCTGGGGTTGCAACTGATCGGCCGCCCGTGGGAAGAAGGCGAGTTGCTGAAGACCGCACATGTTCTTGAGGGGGCCGCCGGATTTGTTTCCAAACCTGCGAAATGGTGGTAAGTTCTGGCAAAACTGTCCGAGGCACAAGTAACGTGACACGAATTTCCCTTGCTCCCGTTGTGGCACTGGCCGCGCTGATCACGCTTGTGGCGTGTGACACGGCCCCACCTTATTCCAACGTGGTTGACGCGACTGGCCGTGGTGTCGGTTTCAGCGATTATGCGCAATATATGCGTGCGCAGGAAGAACTGTCACGCATCCGTCGGCAGCAGGCCGCGCAAGGGCAGGGCGCTGGCCCGCAATTTGCATCGCAGCAACAATCCCCCCCCCAGCAAACGCGCACGGGCGACACTATTGGTGCCGAAGCTGTCGCGGCACTGCGCGGTGGGCAACCTGTGCCTGCAACACAAAGCCAGCAACAGCCGACGGGGCAGTTTGCAACTGCAAGCGCCGCGCCCCAGACCCAGACCCAGACCCAAGCGCAGGCACCGGCCAGCAGCAGTGCAGGTGTCAGTGACCAGCAATTCACCCCGCAACCCTTTGGCACGCCGCAACAAAACCGCGTTGTGACCCGCGACCATGTTCCGCAGGTGCGCGTCAGTCAGGATGAAATCGGCACTGGCGACGGACCAAACCTGTTTGTCTATGCCCTGTCCACACGCCACAATGTCGGCGAGCAGCGCTATACCCGCCGCCACCCGCTGCGCTGGCAGCGTTGGGAAGCGGCCTGCTCGCAATTCGCGACACAGGATCTGGCGCAGGATGCGTTTCTGATGGCAGGCGGACCGGAGCGCGACCCCAACCATCTGGACCCTGATGGCGATGGTTTTGCGTGTTGGTGGGACCCGACGCCGTTCCGTCAGGCCGCAACGTCTGTGCGCGCGCGCCAATAGGTTCATATGCGGGCAGTGTGGCACCCCTCGCCGAATTTCGGGCCACGGCGCGATGGTTTGCAACCTGAACTGGTTGTGTTGCATTATACGGGCATGAAAACCACGCAGGCTGCGTTGCAGCGTCTGTGTGATCCCGCGTTCGAAGTGTCGGCCCATTACCTGATTTCGCCGCAGGGCGCGTTGTTTCTACTGGTGGCTGAAGACCAGCGCGCGTGGCATGCAGGGGCGGGTCAGTGGTGTGGCAGGTCTGATGTCAATTCGCGGTCACTCGGGGTTGAACTGGCCAATCGTGGCGACAGGCCGTTCTCGCATGTGCAAATGATTGCGCTGGAAACCTTGTTGCGCCAGATCCTTGAACGGTGGCGGATTGCCCCCGTGGATGTGATTGCGCATTCTGATATGGCCCCGGACCGCAAGGAAGACCCCGGCGCGCGGTTTGACTGGCGCAGACTGGCGCTGCAAGGGCTGGCGCTATGGCCCGAAGGGCTGGGGCAGGACCGTCCGTTGCGCGACAGCCTTGATGCGATCGGCTACCCTGATGCGGCGCCAGACAAGCGGCTGCAAGCCTTTCGCTTGCGGTTCAGACCATGGGGGCAGGGGCCGGAATGCGCGCAGGACCGGATGCGCGCGGCCGCCGTGGCCGACGGGATTATTGCCGCGCGTCGGTAGGATTTGGTGCTTGCTGTTTTGGTAGCTCCGACAGTGTTTTGTCCCGCACCTATGGTGCTTTCGTTCGGATTTTCTGGCTTGAAGCGGTCATTGAACCGCCCCAAGGCGCGGAGCAAAGGCCGCAGGTGGCCCGCGCCATCGGTGGGCCGTCCCGCGGCCTGCCGATTTCGCTGATGGTGATTCAATCCTTAGAAGTCAGGAGTATGCCGCCTGCATAAAGTGAACTTCACGGGCGTCGGATCGGCAGACCCCGGCCCACCGCTGGCGCGGGCTTAGTCCCCGCGCGAACGACCGCAAAACCCAAGACACGCAAGCAGCCCGGCCCGTTTGGTCACAACTTGCCCTATCGCAAATGGCGTAGGGCGCGCGACAGGTCATCATGCAGCGTTGCACGTTCTTCAGGGCTTAGGAACCGCCCGAGTTCCACTTCGCGCCCTGCACCGCGCAGGGTCAGGTAATTTTCGACCGGTCCGCCCTTTTCCTTCAGCGACACTTGCACCCAGAACGGGTTGGCCTGCCAATGCTGCGGGGGCTGGCGGGGCGTGATATGGGTCAGTTCGATTTCGTCGCGCGTCAGGCGCAAGGTTTCTTGCAGCGACTCCCGGTCGGTGCGGTTGCGCATCAGCGCATACCACAAGGCCCAAAGCGCCACGCCCAGAAAGGGCAACAACCCCCACAGAACCGGTGTGCCCAGAACGCCGATCAAGGGCAGCGCCAGGAAAAACGCGCTTAGCCCTATGACGCGGACAAAGCCACGGTTTCCCATGGAAATATTCGGCCGAAGGTGAAGCTGGTATTCGGCACCCACTGCGGTGGCCAACGCAAAGGCCCCAGGCGGGGTGCCCGGGGCCTTTGGTGTTATCGTCCATGATGCTGGCATTGCTTATGCTGCCTCAATGGGCTGGTTGCTTGTCCCAGTCCTCGCGCTTGGGAAGTTGCTCGAACGTATGCTCGGGCGGCGGCGAGGGCAGGGTCCATTCCAGCGTGTCCGCATGCTCGTTCCAGTAATTCTTTTCCGTCACGCGGCGACCATATTTCAGCGTGTAGAACACGATGCCGATGAAGAACAGGAAGGATGCAAAGCTGATGAACGCACCGATGGAGCTGACATAGTTCCACAGCGCATAGGCTTCAGGGTAGTCGATGTAGCGGCGTGGCATACCCTGACGGCCCAGAAAGTGCTGCGGGAAGAAGGTGATGTTGGCACCGATGAACATGGCCCAGAAATGCAGCTTGCCAGCCCATTCGGGGTATTGCCGCCCCGACATCTTGCCCATCCAGAAGTAAATCCCTGCGAACAATGCGAACACCGCCCCCAGTGACATCACATAATGGAAATGCGCCACCACATAATAGGTATCGTGATAGATGCGGTCGATGGGGGCCTGTGACAGAACCAGACCTGTGACCCCGCCCACCGTGAACAGGAACAGGAACCCGAATGCCCATAGCATTGGCGTTTCAAACGACACGGACCCGCGCCACATAGTTGCGATCCAACTGAAGATCTTGATGCCGGTGGGCACCGCAATCACCATGGTTGCCATCATGAAATAGGTCTGCTGCGTCAGCGACATGCCCACCGTGTACATGTGGTGTGCCCAGACAATGAAGCCCAGAACCGCGATTGCGATCATCGCCCAGACCATCGGCATATAGCCAAAGATCGGCTTGCGCGAGAAGGTGGCAATCACATGGCTGATGATGCCGAAGCCGGGAATGATAATGATATACACTTCCGGGTGGCCAAAGAACCACAGGATATGCTGATACAGGATCGGATCGCCGCCACCCGCCGGATCGAAGAAGGTGGTGCCGAAATTCCTGTCTGTCAGCAGCATCGTGATCGCACCTGCCAGAACCGGCAGCGCCAGCAGGATCATCCATGCGGTGATGAAGATCGACCACGCAAACAGCGGCACTTTGAACAGGGTCATGCCTGGTGCGCGCATGTTCAGGAATGTGGTGATGATGTTGATGGCACCCAGAATAGACGATGCGCCCGACACATGGACCGCGAAAATCGCAAGGTCCATGGAATAGCCCGCTTCATTGGTGGACAGCGGCGGGTACAGAACCCAGCCGACGCCCGACCCAAGCTGGCCGTTGCCGCCCGGCGACAGAACCGATGCGACTGCCAGTGCCGAACCCGCAACGAACAGCCAGTAGGACAGGTTGTTCAGGCGCGGGAACGCCATGTCGGGCGCGCCGATATGCAGCGGCATGAAGTAGTTGCCGAAACCACCGAACAGCGCCGGGATCAGCACGAAGAACATCATCAGGATGCCGTGCGCGGTGACCAGCACGTTCCAGATATGGCCATTTGGCGTGCATTCCTCCTGTGCGGTGAAGCTGGCGCCTTCCATGCACATATACTGAACGCCGGGTTCCATCAGCTCCAGTCGCATATAGATCGAGAATGCGACCGCGATGAAGCCGACTATACCGGCGGTAAAGAGATACAAGATCCCGATATCTTTATGATTCGTGGACATGAACCAGCGGGTGAAGAACCCGCGGGTGTCTTCGTGCCCGTGATCATGGGTGGCTGCGTCGGCCATTGGCTACTCCAGTTCCCGGTTCCTGTCGCGTTGTTCGCGACTGCTTTCCTTCGTAAACGGGTGGCTTTCCCGCCCGCGCGTCGTCCGTCCTGCGTGATCAGAGATGTCTGATTTCACACAAGCGGTATATTATGGTTCTAGAATGTGACATGCGTTTGGGCAACGTCAATATGTCGCAAATGCGGGTTTTTTTGATCTGGATCAAAGGGCCTGTGACATGATGACGCGGCGAATCAAGCGCAGTCTGGTGGTGTGTCGCCAAAGACCTGCGCAAAAGCTTGCAGCAGGGCCAGATCGACATCTTCCAGCGTGACCGGCAGCCCAAGATCGACAAGCGATGTGACACCATGTTCCCTGATTCCACAGGGGATGATTCCGTCGAAATGATCAAGGTCGGGTTCAACATTGATGGACAGGCCGTGAAAGCTGACCCAGCGGCGCAGTTTGATCCCGATTGCGGCAACCTTGTCTTCGCGCACGGTGCCGTCTGGGGCAGGGGCCTTGTCGGGGCGCATGACCCAGACGCCCACACGGCCCGCGCGCCGTTCGCCGCGAATGCCGAACTGGTCCAGCGTGGCTATCACCCATTCTTCCATCTGGTGCACAAAGCACCGAACGTCGCGCCCGCGCCGGTTCAGGTCCAGCATCGCATAGGCGACACGCTGGCCGGGGCCATGGTAGGTATATTGTCCGCCGCGCCCCGCATTGAACACCGGAAACCTGTCGGGGGCAGTCAGATCCTCGGGGCGTGCGCTGGTGCCTGCGGTGTACAAGGGCGGGTGTTCCAGCAGCCATATCGCCTCAGTGGCGTCACCGGCGGCAATGCGCGCAACGCGGTCTTCCATGGCGCGCAGGGTTTGGGTGTAATCCGACAATCCGGGCAGGGTGCGCCATTCGACGGGGGCGGTGGTCATGTGATCCTCTTGCATTCGAGCAAAAAAAGAATGGGCCTGTGCGAAAACTCACGCTAATGTGACGACATGTTATTTCAGCAGGAGTATTCTGATGTTTGCCAGATATAGCCTAATAGCGGCGCTGTCTATCAGTGTGGCAGTGGTCCCTTTGGACCGGGCGCAAGCGCAAGAAGGAATTGTCGGGGGAATTATCGGGGGCATCATTGGCGGCGCGATTGCCAATGACCAGCGCAACCGCACGCAGCGGGCGCAGCCGCAGGTTCGCCAGCGCACCACAGCGCCGCGCCCCGCCGTCAGCAATGTGCAGCGTGAACAGAACCGGTCCGTGCAGACCGCGCTGAACCATTTTGGCTGGAATGTGGGCACGGCCGATGGTTCCATCGGGCCAAGATCGCGCGCGGGTATTTCCGAGTATCAGGCGTTTCTGGGTTTCGCCGGAACGGGGCAGTTGTCGGAATTTGAACGCAACATTTTGCTGACGGCCCATCAACGCGCCATTTCCGGCGGGCCACAGGTGGCGCAAACCGTGTCCAGCCATCCGCAAGGGCTGCGTGGTCTGGTGCTGGTGGTCCGTGACGAGATGTCGGGCCGCAGCCCTGCGCAAAGTGCGGGCAATTACGGGCTTCCAGCAGCGGTGGCCAGCGCGGTCGATGAAATCGCGGCCTCATCCGACCCAAGTGCTGCGCAGCTTGTCCAGCGGGCAGGGTTCATCCAGCTTGCCGATCTGAACGGCGACGGGCGCACCGATTATATTCTGGATACATCAGTGACAGGCAGTGCGTTCTGGTGCAGCGCGCAGGCCTGCACGGTGCAAGTGTTCGTATCGACGCCCGAAGGCTATGTGCGCAACGATTTTCAGGCATTCAATGTGACACCTGCCATGTTCACCTGCACGCGGGGCACATGCGAGTTGGGCGCACCCCAACAGCCGGTGACTGTGGCTGCCGCCCAGCCGGCAGTGCCCGCCGTGCCATCGCCCACAACTGACGTCGCGCTGTCTGTGCCATCGGCGCAACCGGCCGCGCGCAACCCTGATGCGGGTTCTGATATTGGTGCCAGCCCCGCCGCTGCACCCGCGATCCCCAATTTCTTTGGGGGTGGCGCACAGGCCCAACGGTCGCTGGCGTCGCATTGTGACCGTGTGAACCTGTTGACCAACGCCAATGGTGGCTTTGCCACGCGCGACACCATGACCGACGCGTCACAGGTTCTGAATGAACAATTCTGCCTTGCGCGCACCTATGCCATGGCAGATGGCGAGGAACTGATTGCGCAGGTGCAGGGGGTGAGCGCGGCGCAGATTACAGAGCAATGCATGGCATTTGCACCTTCGCTGCAACCCTTTGTCTCGGCGCTGTCGGTCCAGTCCCAAGATGAGGTGATGCAATCTGTCAGTGCATTCGTGCTGCAAACCGGCATGAGCCCGCAACAACTGACCGACACCGCGCGCATTTGTCTGGCCGTGGGATATCGTCAGGACAATATGGATGTGGCGGTTGGTGCGGCGCTGTTGCTGACCACCTTGGGGGAACGCGCCTATGGCGAGTTGATGGGCCACCATCTGGTTCAGGGTTTTGGCGCGACCAGGCGGGATGATCTGGCGCTGGCGTGGTTCGAGTTGGGGTTTGACCCTGCAAAGCGCGCGGTCTTTGCGCCCATGCAGCCCGAACGTGACAGCCTGTTGCGCGACGCGGTATTCGGCCAGACCCCGCAACAGGCGGCACCTGCCGCACCCGCCACATTGCCGGTTTTTGCCATCCCGCAGGAGTGATCTTGCACGTCATCAATTGCCGACAAATCAAGGGCGCGCTGTTACTTGCGCGCCCTTGATTTGTCCGCAGGTCCGTGATGTTGGTGCTTTCGTAAGATCGGCGCGTTTTTCCCCTTCACAAGCGCCAAGTGACCGAGTATGACGCCGCAACCAAGTCATGTGCGGTCGTGGCGGAATTGGTAGACGCGCAGCGTTGAGGTCGCTGTGGGGTAACTCCCGTGGAAGTTCGAGTCTTCTCGACCGCACCATTTTTCCAAACTTCAGGCATTTTTCTGGACTGGAACAAGTCCATGAACGGTATCAATGCGCCTCTGAATGGCAGTTGAATTGTCCTGCATGCATGATTATTGCAGCCTATGTGCCTGCTTTTGGATGATTTTGCCGTAAATCCTACTGAATTAAACTATAATCCGGTATATTCCGAGTTACCGGTTGCAATGTGGGGGGGCGTTGGTTTTACTAGTGGCATGAAAAGAGCGGAATACCGCCGATACACGGGGAGATCAGCGTGAGCGCACCTGAAAAGCGCGACGGATTTGTCGTATTTGATGGCGTCCAGAAAAGCTATGATGGCGAAACACTGGTGGTCAAAGACTTAAACCTTTCTGTCGCCAGGGGAGAGTTTTTAACCATGCTTGGCCCGTCGGGGTCCGGCAAAACAACCTGCCTTATGATGCTGGCAGGGTTCGAGACTGCAACACATGGCGAAATCCTGCTGGATGGGCGCCCGATCAATTCGGTGCCCCCGCATAAACGCGGCATCGGGATGGTGTTTCAGAACTACGCCTTGTTTCCGCATATGACCGTCGGTGAAAACCTGTCCTTTCCGCTTGAAGTGCGCGGGCTTGGCAAATCCGACAGGGAAAAGAAAATCATGCGCGCGCTGGACATGGTGCAGATGGGGGCATTTGCCAACCGCAGGCCAGCGCAGCTTTCCGGTGGCCAGCAACAGCGTATCGCACTTGCCCGCGCACTGGTATTTGAACCCGAACTGGTGTTGATGGACGAACCGCTGGGCGCGCTGGACAAACAGCTGCGCGAACATATGCAGTTTGAAATCACCCGCCTTGCGCATGATCTGGGCATCACAACAGTCTATGTCACGCATGACCAGACCGAAGCGCTGACCATGTCCGACAATGTCGCCGTGTTTGATGACGGGCGTATCCAGCAGCTTGACCCGCCTGATGTGCTTTATGAAGCGCCGTGCAACAGCTTCGTTGCGCAGTTCATCGGTGAAAACAATACTTTAAACGGCATTGTTAAAGAGATTAAGGGCGAAACCTGCATTGTTGAACTTGACGGTGGCGAAGTGATCGATGCCAAGCCAGTCAATGTGCAAAAAGTTGGGGAACGCACAACTGTTTCCATTCGTCCCGAACGGGTCGAGGCCAACAAAAGCAGGCTGGATGACGATGCCCACACAATCAAGGCCGAGGTGATGGAATTCATCTATATGGGCGATGTGTTCCGCACGCGCCTGAAAGTAGCCGGAAATGAGAATTTTATCATGAAAACCCGCAACGCACCCGATCAGGTGCGCCACAAGCCGGGGGACATGATAGAAATCGGCTGGATGCCGACAGATTGTCGCGCGCTCGACCACGCTTAGGGCGGGGCGCGCGGCCAACAATTGCATGGACCGGGGACGGGACAGCTTGCAAAACGCCAGATCAACTCTGGCGAGATTAACCAACCTAGGAGGCTATCTATGTCATCGACTACAAAACTGTTTGGTCTAAGTGCCGCTGCCAGTGTTCTGGCACTCAGCGCAGCCGCGCAAGACCCGGTTTCGCTGACCATCGTATCATGGGGCGGCGCCTATACTGCCAGCCAGCAACGCGCTTATCATGAACCATACATGGAAGCGAACCCGCATGTAACAATCAACAATGACGACGGGTCGGCCAATGCGCTGGCCGGTCTGCGTGCGCAGTCCCAGGCGGGCAACGTGACCTGGGATCTGGTCGACATGCTGCCATCGGATGCACAGCTTGCCTGTGACGAAGGCATCATCATGCAGATCGATCATGATGAAATGCTGGCCGCAGCCCCCGATGGCACACCTGCCAGCGAGGATTTCCTGCCCGGCAGCCTTGGGGAATGCTTCATTCCGCAAATCGTGTATTCGACCGTTCTGACCTATCGTCCGGGCGCATTCCCTGATGATGCGCAGCCCAGCACCATTGCTGATCTGTTCGACACCGAGAACTTCCCGGGTCGTCGCGCATTGCAGGACCGTCCGGGCACAAACATGGAATGGGCGCTTTACGCCGATGGTGTGGACCCCGAAGATATCTATGATGTGCTCAGCACCCCTGAAGGTGTGGACCGCGCCTTTGCGAAACTGGACACCATAAAAGATGACATCATCTTCTGGACAGAAGGTGCGCAGGCACCACAGCTTCTGGCAGATGGCGAAGTGGCCTTTGCCACCGGCTATAACGGCCGTATGTTCGATGCCATCGAAGTCGAAGGCATGGATGCGTCCATCATCTGGGATGGTCAGGTCGTCGAATGGGACGGTTGGGTTGTGCCTGCGGACGGTCCGAACCTTGATGTCGTGATGGACTACCTGCATTTCGCCACCGACACACAGCGTCTGGCGGATCAGGCCAAGTTCATCAGCTATGGTCCTGCACGTGCATCTTCGGCCGAACTGGTCGGGCAGCATGCCGATCTGGGAATTGACATGGCACCGCATATGCCAACCAATCCCGACAACTACTTTGCGCCAATCGTTCTGGATAACGACTTCTGGGTCGATTACGGCGACGAGCTGCGCGAGCGGTTTGCAAACTGGATGCTGCAATAATCCTGCATCCCTGACGATTTCGGGCGCGCGCAACCGCGCGCCCGATACCCAGACTGTCTGACCGTCTGTCCTGCCTATGCTGCAAGGAAATTACCTATGTCTCAGGCCGATGCGACCCAAGCTGCGCCCCCCAAACGTGAAAAACTGTTTACCGCAGATGGCACGCCACTGCGCAAGGCGCTGGAGCGCGCGAACCGCCGCCGCAAGCTGACCGCGTTGGCACTGGTGGGGCCGCTGCTGGCGTTTATCCTGATCTTTTTTGCCTTTCCGATTGCACAGATGATGTGGCGGTCGGTTGATAACCCGCAGATCGTTAATGCATTGCCCCGCACGCTTCAGGCACTCGATACCTGGGACGGCCAGGGCTTGCCGAATGAGGCTGTTTTCGCAGCCCTTCACGCCGATATGATAGAAGACCTTGATCGCCCGCGCCGCGAGCAGACGATCGGTCCGCTTGGCATTCGACTGAACTATGAACTTAGTGCCGCGCGCAGTGCGATTTCGCGCACATCGCGTGCAGTGCAGAATTTTGAAGCGCCGTATTCCGACGCGTTCATGGACGCGCATCGTTTGTGGGGGCAGCCGGAATTGTGGCGCATTATCAAGCGCGAAGGGCGACCGCTGACACTGTCCTACTACGTTGCGGCAACCGACCGTGAATATGACGAGGCAGGAAATATCGTCAAACGGCCAGAGAACCGGCAGATCTACGTCTCGCTTTTCGGTCGAACGCTGGCGCTTAGTCTTGCCATTACCTTCATGACGTTCGCGCTTGGTTTCCCGATTGCCTATTTCCTGGCGAATATGCCGATGCGCTACGCCAATTTGCTGATGATCGCTGTGCTGTTGCCCTTCTGGACATCGCTTCTGGTTCGAACATCTGCGTGGATTGTGCTGTTGCAACAACAAGGTGTCATAAACGAATTACTGGTCAATATAGGGTTAATATCGGACGCTAACCGAATAAGTATGATCTATAACCAGACCGGCACAATCATTGCGATGACGCATATTTTGCTGCCCTTTATGGTGTTGCCGCTATATTCAGTGATGCGCACCATACCTGTCAGCTACACCCGTGCGGCCAAAAGCCTTGGGGCCACGCCGTGGACTGCATTCCGCCGCGTGTATTTCCCGCAAACATTGCCTGGTATCGGGGCAGGGGGTGTTTTGGTGTTCATCATCTCCATCGGGTATTACATCACGCCCGCGCTTGTGGGCGGTCAGTCGGGCCGGATGATTTCCAATGAAATCGCACGTCATATCCAGCAATCGCTGAACTGGGGCCTGGCGGCCGCGCTTGGAACAATGCTGCTTGTGGGCGTTCTGGTGCTGTATTGGCTGTATAACCGGCTTGTCGGCGCTGACAGCCTGAAATTTGGGTAAAGGGGCATAGAGATGGCACTTCCCGCCTATTACACCGCCAAGGACAAGATCTGGCATTATGCCTTTCGGGTGATCTGCTTTGCTATTTTCTTTTTCTTGCTGGCGCCGATCCTGATCATGATCCCGCTAAGTTTCAATGCGCTGCCCTATTTCACGTTCACGCGCGAAATGCTGACATTGAACCCCGATGGATTCAGTCTGCGCTGGTATCAGGACTTCTTGGCGTCTGACAGCTGGAAGCGGTCTATTCGCAACTCCTTCGGGATCGGGATCGCGGCGATGCTGGTGTCGACCTTTCTGGGCACGTTGGCGGCCCTTGGGCTGTCGCGGTCTGAAATGCCCGCAAAAGGGCTGATCATGGGTATTCTGATTTCGCCTATGATTGTGCCGCTGATCATTTCGGCTGCGGGGATGTTTTTCTTCTTCTCCAGCATAAATATTGCACAGACCTATCTGGGGGTTGTGCTGGCCCATGCGGCCCTTGGCACGCCTTTTGTGGTGATCACAGTGACTGCCACATTGGTGGGCTTTGACCATTCGCTGACACGCGCTGCGGCAAATCTTGGGGCGTCGCCCACACGGACGTTTTTCAAGATTACGATGCCGCTTATCCTGCCCGGTGTAATTTCAGGCGCGTTGTTTGCGTTCATCACCTCGTTTGATGAAATCGTCGTGGTGCTGTTTGTGGCCGGTGTTGAGCAACGCACAATACCACGTGAAATGTGGTCCGGCATTCGCGAAGATATCAGCCCGACAATTCTGGCAGTGGCGACCATTCTGGTCATGGTGTCGATTGCCCTGCTGACAGTGGTGGAATTGCTGCGCCGCCGGGGCGAGCGGATGCGCGGTCTGTCCCCGCAATAAGCGCGGGCGCATATCGGTATGAACTTGACGAAGGGGGCGTTTGCGCCCCCTTTTTCTGTATGCGCGGGCTGTATCCAAGCGCAAACGTCCTCTTCAGGACAGCCTCACCTGTTTCAACTGCATAGGGACCATGCGTGGCTGGCAATGGCCCAATCAGATCACCGCAGCGCGGCACCGGATGCGCGCATACTGTCGCTGTCTGTTCCGGAAATGACCGGCCCGCGCAGGCGTGTGGCGCGCGCACGCAGCGCATCAGCGCGGGCGTCTGCGGATGTGTCGGTCAGAAGCGCTGTGTTCGGCCCGTCAGCGGTCTGGCGCAGCACATGCGATATGGGCAAAAGCGAGGGGGCAGCGGCATTCGTGGCAGCGTTGCGCGGGGGCATATCCGGCCCCGCAGTGCAGGCAAGCAGCGCCGTTGTGATGGCCAACAAAAGACCGTTTCCGCATTTGCGCTGAAGCAACGAAATACCCATAATTTGCCCAGTAAATTTCCCATCGCAGAATGCGCCAGTTCTGGCGTGGGTGCAAGGGCTTGCTGCGCGGCAAGACACGGGCTTCGTCGGGTGCGGGAATTGTTGCGCTTGCACTTTGGCGGATTTTGGGGCCAAAAAGCAGGCGATGGCCCGCAAAAAGAACTCCTCTGCCGAAGTGACCGGACCGCGCATTCGTTCTGCCGCGCAACGTCTGTTTGCGCGCCACGGGTATGCGGCCGTATCAATGCGCCAGATCGCAGCCGAGGTGGGCGTGCAGGCGGGCGCGCTGTATCTGTATACGCCCGACAAGCAAAGCCTGCTGTATGATATGATGCATGACCATCTGGCGGAACTGCTGGCCTCGCATGCAGCCCTGCCCGAATGCGCCGACCCGCTGGCCGCACTGGAGCAGTTCACGCGTTTCCATATCCGGTTTCACAACGCACGAAGCGATGCGGTTTTTATTGCCTATATGGAATTGCGCAACCTTGAAGGCGACAATTTTTCCCGGATCGAGGCAATGCGGCGCAGCTATGAAGCGCGCCTTCATGATGTGCTGGAACGCGGGCGCGCGGCCGGTGTGTTTGAATTGCCCGATACCAAGCTGGCAACCTTCGCGGTGATCGCAATGCTGACGGGGGTGAACACATGGTATCGCGAAGGGGGCAGGCTAAGCCTGTCGCGGGTGGAAGACATTTACTGGGACATGGTGCGCAAATCTGTGGGCGTCTGACTGTGGAATTGCATTTTCAGAATGCCTGTTTTTTCCGCATTTTTCCGGCGTTTCGTATTCCTTAAACATTTTAACCTGTTATCCTTGGTAGACCACGAACAGGCGCAGTAAATCTGCGCAGATCAAGGAGAGATGACCATGCTGGATGTCAAGGAACCGGGCTTTCGCGAGAATGTGGATTTGATGTTCCGCCGTGCGGTAGCGCATCTGGACCTGCCGCCCGGACTGGCTGAGAAAATCCAGATTTGCAACTCTACCTATACCGTGCGTTTCGGGGTGCGGCTGCGCGGCAAGATGGAAACCTTTGTCGGGTATCGCGCTGTGCATTCCGAGCATATGGAACCTGTAAAGGGCGGTATCCGCTATGCGCCCGAAGTCGATCAGAACGAGGTGGAAGCACTGGCCGCGCTGATGACCTATAAGTGCGCGCTGGTCGAAACACCCTTTGGCGGGGCGAAGGGCGGGCTGTGCATCGACCCGCGCAAATATGAAGAACACGAACTGGAACAGATTACCCGCCGCTTTGCTTATGAACTGGCCAAGCGCGATCTGATTCACCCCGCGCAAAACGTGCCCGCGCCCGATATGGGCACGGGCGAGCGTGAAATGGCATGGATTGCCGACCAGTATGCCCGCATGAACACCACCGACATCAACGCGCGCGCCTGCGTGACGGGCAAGCCGTTGAATGCAGGCGGCATCAAGGGCCGGGTCGAGGCGACGGGCCGCGGGGTGCAATACGCGCTGCGCGAGTTTTTCCGCCACCCGGAAGATGTGAAGGTGACGGGCCTGAAAGGCAGTTTGTCAGGCAAGCGGATCATCGTGCAGGGTCTGGGCAATGTTGGGTACCACGCCGCGAAGTTCCTGCGCGAAGAAGATGATTCAGTGATCACGGGGGTTATCGAACGTGACGGGGCCATTGTGAACCCGTCGGGGCTGGACCCTGATGCCCTGCGCGACTGGATCGTCCAGACCGGCGGCGTCAAGGGGTTTGACGGGGGAGAGTATATTGCAGATGGCGCATCTGTGCTGGAAGCGGAATGTGACATTCTGATACCCGCCGCGCTGGAAGGGGTGATCAATATCAACAATGCAGATCGCATTCAGGCCCCGCTGATCATCGAGGCTGCAAATGGCCCGATTACCGCAGGGGCCGATGAAATCCTGCGCGAAAAGGACATTGTCATCATACCGGACCTTTATGCCAATGCCGGTGGTGTGACGGTGTCCTATTTCGAATGGGTCAAGAACCTTAGCCATATCCGCTTTGGCCGGATGCAACGCCGTAATGAAGAAGCGCATGCGCTGCTGCTGGTTCAGGAACTGGAACGCCTGTCGTCGGACAAGCAACTGGGGTGGGAACTGGCGCCCGATTTCAAGCGCCGCTATTTGCAGGGCGCAGATGAGCTGCAACTGGTGCGTTCGGGGCTGGATGACACAATGCGCACTGCGTATCAGTCGATTTCCAAGGTTTGGCGTGAACGCGCCGATGTGAAGGATTTGCGCACCGCAGCCTTCATCGTGGCGATTGAACGGGTCGCCGCCAGCTACCGCGCCAAGGGGCTTTAGAGTATGTTGCTCAAAAGTGGGAACCGGTTTTGAGCTTCTCGAACATGCGAGGTTAATAAGTTAGGGCATATCTCGTGAATGCGAATGAACGTGATATGCTCTAAGCAGAGTGACTGCCAGCATTGCGCGCCATCACCTTTTGGCGCGCAAATGCAGATTCGCGGTCGGCCAACCCCAACAGGTTGGACACAAGCCGCATCAACCCGTCTTCATTCTCATGCCTGCCGCCATCGGCCAGAATAACGCTCCACAGATCTTCCAGCAGGCCTGGGCGTTCATCCAGTGGCACGATTTCTTTGATGGCGCGGGTCAGGTGAACAGTGTCGCCGGCGCTTTGTTCATAGTCTGCGGCGTTCAGGCGTAATTTGTCTGCATCTGGCACGGGCAGGTCGAAACGGCGTGCCAGAATTGCATCGATCTGCGCGATCTGGCGGTCGTCATACACCTCGCTTGCGCGGGCCGCACGCACCAAAAGCGCGGCAAGGGCATGGCGTCCATCCGGTATCGCAGGTTCGGATGCCCCGGAGTCAGGGTTCAGGGCACCCATTATTTTCTTAAATATGCTATGCACTTACAGGCAATCCTTCGACCACTCCGGTATCGTCGGGGGTAAATGTCATGGCAAGCCCGTTGATGCAATGCCGTTTGCCTGTGGGCGCGGGGCCATCATCAAAGATATGGCCCAGATGCCCGCCGCAATTGCTGCAATGCTCTTCGGTGCGGACCATGAAAAACAAGGTCCGGTCCTCCTGTGTGCCGGTCGCGCCGTCAATCACATCCCAGAAACTGGGCCAGCCGGTGCGGCTGTCATATTTGGTTTCAGACCGGTACAGCCCTTGCCCGCAGCCCGCACAATTATAGGTGCCTGCGCGGTCTTCCTCCAACAAGGGCGAGCGTTCGCCAAGCAGCCGGTTGCTATAGGCTTCTTCGGTGGCGTGATCGCGCAACACCGCATATTGCGCAGGTGTCAGGCGCGCGCGCCATTCCTCTGGTGACAGGGAATAGGGGAAGCTGTTGTTTTGGGCGCCTGCTGCACCCCCTGAAATCATTGCTACGCTTGCAAACATAAACCCGCGTCTGTTGAACATGGTCTTCCTCCTGTGAATATATCCCTTTTACGTCCGCCTGCGTGTTTCAGTTTCAACAAATAGCGCAAAGACGTATCACCGCTTCAACAAAGCTGCGTGATCTGTCATTATTGCCCGCATGAGTCTGCCCCCCGGTTTCCTTGATGAACTGCGCAATCGTATCTCGATCTCTTCGGTGGTCGGGCGCAAGGTTACATGGGATATGCGCAAATCCAATCAGGCAAAGGGCGATTACTGGGCGCCATGCCCGTTTCATCAGGAAAAATCTGCATCTTTTCATGTGGATGACCGCAAGGGGTTTTATTACTGCTTTGGGTGTCATGCCAAAGGGGACACGCTGAAATTCCTGTGCGAGACGGAAAACATGGGGTTCATGGAAGCGGTTGAGGTGCTGGCCCGCGAGGCTGGCATGACAATGCCCGCGCGCGACCCCAAAGCGGCCCAGAAAGCTGACAGACTGTCCGAACTGGCAGAGGTTACAGAACAGGCGGTGCGCTATTTCCGGCTGCAACTGAACACCAATGCCGCAGCCACTGCGCGCGACTATCTGGCCGGTCGCGCCCTGTCCGCACAAGCGCTGGACCGTTTCGAGATTGGCTTTGCCCCCGATACAAGGCATGGCCTGTGGGCGCATTTGACGGCGGCGGGCGTGGCCCCCGACAAGATTATTGATGCGGGCCTTGCGGCGCGCCCCGATGATGGCGGCGCGCCCTATGACCGGTTTCGCGGGCGCATTATTTTCCCCATCCGCGACACGCGCGGGCGGTGTATTGCCTTTGGCGGGCGGTCCATGGACCCCAATGCGCGCGCGAAATACCTGAATTCGCCGGAAACGGTGCTGTTTGACAAGGGGCGGTCGCTTTACAACGCGGGGCCTGCGCGCGCGGCTGCGGGCAAGGACCACCCGCTGATCGTTGCCGAAGGGTATATGGATGTCATAGCCCTGGTCGAGGCAGGGTTCGCAGCAGCGGTGGCCCCGCTGGGCACGGCGATTACCGAAGACCAGTTGCGCATGATCTGGCGCATTGCGCCGGAACCCGTCATCGCGCTTGACGGCGACACGGCAGGGCTGCGCGCGGGCTACCGGCTGATGGACCTTGCACTGCCGCTGCTAAGCGCCGAGCAATCGTTGCGGTTTTGCCTGTTGCCCGAGAAGATGGACCCTGATGATGTGCTGCGCAGTGGCGGTGCGGGAACCATGCGCAAGCTGGTTGACGGGGCGGTGCCGCTGGTGCGCCTGCTGTGGCAGCGCGAAACCGAAGGGCAGGTTTTCGACAGCCCCGAACGCCGCGCCGCATTGGACAAACGCCTGCGCGCAGCCCTTGCCAAGATCGCCGACCCCAGCTTGCGGGCGCATTATGGCGAGGAGTTGAAATCACTGCGCGCTGCATTCTTCCGCGCGGCAACCGCGCCCAAACGCGGGGCGTGGCGGGCAGGGGGCAAATGGCAGCCCCCCCCCGCGCCGTCGCTGGCCGCCACGCGCAACACATTGCTGGCCGGCGGGGATGGCACCGCAGTGGCCGAAAAAATGCGCGAAGAGATTATTCTGGCGATTCTGCTGCGACACCCCGGTCTGGTGCGTGAATTCGAATCCGATCTGGAACGCGCAGAGATGCGCGACCAGCGCAACAGCGCGCTGCGGGTCGCATTGCTGTCCGGCGGCGCGCCGCCGGACGCTGAACAGGTGTCGTCGCTGATGGAACTGGGTCATGTGCGCATTGCCCCGCCTGTGCGCAATGACGACATTGATCTTGCGCGCCTGTGCCTGCGCGAAGAATTTGCCAAGCTTCTGGCGCGTCGCGGTGCCGATGCAGAATTGCGTGACGCGGTCGAGGATCTGGCCCATCTGCCCGATGAAGGGCTGACATGGCGGCTGAAGCAGGCGGCAGAGTTGCGCAACAGATCGGAGCGTTCGAACCTGTCGGACTCTGCCGATCTGGGCGAAGATCGTGCGGCACTTTCGGGCGAGTTGAGCCGGCTAATCGAATCACAAGTCTGGATAAAGCAGAAAAAGTGATCGAATCGTTGCCGATACGCACGCATTAGCCCGTCAAAATGCGTTCTGGAACTGGAAAAACACGTTTCTTTTCCCTACATCAAGAGCAGTCCGCGTAGGCAGCCGGGTGATTCGCCGAATCGATTCGCCAATTTGCATGCCTCGCCTTAGTTTTTCGGGAGCTTTCATGGCCGCCAAAGATACCGACGACACCAGACCCGACGATCAGGATAGTGAAGGCGGGCAGATTGTCAGCCAGGCCTCGATCAAACGAATGATCGCTCAGGCCAAGGAACGTGGCTACATAACCTATGAGCAGTTGAACAAATCACTGCCGCCCGAACAGGTCGCTTCTGAGCAGATCGAAGACGTTATGTCGATGCTGTCGGAAATGGGCATCAATGTTGTCGAAGACGACGAAGAAAGCGATGAACCCGAAGCCAAAGGCGGCGAGCTGGTGGAAACCGCCGGATCGCGGGAAGTTGCCGTGGCATCGGGAACCGGCAGTGAAACGCTGGACCGCACCGATGATCCGGTGCGCATGTATCTGCGCGAGATGGGGTCGGTCGAGCTGCTGTCGCGCGAAGGCGAGATTGCTATCGCCAAGCGCATCGAGGCTGGCCGCAACACCATGATCCTGGGCCTGTGCGAAAGCCCGCTGACCTTTCAGGCGATCACCATCTGGCGCGACGAATTGCTGAACGAAGATGTTTTGCTGCGCGACGTGATCGATCTGGAAACCACCTTCGGCAATGCGCTTGACGAAGAAGAAGGAATGCCTGTCAGTGAAGGTATAGGAGAGGCCACCGCAGCGGCGGCCCCCAAACGCGAACGCAGCACTGAACCCGAACTGGATGCCGATGGAAACCCGATTTCATCCAATGACGATGACGATGATGATGACGAACAGTCGAATGTGTCGCTTGCCGCAATGGAAAGCGCGCTGAAGCCGCGTGTTCTGGAAACGCTGGACCGGATTGCGCGCGATTTCGAAATGCTGTCGGAAATGCAGGATCAACGGATGAACGCCACCCTTCTGGAGGAGGGGCGCTTTTCCGAGGTTCAGGAGCAGAAATACCAGACGCTTCGGTCTGAAATTGTGGAACTGGTGAATTCGCTTCACCTGCACAACAACCGGATTGAAGCGCTTGTTGACCAGCTTTACGGTATCAACCGCCGTATCATGTCGATTGACAGCGCCATGGTCAAACTGGCGGATCAGGCCCGCATCAACCGTCGTGAGTTTATCGACGAATATCGTGGTGCCGAACTGGACCCGACATGGTGCGACCGCATGATCGAAAAAGGTGGGCGCGGCTGGCAGGCCCTTATGGAGCGGTCGCGCGACAAGGTTGACGAGCTGCGCAACGATATGGCGCAGGTTGGCCAATATGTCGGTGTGGATATTCAGGAATACCGCCGCATTGTCGGTCAGGTCCAGAAAGGCGAAAAAGAAGCCCGTCAGGCCAAGAAGGAAATGGTCGAGGCGAACTTGCGTCTGGTGATCTCGATTGCCAAGAAATATACCAATCGCGGTCTGCAATTCCTTGATCTTATTCAGGAAGGCAATATTGGCCTGATGAAGGCGGTGGACAAGTTCGAATACCGCCGCGGCTACAAGTTCAGCACTTATGCGACATGGTGGATCAGGCAGGCGATTACACGATCCATCGCCGATCAGGCGCGCACCATTCGTATTCCGGTGCATATGATCGAAACCATCAACAAGCTGGTGCGCACCGGCCGCCAGATGCTGCATGAAATCGGCCGCGAACCCACATCCGAGGAATTGGCAGAAAAGCTGCAAATGCCGCTGGATAAGGTGCGCAAGGTGATGAAAATCGCCAAGGAACCCATCAGCCTTGAAACCCCGATCGGCGATGAGGAAGACAGCCAGCTTGGCGATTTCATCGAGGACAAGAACGCGCTTCTGCCACTGGATTCGGCCATCCAGGACAATTTGCGCGAAACGACAACACGCGTGCTGTCATCGCTGACCCCGCGTGAAGAACGCGTTTTGCGAATGCGCTTCGGGATCGGCATGAATACCGACCACACACTGGAAGAAGTGGGGCAGCAATTCAGCGTGACGCGCGAACGCATTCGTCAGATCGAAGCGAAGGCGCTTCGCAAGCTGAAGCACCCCAGCAGATCGCGCAAGTTGCGCAGTTTCCTGGACCAGTAAGAAATTTCAGCCAGATATCAGGGCGCCTCTTGATCGGGGGCGCCCTGATGCTATCGTAGGGCTGTGTAATTTTGCACAAGCCGTTAGATTTGTTGCGGCGAATTCAAGTTTTGATACATTCTAAATTTAAATATTGATATATATGTAGTCAGATAAGTGCATTTGAATAATGGGTATTTGATGTCCGAACCGGAAAGCGAATCAGAGATTTTTCGCAAGAATTTGTTGCACTACATGAAACTGCGCGGGTTTTCTGCCGCATCGCTGTCGCGCAAGGCTGGATTGAATAATCGCGCGGTCAAGGACATCGAAGAACGCCGTACCGGCAGCCCACGGATATCCACCGTGTTCAAATTTGCACGCGCCCTGGAAGTCCCGCCAGAGGTTCTGCTGGGGCTTGGCGATCGGGATCAGCACGGGCAGCGCGAGGCGGTGGATGCGCCAGTGGTCAACGGATTTTTGTCATCTCTTTCTCAATCAGAGCGAGAATCTCTTTTAGATTCAATTCGCCACCTGATTCAGATTGGTAGGTAAGCAGCGCCCGTATCACCCACAACTCTAGCGGGTCGGGTTGTGCTGCTTTTTTGGCCTGATGAGAAATATCACACATTATTTTCTTGCGTTTGTCGACGCGTTCGCGTTGAATTCAAAGGGTATCGAGTAGGGTTCATGGAATTTGCCTACTATGGCTTCCATGCGCAATACAACCCTAGGTGTATGTCCTCGCTGTTAATTGAGAACATGTAGCACACTTTTAGGTTGTATATGTGTTTGTTCACATGTTATAAACGGATCATGGAAAGATCCATTCAGGCAGTCTGCGACGCCTGTAACCCACTGAAGGATGGCACTCATGTATGACTATGGAAAAGATATGAGTATACCCTCGCTCCCTCGCTTCGAGGGTGTGGCAGCTGCTTTCATGGGGTTCAGTGATGAAGCGCAGGACATGCAGAACTGGGTATATGATCTGCTGCGCGTTAACATCATGGCAGTGTCCTATTCCGAACGTGCGCTGGAATGGTTGACAACCAGCGGCATCTCGCTGGATTTCGTTATTGTCGATGTCGAGCACCTTGGCGGTGTCCACAAGGCGATTAACTTCTGCCTGACCATCCGCAAGGCGCTGCCGGACATGAAAATCATCCTGATCTCTGATGAAGTCAGCGGCGATGATTTCGGCAGCGAGCGTAAATCGGTTTGCGACGGCACTCTGATGAAGCCGATCTCTCAGACGCGTTTGCTGGATGCCATCTTGATTTGCAGCCAGAAGCAACGCAGCCGTGCAGTTATGGAATACGCCTGATTGTAGTCAGGCTTTGTGTTCCTTTTGGGGGCGCTGGTTTTGTCTGCAAACAGATCAAAAAATGCGCCCGGATTGGGCGCATTTTCGTTTTATTCTAAGGTAATGTGTCGATGACAGGAATGCGGTTTAGAGCTTCTCGAACACGCAAAATCAATAAGTTAGAGCATGCCTCGTGAATGCGAATGAACGTGATATGCTCTAGCCGCCTACCGACTCATCTTCGTCTTCATCATCCAGGTTTGCAGCAAGGTCGTCTTCGGATGTTTCGACCCAAAGCCCGTCAATTGCTTCGCCGACCTTGACGAATTCACCATCGACAAATTGGTATTCAGCGATTTTTTCGCCGTCAGCGTTCTGGATGTCGACCTGCGTCAGGTCTTTCAGTTCCAGATTTCTTTCGTCCAGATATGCCAATGCCTGTTCATAGGCATCGTCCAGCGTGAACTCTTCATCGCCATCACCAGCCTGAATTGTCAGATAGTACATGTAGTTCAGGCCGTTATCTTCTTCGACATCCAGGAAGAATTTGACCGAAGCGGTGTCTTCTGGCAGCTCGGATCCGGTTTCATCACCGTTATCGTCACCATCATCATCGATGATGTCGTCATCATCTTCATCATCCAGATCATCATCGCTGGGATCTTCATCTTTGGCCAGCTTTTCGCGCAGCAGGTCGGCCTTTGCCTTCAGTTTGTCAGATGCACATTCCAGCGCAAAAGCTTTCTTTTCGCCAAGTGTTTCCAGCAGGCTGGCTTTCTTGTCGCCCAATGCGCTGAACTTGGCTGCGAACTTTTCGCCCAGACGCCCGCCTTTGCACGAATAGAAATCGGCTTTCTTTTCGTACAGGTCGCGAATCCCATCAGCCTTGTCCTGATAGTGGTCGCGCACGCTTTCGGCTTTGGCGTCCAGCTTCGCAGCTTTCGCTTCCAAGGCGTCAATTTTCTTCTGGATCAGCTTTTCGCGCGCCGCGCTGATGTTGCACACTTTCTCAACCGGCGCGGGCTTGATCGCTGGTTTCAACGCCGCAGCTTTTGCAGCTTTGGCAGCGAGCAGCTTCTTAAATAGAAAAGACATGTTTCACCTCACAAACAATTTATAAAAAGTTCGTGTAAACGAGGTCTTAATTTCCACAATAATCCAAAATGGAAAAAATTGGTTTCCGAACCATGGCTTAGTCATGGCAAGCGGTTATCCTGAATAAAAATTATTGCCTGAATTCAGTTGGTTGCTATGTCGTCATCGGGTGCCTCTGGCAGGTCCAACTGGTGCACAAGCGTTCCGCTCCGGCGGTCAAACACCAGGACAATCTGGTCTTCGGTCACAACCAGAACCCAGTCGCGCGACAAGGTGACAGCCTGTGCGCGCGCCCCTTCTGGCAAGCTAACGTGGTCCGGCAGGCCAAACGGGGCAGGGCTGCGGGCTATCTGGGTGACAAGCAGTCCAATGATGACTATGACGCCAAGGATCATCACACTGGTCAGCACGACAACAAGTCGTTTGACCAAACGCACGTCGGGGGATTGTCCTTCTGGCGGGGGCATGTCCGGGGGCAGGGTCATGGCAGAAACGCCTTTCACAGAATTGCAGGTTGTCATCGGGCCGCAGCCCCCTGGCCGCCTTGATAAGGCCTTGGCCCGCGATGTGCCAGAGCAAGCGGCGCTGTCACGCTCGCGGCTGATGCGCATGATTGCCGATGGCGCGGTCCGGCGCGGTGATGTGGTTCTGGACAATCCGCGCGCGCAGGTTGCCGAAGGCGATGTGCTGGTGCTGCATGTCGTGCATAGCGCACAGGTGGCCACAGTTGCGCAGGACATCGCCCTTGATGTGCTGTATGAAGATGGTGACCTGATTGTGATCAACAAACCGGCGGGCATGGTGGTGCATCCCGCACCCGGCTCGCCCGACCAGACGCTTGTGAACGCGCTGTTGCATCATTGCGGCGACAGTCTGTCGGGCATCGGGGGTGAAAAGCGGCCCGGAATTGTGCACCGCATCGACAAGGACACCAGCGGGCTGCTGGTCGTGGCCAAATCCGACCGCGCCCATCATGGGCTGGCCACGCAGTTTGAACGCCATAGCGTGAACCGGCGCTATCTGGCGCTGGTCTATGGCTGCCCCGATGCGGGCGATCCGCGGTTGCGCGGCGCGCGTGGTGTCAGTTTCGAGATGGCAAACATCATGAAAATCACCAGTCAGCTTGCGCGGCATCGCACCGACCGGCAGCGTCAGGCCGTGGTGTGGTCCGGCGGGCGGCATGCGGTGACGCGCGCGCGCGTTTTGCAGTCCTTTGGCATGCCGGCCCAACTGGCGCTGGTCGAATGCTGGCTGGAAACCGGGCGCACCCATCAGATCCGCGTGCATATGACCCATGCGGGCCATGCGTTGGTGGGCGATCCCGTCTATGGCGGGGGGCGACGCAAATTATCGCCCAAAACCCTGCCACCCAGCGCGATTGCGGCCTGTGGCGCGTTTCCGCGTCAGGCACTGCATGCGGCGACACTGGGGTTCGTGCACCCCGTCACGGATGAAGCGCTGGAATTTGCAGCGCCCCTTCCGGATGATTTTGCGGCGCTTCTTGCGGCATTGCAGCCCTCACCTGATGACACAAGCAGGTGAGGAGTGTTTCAAACCCTCGCACCTGTGCGTTTACCTGATAGAAATGATTATGAGGTAGGTTTGCTTGAATATTGAAAGTGTCACGCATATCTGCACTTACCGGTCGTGATAAGGGGATGTTCCATGAGCAGCAGCTATGCCAATCTTCCAGCGCCAAGCCCGGAACAGGGGCTGAACCGCTACATGCAGGAAATCCGCCGGTTTCCCATGCTGGAACCGGAAGAGGAATTCATGCTGGCCAAGCGCTGGGTGGACCATCAGGATACCGAAGCCGCGCACAAGCTGGTGACCAGCCATCTGCGTCTGGCTGCAAAAATTGCCATGGGCTATCGCGGCTATGGCCTGCCACAGGCCGAAGTCATATCCGAAGCGAATGTCGGGCTGATGCAGGCGGTCAAGCGGTTTGATCCTGACAAGGGGTTCCGGCTGGCGACCTATGCCATGTGGTGGATCAGGGCCAGCATTCAGGAATATGTGCTGCGGTCATGGTCATTGGTCAAACTGGGCACGACCAGTGCGCAGAAGAAGCTGTTTTTCAACCTGCGCAAGGCAAAATCCAAGATCGGCGCGCTGGAAGACGGGGATCTGCGGCCTGAAAACGTGGCCCGGATCGCGCGCGAACTGAACGTCACCGAAGGCGAGGTCATCGCCATGAACCGCCGCTTGTCAGGTGGTGACAGTTCGCTGAACGCCACCATCGGCAGCGAGGAAGGGGCGTCAAGCTGGCAGGACTGGCTGGAAGATGAAGATGCAAATCAGGCCGCCGATTATGCCGAACGTGACGAGCTGGACCTGCGCCGCGAATTGCTTGTCGAAGCAATGGATGCCCTGAACGAGCGCGAGCGCGATGTTCTGACCGCCCGCCGCCTGAGCGAGGATCCTGTAACGCTGGAAGATTTGTCCCAGCAATTCGAGGTCAGCCGCGAACGTATCCGCCAGATCGAAGTGCGCGCGTTTGAAAAACTGCAAGCACGCATGCGCACCTTGGCACGCGACAAAGGTATGGTTGTTCCTGTGAACTGACCGTGGCACGCGCACGGCTTATTCGGGCGTGACGCGGCCCTGAACACAAGCATGTTGCTCAAAAGTGGGAGCCGGTTTTGAGATTCTCGAACATGCGAAATCAATAAGTTAGAGCATGTTTCGTGAATGCGAATGAACGTTATATGCTCTAGCGGGTCGTGGCGGCTGATCCGAACCGCCGATCACGCTTGCGGGGCTATTGTGGCATGAAGCTGACACCCAAGGCGCGGAGCAAAGGGCGCAGCCCGCCGCGCCAACGGCGGGCCGTCCCGCGGCCTGCCGATTACTCTGATGGCAGTTCAAGCATTTGAGCACAGGAGTATGCAGGCTGTATAAAGTGAACTTCGCCAACGCCGGATCGGCAGACCCCGGCCCACCGCTGGCGCGGGCTTATTCCCAGCACGAACGTCCCCTTCAGCCCAGCCGCGCAACTGCACTGGTCAAAATTCAGGAATGCGCCACGGCACTGTTGGTGCGCCTCCCGACAGAACAGCAATCTGCCCTGATTGTCATATGAAACTCAACCATACGGGCCAAGGCCGCTTTCAGCGATAAATCCGCCAGCGCGCTGCGTCCGGTTTGGTGCAGTCGTGCGCGGGGATTCACAGCAAAACCTGTGCAATGTCGGCACCGTCAGACAGCGAGGCGCACCCTGCCCACAGGGTGGGCGGCCGCGCAACAAGCGCTCAGAAATCGACGGCGATGCCCTTTTTCTCCCAATCGCCATAGCGCACGGGTTCCGGCCCTTTGCGCCCGCCCAGTTCGCGGGGGCGGTCGGGGTCTGGCGTGCTGGCGCGGCGCGCTTCTGCTTCGGCCAATGCGCGCTGTGCGGCCAGCGGCAATTCGGCGCGGCGCTCTGCTTCGGTCGGGGGGGCGGGGGCAGTGTCTTTGGGGTCAATCGGGGGCATGTGGGGCCTGCTTGTCATATTCCTGTTCCTGATATACGCCGATTATATCAAAGGACAAGAAACCGTTCATGCCCCAATCTGCCACAGTTGCGCCGCGCGCCGCCGCATTAGACCTGATCGCCGCAGTATACGAGCAGCGCCGCAGCCTGTCTGATGCGCGTGTCGCACCGCAAGACAGCGTCGCGGCCCTGCCGCCGGACGGGCGCGCGCGCGCCGCAAGGCTGGCGCAGGAAACGCTGCGCCAGGCGGGCCGCGCCGATCATCTGTTGCGCCGCGCCTTGCGCAAATCCCCGCCGGACCGCGTGGCGTGGGTGCTGCACCTTGCATGTGTCGAAATGCTGGCGCTGGGGGCGCCTGCGCATGGGGTGATCAATGATGCAGTTGCGCTGACGCGCGGCTGGGCGAAAGAGCCTAAGTTGACAGGATTGGTGAATGCGGTTCTGCGCCAGTTGGCGCAGCACACCGCACAGGACTGGGCGCAAACCCCTGTACCGCGCCTGCCTGCATGGCTGCGCGGTGCGCTGCAAAACGCCTATGGCACGCCCGTTACCCAAACGATCGAGGCCGCGCATCAACAGCCTGCACCGCTTGATCTGACCCTGCGCGACCCGTCCACCCTGCCCGAAGGGCTGGACGCACAGCTGTTGCCCACTGGCAGCCTGCGGCTGCATCAGGCAGGGCAGGTCAGCGCCTTGCCGGGCTATGATGGCGGCACATGGTGGGTTCAGGACGCCGCCGCCAGCCTGCCTGCGCGTTTGCTGGGTGCTGTGCAGGGCCTGTCGGTGCTGGACATATGCGCCGCACCGGGGGGCAAGACCATGCAACTTGCCGCAGGTGGGGCCAGGGTGTGCGCGCTGGACATGTCCGGCCCGCGACTGGTGCGGTTGCGCGAGAATCTGGCGCGTACAGGGCTTGTGGCAGATGTGGCGCAGGGCGATGCGCTGCACTGGACGCCGGACGCGCCCTTTGACGCAATTTTGCTGGATGCCCCCTGTTCGGCCACGGGCACCATACGGCGTCATCCGGAAGTGCCCCATCTGCGCAGCCGCGCCGATGTGAAGGCGCTGTGCACGTTGCAGGCGCAGCTTATGGACCGTGTGCTGGACCCCGCGCAGGGCCTTTTGCGCGCAGGCGGGCGGGTGGTGTATTGCACCTGCTCGCTGCTGCCTGATGAGGGCGAGGCGCAGGCCACCGCCGCCATGACCCGCCACAATGTTCAGGCGATACGCGTTGATCTGCCCGGCGTGCCCGATGATTGGCGCACCCCTGAGGGGGGCATTCGCACACGCCCTGATTATTGGCAGGAATTGGGCGGCATGGACGGGTTCTATATGATAGTTTTGCAACATATGGGGTAATTTGCCTTGCCGCCCGCAAGACTTGCGCGCAAAGGCTGACAAAACCTTCGCTTGTGGGTTATTCTGCGCCGCAGTAAACCCCGCCGAATTATGATTGTGATTCCAGACAGGTCCGGTTCCCAGTGACGCAGTTTTCCACGACAGGCACCCTTCCGGTCGGGTTCATGGACCGTCTTGCCGCCCGGTTGCTGGCGCGCGGGCAGCCTGTAACGGCACTGGTTGCGCATCCACAGCCGCGTGGGACAGGGCAATTCGCGCGCGGCAAGCAAATGCTTGCGGGCAATTTCCTGATGGCGGGCGAATTGCTGAAATCTGATGGTGCCGTGCCGTTCAGGGCCATATCGGGCGCTGCCGTGGATGCATTGCATGGGTTCGACTGGCTGGATGATCTTGCAGCCGTGGGCGACCAGAATGCGCGCAAACTGGGGCAGACGGGCCTTGCTGATTGGCTGGAACGCTACGGGCGCGGGCGTGGCCCAGGTTGGGGCGCAGGCGTGGCGGGGCGGCGGTTGATGAACTGGCTGACCCATGCGGTGATGCTGATGCAAGGGCAGGAAAAGCCCTTTCAGGACCGTTTCCTGCGTGCGCTGTCGCATCATGCCGCGTTTCTTGCGCGCCGTGCGGGCAAGGCCGCACCGGGCCTGCCGCGCATTACAGCGCATGCGGGCTTGTTGTTTGCAGCCCTGTCGCTGGAAGGATGGGAGCGGCGCATAGAGCCTACCGCGCGTGCGTTGATTGCCGATTGTGATCGCCAGATTGGCAAGGATGGCGGGATTGCCACGCGCAGCCCCGAAGATTTGTTGCAGATCTTCGTGCTGCTGTCATGGGCGGCGCAGGCGCTGGATGAACAGGGCCGCGCACCTGACCCTAAAATGCTGGGGCTTCTGGTGCGTGTGGCGGCTGCGCTGCGCATGCTGCGCCACGCCGATGGCGGGCTTGCGCGGTTTCACGGTGGCGGGCGCGGAAACGAGGCTGATCTGGTGGCCGCGCTGGCCGTGCATGACACCCTGAACCCGATGCCACCCAAAGGCCCCGCAGGGCAGGTCATGGGCTTTGCGCGCCTGTCTGCGGGGCGCAGCACAGTGATTGTTGATGCAGCCCCGCCGCCGGTTGGCGCGGCGCCCGGGCGCGCGCATGCCTCGACGCTGGCGTTTGAATTGACATCGAACCGGCGTCCGGTGGTGGTGTCCTGCGGCGACGGCACCAGTCTGGGGGTGGACTGGCAGCGCGCCAGTCGTGCAAGCGCGTCGCATTCAACCCTGTCGATTGACGGCTATTCCTCGGCCCGGTTCATGGGCACGGACCGCAACCGCCTGAAGCTGACGGACGGGCCGCGCAACGTGGGCTGCGATTTTCGCCATACATCCTATTCGCGCGCGGTCGCACTGTCGCATGACGGCTATCTGGACACACACGGGCTGGAGCATACGCGCTTTCTGGACCTGTCGGCAGATGGTCGTGTCCTGAGCGGCGAGGATATGCTGTTGTCCAGCGGACGCGCGGCGCGCAAGCGGTTCGATGATGTGCTGGCGCGCACGCGCGGCGCGGGTATTGCCTATAGCCTGCGGTTTCACCTGCACCCCGAAGTCGATGCATCGGTCGACATGAACGGTATGGCGGTGTCCATTGTGCTGCGGTCGGGCGAAATCTGGGTGTTTCGCGCCGATGGCCATGCCCTGACGCTTGCGCCGTCGGTCTATCTTGAAAAAGCCCGCCTGAAACCGCGCGCAAGTCTTCAGATCGTGTTGTCCTTGCGCGCACAAGACTATACCAGCCAGGTGAACTGGGTTCTTGCAAAAGCGCAGGACACCCCGATTGCCCTGCGCGACACAATGCAGGAAAACCCGCTGGCTGTGCCTGAACTGTAAGATCTGACCAAGGATGCCTTCACCGATGACTGACCTTGCCCCGCTGAAACGCGCGCTGATTTCCGTTTCCGACAAGACCGGCCTTATTGATCTGGCCAAGGCGCTGGCTGCGCGCAAGGTGGAGCTTGTGTCCACCGGCGGCACGGCGCGCGCCTTGCGCGAAGCGGGGCTGGCTGTGCAGGATGTGTCGGACCTGACCGGTTTTCCCGAAATGATGGACGGGCGCGTGAAAACCCTGCATCCGGGCGTGCATGGGGGCTTGCTGGCGTTGCGCAATGATGAAGCGCATGTTGGCGCAATGGTTGCGCACGGGATCAAGGCAATCGATCTGCTGGTGGTCAATCTGTATCCGTTTGAAGCGACAGTGGCGCGCGGCGCAAGCTACGGTGACGCCATCGAGAATATCGACATTGGCGGCCCTGCGATGATTCGCGCCGCCGCCAAGAACCATGATTTCGTGACTGTCGTGACCGACCCCGAAGATTATTTGCCGCTGCTGTCCGAACTGGACGGGCAGGACGGCAAGACGCGGCTGTCCTTCCGGCGCAAGCAGGCGCAACGCGCCTATGCGCGCACGGCCGCCTATGACGCGTCAGTGTCCACATGGATGGCGGGCGCCATCGACGATGCAGCCCCGCGCCGCCGCGCATTTGCCGGCACATTGGCGCAAACCCTGCGCTATGGTGAAAACCCCCATCAGACGGCGGCGTTTTACCGTGACGGGTCCGACAGGCCCGGCGTGGCCACGGCCACCCAGCATCAGGGCAAGGAATTAAGCTATAACAACATCAACGACACGGATGCAGCCTTTGAACTGGTGTCGGAATTTGCGCCATCCGATGGGCCTGCCTGCGCCATCATCAAGCACGCAAACCCTTGTGGCGTTGCGCGCGGGGCCACATTGGCGGAAGCTTATGCGCGCGCCTATGATTGTGACCGGACATCGGCATTTGGCGGGATCATTGCGCTGAACATGAAGCTGGATCTGGAAACCGCCAAGGCGATCACCGGCATATTGACCGAAGTGGTGATTGCGCCTGCCGCCGATCAGGCCGCGATTGACCATTTCGCCACCAAGAAGAACCTGCGCCTGCTGACAACCAAGGGGCTGGCCAATCCGGCCTTTGGCGGGCTTGCGTTCAAGCAGGTATCTGGCGGGTTTCTGGTTCAGGACCGCGACAATGGCATGATCGGCCCGGATGATCTGAAGGTGGTGACCAAACGCGCGCCCACCGATGCGGAACTGGCTGACCTGCTGTTTGCGTGGAAAGTGGCCAAGCATGTCAAATCCAATGCCATCGTTTATGTCAAGGATGGCGCGACCGTGGGCGTAGGGGCGGGCCAGATGAGCCGTGTTGATTCGTCACGCATTGCCGCGCGCAAGGCGCAGGACATGGCCGAAGCGCTGGGTCTGGATGCACCGTTGACGCAAGGGTCCGTCGTGGCGTCAGATGCGTTTTTTCCCTTCGCGGACGGGCTTCTGGCGGCCGCCGCGGCAGGTGCGCGCGCGATTATCCAGCCGGGCGGGTCAATGCGCGATGATGACGTCATCGCCGCCGCAGATGAGGCGGGCCTTGCCATGGTCTTTACCGGCCAACGCCATTTCCGGCACTGAACGGGGCCATGGGTATGCGCATCGCAATCGGGGTTCTGGCCGTTATTCTGGTGGCCGATCAGGCCAGCAAATGGGCCGTGGTAAACGTCATGGGGTTGGACCAACGCCTGTTCATCCCTGTGTTCGACCCCTATCTGAATTTTGCGATGGCGTGGAATACCGGTATAAATTTCGGGCTGTTCAGTTCAGGAAGCTGGGCGGCCCGCGCGGTTTTGATTGCGATTGCGCTGGCGATTTGCGCATGGGTCTGGATGTGGGTGCGCCGTGACGGGGCACGCAAATGGATGCAGGTTTCGGCCGGTTTGCTGATTGGTGGCGCATTGGGTAATGTCATAGACCGGTTGCGTTGGGGCGCGGTTGCTGATTTCATCAACATGTCTTGTTGTGGTCTGCAAAATCCGTATTCTTTCAATATTGCAGATGTTGCGGTTTTTGCGGGTGCTTTCGGGTTGATCCTGTTCTCTGGTCGCAGTGAAAAGGGCAGGCGGTCAGAGTAAGGCGCGAATTTGTGCCTTGGGGCCGTGACAGGGCGTGACGTTACGATTGGAATGCGCTAAGACCAAGCGCGAAGTGTTGGATGAAGGGGGTCGGGAATGGCAGTCAGGCAGGTGGTTTTCGCAGCCCTTGGCGTGTCCGTGCTGGCATTGGGGGCCTGCTCGGATTCAAGTGATCCTATTTTGATGCATGCAGGTGCGCAGGATCGCGGCCCTGATGAATTCGCAATCCTGCCCACATTACCGCTGGAAATGCCTGATGATCTGGCAGCCTTGCCCACGCCCAATCCCGGCGGTGGCAACCGTGTCGATCCGCAACCGCGCGCAGATGTCGCGCGCGCATTGGGCGGCAACCCTGCGGCTGCGCTGAATCCGGGCCAGGCTGATGGCGGGATCGTCAATTACGCCAGCCGTTTCGGACGCAGTGGCGATATTCGCGCGCAGCTTGCCGCCGAAGATCTGGAACACCGCCAGCGCAATCGCGGCAGGCTTCTGGAACGTATGTTTGGCGTGAATGTCTATTATGACGCCTATGAACACATGTGGCTGGACAAATACGCCGAGTTGGACCGCTGGCGCCGTGCAGGTGCACGCACGCCCACTGCACCGCCGCGCGAATTGCTGGAAAACTGATCCGCGCCTGTCACGGTTCGGGACGCTTTGCACAAGCACTCTGTCGGGTCTGACGCGGTAACAACCGCGTTGACCCCCTTGAACCTGTGTCCGGCGGCAGTAGTTTCTGCCTCAGTCCAGTTTCTCTGACCCAAAGGTATGCGCATTCGATGTTTTTCCGTCTGACAGCTTTCGTCGTGATCGGCCTGTTGGCGCTGCGTGCCGCAAGCGCCGAACCTGTAACCCACACCACATTGGAGAATGGCCTGGAGGTCGTCGTTATTGAGGACCGCCGCGCGCCGGTTGTCGTGCATATGGTGTGGTACAAGGTCGGCGCGGCAGATGAGCCGCCGCTGCAATCGGGCATCGCGCATTTTCTGGAACATCTGATGTTCAAGGGCACCGACACCATGGAATCGGGCGAATTTTCCCGCGTGGTCGAAGCCAATGGCGGGCGTGACAATGCCTTCACCAGTTGGGATTACACCGGCTATTTCCAGCGCGTGGCGTCCGACCGACTGGAATTGATGATGCAGATGGAAGCGGACCGTATGGCAAACCTGTCCTTCACCGAAGATGACTGGTTGCCCGAACGCGCCGTCATTTTGGAAGAACGCGGGCAGGTGCTGGAAAGCCGCGTTGGCGGGCAGTTCAACGAGGCCATGATGGCCACGCTGTATAAATCCCACCCCTACGGTATACCCATCATCGGCTGGCGCCATGAGATGGAAACCCTGACCGGCCAGAATGCGATGGATTTTTACGACCGGCATTATGGCCCGAACAACGCCATTCTGGTGATTGCAGGCGATGTGGACACCGGTGATGCACTGGAAATGGCGCGGCAGATCTATGGACCTGTGTCGCCTAACCCGGCCATCGCGCCCGTGTCGCGCACTATGGAACCCCCACATCTGGCAGAACGCCGCCTGCGGTTTGAAGATGCGCGCGTTGGCACGCCCTATTTAAACCGCATGTATCTGGCCCCTGTGCGCCGCGCGGGCGACCAGTCGCAGGCAGCGGCGCTGCAAATGCTCGCGGCAATTCTGGGCGGCAGTTCCACCACATCGGTTCTGGAACGGACCCTGAATTTTGAACAGGGCATCGCGTTGCAGGCATGGGCGGGATATAACGGAATGGCGCGCGATTATGGCACCTTCAGCCTTGGAATTGCGCCGGTAGAGGGCGTCACGCTGGAAGACGCAGAAGCAGCGCTTGATGCAGCCGTGGCCGATTTTCTGGAAGAAGGCGTTGATCAGGCGCAGTTTGACCGCGTGCGCCATCAGATCAGGGCGTCGGAAATATACGCGCTTGATGATATGCAGGGCCGTGCGCGCCAATATGGTGTTGGCCTGTCCGTCGGGCTTGGCGTCGATGACATTGATGGCTGGGTGGACGCGCTGGACGCAGTGACGCGGGACGACGTGATCGCCGCAGGCCAGATGCTGCTGGACAGGCGCAATTCGGTCACTGGCTACCTGACCCAGCCCACAGCAACCAGCACATCAGAGGTGACACAATGACCCGTTTGCTGGCCCTGACCCTTGGCCTGTTCATTGCCCTTGCCGCACCCCTGCGCGCCGAAGTGTCGATTACCCCTGTCACATCAGATTCCGGTTTGCAGGCATGGATGGTCGAGGAACGCAGCATTCCCTTTGTCGCGCTGGAATTGATCTTCGCGGGCGGCGCTACGCTGGACAGCGACGCGACCGCCGGCGCAACCAGCCTGATGACCGCGCTTTTGTCCGAAGGGGCAGGGGACATGGACGCGCAGGAATATGCCGCGCGCAGCGAAGAACTGGCCGCGCGCATCGGGTTTGATGCCGGGCGCGATACCGTGTCGGTGTCTGTGCGGTTTTTGACAGAAGATGCGGATGATGTGATTGATCATGTGCGTGCGGCCCTGACCGACCCGCGCTTTGATGCGGATGCGGTTGAACGGGTGCGCGGACAAATGCTGTCGAAACTGCGCCGTGACGCGCTGGACCCCAACACGCTGGCTTCGCGGGCTTTCGCGCAGGCCGCTTATGGCGACCACCCCTATGGGCGTGCCAGTGACGGCAGCGTGGAAACTGTGGCCGCGCTGGACATTGACGCATTGCGGGCCGCCCATCAGGGCGCTTTTGCACGCGACCGTGTGTTCATTGGGGCCGCGGGCGATATTGATGCGGATGAATTGGCGCGGCTGATCGACCGCTTGTTTGACGGCATACCCGCAGAAGGCGCGCCCATTCCCGACCGCGCCGAATTTTCCGCCCCCGCAGGGCTAGAGGTGATTCCATTTGATGGCCCGCAATCGGTGATTGCATTCGGCCATGACGGGATTGCCCGCGATGACCCTGATTTCCTGACTGCCTATGTCGTGAACGAAGTGTTCGGCGGTGGCCGTTTTGGCACAAGACTGATGGAAAGCCTGCGCGTGCAGCGCGGCCTGACCTATGGCGTGGGCAGTTTTCTGGCCTCTGGTCTGTTGGGCGAAAGCTATCAGGGGCGTATGTCGACCGACAATGTGAACGCGGCGGCAGCGATTGATCTGCTGCGCGAGGAATGGGCGGGAATTGCCGAAAGCGGCATTACTGAAGAAGACCTGTCGCGCATCCAGACCTATCTGACAGGGGCCTATCCGCTGCGGTTTGACGGCAATGCCGCGATTGCGTCGAGCATGGCGTCGATGCAATATCAGGGCTTTGATATTGATTATGTCAATATCCGCAATGACCTGATTGACGCGCTGACGCTGGATCAGGTCAATGCCATGGCCGCGCGCCTGTATGATGCGGATGCGCTGCATTTCGTGGTGGTGGGTCAACCCGAAGGGCTGGAATAGCACCTTGGCAGTGGCGCGACAGGCATGCTATATTCTGTGGTATGAACACCGCGCACCGCAATATCCGCCCCGAAATTCGCCAGCTTGACGAAGCTTGCGCCAACCGCATTGCGGCGGGCGAAGTGGTGGAACGGCCCGCATCTGCGGTCAAGGAACTGGTTGAAAACGCACTGGATGCGGGGGCTACCCGCATTGACGTGTCCTATGGCGACGGCGGCAAAACCCTGATCCGGGTGCGCGATGACGGGCATGGCATGGCCCCTGATGACCTGCCACTGGCACTGTCACGCCATGCCACATCCAAGATTGACGGCACGGATTTGCTGAATATCCGGTCCTTCGGGTTTCGCGGCGAAGCGCTGCCAAGCCTTGGGGCCGTGGGGCGGCTGATTATCACCTCGCGCACGCAAGGCGGGGACGGCGCGAGCATCACCGTGAATGGCGGGCGTATGGGCCAGGTCCGGCCAGACGCCGCGCAACACGGCACGCTTGTGGAATTGCGCGATCTGTTCCACGCGACGCCAGCGCGGCTGAAATTCATGCGATCAGAGCGGGCCGAGGCGCAGGCCATCGCCGATGTGGTGAAACGACTGGCCATGGCTGAACCTTATGTCAGTTTCACGCTGTCGGATGTGTCCAATGATGCCCCGCGCCAGATTTTCCGCGCCGATGCCGCCCAAGGTGCGCTGTTTGACGCGCTGGAAGACCGGATGGCCGCCATTCTGGGCCGTGAATTCACCGACAACGCCATTCGCATCGATGCAGAACGCGACGGGCTGCATCTGACAGGGCTTGCCGGTCTTCCCACCTATTCGCGCGGGGCAGCAGTCGCGCAATATCTGTTCGTCAATGGCCGCCCCGTGCGCGACAAGCTGCTGATCGGGGCCTTGCGCGCGGCCTATATGGATTTCCTGTCACGCGACCGCCACCCGGTTGCGGCACTGTTCATCAGCTGCGCGCCCGATCTGGTGGATGTGAATGTTCACCCCGCTAAATCCGAAGTCCGTTTTCGCGATCCGGGGCTGGCGCGTGGGCTGGTCGTCAGCGGGCTGCGCCATGGGCTTGCCAATGCGGGGCACCGCGCGTCCAGCACGGTTGCGGGCGCGATGCTGGGGGCGATGCAGCCGCAGTCCGCACCGCCCGTGCCGTATCAACATGCCCCCTATCAGATGGACCGCCCGTCTGCGCAGGCCCGCGCGGCCAGCTACCAGTTGCAGGCCCCGTTTCAGATGGATGATGCCCCCGCCGCCTTCTGGTCGGGGGCCGATACGATATCAGCGCGTCATGATGCGCCCGATACGGTCGCGCCCGTGCCCGATGATGCGCCCCTAGGGGCCGCGCGCGCGCAGTTGCATCAGAACTACATTGTGGCGCAGACTGCGCGCGGCATGGTCATTGTGGACCAGCATGCCGCGCATGAACGGCTGGTCTATGAACGCCTGAAACGCCAGCGCGCGGAAAACGGTGTGGCCGCGCAGGCGCTGCTGATCCCTGAAATCGTGGAACTGCCCGATGCGGATGCCGCGCAACTGCTGGCGCTTTCGGATGATCTGGCGGCGTTGGGGCTGGTGATCGATGCGTTCGGGGGCGGTGCGATCGTGGTGCGCGAAACACCCGCACTGCTGGGCGCGGTGGATGCACGCGCGCTGATCCGCGATATACTGGATGAACTGGCCGATCTGGGCAAAAGCCAAAGCCTGCAAGCGCGTATCGATGCCGTGTTGTCGCGCATGGCCTGTCACGGGTCTGTCCGGTCAGGCCGCGCCATGCGGCTGGAAGAAATGAACGCGCTGCTGCGTGAAATGGAAGCGACACCCCATTCTGGCCAGTGCAACCACGGGCGGCCCACCTATGTGGAACTGGGTCTGGATGATATTGAAAAGCTGTTCGGTCGCAAATGAACATTGACTGGACCGACCCGCTGCTGATTGCGCTGGCGCTTGGCGTGGTTGCAGTTTTTGTGCTGTGGCGCCTGTTGCGCGCGGTTGCCGTTTTGTCGGGGCTGGATGCGCGCCTGTCCAGCCTGTCGGACAGCCAGAACCAACTTGCAGGCGGGCTGGGGCATGTGGCCCAAAGCCAGACGCAGGTGATCTCTCTGGTGGAAGCGCGGCTGGCCGATATGGGCCGCTATATGGGCGACACACTTGCGGGCAATGCGCAGACCACAGCGGCCAGCATGGGGGCCTTGCGCGAACGCTTGCAGGTGATTGACGCGGCACAAGCCAAAATTGAAGCGCTTTCTGGCAATGTGCTGTCCTTGCAGGATATCTTGTCCAACAAACAGGCGCGCGGCGCGTTTGGCGAGGTTCAGCTTGAAGCGCTGCTGTCCGATGCACTGCCGCCCGATGCCTTCAGCTTGCAGGCCAGCCTGTCGAACGGGCGGCGGGTGGATGCGCTGATCCATATGGCGCAGCCGCTGGCTGTGGATGCGAAATTCCCGCTGGAAGCGTATCAGGCCCTGACACGCGCGCCTGATGATGGCGCGCGTATGACGGCGCGCCGCGCATTGGCACAGGCCATGCGTGCGCATATCAAGGCAATATCAGACCGCTATATCCTGCCCGGTGAAACCGCCGATGGCGCGTTGATGTTCCTGCCATCGGAAGCGATTTATGCGGAACTGCACGCCAACCTGTCCGATGTCGTGCGCGAAGGGTTTGTGGCCAAGGTCTGGATTGTATCCCCAACCACGATGATGGCCACGCTGAACACCTTGCGCGCCGTGATGAAGGACACCCGCCTGCGGTCTGAAGCGCGCGCTGTGCGCCGCGAAGTGCAGTTGCTGGTCGAAGATGCCGAACGTGTTGCCGCGCGTGTGGCCAAGCTGGAAAGCCATTTCGCGCAGGTGCAGAACGACCTGTCGGGCATTCGTATTTCCGCCGACAAGATCACCCGGCGCGGCGCGCGGCTGGATGATTTCGATTTCACCAGATCGCCGGAATGACAGACCTGCGCCCCCATTGGACCGCCTGCGTGTCACGCCGGGTGTGCCGCGAACACGACAGGGGGCGGGGCGGATGGCATACAATTACGCAACATGCGCGGCAGGCGTTCGGCTGTCCGAATGCCCGCGCGGTCGGGATCTGGCGATCCGGCCGCATGCAACAGGGGGGGGCAAGGTGACGAATAAAATCCCCCAGATCATTTATCCGGCCCAGCTGTTGCAGCTTTGCTTGCCGGCTGGCAGTGCAAACCGGTTGAAGTTGGCCTGAAGCTGCCCTTCGCATTGGAACCAAGCCCGCGCCATCGGTGGGCCGGGGTCTGCCGATCCGACATTATGGGAATGCAGTTTATGCAAGCTGCATATCCTTACTTCCAAGGCTTGGCGTGTCGCTGGCCAAATCGGCAGGCCGCGGGACGGCCCGCCGATGGCGCGGCGGGCCTCGGCCTTTGGGCCGCCCCATTGGGGGGTGGCCATGGGTGGAAAAACGCCGAAATAAAAAACC
>JAFIEO010000045.1 GCA_020832445.1 Paracoccaceae bacterium
GCCATCACTGATGGCGGGCGAGTAGTCTAGGTTGGGTGTGTGGGGCTGTGGCTACGGTGATTTCCAACTGAGACGCCGATGTCGCACAGGGCGGAAAGCCCGCGCGCGTGATGCGGCGTTCAATGCCATCATCGAGGGCGCAGATGGCCGGGAAGCAAGGCACTGTCATCTCTAAAACGCCATGCTGTTCGACGCAGGCTGGACGCGTGGGGACCTTTTATGGTCGTGGAGATCCGCTTTCGTTTGCCCTGCTACTGCTGGGATTTAGCATTTTCACTCAGCATTTCTGATAGCTCTTCGGCTATAGTCACGATTTATAGTCGAAAAGCTATATTGACAAAATATCGCCCAAGGGCTATCGAGTGACTATGACCGATGCCTGCGCCTACCCCATCCGAAGCCTCAGACAAGCCGGGGCCGCTTTGCGTGCTCGACGAACCGCACGCAAGATCAGTCAGAAACAGCTTGGTGAAATGACGGGCACCGCACAGTCCACCATTTCCGACATCGAAAACGGCGTCGTGTCGGTAAGCCTTGATGTTTATCTGCGCCTCCTTGAGGCCCTTGGCGCAGAACTGTCGGCGACAGACCGTCTGACCGATCGGGATTTGCTCTGAGATGGCGCGCAACACCCGTGCAGGTCGTCGCACACGCCAAAGCAAAACCGCCGTCTGGTACGAGAGGTCCAAGGTCGGCACCCTGACGCGGGCGACCGATGGCGCGATCAGCTTCGCATACGAGCCAACATGGTTGGTGTCCGACACTGCCTTTCCCGTTGCCAGCGCCTTGCCTTTGTCCAAGGCCAAATGGCAGGGCGATCCCGTCGTCGCCGCTTTCGACAATCTGCTGCCCGATTCCGAGGGCGAGCTGCGCGAGAAGATCGCCGCGCGGGTCGGGGCGCCGGGTAAGGATGCGTTCTCGCTTCTGTCTGTGTTGGGGCGCGATTGCGTCGGAGCGCTTCAGTTTCTGCCCGTGGGTGAGTCCCCGTCCGAGCAGGACATGCAGTATCGCGTCATCTCGCAAGAGGAGATGGTCGCCGATCTGAAGAACCTCGCCGCCGCCCCCCTTGCACAAGGCGAGGATGAAGATTTCAGGATTTCCATCGCCGGTGCGCAAGAAAAGACGGCTTACTTGCGCGTTGACAACCAGTGGGCCAAGCCGCGCGGCATCACACCCACCAGCCATATTTTCAAGACGCCGATGGGCATCCTGCCCGGCCCGGATCAGATCGATCTCAGCGACAGCGTCGAGAACGAATTGTTTTGCATGACCCTTGCGCGCGAAATAGGGCTGCCCGCCGCACATGTTGAGAAGATCACACTTCCCGGGCAGGTGGTGCTGTCAGTCGAACGGTTCGATCGTGTCTGGCAGGGCAACACCCTGAAACGCCTGCCCCAGGAGGATATCTGCCAATCGCTGGGATACCCTTCCGCGATGAAATACCAAAAGCTCGGTGGCCCCGGCATCGCGCAGATCATGGAGCTACTGCGGGAATCCGATACGCCGATCGAAGATCGGGAAACGTTCTTCCGAGCGCAGATTTTCTTCTTCCTGATCGGGGCCTCCGACGGGCATGCCAAGAATTTCAGCCTGCGTCTGGGGCGTCGGGGGCGCTTCAGCCTCGCGCCCCTATACGACATCCTGAGCGTCGCCCCAGTCGTGCGCGCCGGGAGGTTGCAGCGAAAGCGTTACCGCCTGGCCATGTCGATCGACGGCCACTACGGTATTGACGAGGTCGTCCCCCGCCACTTCGAGGCTGAAGGGCGTGCCGCAGGTCTGCCCAAGGGCCGCGCCCTCGAACTTTTGCAGGACATGACGGCTCGGCTATGTACTGCTACCGAGCGCACTATGGTGGCGGTCAGTGATCAAGTGCCGCAATCGGTCAGCGAACCGATCGCAACCGACGCAATGCAGAGGGCGGTACAGGTGAGAGACATGATCTAGCGCTAGCCACCTGTCAAATGGATCCCGGTCCCTTCTGTCATAGTTTCGTCCGCACGACGAAGTTTCGAGGATCCATATGCCGGGACGTCCGCCGTTCGCGGCATCAGCCCAGAAACTCTTCGCAGGTGCAGCCTCACCGACGTGGAGGGCGGGGAGCCGCCTTTGACCTTGCGGCATTGCACTCGCAGAAAATGACTCAAGCGGCCAGTCGCCTCCCCACCCCACAACAGCCGCAGTTGGCAGAAAGCGGAGTTTTCAAAATCAAGGGTCATGGCTGCAGCTCCCGACGTGCCCGGCCCATTGCGGACTCTCGCCGCTTAGCCGTACGCTGCGGTGCAGCTTCACGAAACCGGCCATTCATCCATGGCACAGCATATTGAAGGGTGAAGGTCGCTCGGATGACTGAGAACGAGGCTCAAATCTCGGCTGAAGCAATGAAAATCATGAAGCGCTATCCGCGCGCCGCCTCACGCCAGTTCTGAAGCTGGTCCAACGTGCCGCGCGGGAAATCAGTTTCGAGCGCTGGAAAGGTGATGCCCCCTACCACAATGGAAAGGACCCCGCCCGAGACAGCGATGGCCTCGACATCGTCCCAGCCTGACCGCCAAACCGAGTTGCCGCCGGAATAGATCATACCCTCAGAATCAAAACACATATGGGGGTTTCGGTTCATCGCCTGCATGTCCGAGCCCTGCCCGAGCAAGCGCAGGATGATCCGTTGCCCAATCATATAGGTCATCCCAAGAAGGAACCCGCAAAGCGGCACCAACCAGATATCTACGTAGCCGAACAAGGCCTTGGACAGTGCGGTTCCCAGCACAGTGCCCCCCATCGCCGCCAGCACGACCGATGCGGTCTGGATGGCGTAGATGGCCAGTCTTGCAGGCAAAGGCATCGTCTTGATCAGCGCGGCACCTGCAAGGATCATCGCCTTGCCGCTGCTGCCCTTGGTCCGCGAAGGCGTGATCTCTATCCTGTCAGTCATGTTGTCGCCCGTCCTTTGTGCGCCCCGCATCTGCGAACATAGATGCGTCCTCATGGAAACACGATGATTGTTTCAACTTTTTTGGCCAGTTACCTTCATTCATTCCGAGGCCGCCGCTTGGGCGGCCTTTTTGTTTCCCACGCGTCCCTGCGTGTCAAAGGCAGAGACAAAACCGGCCACGTGGCGGCGCAAAAGTAGGATAGTGGTGGGGTGTTCCAAACGCCATGGCGCGTGAACTCCCCAGATAGCTGACGCCCGGTAAGGTCGAACAGGACGGATTCCCGCAAGATATGAAGTTTTTTCAGTCATTCCAGCGCTCTGATCCCGCACAACCCGACCCCAAGCTGGGTCAATCCCTTGTACCTGTTCCTCGAAAAAGAAAATTGGGTCTACAAATTCATTCTGATTTCTGGTCACATAGAATGCGACGTGGAAGTCGGTGGATATCTGGGTCCCAATATTCTCTAGGCCAAATCCAAAATATAGCCTCTCGCCTACCTCGACGCTTGAGTCATCAAGGTTGAAGTGACGCAACCTGATAGCGGCATCCACACTTGGGGGTGCGGGCGGCGCATCAACTGACAAAAGCGTACCGGATGACGCGCTATCTGCGGTCGCAGTCCCGGCCAAATCGCGGTCAAAACCCCCAATCACGCCAATCCAGTAGTTCCCGGGTGCAATGTCATCAGGCAATTTCACGGATCGGTTCGAAACTTGAAGGCTATTGCCCCCAGCAATACTGAAGTGATCAAACGATGCCAGCAACCTGTCAGAAGTGGAAATACTTGGTGTTGTAGAAAGGTAAACACCCGCGACAGATCCTGATGCGATGAGGTCGCCAATATTCTCAAGCGTGTAACTAACCGATATATGGCTTCCCGGCTGCAGCGATCCGGCAGAGATACTGACATTTGAGGCAGAAATTACTGGTGCGTTGTGATCTGGTAGCAGAGGCGCGGGATCAGTATCGAAGACAGTAAACGAAAAAGAATTGGTGATATTGTTGTCGTAATCGAGCTCATCGAACGAGCCGTCTAGATTGATGCCAGCGATAAGATGATACTCGCCTGGTGCGAGATCGGCTGGCAGGAACACCTCTCCACCATATTTCTTTACCTCAGATGGAAGCCAATAAGCGATTTGATACGTCACCAACTCGATGGCGCCTGGCCCGAGGCGGGGCGTAGGCGACAGAAATAGTGTAGTCTCTGAACGCTCCAGCATCTCGCCGCCGATATTGAGTACGGTCCATTCGACATCAATAATCATCGTGTCAGGACTGATGTCAGTCGGAGTGATTAATACAAGATCGGTAGCTATAAGGTCGGGTAGTTTGTCAGGAGGTATCAGCCCCTCAAATGCAATATCGGCAAGATAGTTTTCCAAAGAGTGGTTCAAGTCGATGCGACCACGGTCAGTATTCAGGGTTACCTCTGTGACATGGTTTTCCGAAAATGGTGTGATGTTTGCGACTCGATCACCGCTGCGTTCAAATGATAGAAAACCGTTTTCGTACCCGGCCGATCCATTCTTCGTTCCCGGAGAGGCGAAGGAGACGCCGCGAAAATCTATTCCAAGTTCAATGGCTTGAGGGGCGTAATGGTTGTAGAACCACTCGGCAACCGCGCCGCCACGACTATGACCAAAGAAATAAACTCGCTCAGCACCAACATCAAGCGCATAGGAGAGCGCGGCATGGACAAGTGGTTGAAAGTAATCCGCCACTAGTTCCCAGTCGCCAAGCCCAGCACGAATGTTATTCCCCCATTCTGCAAGATTGCTTATGGTCGTGCCGCGAAAACCGATAGCTAGGTTCAACCCGTCGTTTGAAATCGCCGAAAAGGCATTGTCAGTACGTTGCTGAGTGATCCATTCGGGCAGGCTGACGCCCTGGACTCTGGTAGATTCGTAGATGAAGTTGGGCCCGCTATTGTTTGGCAGGAAGTGTTCAACGCTTAGATCTGCACGAAGCTTGAAGGCGGGTAGACCGAGCTCGCTATGGTCCAGTGGGCGCCAATTGATGCCAAAGAGACCCTGTTCAATGCTGTTGGCATCGCCATCATATGCCCATTCAGAAAACGACTTACCCCAAAGAACCTCATGCCGATAAATCATCAATAGTTACCACTTTAGATCCCAACGTAAAGTACAGCGGTTGATCTGAACCAGCGGTCCCCAGGCGACCTGCCACTTGGCAGAAAGGTTCTCTGGATGGACCGGCGTGTCAACTATTTTTCCGTTCCAAAAGGCTCTACTGTCGCTCGAAGGGCCGGAGTTGGGCAGATCAGGCCGCAAACCCGCGTCATCATCGGCCTTTTGGCGCGATTTTGAGCGTTGCGGACAGGTCTGTAGAGCTGCTTGCGCGCTCTTTGGGTCTGGTTCAGGCCGGTGGCAGTGATGATTTCCTGCCGCCAACAAGCGATGTCATGAAACTGGCGGCAGAGTTCCACCATGATATGCCCATGCGCAGCAAAGCGGGTATCGTGCTGATCGGGTGCCATGGTCGAGGAATGCAGCCCCATCCCGCCTACCAGCCCCCGGGCACGCAGCGACAGGAAGAACCCGGATTTCATGTAATCACGCGCGCGTTTCGGAACTTGGGCGAAATGGTCCGGGATATCACCGCAATCCGCCGCGCGGAACACCTGTGATTGCAGCAAGATGCCGTCCTGCAGGGTCATATGCAGCACGCTCAGGTCCTTCCTGGCCAGCCCGTCCGCGATGTACTGCTCCATACATTCCGGGCTGAGGTCGCTTTCTTTCAGCAGGCAACGTGACAGCAATTCTTCGATCGAGGAAATGTCGAACCCGACACCATAGGTGAAGCCGTCATACTGGAACTCGGCCTTCAGAAAGTCCGAAAACAGGCTTATGCGGGCATCCAGCGCAGGCTCCTCCCGAACCCGCGCCATCACTTCAATCGCATCAAACATGGGCTTGTCACTCTCCGTGATCCCACCTTATTCGGGGCGAGCTGTCGGGCAAGAAAAAACGCTGTTTCCGCCATATGTTGGCGTGTGGAAGAACAGTATGTGGGCATAGTCGCCCATATCTTCGTTTTGACAGAGCATCTGTCTGGCACGATTGTAGTGCTCACTTCGCTCACTTCCTATCGGCCCGAGTTTCAGGCCAGCTGGCCTCAGTTGATCTGCTGCAAAAAGGCACTGAAGGTTCGATGCTGCGCCGAGACTGAAGGACCGCTTCGGAGAATGCCGCGCTCCAGGCCGACCGACGGCTTTGGGCCGACACTACTCGGTCAGGTCATCCAGACCAACCGAAAGAGCGCCAGCCAAGGCGCGCAGGGTTGCGATCGAGCCTTGCTTTCTGCCCGTTTCAATTTCGGCCACCATCACGCGGTTCACACCTGCTTTTTCGGCAAGGGCAGCTTGCGTCATCGCGCGCAGGTCCCGGTAGACGCGCAGGGCGTTTTCGCCGTTCAGCAGGCGGTTTGCGTATTCCATGGGTATCAATTCGTCCTCGCCTGCCGCCAAAGCAGCCTTGGCGCGGTCGTAATCTTGCAAATCGGCCAGATCTTCAGCCGCGGCCCGCAGGTGATCATATTCTTCGCGTGGAATTGTCACCATTTCGTTCATGTCATTCCCTTTCAGTCATGGATGCCACTGCGAGGGCCGATTTCCAGCACGGCCAGGACGTTGCCCTGATCGTCCATGATGACCCGCCAATCCCCGACACGCAGTCTTATCCCCTCTCGGCCTTTCAGTGATTTCACGTTGTTTGCCTGCGAGGCTGGGTCCTGCGCATACGCCTGGATCTTGGTGCGGATCAGCATC
>JAFIEO010000052.1 GCA_020832445.1 Paracoccaceae bacterium
CGCCAGCGGTGGGCCGGGGTCTGCCGTTCCGACAATATAGGAATGCAGTTTATGCGGGCTGCATATCCTTACTTCAAAGGCTTGGCATGCCATCAGGTTATCGGCAGGCCGCGGGACGGCCCACCGATGGCGCGGCGGCCTTCGGCCTTTGCTCCGCGCCTTTGGGCTTTACCAATGTCACCTTCAGGCCAATCCCGTCATCGACTGACGCAGTTTCGCAAAGCGCGGACGGTGTTTTTCGGTTTGGAACTGCCCCAATCGCAAGAATATCGCCTTTCAAGCCGTCGTTGAAGAACCGAAACCCCTTTAATCAGCGTTCAAAACCAGCGCGCGCAGGTCTGATCTGATGGCGTCCAGCCGTTCACTTGCGGCTGCGATCTCGGTGCGGCCTGACTCGATTTCCTCATCAATCGCATCGACACGCGCGCGGCGGTCTTGGGTGGTGGCGCTGTCATCGCCCAGTTGCACGATCAGCCCGACCAGCCGTTCCTGATCTGCGATCAGGGTTGTTTCTGTGTCGTTCAGGCGGGTGATGTCGCGTTGCAGGCTGGCCTCTTGGGCGCGCAAGTCCTGCATCTGCGCCAGCAGTGCCTGCGTGTCACCCTCGTCAACGCGGTCTGACCAGTAGTTCAGGCTGTCGGTGTCCAGATCCAGCAGGGCCACGCGGCGCTGTGTCTGGCGGTATTCCACCACATTATACGACATCATCGCCCCTTCGGCCACATCGACCGTGAAGCGTATGTCATCAAGGCCCGATATGCCGCCTTCGGTCTGGATGGTCCAGCCCTGCCGCAGCGGGTGCGCGATGGTCAGTCGCCGCGCGCCTTGCGCCGCCCCTTCGATGCGGTAGGTGGTGCGCTGCTCCAGCCGTTCTTCGGCAATCAGGACGCCATCAACAACGCGCGCGGATTGCACGGTTTCAATCTGGGCCACGTCTTCGCGCAGACTTACGGCAGTGTCGCGCGCAAAATCCACGGTTTCCGATGCACCGGGGGCCAGTTCGGGGATCATTGCGTCGCCCGCATGGCCGCGCCCGTCCTCATACAATGTCATGACGCCCGCAGGCAGGCGCAATGGCAGCGGGTTTTCAACGACCACTGCAATCATCGGATGTTGCGCGCCGGTGCCCCCGCGATAGATCGTCAGGCGCGCATCTTCCAGTGTTTCACGCAAGAAGGGCAGGCTGATCATGTCGCCCGCGTTCAGGGTGACAGGGGTTGTCAGGGTAAAGCGCGAAAAGCTGTCGCCATCATCCATTGCGACAGGCGCGGCATCATAGGCTGATTCGAATGCCACGCTGCGTTCCATAGCCGCGCTTGCCATCAGCGCGGGCGGGGCCATGTCTGCCAGTTTGCGCGCGCCTTGCTGTCGGTCATACAGCTGCACCTGCAACGCCTGCACTGCGCCGGTGGCAAGGGTCAGGTCCACATCGCGCCAGTCATGGCCTGTGGCGTTTTCGACCACAGCCCAGCCTGTCAGAACCATGCCATCCGGCCCGTGCTCGGCCCGCCAAGCGGTTTTCCAGACCGGCGCGGATTGCAGCCAAGCCAAGGAAATGTCCTGCGCTTCAGGCGTCGTATCCGGTGCAGTCATGCTTAGCTGCACATCCAGCATCTGCCCCTGACCGGCGGCGCGCAGCGCATCAAGCCCGCGATCCACCGCGGCGCTGTCGGCGGCGTCGCTGAAGGTCAGTTCCGTGGCATCATCCAGCAATATCTGGCGAATCTGCCCCGCGCCGGTCCGCAACGCCAGTGCGATGCAGCCCTGCTGCCCGTCCGTGGCGCAAGGCACGTCGCGCACCCCCATGATACGCCCCTGCACGTCGATCCCGCGGCGCGCCGCAGTGACGGGCGCGCCGGTCATGGCGTCCAGCAATGCGCGCAGGTTTTGCAGCGCATCTGCATCAAAGGGCAGGGTGGCGAAACTGTCCTCCAGCCCGCCGGGGCCGGTCAATGTCAGCATGGGGACCGCATTGCCACCGCCCGACAGGCGCAGCGATTTCAGAAAATCGTCAATATCCGTGCGCCGCACAGGCAGCACCAACCCGTCCCCCGACAGGCTGGCTTGTGCCTCTATCATGGCCAGACCCGCCGTTGACAGCGTGACCGCCCGCACATTGGTGTCGGCCAGTGCTGGCAGACCGATGCCAGCGCACAAGATAACAATCGGGAACGGGCGCATGCGAACTCTCCATCTTCAAGGGGTGATGCTTTGGTAGACTGTGACGGTCTGGCCGCGCAAGCGACCTTTGCGTGATCAGGCGGTCTGTCGCGTCTAGGGCTGGACCTGTGCCAGACTTGGGGCTATTGCGGGATCATGGCACAAGATGACGACACTTCCAAAGACGCAAGCGCCCCCGTAGCCGAACCCCTGCGCCGCGCGCTGGGATCGCGCTATTTGCAATATGCGCTGTCCACCATCATGCACCGCGCGTTGCCCGATGCCCGCGACGGGCTGAAACCCGTGCACCGGCGCATTCTGTTTGCAATGCGCGAATTGAAACTGTCGCCCACGGGGGGCTTTCGCAAATCCGCCAAGATTACCGGCGATGTGATGGGCAATTACCACCCGCATGGCGATGCCGCGATTTATGACGCGATGGCGCGTCTGGCGCAGGATTTCAACGTGCGCTACCCGCTGGTCGACGGGCAGGGGAATTTCGGCAATATCGACGGCGACAACCCCGCTGCCGCGCGCTACACCGAAGCGCGCATGACCAAAGCCGCCGAGGCGCTGCTGGAAGGGCTTTCTGAAAACGCGGTCGATTACCGGCCCAATTATGACGGAACGCTGGAAGAACCCATTGTCCTGCCTGCGGCATTTCCCAATCTTCTGGCGAACGGGTCCAGCGGGATTGCGGTGGGTATGGCGACCAATATTCCGCCCCATAACCTGGATGAGTTGATCGAGGGGTGTCTGGCCCTGATTGCCACGCCGGATTTGCCGGATGAAGATCTGGTCAAGCTGATTCCCGGCCCTGATTTTCCGACCGGTGGCGTGGTGGTGGAACCTGCCGCGTCGATCCTTGCGGCCTATCAGTCGGGGCGCGGGTCCATGCGGGTGCGCGCGCGCTGGCAGATCGAGGATCTGGGGCGTGGTCAATGGCAGGTTGTGGTGACGGAAATTCCGTTTCAGGTGCCGAAATCGCGCCTGATCGAAAAACTGGCTGAAGTGATTCAAACCCGCAAGGTGCCACTGCTGGCCGATGTGCGCGACGAATCGGCTGATGATGTGCGCATTGTTCTGGAACCCAAAAGCCGCAGCGTCGATCCCGATCTGATGATGGGGATGCTGTTCAAAAACAGCGATCTGGAAACCCGCTTCAGCCTGAATATGAATGTGCTGATCGACGGGCTGACGCCCAAGGTGTGCAGCTTGCGCGAAGTTTTGCGCGCGTTTCTGGACCACCGCCGCGATGTGTTGCAGCGCCGCAGCCAGCACCGTCTGGACAAGATCGATCACCGGCTGGAAGTTCTGGAAGGGTTTATCATTGCCTTTCTCAACCTTGACCGCGTGATCGACATCATCCGCTATGACGAAGCCCCGCGTGCCGCCCTGATGCGGGAGCAGTGGGCACGCAAGTTTGTGCGCGCCACATCTGAAGCCGACTATGTGTCCCCGCCCGAAGGCGAGGGAGAGTTGTCCGAGCTTCAGGCCGAATCAATTCTGAACATGCGCCTGCGGTCCTTGCGGCGTCTGGAAGAAATCGAACTGGTGCGCGAACGCGACGCGTTGTTGCGCGAACGTGCGGGGCTGGAAGATTTGCTGGCATCCGAGCACTTGCAATGGAAGCTGATCAGTTCGCAACTGCGCGAGGTGCAGGGCACATTTGGCAAAGCCACCGATCTGGGCCGCCGCCGGACCGATTTTGCCGAAGGCCATGAGGTCGAGGATGTGCCGCTTGAAGCCATGATCGAACGCGAACCGATTACGGTTGTGTGCTCGAAAATGGGGTGGATTCGCGCGATGAAAGGGCATGTTGCGCTGGATCAGGGGTTCAAGTTCAAGGATGGCGATGACGGGCGTTTCGCGTTCCACGCCGAAACCACTGACAAGATTGTGCTGTTCGGGTCAAACGGGCGGTTTTACACCCTGATGGGGGTGAATCTGCCTGGCGGGCGGGGCATGGGTGAACCTGTGCGCCTGATGATTGACCTGCCCAATGAGGCCGAAATTGTGGATCTGTTCACCCATAGGGCAGGGGCCAGACTGGTCGTTGCCTCCAGCGCGGGGGACGGGTTTGTGGTTCCCGCCGATGAAGTCATTGCCCAGACACGCGGCGGCAAACAGATTCTGAACCTGAAGCCCGGTGTGCGCGCGCATGTGTGCCGGTTTGCCGATGGCGATCATCTGGCTGTTGTCGGTGAAAACCGCAAACTTCTGGTGTTCCCGATGGCAGAACTGCCGGAAATGGTGCGGGGCAAGGGCGTCAGGCTGCAATCCTACAAGGATGGGGGGCTGTCGGATCTGACAACCCTGACCCTGCAAAACGGTCTTAGCTGGAAAGACCCAGCCGGGCGCACCCGTCTGGAAGCGAACCTTGCCGAATGGCTGGGCAAGCGCGCAAGTGCCGGACGCATGGCCCCGCGCGGGTTCCCGCGCGACAACCATTTTACCTGATACTTTACCTTGCGTCGCGCGGATTTGCGCAATCTGCGCGAATACGGTAGACCATGGAAAAATGGATATAGGGTGCGGAATATGGAACTTTCCGGTTTGAAATCGCGTGCTTTGGGGGTCTTGGCTGCGCTGGCGTTGTTGGGTGCATGTACCAGTGGGGCACAATTGGGCGAAGAACGTGGCGAGCTGGGCAATTTCAGGCTTGGTCATGCAATCGTGGTGGCCGATAGCGCGACAATCGGTCCTGCATCGCGCAGGGCTGCCCCAGAACAATGGCAGACTGCGCTGACCTCGGAAATCGAACGGCGTTTCGGGCGCTATGACGGGGATAAATTCTATCACGTTGCGATTGCAGTTCAGGGATATGTCCTTGCAGTCCCCGGAATTCCGATTGTCGCCGCGCCCAAATCGGTGCTGATTATCGGCGTGACCATCTGGGATGACGAAGCGCAGACCAAACTGAACGACACCCCCCATCGAATCACGGTGCTTGAAAGCATGTCCGGCGAAACCGTCGTCAGTTCCGGCCTGACCCAATCTGCCGAACAGCAGATGCAGAACCTGTCAGAAAATGCCGTCGCCGCAATCGAACGCTGGATGGTGTCCAAGCCCGAATGGTTCCCGCAACGTGAGGGCGTGATCGAACCGGAAGTCGTTGTCGAGCAGGGCGCAGCACCTGCGGGAACCGAAAGCTAGGCAAAAGCTTGCCTTGCAATCGCACTTTCCGGACGATGTGCGCTTGATTTTTCGCGCCTGACTCAGTAACAGGCGCGCGTGTCATATCGGGGTCGTATCTGCGGCTCAGCAACAAAGGGTGCCGAACAATGGCAAAGCAAAAGTTTGAACGCAATAAACCGCATGTGAACATCGGCACGATTGGCCATGTTGACCACGGCAAGACGACGCTGACGGCTGCGATCACCAAGTATTTCGGTGACTTCCGCGCCTATGACCAGATTGATGG
>JAFIEO010000055.1 GCA_020832445.1 Paracoccaceae bacterium
TGGCAAGCTGTGGCACGCATGTGCCACAGCGGGGCGGGCGGGTGGGCCATCTGCGCGCGGGCCGGAGGGCAACATCCCCTCATAGCGTGACATCCAGCCGGGCAAATGGCCCCGGCCCCACCACATCTGACAGTTGCGCAACCTCGACCCCGAATGACACGCCTGCCCCGTCGGCCTGCTGCGCGGCCAGTGCGTAGCTCCAAAAGGGGCTGTCCACCACCTGTTTGCGCAGCACCTGCCCGCCCTGCACCACGCGCACAGCGTAGCGTTCTGCCACCTCCGACAGCGCCACATCCGCCACGCCCCAGCTATCCCCGCCACGCCGCGTGCGCCGTACCCAACTAAGTGCCACATCGCCCCCCGCCTGCACCTGTGCGCGCAGATGCGCAGGCCGGTAGGGCCGCAGCCCCACCCCCGCGAACACAACGCTTTGGTCACGATGGCTGGAATCAGTCAGCGGGCGGCTGGCAGGGCCAATCCTGTAGGTCCGCTCCAGCCCCAGCGCATCCAGCGGCAGGCCCAGCTGCGCCAGCCGGTCGTCCACCATCACCACAACCGCGCCTGCCGGCCAGACCTGCGGCATCACCCCGTCCGTCCCCTGCTGGCCGCGCAACCGCAGGCGCAGGTCATAGGTGTCGGGCGCCACCAGTTCAGCCTCGGAAAACTGGAACACCTCCCACTCCGCACCCGTGCCTATGGCCATCAGGTTCGCGCCCGACAGCACATCATCGGGTGCAAGCGTTTCCAATTCGCCCGATACCATCTGCACCCGCAGCGCAGGGCCGCGATCCCACAACCCTGCGGGCGCGGCAAACAGCGCGGTTTGCGTGATCCCTACCCGCGCGGGCGCGCCGATCATCGCATCCAGCTGAAACGCGCCCCCCGCCCCGGCAAGATGCACCGCCACCGCCCCGCCCCATGGCTGCGCGGTCACTGCCAGCCATGGCGCTTGCGGCACTTCCTCGCCGGTGATCAGCGGCAGGTCAAGAAACAGCGCCTGCACCGGCGCGGGCGCCTCAAAACCTGTCAGCATGTCCCCTTCGCGGCCCGTATCGCCCCAACCATACAGGCCCGGCTCCACGCGGGTGGCTTCAACTTCGCGCGCATCGGACAATGTGGCGCGGTCGATCCGCCACAACCCCGACACCGCATCCGGCCCGTCATCACTGTCCAGCGCGACTACATCGCCCGCGCCAAGCGCGCTGGAGGGGGGCAACGCAAACCGTGCCGTATCGCGCGCCACGCGCGATTCCGCCAGCCAGCGCTGCGCGGTCAACTGCGCCTCTCCCGCGGTCATAACCAATGGCAGGTCGGACCCCGCCGCGCGCAACGCGCTGTCATCTGGAAAGGCCGCCTCGGCCAGCCGCAGGTCGAAATCCGCGCCTTCCTCGACATAGCCCAACCGGATGCGCCCGGTCAGATCGGCCTGCGGGGCGCGCACCAGCGTCAGATCGCCCCCCTGCCCCTGCACCAGATCATCGCGCGTCAGTGTCGCGCGCGGCCGTGCATGGCGCATGGCAAAGACCAGCTTGCCGTCGCGTTCTGCCGCGTCCACGCCATAGGCCAGCATCAGCGATTGCACCATCGCGCGCGCACTGTCGGTGGAGGGGGCTGCAAACCCGCGCACCACGCCATGCACGCGCGATACATCCACATGCGGCACGCCCGCTGCCGCGCAAATGGCGGCAATCACCGCATCCAGCGGCTGGCCTGTTGCGCGGCCCGTCAGCCAATGGCCCAGCGCCCAGTTCGCCCCGTCTGACCACAGCGTGCGGTTGCCCGGAAACCACGGATAAGGCCGCGCATCCCATGCCCATGCATGCGCGCGCGACATATCGACCATTGGCCCGTTATACAGCTCCGACACAGGGTTATGCGCGGGATCGGCCCAGTGATCGCCCATCGCGCGAAAATACTGCATCTGGATCGCATCATCGCGCCAGCCGCGTGAAAAATAGGGCAAGGCGCTTTCGCTGGATTTCGGGTCGACAAACACATTGGGCTGGTTGGTGCCCCGGTCAATGGCCGCGCAGCCATATTCGGTGAACCAGAACGGCTTGGACCGTGGCACCCATGCGGTGGGCTGCGCGCTGCGCACACCGTTCACGCGGTCATGATGGTCATTGCCCCACCACCCTGCCAGATCCTTGTAGCGCCAAATCCAGTGTTCCTGCCATTCTGACGCATCCACAATCGGGGTGCGGTTTTGTGCGGCGCGGTCGGTGTCGCTGGCATAATACCACGCATACCCTTCGCCACCCGCGACATTGGCCTTCAGATAGTCCAGATTATGCACATCCCCCCAATGCGCATCCAGATGGTCGGTGCCGTCCCGCCAGTCCGACAGCGGCATGTAATTGTCGATGCCGATGAAATCTATGTTGTCATCCGCCCATAGCGGGTCCAGATGAAAAAACCTGTCGCCATCCGCCGTGATATAGCCGAAATATTCCGACCAGTCAGCGGCATAGGTCAGCTTGACATCCGGCCCAAGGATGGCGCGGACATCCGCCGCAAGGGCAATCAGCGCGGCGACCGCGGGAAAGCTGTTATCCGCGCCCCGAATCTGCGTCAGGCTGCGCATTTCCGACCCGATGCAAAACGCATCCACCCCCCCCGCCGCCGCGCACAGCGCCGCCTGATGCAGGATGAAACGCCGGTAGCGCCACTCAGGCGGGCCGGAATAGCTGACGCTGCCGCCTGATATGGTGAAATCACTGGCCTGCGCGGTCCCGAAAAACGCGGCCACTTCTGCCGCTGCATCTGCCGTGCCGTCGGTGCTGCCGCTCTCGCCCGGGGCCTTGGACGTAGTGATGCGCCCGCGCCACGGCAAATGCGGCTGGGTGGGCGCGTCCGACCACGGGTCCGGCAAGGTGTTGCCGGGCAGAATATCCATCAGGATAAACGGGTAATAGACCACCTTTTGCCCGCGCGCCTTCAGTGCCGCAATCGCCTGACGCACGGATGCATCGGACGGGGTTCCGCCATAGATCGGCCGCCCGTCAATGCGGGGCACTTGCGGGGTTTGGGCGGCTGTGCGCCCCGCCACAACCCAGGGTGCGGCAGGGGCCACGCGGTCGGAATATTCGACCTTGGGTTCAATCCGGCACACGCCCGCGCGCAAATCATCGCCAAACCATGACACAATCAGCAGGCTTGATCCGCAATTTGGCAATTCGCGCGCCAGCCCGTCCAGCGAGGCCAGCAGATCAACGCGGCCCGTGGGGGAATTCAGGTTTTCCGGCACTTCCTTTGGCCGGTTCAGCAGCGCGGGGCCTTTGTGCGTATAGACAGGCGTGGTGGACAGCGCGAAATCCCCGCTGCCGGGCATCAATGCCACCGCGCGCAGGTGGTCGGCCAGCGTCTGGGGGTCTGCGGCAGGCGTGGCGCGGATCACTTCAAAACTGAATTGCGGCACGCGGTTGCCATAGGCACCAAGGGCCAGATCCTCGATCACGACATAGGCAATCCCGCGATAGGCCGGTGCCCGCCCTGCCCCTTGGACGGCATCAATCAGCGGGTCGGGCAACTGGTCCTCACCCCCTATATAGATGCGCAGGTTCAGGTCCGCAGGCGTTATTTCCTGCCCGTCCGCCCAGATGCGCCCGACCCCCAGAATGGGGCCTTCGCACAGCGCCACCGCCAGCGACACTGAATAGCTGTAGGTGCGCACTGTGGGTTGCGGCGGCGTTTTGCTGCCGCCACCACCGCCACCGCTGGTGCGCCTGCGTTCCACAAAATCGCTGGCCCAGATGACCTGACCGCCCAGCCGCACCCGCCCCCAGACCTGCGCCACGGGTGTGCCGTCAGATGCGCCGGTCAGCCGCAGGCGTTCAATGCGCCCCCCTTCGATTAATTGCGATCCGCCCCCCGCGCCCCCCATCAGGCGCTGGTCGATCATGCGCCCCACGGTCGCGCCCACCGCGCGCCCGATGACCATGCCCGACAGGCCGAAAACCGCCCCGCCGAAACCTGATCCGATGGCCGCACCGGCCGCTGCAAGCACTATGGTTGCCATTCTATGCTACTCCGTTTTCAGCCCTTTGGCAGGGCGGGAAAGTCAAACCGCGCCACGATACGCCGCGCCCATGGGGCAGAAAGCGGCGCCTCAATCACGCCGGCGCGCGGGCAGGCATGCACAAATGCAGCCCCCCCGCGCGATTGCAGGCCCAGATGTTTGGCCATGGCATTGGGCCCCATGCGAAACAGCAGCACCTGCCCGTCTGCGGGCCGCGGCGTATCCGCCAGATGGGTGCGCAGGGCGTGCAGCAGCGGCTCCACCCCTGCCGGTTCGGACCAATCGGGGACATAGGGGGGCACATCCGGCCCCGCACGCCCGTACAGCGCGCACCACACACCGCGCACAAGGCCCAGACAATCCGCCCCCGCCCCGCACAAAGCCGCGCGGTGCCGGTAGGGCGTGCCAATCCAGCCGCGCGCCAGATCCAGCGCACGCGCATTCAGATGGGGGGCGGGGTCCATCACCCTAGCCCCTGATCCTGCCGCCGCGATTAGGCTGGCCCTGACGGGGATAGGCCGTCATCCAGTCATCGCCCGGAATATGGGGAAAGCCCCGAAAATTCAGGAAATTGGCGAATTTCAAGCGGCAGGTGTCCGCCTGCTTGTCGCAGCCTGCGTCCAGCCGCACCATGTCGCCCGCAACAAGCGGCGCACGAATGCTGTCCCAAAGCGTGATGATGCGCGCACCATCTGCGCCCGTCTGGTCGTGGCGCACAAGCCCTGTCAGCCCCGCCGCCTGCCCAGTCTGAACCGTGACGCGGCCATGTTCAAACCAGCCCGCACTAACCGACGCGACAGCCGCGAAACGCAATTCCGCCCCGCTCACGGCCACCAGTGGCACCTGCACAAAATACCCCGGCGTGTTCAGGTCAAACCGGCATGCCCCGTCGCCCAGCACCGCCGCACAGGCCGCGTGATAAACGCGCCCCCCTTGGGTGTTCAGCGCCTCGGACAGCCCGCGCAATTCGGCGCGAAATGCCCCGCCCGCGCGCGTAATCTCGCCCAAACTGCCGCGAAACAGGATCTGGCGTTGCGCGACATCCGCCCAGTTCACCTGCCAGATGACCAGCCCTGCCCCGTCATAGCGCCCCGCCATGATGTCCCCCTCGGTCAGGCCCGCATCCCTCAGCGCGCCCACCGCTTCGGAATTGTCCACCGCCAGCCCTGTGACCTGCTCCAGCGCGCGTGCGCTCAGGCCCGCATTTGCAGCGAATGTCACGCCATCGAAGGCAAGATCGGCATCATGATCGGTAAAGCCCAGAACCACACCATCGGCGCGGGTGACAGACCATGCGCGCGCAATCGTGGTGGCCCCGCTGTCCAGATGGGTTTGCAGGCCGGTCATAAGCGCACCTCGATCACCGGCACTTTGGGCACTTCGCCCGCGCGGAAACTGGCCACGGAAATCTGCAACATATCGGTGTCAAACCGCACCGGCACGTCGAATTCGAACCCGGCGCGGACTTCCACACCATTTTCCGGCGGGCGCTGGAATGTGACCACACCGCTGGTGGTATCCACGGTGTAATCATCGCCCGCCTGCAACGCATCCTGCCCCAGTGCGGCCAGAACACTGCCCGCAACGGGTTTCACAACCGCGCGCCAATAGGTCTGCGCGCCCGACGCATAGGCCTTGCGCAGCGAAAAACTGCGCGACTGCCCGTCCCCATGGCCCAGCAACTGGTCATAGGCGGTAACGTCCACCGATGCAGGCGCAGACCGGAAATCGCCCCAATCCTTCCAGCGGAAGGCATGCAGCATGCCGTGGCGCGCCTCAAAGAACGCGATCAGCGTTTCCAGATCATCCAGCGCGCGCAGCCCCGTGCCCGCGTCATAGCGCCTGCGCGATACCGACCACGGGCTGTTGCGTTCTTCAAACCCGTTGGCAAGGCGCACGATTTCGGTGCGCCGCTCCGGCCCGCCCAAGGCGCCGAAACTAAGCGCAGGCGGAAATCTGATGTCGTGAAATGCCATGATGCGGCGTCCTTCCTTGTGGTGTCAGCGGTTGCGCTGGCCTTGGGCCAGCAGGCGCTGCATTTGCGCGGCAATCTGGGTCTGGCTGCGTTCAAACCCTGCCACATCGGGGGTGGTGACATTGATGGTGACAGTCATGCCGCCCCCGCCGCCCCCTGCTGCACGCACGCCCAAACGCCCGTCGGGGCCACGCGACAGCGGCATGATGGCTTCTGGTCCGGCCTCGCCCATCAGGCCTGTGCCCCCCCCGCGCATGGGAAAGGCCGTCGCCTGAGAGACCACACCGCCCTTGGCGAATGGCATCACGCGGCCCGCACTGAACGCGCCCCCTGCCGCAAACGGCATGACCGACCCCATCATCCCCGCCACCCCTTGGGCCAGCGCGGACCCAAACGCGTTTTGCACAGGGCGCATGGCGGTGTTGTAGACCGATTGCGACATGCTTTGCGCCACACCGCGCAGCGCGTCCTGCAAGCGCATCCCGTCAAACACCACCCCGTCAAAGGCACGGCGCAGACCGGACCCGAAATTGCGCGACAGCGTGTCAACTTCGCGCCCTGTGAATGTCAGGCTGCGGCCCAGTTGGGCAAGTTCGGCGTCAAAATCCGCAACCAGTCCGGCAGACTGGCCAAGGCGCGATTCAAGCGCGTCAATCTGGGTTTCAAAATCGGAAATGCGGCTCATGATTGCGGCCCTTTCACTTGGTCGGGGTAACGCGCGGCCAGATCTTCCAGCCGTGCGCGGGTCAGCGGCGCAGGGGCGCTGTCCAGCCCCAGCATGATCATCAATTCCACCGGGGTCAGCGCCCAGAAATCGCGCGGGTGCAGGCGCAACCGGTGCAGGCCAAGGCGCATCAGCGCGGGCCAGTCAAAGGGGGGCGGGCCACTCATGGCGGCGGCGTGAAGGCATGCGCCAGCAGGCTGGCGGCCACGCGCGCAGCACCCTGCAGCCCGCCGTCGATATCCGCACACATCAGGTCAGCCGCGCTGCCCTGCCAGCCGCCCCCCCGCAACCCCGCCACCACCAGCGCCAGCACATCGCGGCTGGAAAACTGCCCGCCTTCGAACCGTTCAACCAGCGCCAGAATGGTGTCGGTGCCCATGGCGGTTTCCAGTTCAGCCAGCGCGCCAAGCGTCAGGCGCAGCACATGGGGTTGCCCGTCAATGGTCAGCGTCACCTCGCCCGCGAAAGGGTTGGCCATGATCATGCCGCCACGAAATCTAGCCGGCCGGCAGATGCCAGCGACACTTCAAATGTGGCCTCGCCGTTATGGCTGCCTGCGTAATCAAGGCCGGTAATCATGAACGGCCCTTCGATGGTGCCGAAATCAGGGATGATGACCTGAAAATCCGGCGTCTCGCCCTGAAAGAAGATGGCGCGCGCGCGTTCATCCGTGCCCGCATCGCGAAACACCCCCGCGCCCGATATGCTGGCCGATTTTGCGCCAGCGCCCCCCAGCAATTCGCGCCAGCCCCCTTGCGATGACAGGGACGTGACATCAATCGTTTCGGCGTTGAAGGACACGCGCGTGGCGCGCAGCCCTGCCATTGTTTCAAACTGGCCATCACCAGTCATGTCGACCTTGATCAGCAGGTCCTTGCCGTTTTGTGCGCCCATGGCGATACCTCCGGGGAATGGAAAATCAGGTGTTGTCTTCGACCCGCGCACGAAAGCGCAGGTCGATGCGGCGGGTCAGGTTGCCTTCCAGCTTGCGGGCCTGCGCGCGGTCAAACCACAGCGCGACCAGACGCCCGCGCGCCAGCGCAGGCAGGGGGGGCGTGTCCAGCACATCGCAAATGCGCGCGGCAATGTCCTTGGCGGCCAGAAAGCCGGTGGCGTTGGTCACCACTGCAATGGTCAGGCGGTGTTCTGCCGCCGCGCCCGTTTTGTCGGACCGGTCAATCGCGTCTTCGGTGCCGATCAGCGCATAGGTTGCGGGCGGCGTGGCGGGGGGGATGGCGTCATAGATCGCGCCCTGCAAGGCCGCCTGCAACGTGGTGTCATTGGCCAGATGCTGGAAAATCGCGGCTTGCAGCGCAGGTGCCATGGCGTAGCTCATGCGGGGGCCTCCTCAATCGCGGTGCAGATCAGGTAGCGGCCTTGCGCGTCCGCTTCCGCCACCGCCAGAATGCGGAAAATGCGCGCGCCTTCGCGCAGGCGCTGGTCAGGGCGGGGGCGGCGGCCGGACCCGTGGGGGGCCGCGCGCAATGTGATGCGCAGCCGTACTTCACCCAAAGGGCCAAGCGCTGCCAGACGTTCGCGCCCGCTGCCTGCACGGATTTCAGCCCAAAGCGTGCCAAGGGCCTGCCATGTGGTGGAAAACCCGCCCGCGCCATCGGGCACAGTCACAGGCGATTCCAGCACCAGCGCGCGGGTCAGTTGGGGGGCGCGCGCATTCATGCCCTGCCCCCCATGCGAATGTCGCGCCAGCGTTCCAGCAGCGCGCGGATGCCGAAATCCATATCCTGCGCGCCGCCTGTGTCGCGGTGCTCATAATATTGCGCGGCCAGCAACAGCACGGCCTGGCGCAGATCGGCGGGAATATCATCCCATGCCGCGCCAAACCCCGCCGAAAACGCAATCTGCGCGGTCCCGCGTGTGGGAATGGTGGGCAATGCAGTGCCTGCGGCAACAATGCGCGGGCGCGCCCCGTCTGCTTGCAGGATATAGCGGTCAGCGGGCACAAGGGTTTGCGCGCCCAGACGGTCGCGCAGCGTCAGGGCGGAAACTTCGGCAACGGGGGCGCGGGGCAAAACCTGCGCATACTCATCGCGCCAGCGTGTCAGGCGCAGCGTATAGTCGCGCAGGAACAGCGCGCGCGCAACGCGCCCTTCCACAGTTTCCAGCGCAGCGCGCAGGTATTGCTCCAAAAGCGTATCTTCGGTCGCGCCATCGGCAAATCCCGAAGACAGGCGCAGATGATCCCGAAACGCCGCCACAGGCAGGGCAGACAGGGGAATGGGGCTTGTTGCTTGCAGGTCCATGACAGCAGCCTTTGCGCAGGGGTCAAAAATGGGGAAACGGGGGCACGCGGCGCGACCTGCCTGCATATGCAGGGGCGCGGAATGGGAACACCGGACAGACAAGGCCCGCCGCCGCGCGCCCCCTGCCCGGCCCCGTGCCGCATATCTGCGACAGGGCGGGTTGGGGGCAGGACTGCGCGAAAGCGGGTCGCGCAGCCCCGAACAGCACTTAGCTAAGGGCGAATTTCAGCAGTTTGATCGCCTTGAAATCCGACACATCGCCGCCCACGCGTTTGGTGGCATAGAACAGAACATGCGGTTTCGCGCTGAACGGGTCGCGCAACACGCGCATGTCGGGGCGTTCGGCAATGGTATAGCCCGCCTCGAAATCGCCAAAGGCGATGGCGCAGGCTTCATCGGCAATGTCGGGCATATCTTCGGCCACCAGCACGGGATAGCCCATCAGGCGCGCAGGTTCGCCCGCCGCCAACCCGTCCGACCACAAGAAGCGGCCATCGGCATCTTTCATCTTGCGCACAGCACCCGCAGTTTTGGAATTCATCACAAAGGCTGCATTAGCGCGGTAAGTGGCGCCCAGCGCATAGACCAGATCGACAATCGCATCGGCGGCATTGGTGATGGCAAAATCGCCCGCAGCGCCTGTGGCGATATAGCCCAGATTGCCCCATTCCCACAATTCATCAGGAATATCGGAATGGGTCAGGAACCCGCGCGGTTTGTCCACCCCGTCCCCGTTGATGAAGGCCGCAGCTTCCGCACGGGCAAATTTTGATGCAATGCGCGCAGCCAGCCACCCTTCGATGTCAAAGGCGCTGTCGTCCAGCAGGCGCTGGCTGGCCTTCGGCATGGCTGACAATTCATGCAGGCGGATGGGAATGCGGTCAATCGCGGGGCTGTCGGATTCGGCCACGGCACCACTTTCGCTGGCCCAGCCTGTTGACACATCGCTATGATCCACCAGCACATCAAACGATGATGCCTCGACCGTGACGACAGCGGCAATCGCGCGGATGGATGCGGTTGCGTGCAGCACACCGCGAATGGCCTGCGCGGTTTCAGGGTCGATCAGATAACCGCCCTCGGCGGCGACCTGGGTGTTCAGACCCTTGGTTTCCATGTCCAGCGTGCGCATGGGCGCATCATCGCCTGAACGCAGATAGGCATCGAACGCCTTGTGATGCAGGGTTGCGCCTGCATCTGCGCAGCTAAGCACGGGGCGGGTGGGGGAAAGGGCAGTCTTGCGGTCCAGCATGGTCAGTCGCTCTTCCTGTTGTTGGAATTTACGGATAATTTCGGCCTGAAAGGCGCCGAATTCGGTGGTGAAATCGTGCAAGGCGGTTTTCAGCTCGGGCGCGTCCGGGGCGGGTGTGCCGGTCCGGCCCGCAGCCAGTGGCGCGGGGTCGTCTGTCATGTCGCTCTCCTGCGAAAATGAAATGAATGTGCGATCAGGGGCCAAGGTAGCGGATGCGCCCCAAGATCAGGTGAAGCGTGCGCGCGCAGCCCCTACAGGCGCGCAACACTTGCGCGCGCATCGCGCATACTGGCGGTGGCGGCGTGCAGCCCCGCCAGCAGGTCGGATTTCGCGCTAAGGCGCGCCTGTGTCTGCATGGGAAATGTCACAAGGCTGACTTCCCACAAATCCAGCTCAACCAGATTGCGCCCGCCGGTGGCCAGCGCCTGCGCGCGCACCGTGCGGTAGCCGATGGACAACCCGTCCAGCGCGCCCGCCTGCACCAGCGCGCCCGCTTCGCGCGCGCGCGCCACATCGGGCAGCAGGCGGCCCTTGACGAACAGGCCATGGGCATCCTCGAACACCTGATCCCAGATGCCGATGGGTTGGGCGGGGTCATGTTGCCACAACATGCGCACATGATCGCCCCGCGCGGCCAGTCGTTGCAACGATGCGGCATAAGCACCGGGCAGGACCGTGTCGCCGCCCTTGTCGCGCAGCCCGAACACACTGGCATAGCCTGCGATACTTTGCCCGTCGCTAAGCGTCAGGCCGGTTTCGGGTTTGCAGAACTTGTATTCCATAATGCCCCCTTTCATTGGGTTGCAGCCAGAAGTGCCAGCGCGCCATGCACCAGCACACCTGCGGCCACAGCATAGACCGCCAGCCACAAGCGCCGCTCCAGCCGCTCGACCGCGCTTTCCAGCCGCGTCATGCGAAATTCCAGCGCTTCCTTGCGCGCCTCGAACACGCGTTCCTGCGCGTCGATGCGCAACTGGGCCGCTTCAAAACTATCATACAGATAGCGCGACCCGCCGATCTGGCGGCGCGCACTCATGCCCCCTCGACGCGGGCGGGCAGGCCCAGAAGGGCACGTTTTTCAGCGTCACTCAGGAAATCGGCCTGACCGATGCGGCGCCATTGCTGCTCGCGTTCTTCTGCCAAGGCAGGCACCTGATCCAGATCGGGTTTCAGTGTCACGGCACCGGGCACAAACCCCGACAGCCAATGCGCCACCGCGGCACTGACACGCTGCGCCATGGGCAGGACCGTCAGGCGGTAAAAGGCGCGGTTGGCTTCTTGATAATTGGCATAGGTGGCATCCCCCGGAATGCCCAGCAACATGGGCGGCACCCCGAAGGCGATGGCGATTTCGCGCGCCGCCGCTTCCTTGGTGCGGTGAAATTCCATGTCGGACGGCGAAAAGCCCATGGGCTTCCAGTCCAGCCCCCCTTCCAGCAGCATGGGCCGGCCTGCGTTGCGCGCGCCCTGATGGTTGGTTTCAATCTCCGATTGCAGGCGGTCGAACTGCTCGGCACTCATGCTGCCCTGCCCGTCCGGCCCACGATAGATGATCGCACCGGACGGGCGCGCGGCATTGTCCAAAAGCGCCTTGGACCAGTTCGACGCGGCATTGTGCACATCGACCGCACGCGCGGCTGCCACCAGCGGCGACAGGCCGTAATGATCATCATGGGGATGAAAGGACCGGATATGACAGATGGGTGCCAGACCATCGCGCACATGAAAGCGGTGTTTGCGCGCCCCCACGGTGTAGTCCCACGCGACGGGCCAGCCATCGGGGCCGGGCACCACGCTCATGCGCTCTGATCGCAGGACATGCAATTCCTGCATGCCGCCATCGGGGCTTGTCACGGCTTCAACATAGGCATTGCCCGACAGCAAAAGCTGCGAATAAAGCGCATCAAAGAATTCGGCCCGCCCCTGTGCGGGGTTGGGCTGGGTGATCAGATCCAGCAGCGGGTGCACCTCGTAGCGGCGCGCGCTGTCCTGCACCACCAGCGGCAGGGCACTTGCGGCCTCTGCGATCAGTCGCACGGCGCGAAACCCGATCGGGTTGCCCAGAAACCCAGCGCGCGCCAGTGACACACCATCGCGCATGCCAAAGGACACGGCCCCGCTGCCCGCGACCCCCAGACTGGCGGTTTTGGCCCCAATGCGGCCCGCCGTCAGCGGCCCCACGGCAGATGCCTTTGCCTCGGTCAGGTCGCCTGCGCCAGTCAGATCGCCTGCGGCGGCGCGCTCGGGTGGCTGTGATTTGCGAAAGATATCAAACATGTCGGATATGCTCCATTCCTTGGCCGTTTCATCTTGCCAAAAATACTCAATGACGGCGGTCGGGGGCGGCGGTCGGATCTTGCGTCTGCGGCATCCGCCCTGCCCGCCTGAGTCAGGCTGTGTGAAAACCACCCTAACGCGAAGGCATGAACCCCCGCTTATTACAGCGTACGCACCTTTGGCCGCGACCAGCGCGCGGCGGGGGCCAGCACCAGATCATGCAAGGCCCAGACCAGCGCATCCACACGGTCGGGGCTGCCGGTGCCTGCAAAGCCCTGCGCCGTCATCTGCGCCATCTGGTCCTCCAGCGGGCCAAGGGGGGCTGCATGGAACACCCGCCCCTGTTCATAAAGGGCGGCCACAGGTTCGGCGCGCAGCACCTTGCCACGACTGGCATGCACGGCGCGAAACGGCACCAGCGGGTCGATATGGCGCAGCACCTCTCCCACCAGATTGCCGCCCTGGTTCACCTCGGCCACGATGCGGTCGCCGCCATGGCGGTGCAGCGCGTCAATGGCCGCACGCGCCCATTCGCTGGGCGATGTGGCGCGCAGGCTGGCATCTTCCAGCACATAGGCGCGCCAGTCGGCCGGCGGGCCTTCGGTCACGGCCCCCACAACCACAATTCCGCACAGGTCGGACCCTGCATGCGCACTGACCGCAGGATCGACCGCCACCACGATGCGCGAGCAGTCCGGCGCATGGCCCACCCGCGCCCCTTCCAGCAGGGCTTGCGGCCATAATGTGCCTGCCGCATCTTCCAGCAACTGCCCGTCCAGTTCCTGCCGTTCCAGCCGCGTGCCGCGGTAACGGTGGCGGATTTCTTCCAGAAAGGATGGCGCCAGCCATGCGCGGTTTGCTTCTGTCGCGGCATGGGTCAGCACTGTCGACGGCGCGCGCAAAATACCCTTCAGCGTGGCCTGATTGCGCGGGGTGGTGGTGACAAGCTGGCGCGGATGGGTGCCCAGACGCAGCGCAAATTGCAACATGTCCCATGCCTCTTCTGCCTTGGGCCATTTGGCCAGTTCGTCACACCATGCAGCGTCAAATTGCGGGCCGCGCAGGGCCTGCGGGTCAGACGCGCTGAAACACTGCGCAACGGCCCCGTTGGGCCAGACCAGCCGGCGTTTGGTCGCTTCCCAATGCGGCATGCGGTCGGCGGGGGAACAGGCCATGATGCCGCTGTCGCCAAAGACCATCACATCGCGCGCCTGATCATAGGTTTCGGCCACCAGCGCCACACGCCGCGCGGCCCCTGCATCCAGCGGGCGCGCCCCTTCGACCTGCGCGCGCACCCATTCGGCACCTGCGCGCGTTTTGCCCGCGCCGCGCCCGCCCATGCACACCCATGTGCGCCAGTCGCCCGCAGGGGGCAGTTGGTGGGGGGCGGCCCAGAATTCGAACAGCCATGGCAGGGCTGCCAGCGCATCATCACTCAGGCTGTCCAGAAATTCCGCCACGGTTTCCGGCGGCGCGCAGGCAAGCCAGTCTGCGGGCGATTTCGTCCCTTGCGGCCCCAAGGTCAAGACTGGTGGCGCGGGCATCTTCGCCGCCCTTGAGTTTCTGGATATTGGCACGTTCATGATAGGCAATCTCCAATGCCTTGCGCAGGCTGCGGAACTCTTCGGCCAGTTCCTTGCCTGCCAGCGCAGCGGGCATATCATCATAGGTTTCAAGAATGCGCGTCAGCCGCGCGATGGAATGGTTCAGCAACTGCTCGGAATAGGACACCATGTTTTCAGGTGTCGGCCCCCCGTCGGCCCGCGTATCGGGCTGCGTGTCGTTGTTCATAAGGTTTTGCCTGCCTCTCTGGCCCCTGCACGGGGCGGGAACACAGCACGTTGTGCCCCGCCCGACCCGGACCCCGCCAAACACGGAAGCATCAGAATAAGGCAAAACCCTGTGCGCCCCGCTAAGGGCGCGTGCGCTGCTTGTTGTGGGGGGGAGGACGTCGGAGTTTCCCAAGGCGCGGAATCAAGGGCGCAGCCCGCCGCGCCATCGGCGGGCCGTCCCGCGGCCTGCCGATTTGGCAAGTGACACACCAAGCCATTGGTGCCGGAGTATGCAGCCTGCATAAACTGCATTCCTATAAGGTCGGATCGGCAGACCCCGGCCCACCGATAGCGCGGGCTTTACCCAAGGGTGAAGGGCAGGTTCAGGCCAGTTCCGCCCAGCCTTGCGATTCCGTCCGACATGACAATGCCATATGCGCAGCTCAAACCCGGCCACATGCCGCCAAACCCCTGCCGCGCCACCCCAGCCTATAGCGGCCAGAAAATCGGGATGAAAAATGCCGCCACGACCGCCAGAACAATGTTCATGGGAATCCCGACCCGAAGGAAATCTGTGAATCTGTAACCGCCCGGTCCGTAAACAAGCGTGTTGGTCTGATATCCGATCGGGGTCGCAAAAGATGCGGATGCCCCCATCATGACCGCCACGACCAGACCCCGCGGATCAATGCCGAGCGCCAGCCCCAAGCCAATGACAATCGGGGTCAAAATAACTGCGACCGCGTTATTTGTTACCAGTTCTGTCAGGAAGCTCGTCAACGAGTAGACGGCGAGCACCAGTAAAACAGGCGGCAACCCAGACATGTAAGGGGCGAGCGTTGTCACAATCAGCGCCACCGCGCCCGATGCCTGTAGCCCCGCCCCAACCCAAAGCATCGCGAAAATAAGCGCCAGCAATCGCCCGTCAATGAAGCCAAACGCCTCATCTGCGTCAATGCAGCGCGTCAGCAACACCACCGCCACCCCCGCGAAGGCCATCAGCGAAATCGGGGCCAGATTCAACGCCGAGAAAATGACAATCGCCATCAAGGTGGCAATGACGATGGGCGCATGCCCGCGCCGGTAGGCGCGTTCGGATGTCAGCGTGATATCCCCCAGATTCATGTCCTGCGCCAGCCGCTGGATGTCTTCGGGCGTGCCTTCCAGCAGCAGCGTGTCGCCCACACGCACCACCAGATTTTCGAAATTCGTGCCGATATTCTGGTTCCTGCGATGCACGGCCAGCGGATAGACCCCGTAGCGTCTGCGCAACCGCATGCCCCCCAGCGCGCGGCCCACCATTTTGCAATCGGGGGGGATCAGCACCTCGACGGTGGTGGTCTGCACTGATGACAGGCGGTCGACATCGCGGGCAGTGTCTATGCCGGGCGACAAGATACCCGCCTCGCGGGCTTCTTCGACCTGGGCCACATCCTTGTTGGCCTTCAGACCCAGAACTTCGGAAATCTGGGTGCGCAACACCACACGGTCGCCCGCCTGCAAGACCACCGCGCCCATGTCCCAGCGCAACGACGTGTCCCCGCGCAACACGTCAATCACCCGCGCCCCTTCGCGCTTGAACAGGTCCACATCGCCGATTTTGCGACCAATCAACCCCGAGGTTTCGGGAATCGCCACTTCGGTAAAGAATTTGGTGCGCCCGCGATCGGCCATGATATCGCTCATGGAACTGCGTTCGGGCAGCAGGTGACGGCCCACCAGCACCAGATAGGCCACCCCCACCACGGCCATGATGGCGCCCAGTTTGGTAATCTCGAACACTGAAAACGGGGCCAGCCCGTTGGCGCGTGCCACCCCGTCCACCAACAGGTTGGTGGATGTGCCGATCAAGGTCAGCGTGCCGCCCATGATGGACAGGTAACTTAGGGGAATCAGCAGCTTGGAGGATGTGGTTTTCAGCGTCTTGGCCAAAGTGATGAACACGGGGATCATGACCACCACAATCGGGGTGTTGTTCACAAACGCAGACAGGCCCAGCACGGTCAGCGTCAGAATGGACAGGGTCAGCACGGGGGCGGTTTTCACATGTTTGATCGCCAGTTGCGTGATCCAGTCCAACGCGCCCGTGCGCACCAGCGCGCCCACAATGATGAACAGCGCGCCGATGGTCCAGGGCGCATGATTCGACAGCGCCGCAAAGGCTGCATCGCGCGGCAAAATGCCCAGGATCAGCATCGCCACCGCGCCGCCAATGGCTGTCACCTCGACTGGATATATTTCTTTCATGAAGGCAATGAACATGCCCACAACAATAGCCAAGGCAATAATGGCCTGCGCAGTCTGGCCCAGTTCCAAACCCAGCATTCTACCCCCTGACGCCCCGAAATTTCCGGTCTGGCCGTTGCCGCAACTTATTGCGGGTCCGCCGCGCCATTGCAAGCCCGCGCGATATATCCAAGGGGGCGCACAGCCATCGGCCCTGCATGACAGCTACATTTCTGGGCAATCTGGGGCATGGCGAAGGGTGCCTGCGTGACCTTTGGGCTGTGGCACGCGCGCGGGGGTGGGGCGTGGCCGATATGCTACTGGCCGCGCTGGGGTGGCGGGGTGGAGGCCTTTGCGGTCATTCATTTACTTTGAATTCCGATTGCCTATAGTGCTTTAGGCACGCTGAAGTTGTTGCCGAAGGGGCGCGGATGAGCGACGCAGACATTGCCTATAAAAAGGCCCAAATAGAAATCGGGCGACTCAAGGAGGCGGGCAAGGGGATATTGCGGTTGGAAGGCGAAGCGTTCCGCGCCCTCGACCGCCTTCCGCCGGAACTAGCAGAGCTGACAGGTCTGCGGGTTATAAGGTTGTGTGGTACACAGGTCAGCGACCTCGAGCCACTGCAAGGCCTGACAGGTCTGCTTAAGCTTCATTTCGATCACACGCAGGTCAGCAGCCTCGCGTCGCTGCAAGGCCTGACAAGCCTGCAGACGCTCGTCGCCAGCAACACACAGGTCAGCGACCTGCGCCCTATTGCGCAATTGGAGAGCCTTGCAGCAACCTCGGACATTATGGGCCTTAGCTTCCACAGTACCCCAGCCACCCAGCGTGATGCCCATCTGGCAGCAATGGCGGAAATTGAGGGCCCGCGAGGGCGCGCTCGCCAAACATTAGACTATCTGCGCAGCCTGCCGCCTTGGCCCGCCCCTTACACTCCCGACGACAGTTCGCCACAACCGATTGGTGGCGAGCCTGAAACGACGAAAGTCAAAGCCGCTAAGGCACATATCGAGAATTTACTGAATAATCCGATGCTCACCCGTCTAAGCGCGCAGCAATTTGCAGGCCAGATCAGGACGGCCTTGCATGGCATAAATGATCTGCCTGAAGCCCTGTTAACCATGTTGGAATTTGCGGATGCGCTGGAGATGATCGCGCCTGCCACCGAGCGAGTCACTGCCCCACTCGGCCGCGCAAAGCTTGAATTGCGCATTGCGCATCTAGAAGCAACACTAGAGCGCCTTCATGAGCAATTGGAGGACAAAACCAAAGCCCTAGAAGCGGCCAAGGTATTGGCAGGCAATGGCGCGTTTGGGCGAAACTTCACAGAAGAGGCCGGAAAGCAAACCGCGAAACTAGTGTTTTTGATTCCCAAGGCTGTTATGTGGGTAGGTATTTACCACGCAGCCACACATTTACTAGGAGCGGGCAATCCGGTGCTTCAAGCGTTTTCGTCTTTTATGAGTAACGGCGCTAAATAAGCGAACGTCCGCACAGTCCCGCGCTGCCGCCATCCGGCCTGTATCCTCTCATGCAGCGCTGTCGAGAGGGCGCGGGAAGTGTGGACTGTCCTCTTGCGGCTCTCAGGGCGGTGCGGGCGTTTGTTAAAGCCCGCGCCAGCGGTGGGTCGGGGTCTGCCGATCCGGCGTTTGAGGCGCGCAGTTTATGCGAGCTGCATATTCCCAAGATCATAGGCTTGGCATGACATCAGCCAAACCGGCAGGCCGCGGGAAGGCCCGCCGATGGCGCGGCGGGCTGCGCCCTTTGCCCCGCGCCTTGGGGTTTTCCCGATGTCTGCAAAAGGGCAACTTAACCAGCCTTGCGATTTATGACCGCGCCCCTGCGCGACATGCGTCCGCCCCAATCAGCCCGAAACCCCTGCCACGCCCGACAGGTCCAGCGCGGATGGTCCCGCCTGCGGCAGCCGCCCGCCGATGCGCACCATTTCAATGCGGGTGGCCTGCCCTGTGCGGTCATCGGTTTCAATATAGGTGCCCGACACAGTGACCGCCCCTTGCGCGGGTTCGAACCTTGCGCGCGGCATGCCGGTGATAAAGCGGCGCATGGGTTCGTCTTTTTGCATGCCGATCACGGAATCATAATCGCCGCACATGCCCGCATCGGACTGAAACGCCGTGCCGCCTGCCAGAATCTGGGCATCGGCTGTGGGGATATGGGTGTGCGTGCCCACCACAAGGCTGGCGCGCCCGTCGCACCACAGCCCCATGGCGGCCTTCTCGGATGTGGCTTCGCAATGAATATCCACAATCGCGGCCTGCACCATGCCGCCACGCGGATGGGCGCGCAGCACCGGATCAATCGCGGAAAACGGGTCGCTATAGGGCTGTTTCATGAACACCTGCCCCAGCGCCTGCGCCACCAGAACACGCCGCCCGCCCGCTGCATCAAACACCCGCGCGCCCGCACCGGGGGCACCGGATTTGGCAATATTCAGCGGCCTGATGATGCGTGCTTCCTGCGCGCAGAATTCGCGCATGGTTTTCTGGTCGAACGCATGATCGCCCAATGTGATGACATCAGCGCCCGCCTCCAGCAGCGCTTTCGCGTGTTCAGGCGTCAGCCCCATGCCGCCTGTGGCGTTTTCGCCATTCACAACCGTGAAATCCAGCCGCCAGTCGCGGCGCATAACCGGCAAAAGCGCGGCTACCGCTGCGCGCCCTGCCCGTCCCATAACATCGCCCAGAAACAATATTCGCATGCGCGCATCTCATAGGGCTGTGCGCCCATCAGGGCAAGGCGAAACCGCATGCATGCGTCAGCGCGCGGACACCTGCAAGCGCACCAGTTGGGTCAGCGGCACGCCAAGCGCGCGAAACCCGTCCAGCGACAACTGGCTGCCCGCACCCGCAGGCGCACCTGACGGGCGCAATTCGACCAGTGCTGTGGTTCCGTCCGGTGCCTGAATGCGCCCCGGCATCACTTGCGTGACCAGCCCCGTGCGCAGCCATAATCCTGTTTCCGTGGGCGCACCAAGTCCGGCCAATGTGTCGCCAAGCGCCTGTCCGGGTACCGCAGCCGCAACGGCCGTGGGCGCTGTGGCATCACCATCCGGTTCATCATCAGGGCGGGTCACAGGGCGCACGGTCTGCCCATCAGCGGCCTGCGCCACGGCGCGCGCTTCGCCCCGGTCAGCGGCAGAGCGGCCGAACGGGCCGGGAAACTGCGCGCAGGCCGACACCACCAGCACAGGCAGCAAAAAGATTACAGGATGCGGCATATATTTCATAATATTCAGTCTAATGTGAATGATGAGAGAGAACAATCATCTTCGCGCTTGCCGCACGCATCAGTGATGGTTACCTTCACTTCATGACAGCACCCCTTATTGACCCGTTTGCCCGTCCGATTTCATACCTGCGTGTCTCGGTCACGGACCGTTGTGATTTCCGCTGTGTCTATTGCATGGCTGAAAACATGACCTTCCTGCCCAAGAAGGAACTTCTGACGCTGGAGGAACTGGACCGCATGTGTTCGACCTTCATCCGGCTTGGGGTCGAGAAACTGCGCATTACCGGCGGCGAGCCGCTGGTGCGCAAGGGAATCATGACATTCTTCCAGTCCATGACGCGCCATCTGGATGCAGGCACCCTGCGCGAGCTGACGCTGACCACCAATGGCAGCCAGTTGCGCCGCTATGCGCAGGATCTGGCCGATTGCGGGGTGCGGCGGGTGAATATTTCGCTCGATACGCTGGATGACCAGAAATTCGCCGATATCACCCGCTGGGGCCGTCTGCCGCAGGTGCTGGACGGTATTGACGCAGCCCAGAATGCGGGACTGCGCGTCAAGATCAACGCGGTCGCGCTGAAGGGGTTTAACGAGGATGAATTGTTCAGAATGGTCGAGTGGTGCGGCAGCCGCGACATGGACCTGACCTATATCGAGGTTATGCCAATGGGCGATCTGGGCAATGAGGACCGGCTGGACCAATACTGGCCCCTGTCGGACCTGCGCGCGCGGCTGGCCGAACGCTTTACCCTGACCGATCTGGCCGAACGATCGGGTGGGCCAGCGCGCTATGTGCGGCTGGAAGAGACGGGCCAGAAAATCGGCTTCATCACGCCGCTGACGCATAATTTCTGCGAAAGCTGCAACCGCGTGCGGCTGACCTGCACGGGCGAGTTGTATATGTGCCTTGGTCAGGAAGATATGGCCGATCTGCGCGCGCCCCTGCGCGCCAGCGACGATGATGCGCTGCTGGAACAGGCCATCCGCAATGCCATTGCGCATAAGCCCAAAGGCCATGATTTCGACTATTCCCGCCAGAAGGTCGACGGACAGATGACCCGCCACATGAGCCATACAGGCGGGTAGCGGGTCGAGTCTGGCCAGAAGGTCGCGTTGAGTGCCCAAGGCGCGGAGCAAAGGCCGCAGGTGGCCCGCGCCATCGGCGGGCCGTCCCGCGGCCTGCCGATTTGGCTGTTGGTGCTCCAAGCCTTTGAAGTAAGTATATGCCGCCTGCATAAAGTGAACTTCACTCGCGGCGGATCGGCAGACCCCGGCCCGACCGATGGCGCGGGCTTTGTCCATGCCCCAACACCCCCTTCAGCCCCAATCCCCCCCGCCAAACGGCCTGTTTCCCCCCGATCCGGTTGTCCCGCACCACCCCAGCCTTGCGCGGGCGCGTGCTTCGCGCTATTGCCGTTAGCGCAATCACCCCCTTTCGCCGCCGCAGGAGCGACCAATGACCCCCACCGAACAAAGCGAACGCGCCCTGAAACTGTGCCAGCTGGCCCCTGTCATTCCGGTTCTGGTCATTCATGATCTGGCCCATGCACGCCCCTTGGCCGAAGCACTGGTCGCGGGCGGCCTGCCGGTTCTGGAAGTGACGCTGCGCACGGATTGCGCGCTGGACGCCATCGCACAAATGGCACAGGTCGAAGGGGCCGTTTTGGGCGCGGGCACAGTTCTGACGCCAGCGCAGATGGAAGCGGCGCGCAATGCAGGCGCAATTTTTGCGGTATCACCGGGGTCAACACCGGCGCTGCTGGACGCGGCGCGCGTGAACGACATGGCGCTGCTGCCCGGTGCGCAAACCTGCTCGGAAGTGATGGCGCTGCTAGAGCAGGGCTACAGCGTGCAGAAATTCTTTCCCGCCGAATCCGTGGGCGGGGCGGGCGCGCTGAAATCCATTGGCGGGCCATTGCCACAGGTCACCTTCTGCCCCACAGGCAGCATTACACCCGCGCTTGCGCCCGATTACCTGAAACTGCCGAATGTCGCCTGCGTGGGCGGCAGCTGGGTTGCGCCCAAGGCCATGATGGACGCGGGCGACTGGGCGGGCATCACAGCACTTGCGCGCACAGCCGCCACCCTGCCCCGCTAGATTTGCGACAGCGCAACACCGCGCCGGAACGCTGGCGCGGCCACCGGTGTCGTATTGGCAACACCCTGTCGCCCAAATGCACCGGCGCGTGCCTGCCTGCCCATGTGCAGGCTGGACGCGACACGCTATAGCTGCGTATCACTGGGTTGAGGCAGGCCAAAAACAGGCAACCACAACAGGTTGCATAATGAACTTTTTATCCCGACGCGGGTTTATCACCACAGGCGCAGCTGCGTCAGCATTTGCATTGGGTGCATGCGAGACCACCACCGCTACCGCCCCTGCGGCCAGCCCGCGCATGACCGATGACGGCCGCGTCATTGCCACCACGCGCGCCGAACCCATGTCTGCGGTTGCCGAACGCTACGGGATTGCGCCCATCAGCTATGAAGCGCGCCCAGACGGTGCCCATATGCTGCGCGCCACCGGCATGAGCATTATTCCCGCCGAGTTTCACCGCGATGTGGTGCCCTACCCCACCCGCTACGCCCCCGGCACAATTGTAATCGACAACCCCGAACGCAAGCTGTTTCTAGTGCTGCCCGACGGGCATGCGCTGCGCTATGGCATTGCGGTCGGGCGCGAAGGGTTCACATGGCGCGGGACGGGCACGATATACCGGCGCGCGCATTGGCCGACATGGACGCCCACTGCAAACATGATCCGGCGTGACCCGGACCTGCGGCGCTTTGCGGGTGGTATGCCGGGCGGGCCGCAAAACCCGCTGGGGGCGCGCGCGCTGTATCTGATGAGTGGGGGACAGGATCGGGGTTACCGCATTCACGGCACACCGGAATGGTGGCTGATCGGGCAATATGTGTCATCGGGCTGTATTCGCATGGTCAATCATGACGCGATCGACCTGTATAACCGCGTGCCCAACGGAACCCGCGTTGTGACGATCTGAAGCCGGGTGCGGCTTTTGCCCAACGGTCAGAATATGCCGTTCTCGCGCTGCACCGCGCGAATATAATCAATGATGCGGGCGATCTGCCCCTCGGTCAGGTCGGGTTGGCGCGGCATGTTGCCATAGTCCCAATGATGGGCCTGCACCCCCAGTTGCACAGCTGCGTAAAACGCCCCGTCCGGGTGGTGCGATGTCTCGTAGATGATATGCACCAGCGGCGGGCCAATACCTTCGGCGCCCGCGCCATGATCCCCGTGGCAGGTGGCACAGTTCTGCGCGAAAAGCGTGGCACCTGCGGCCTGCGTGTCGGTAAATTCGGCAGGCAACACCACATCGACCATGGCCGCCGCTGTGACGGGCACGTCAGCGCGCGGCCATGCCCAGACGGCCAGCAGCGCCACCACACCCACAATTGCGGCAATCACCCCTACGCGCTGAGCGGCCATGCCCTGCGCCCGTCTGCCCATGCGCGCACCGCGTCGCCAAACGCCTCGAACAGGGGGCGCGACACGGGGTCCGCACCTGCCTGCCATTCGGGGTGCCATTGCACCGACAGCGTGAACCCTGCCGCCCCCTCGATATAGATTGCCTCTGGCGTGCCATCAGGGGCTTGGCCATCAATCACGACGCGTTGGCCCGCCGTCTTGATGCCCTGCCCGTGCAGGGTGTTTGTCATCACTTCCGGCGCGCCCATCAGCCGGTGAAACACGCCGCCTTCGCAAAAGCGGACCTTGTGGCGCAGGGCAAATTTTTCCTCCAGCGTGCCATCAGGGGGCATGCGGTGGTTCATCCGCCCCGGCAAATCACGGATTTCGGGGTATAGCGTGCCGCCCATCGCCACATTCACTTCCTGAAAGCCGCGACAGACCCCCAGAAACGGCTGGCCACGTTCCACACAGGCGCGCACCAGTGGCAAGGCAATCGCATCACGCGCACGGTCGAAATCGCCATGGGCGGGGGTCGGATGCTCGCCATATTCTTCGGGGTGGACATTGGGCCGGCCGCCGGTCAGCAAGAACCCGTCGCACACATCCAGCAATTCCGCCACAGACACAAAGCGCGGGTCAGACGGCACCAGAAGCGGCAGGCAACCCGACACTTCGGCCACCGCTTCGGAATTCATGGTCCCGCCAGCATGGGCGGGGTATTGATCATTGATCAGAAAAGCATTGCCAATGATCCCGACGACTGGTCTGCGCATCGCGTATCCTGTTGCAGTGATGACCCAGTGTAGCAAACCCCGACAAAAGGTCGAGGGGGCAGGCCATAAAACACCCACAACCGCCAAAGATTTGATCAATCGGGCCGCGGCCACGCGCCGCGATGCACTTCAAAGATATAAACCTGCTCCGCGTGGCAACGTTGGGCAGAACATGTGCCGGTATAGCTTCCGGTCTGCACAAACCCCAAGCGGTGCAGCAACGCCATAGATGCGGGGTTGTCGTGATAGACATCCGCGCGCAGGCCGGGCAGTGTGAAACGCGCGAATATCAGATCAATAAACCCCGACAGACAGGGCCGCATGATGCCTTGCCCCTGATACTCAGGATCAAGGAAATAGGCGATCTCGCTGGTCTTGCCCTGTGCAAAGCCCACAGTGCCTGCCAGCACGCCATTGCCCGTGTCAATCGCCAGCCGGAAAGGCGGGGTGTTGCGCGGGGCCAGTTCTGCGACCAGCGCCTGCGCCGCTTCCAGCCGCCAGTCCGCCGGAAAGGAAAACAGCATCCGCCCGACCTGCGGGCGCGTGACAATCGCGCGCCACGCGCCCGCGTCCTGCGGCTGCAAGCGGCGCAGATGCAGGCCCGGAAGGGCGGGATGCTGTATGGGTATTGGCAGCGGCAGCATGTGTCACCCGCCCCCCCCGTGATCAGGCAGACATGCGCCGGATATAGGTCCATGTCGGCACGTTTGCGCGCCGCGCCACGCAATAGGCTTCCGCATCGCCCAGATAATCAAAGGCGGCATTGGTCAGCACATGCGCAGACGCCGTGTTGTCCTGAAACACTTCGGCAAACAGCGTGCGCGATTTGTGCGGGTTGGCCTTGATCACACAACCCAACGCTTCGGACGCGTAACCTGCATTCCAGAACGCAGGCGCCACCCAGAACCCGATCTGGCTTTGCTGGCGGTCCAGCGGCTTCAGCGACAGCAGGCCCAGCACATGCGCGGACCCCGTGGCCGACCCGTCCATGACCCACACATCCTCGTCGCGTTTGGGCGACAGGGCGCGTTCGATGAACTGCTCTGTCGCGCCGGGCGGCAGCGGGTGCGGGATGGACCGCGTGCCTTCGGCGACACGCTTGTCGCCCGAATGCATGGCCAGAAGCGCCGAATCGGATTTCTGCAAGGGACGCAGCACCAGCCGTTCCGATGTCAGGATCGGTTGATCTGCAAGAATCAGGGTCGTCACGGTCATTCCACTCCTCCAAATAGGTCGTTTGCACGGCCGCTGCACTCTCCTCCAGGCGCGGGATGCCAGAAAAGAAACAGGGCCGGCATTGCTGCCGACCCTGTTTCTACATCTTAAATGTAAAAGTTCGGCTTACTCTGCTGCGTCCACCATCGGGCTAATGGATACATAGCTGCGACCCTTCAGACCCTTGGTAAAGGTCACTCGCCCTTCGGACAGTGCAAAAAGGGTGTGATCGCGGCCCATGCCCACGCCATCGCCGGCCCAATGCTTGGTGCCGCGCTGACGCACGATAATGTTGCCGGGAATAGCGTGCTGCCCACCATAAAGCTTCACGCCAAGGCGGCGACCCGCAGAGTCGCGACCGTTACGGGAGGAACCGCCTGCTTTTTTATGTGCCATGAGGGATTACTCCTTATCAGCTGCGAATTGTTTGGCCTGGTCAATCCAGCCATCACGTTCGATCCGGCCTTTGAATGACAGTTGATCATCCATATAGGCAATCTCGGCGGTATTCCAAGCGGCAATCTGGTCAAAATGGAACACGCCATTTTGATTCAGCAGACCTTCCAGCTTGGGACCGACGCCGGAAATCTTTTTCAGGTCGTCTGCCTTGCCGTCGCGCGCTTCACTCAGCAGGTTGGCGGGCTTGGACCCTTCGACTGCGGGCGCGTCTGCATCTGCCTTGGCGGCTTTCGGCGCTTTCGCAGCTTTTGGGGCTTTCGCAGGGGCGGCCGCTTCGATCGCGAAGCCCGACACAGACCCTGTGCCGATGGCAGCCATCACGCCGGTTTTATCCGCGCCGGATGCCAGAATGTCGGTCACGCGCACCAGTGTCAGTTTCTGGCGGTGGCCTTTGGTGCGCTGCGAGCTGTGCTTGCGGCGACGCTTGACATAATGGATGACCTTGTCGGCCTTGATCTGGTCGATCACTTCGGCCTGCACGGCTGCACCGTCAACAACAGGCGCGCCGATCACAGGCGCATCACCGCCCAGCATCAGAATTTCGTTGAACTGGACTTTTTCACCAGCTTGTGCGGCAATACGTTCCACGCGCAGCACATCGCCTGCCTGCACACGGTATTGCTTGCCACCAGTTTTGAGGACCGCAAACATCGGTCTGTTCCTTCATCATTTGCCGCGCCCTGTGGCCCCCGCGTGTGTGCGGGCGTTGATCTGCCTCGGGCGGCGTGCCCGCATTTGCGGGCAATACCCATACCCCGCGCGGACCGCATGCCCGAACGGAAGCTGTCCTATGCGGGAATCGGGGGCAGGTGTCAAGCGGGAGAGTGGGGGGATGGGGGAGTTCGTAACCGAATAGGGCTAACCGCATGTCACGCGATCTTGCGCGACAATTATGCCTCTTTTATCGAAACTACGGTGCCACGCTGATCGTTCATTGCATGCCATCTTTGTCGAGCTGTTCCCACAGCTTTGAGACCGGGTGTAGGCCTCCCGTCTTTGCCATCGTCCATTTTGACCCAAGCACCTCGCCAACCATCGACTTCGAGTTCGATGAGTTCGCCTTGTGACAGACAGAGGATCTTGTTTTTCAGTGGTTCGTTACCATGGATATGTTTAACCCAGAGGGCGTGATCGCGAACTTCAACATGGCTCATAAATGCACTCCATAGGGGACTCACGGCTTACACTAAACCACCCCACACCACCCCCGTTAACCCAGCATAGCCCCACCTGTCAACATGTAGTTTTCTTGTCGCGCGATTCGATAAATTCAAAGTCGGCTAAGAGTTCCGCCCCCCTACCCCGCCACTTCACGCACATCCTCTGCCAACGCCACACGTTCCCCCGCCTGCCACACAGCCCGCAGCGACCAGTCGGGCGACAGCAGGACCAGATCGGCGCGGGCGCCGCGCGCGATGCGCCCGCGATCTGTGGCGCCGATCAGGTCGGCGGGGATGCGGGTGGCCATGGACAGGGCGCGGGCGGCGTCTACGCCAAGGCCCGCCAGACAGGCCAGTGATTGCGGCAGCGAAATATCTGCCCCCGCAAGCGTTCCGTCCGCCAGTGTCAGCCGCCCGTCCGCGCGCAGGATGCGCCGCCCCCCAAGGGTGATTTCGCGCAGATCCGTGCCTGCAAAGCCCATGGAATCACTGACCAGATACAGCCCGTCCGGCGCTTTCATCTGCAACGCCACCGCCATGCATTCGGGCGCGACATGCACGCCATCGGCAATAATGCCTGCCACAAGCGGGCTGGTCAGCGCCGCGCCCAACAGACCGGGGGCGCGGTTTTGCAGCGCGCCCATGGCGTTATACAAATGCGTGACGCTGCGCGCCCCTGCCCTGTGCGCGGCCAGTGCGGTGGCCGCGTCGCAGCCCGAATGCCCAAGGCTGACGATTGCGCCCGCTTCCGCCAGGGCCGCGATCTGGGCAGGCGTGGCCGCTTCGGGCGCAAGGGTGACCATCAGCGCGGGCAGTGTTTGGGCGGCGTCGCACAGCAGGGCCAGATCGTCGTCATTCATGGGGCGGATAAGGCCCGCGTCATGTGCGCCCTTGCGCGCGGGGTCCAGATGCGGTCCTTCCAGATGCAGGCCCGCAAAGCCCGCCACGCCTGCGCGCGCAGCATCCAGCCCTGCGGCAATCACCTGCCGTGTCACATCAGGGGTGTCGGTGATCAATGTGGGCAGGATGGCGCAGGCCCCCAGCCGTGCATGCGCGGCGCAGATGCGCGCCAGCTGGCCCGCATCCGTGCCCGCACCCACCATGACGCCCGCGCCGCCATTGACCTGCACATCCACCAGACCGGGGGCGAGAATGCCCGCGCCCAGATCCTGCGCAGGCGCGGGCAGTGCATCCCCGTCCGCGTGCAGGCCCAGAATGCGCCCCTGCGCCGACAGGCTGACGGCGGCATTGGCATGCATCCGCGTACCGTCAAAGATATGGGCCGCTTTCAGAACCTGTATCGCCATCAGACAGTCTCGGTCACTTTGCGCAAATGGCGCGGGGTGTCGGGGGTCAGCCCGCGCCTGCGCGCCAGCCCTTCTATGAAGCCATAGAAGGACACAACCCGCAACAACGGATCGACCAGCGGGTGCAGGGCCGCAGGCGCAGGCAGGGCCACCAGATCCGGCAGATCAGCGGTGACAAACACATCCGCGCCTTGTTGGTGCAGCTTCTGCGCAGTGGCGGCGAACCCGTCGCGCGCCGCATCTTCGCAGATCATGCCCAGCACCGGAAAGCCGCGTTCGACCAATGCGGCAGGGCCATGCAGCACTTCTGCGGCGGAATAGGCTTCGGCATGGATGGCGGATGTTTCCTTGAATTTCAGCGCCATTTCGCTGGCAATCGCATAGCCCGCCCCGCGCCCCAGCACGAACAGCGCAGGCGCGCGCACCAGCCTGTCGGACAGCGCGCCCCAATCGCAGGCCAGCGCCTGTTCGCAGGCATCTGGCAGCGCGGCCAGCGCGTTCGACAATTCGCGGTCATCGCGCCATGCGGCCAGAAGCGCCAGCCCCCCCACCACCGAGGTGACGAAGCTTTTGGTGGCCGCAACACTGCGTTCCGGGCCGCAATGCAGCGGCAGGCAATAGCTGCTGCCCTGCGCCAGATTGCTGTCGGGGTTATTGGTCAGCGCCACGGTAATCGCGCCCGATGCGCGCGCCGCACGCGTCATTTCCACGATATCGGGGCTTTGGCCCGATTGCGAAATCGCCAGCCCCAATGTGCGCGGCAGCCGCAGCTTGGCGTTATAGACCGACGCGACCGATGGCCCCACCGAGGCCACGGGAATACCCGCCAGTATTTCGCAGGCATATTTGAAATAGCTGGCCGCATGGTCCGATGATCCGCGCGCCACGGTGATCACCAGTTGCGGGTCAAATTCGCGCAGATTGTCGGCGATAAGGCGCAGGCTTTCGGCATTGCCCTTCAGGCAGGCCGCGACACTGGACGGGATTTCCGCAATTTCCTGTGCCATCAGGGTCTGTGTCATAAAGATGTTTCCTTTTGTCTTGCGCCATGGCGGGCTTGCCAGATGGCACCATCAAGTGCGGTTCCTTTGGGGGCTGTGCGGTGCAGATATGCCCCGCCCTGCGCCATGATCCGATCCAGCAGCACAGGCCCCAGCCCGCCTGTGGGGGCCACCGGCATATCATGCGCGCCGGCCTGCAAATGGGTGATGGCGCGCAGCAGATAGGCGCAGCCCCGGTCCAGAATTGCACCTGCAACCGGACAATGCACGCGGTCATGTTGCAGCACCAGCGGCGCAAGGGTGGCATAATCGGCCGGACGCGCGCGCGCCGCAAAACTTATGACATCCGGCAGCGCGCCGAACCTGTCCCAGATCATGCGCACAAGCGGGCCGTCCGGCGCAATGCCATCGCGGGCATGCAGCGCTGCACGCAGCGCTTCGCGCCCGATCCATGCGCCACCCCCCTCATCGCCCAGTGCCAGACCATAGCCGCCCAGCCGCTGCATCTGCCCGCCGCGCTGGCAGGCCAGCACCGATCCGGTGCCCACGGCCAGCACTATGCCGTCCTCCTGCCCGAACGCGCCCTTCAATGAGATGTCGATATCGCCCATGACGGACACCTGCGGGTAGGGCAAGGCGTGCAGCAAACGCTGCGCCGCGCCCGATTCGCTTGCGCCCGCCAGCCCCAGCACAATCTGTGCATCTGTCGCGGCCCCGTCGGGCAGCATGGCCTGCGCCATCGTAAATGCCCGCGCCAATGCGGTTGAGATTTCGCGCAACGCACCATCAGGGTCGCTGGACACATTGGCCGCACCACCGGTGACAACCTGCGTGCGGCGCCCGTCTGCCAGCTCTGCCTGTGCGCGGCAGCCTGTGCCACCACCATCCAGCCCAATGAAAATGCGCATTCCCGCCCCCTTTGCCATGCATAATACCAAAAGAATACCATATGAAAAGTGGTTTCTTGCGCACACGACCACTGCAAAAGCCATGATGGCGCGATATTACAACGTTAAGAGCACCACATTACTACATGAAAAGATTGATTTTCCGCAGATAGGGCAGGTTCTTAAGGGCGCATTTCACTACCTAGCAGTCGAATTTTCTAGACAAATGGTATTCTTTTGGTTCTATATACCACAGGGGACGCGAAAAGAAACGGATCGCCGGTCCGGCATGCTGCCCCCCGCCACAACAAGGAGGACTGCAATGACGACCCGCAAAACCCTGATCCTGTCGACAGCCATTGCCCTATGCGCAACGGGCACAGTTGCACAAGATGTCACGCTGACAATCGAAAGCTGGCGCAATGACGACATTTCCATCTGGCGCAACCAGATCATTCCCGCGTTTGAAGCCGCGCATGAGGGCATCAAGCTGGATTTCCAGCCGATGGCGCCTGCACAATACAATTCCGCGCTGAATTCCAAACTTGATGCGGGCACCGCAGGCGACATTATCACCTGCCGCGCCTTTGACGCATCGCTGCAACTGTTTGAACGCGGCCAGCTGTCCGACCTGACCGGTCTGGACGGGATGGAAAACTTCTCGGATGTGGCGAAATCGGCATGGTCTACGGATGATGGCAGCCAGACATTTTGCGTGCCGCTGGCATCCGTCATCCATGGGTTCATCTATAATACCGAGATTTTCGAGGAACTTGGCCTTGAAGTTCCCACCACCGAAGATGAATTCTTTGCCGTCCTGGACGCGATTGACGCGGATGGCGGCTATATCCCCATGGCCATGGGCATCAATGACCAGTGGGAAGCCGCGACCATGGGCTATGCCAATATCGGGGTGAATTTCTGGGGTGGCGAGGCAGGACGCGCGGCCCTGATCGCGGGCGAAAGCAGCCTGACAGATGATGCATGGGTGGAACCGTTCCGCCAGCTGGCCCGTTGGGCACCCTATCTGGGCCGCGGGTTTGAATCGCAAAGCTATCCTGACAGCCAGAACCTGTTCACGCTGGGGCGTGCGGCAATCTATCCGGCCGGATCATGGGAAATTGCCGGATTCCGCGAACAGGCCGATTTTGAAATGGGGGCATTCCCGCCGCCTGTCCCCGCGGGGACTGACGGCTGTTTCATCTCGGATCATACCGATATGGGAATCGGGCTGAACGCAGCATCCGCAAATCAGGAAGAAGGACGTGCCTTCCTAAGCTGGCTGACCGGCAGCGAGGCATCAAGCCTGCTGGCCAACGCCATTCCGGGCTTCTTCCCGCTGTCCAGCGCCGAAGTGACACTGGAAGACCCGCTGGCGCAGGAATTCATTGGCTGGCGCGAGCAATGCGAAAGCACCATCCGGCCCTTTCACCAGATCGTTTCGCGCGGCACGCCGAACCTGTCGAACGAAAGCTGGACCGCTGCGGCAAATGTGATGCGCGGCACATGGACACCGGAAGAAGCGGGCGAAGCGCTGCAATCGGGCCTGTCATCGTGGTATGCGCCGCATCAATAAGTGCCATTTGCGGCCCCTGAGTTGATCAGGGGCCGCGTCATTCCCGCCACTACCGGAGGGTTCCATGCCCCAGCCCCGCCGCCGCGCACCGCGCAGCCCCGTCCGCTGGCATATTGCCGTGTTTCTGGCCCCTGCTGTGCTGATCTACACTGCGATCATGATCATCCCGCTATTTGGCACGCTGAATCTGTCGCTGTTCACACGCGGCGAAGGGGGGGCGCGCGAATTTGTGGGGCTGGCCAATTTTGCCACGCTGTTTGGCGATCCGCGCTGGTCGGGGGCGTTCTGGAACGCAACAGGGAACAACCTGTGGTTTTTTGTCATTCATATGCTGGTGCAAAACCCCATCGGCATTGCGCTGGCGGCAATCCTGTCCACGCCGCGCCTGCGCTTTGCGGCCTTCTACCGCACGGCAATTTTCATTCCCGCAATCCTGAGTTTCGTGATCGTGGGGTTTGTGTGGAAACTGATCCTGTCGCCGCTTTGGGGGGTTGCGCCCAATTTCATGGACGCGCTGGGGGTGGGCAACTGGTTCGCGCCATGGCTGGGGCTGGAGCGGTCCGCCCTGACCACGCTGGCGCTGATTTCAGTCTGGCAGTTCGTGGGCATTCCGTTGATGCTGATCTATGCCGCGCTTCTGTCCATCCCTGATGAAGTTCTGGAAGCCGCCGAAATGGATGGCATCACCGGCGCATCGCAGTTCTGGAAGATCAAGCTGCCGCTGATCCTGCCCACGATCGGCATCATATCCATCCTGACATTTGTCGGCAATTTCAACGCGTTCGATCTGATCTATGTCACCCAAGGGGCACTGGCCGGGCCAAATTACGCAACCGATATTCTGGGCAGTTTCCTGTTCCGCACCTTCTTCGGGTTTCAGTTGCAGCTGGGTGATCCGCATATGGGCGCGACTGTGGCCACGGTGATGTTCTTCATCATTCTGGCGGGTGTGTCGCTGTATCTGTTCGGCGTTCAGACGCGGCTGCGCCGCTACCAGTTCTAGGGGGTCGTCATGTCTGCACGCGCCAATATCCTGCGCAGTTCCGCCGCCCATGCGATCCTGATCGCCTATACGGTGCTGGCATTGTATCCGGTGGTGCTGATCGTCATCAATTCGATGAAATCACGCCGCGCCATTTTCAACGACCCGCTGTCGCTGCCCACGCGCGAAACATTCGATCTGGTGGGGTTTCATACGGTGCTGGAGCAGGGCAATTTCCTGCTGTATTTCCAGAATTCCATGATTGTCACTGTGGCATCGCTGTTTTTCGTGCTGCTGTTCGGGGCAATGGCGGCGTTTGCGCTGGCCGAATACCGCTTTCGCGGCAATCTGCTGATGGCGCTGTATCTGGCGCTTGGCATCATGATCCCCATCCGGCTGGGCACAGTGGCTATTCTGGAAATCATGGTTGCGGCAAATCTGGTCAACACGCTGACGGCGCTGATCCTTGTCTATACCGCGCAGGGCCTGCCGCTGGCGGTGTTCATCTTGTCGGAATTCATGCGGCAGGTGTCGGATGATCTGAAGAATGCCGCGCGGATTGACGGGTTAAGCGAATACCGCATCTTCTTTACCATCGCGCTGCCGCTGGTGCGCCCTGCCATGGCGACCGTGGGCGTATTCACCATGATCCCCATCTGGAACGACCTGTGGTTCCCGCTGATCCTTGCACCGGGGGAAGCCACCAAGACACTGACACTGGGCAGCCAGATTTTCCTTGGCCAGTATGTCACCAACTGGAACGCGGTTCTGGCGGCGCTGACACTGGCAATCTTTCCGGTGGTGGTGCTGTATCTGATCTTCTCGCGTCAATTGATCCGGGGCATTACAAAGGGGGCCGTGAAATGATCCGTGTTCTGGTGACGGGGCTGGGCCAGATGGGCCTTAGCCATGCGCTGGCTTATGCCAAACTGCCCGAGTTTCAGGTTGTGGGGCTGGTGAACCGGTCCGATGTGGCCCTGCCCGATGCGCTGGCGCATCTGGACATTGACCGCGATTTCGACGCAGCACTGGCACGGCTGAAGCCCGATATGGTGGCCATCGCCACCTATTCCGACAGCCATGCGGCCTATGCGATCAAGGCTATGAAGGCGGGTGCACATGTGTTTGTCGAAAAGCCGCTGGCCACGACTGTGGCCGAGTGTCAGGCCGTGGCCGATACCGCCGCGCGCACGGGTCGCAAGCTGATGGTGGGCCATATCCTGCGCCATCACCCGACATGGATTGCGCTGATTGCAGCGGCGCGCGACATGGGGCCGCCCTATGTGTTTCGCCTGAACCTGAACCAGCGTTCAAGCGGGCCGGCATGGGATATTCATAAAGCGCTGATGCAATCGACCCCGCCCATTGTGGATTGCGGCGTGCATTATGTCGATGTCATGTGCCAGATCACCGATGCCGCCCCCGTGGAAGTGCGCGGGATGGGCCTGCGCCTGTCAGATGAAATTGCGCCCGATATGTATAATTACGGGCATTTTCAGGTGATTTTCGCAGACGGGTCTTGCGGGTGGTATGAAGCGGGCTGGGGCCCGATGATGTCAGAGACCGCGCATTTCGTCAAAGATGTGATTTCACCGCAAGGGGCCGTGTCCCTGCGCGCGCCCCAAGGCGTGGGGTCCGCCGATGTGGAAGGGCACACAGCCGCCGACCATCTGATCCATGCGCCCGCAGGACAGGGTGAATCCGTCACCACATTCGCGGACAGCCCCGGCCATCAGGGCCTGTGCGACTTGCAGGCCGCCGCGATGGCGCGCGCCATCGCGCAAGATCACGACATGTCGCGCCATATCAACGATGCCGTGCGGTCTGTCGCCGTCTGTCTGGCCGCGGATGAAAGCGTGCGCACGGGCAAGACCGTGCGCATCGCATAACCAATACCAAGGAGGGCCTGATGGGCAATCTGACACTTGATAAAGTCTGCAAGTCCTTCGGCACGGTCGATGTGATCCGCGAAGTTGACCTGACGGTGAATGACGGCGAATTCTGTGTCTTTGTCGGCCCCTCGGGGTGCGGAAAATCCACGTTGCTGCGCATGATCGCGGGGCTGGAAGACATCACATCCGGCGAGGTGAAGATTGACGGGGCGGTGGTCAACACCACCCCGCCATCACAGCGCGAAATTGCGATGGTGTTTCAATCCTACGCGCTTTATCCGCATCTGAATGTGCGCGACAATATGGGGCTGGGGCTGAAACAGGCGGGCCAGCCGCGCGCGCAAGTCACGCAAACGGTAGATCGTGCGGCAAAAATGCTGGATCTGGACGCCTATCTGACGCGCCGGCCTGCGGAATTATCGGGCGGGCAGCGCCAGCGCGTGGCCATTGGCCGCGCCATTGTGCGCAAGCCCAAGCTGTTTTTGTTTGACGAACCGCTGTCCAATCTGGATGCGGCGCTGCGCGTGCAAACCCGCATTGAGATTGCCAACCTGCACCGCGAGTTGGGCGCGACCATGATCTATGTGACCCATGATCAGGTCGAGGCCATGACACTGGCCGACCGGATTGTGGTGTTGCGCGACGGTCGCATTGAACAGGTCGGCGCCCCGATGGAGCTGTATAAAAACCCCGCGAATGAATTCGTCGCGGGCTTCATCGGGTCGCCCAAGATGAACTTTCTTGACGCGCCCGCGCTGGGCGTGGCGGGCAAAAGCCTTGGTATTCGCCCCGAACACCTGACCTTGTCGCAGGATAAGGGCATGATCGAAGGGCGCATTAGCCATGTGGAACAACTGGGCGGTGAAACGCTGATTTACCTACGCGCAGACCCGCATGGCCTGATTACCGTGCGCCTGTTTGGTGAACACGCCGCCGAGATCAATGACCGCGCCTTTGTGACCCCCGACATGGCCCGCGCGTTTCATTTTGGCGCAGATGGACAGCGCCTGAGCATGTGATAAACCCGCAAAACCGACATAAAAGGCCCGTATGCATGACCGAATTTTCCGACCCCCGCTACCGTGATCTGGACCGCTGGGACAGCCTGACCGCCCTGCGCGCCATCTGGGAAAGCCAGATGGCCGCGATTGCCAGCATTGGCCCTGCCCTGCCCGCGCTGGCCGATCTGGTCGAGGGGGCCTTGCCCCGCCTGCGCGCGGGCGGGCGGCTGGTCTATGCGGGCGCGGGCACATCCATCCGCATTGCCGTGCAGGATGGCACCGAACTTGGGCCGACCTTCAACTGGCCCGACGCGCGCACGCAGTATCTGATTGCGGGCGGTGAAGCGGCGTTGAAGCTGGGCATTGAAGGCGCGGAAGACGACGCAGATGATGCCCGCGATCAGGTGGCGCGCGCAGGTATTGACGCGCGCGATGTTGTCATCGGAATTGCCGCAAGCGGGCGCACCCCCTTTACGGTGGCGGCGGTGGCGCGCGCGCGCGCGGCGGGCGCGCTGACCATCGGGATTGCGTGCAATGGCGGCACCCCCCTTCTGGACGCAGCGGAACATGCCATCACCACTGAAACCGGCGCCGAAGTGCTGGCAGGGTCCACCCGCATGAAGGCAGGCACGGCGCAAAAGGTGGTTCTGAACATGATTTCCACGCAGATCATGGTGCGGCTGGGCCATGTGCATGATGGGCTGATGGTCGATATGCGGCCCCAGAACATCAAGCTGCGGGGGCGCGCGCAGGCTATGGTCCAGCGCATTTCGGGTGTGCCTGCGCAGGCGGCCACAGCCGCGCTGGAAAAATGCGACTGGCAGGTGAAACCGGCAGTGCTGGTCGCCATGGGCGCGACCCCTGACGGCGCGGATGCCGCACTTGACCGCGCAGGCGGCATATTGCGCGACGCCATGGCCGCACAGCAGGCCGCGTCATGAGTTTGCACCACGATCTTCTGGCCTCGCGCGCAGAAGACACGCCCATCTATGTCCGGCTGGCCGCGATTTTGCGCGAGAAGGTCCAGCAAGGGGAGTTTGCGGTGGGCGATGCGCTGCCATCCGAGCGCGACATTGCCGAACGCATGGCGGTGTCACGCGTCACGGTGCGCAAGGCGATTGACCTGTTGATGCGCGAAGGCGTGCTGTCGCGCAAACACGGGTCCGGCACCTATATCGCGCCGCGCATTGAACAGCCGTCCTCCATGCTGGCGGGGTTTTCCGAAGATCTGCGCAGGCGCGGGCTGGTGGCGGGGTCTGTCTGGCTGGAAAAATCGACCGACACCGCATCGCCTGATGAGGTGATTGCCTTCGGGCTGGCAGTGAATGCGCGCGTCAAACGGTTCCGGCGCATTCGCACGGCAAATGGCGAACCGCTGGCGCTGGAGCATGCCATCATTCCCGAAACCTACCTGCCTGATCATGACAGTGTGGAGAATTCGCTTTATGCGGCCCTTGATGCAGTGGGCAACAAGCCGGTCACGGGGCTTCAGCGCGTCACGGCATCGCTTGCATCTGAGGAAGAGGCGCAGAACCTTGGTGTGCCCAGCGGGGCGGCAGTGTTGCGGATTGAACGACGCGGCTACCTGAGTGACGGCACCATGGTGGAGTTAACAAGATCGGCCTATCGCGGGGACCGTTATGATTTTGTCAGCGAATTGCGCGAGATCTGACACGGGCGTGACGGGGATGTTGGGGCATGGACAAAGCCCGCGCTATCGGTGGGCCGGGGTCTGCCGATCCGACGTGTGAGACACGCAGTTTATGCAAGCTGCATACCCCTACCTTAATGGCTTGGCGTGCCGCTGGCCAAATCGGCAGGCCGCGGGACGGCCCGCCGATGGCGCGGCGGGGGGCGGCCCTTGGTCCCCGCCAGTTGGAAAATACCACCCC
>JAFIEO010000071.1 GCA_020832445.1 Paracoccaceae bacterium
TCCGCATCTTCGGCGCGGATATTGATATGAAGGGCCACATCGCCTGCGTTTTGCAGCGCCAGCGGCTCGGGGTCAGGGGGTGGCAGATCAGCGGTCAGCATCGCGCGGATGTCGGCGAGGCAAAGCCCGCTGGCCTGCGCACCCTTGGCGCGCTCCAGCAGGGCAGGAAATTGCGGGCCGGGCTTGTGGCCCCAGTCGATCAGGTCTGCGCCGTTTATAGCAATCTGGTGCTCGGTCATCTGTCTTCTCATTTCAATTTCAGGTCCGGCGGACAAGAAAAACAGGCAGAGGGTGGAACCGCGGAAAGGTGCTGTACTCTGCCCGGGCATTCCCCCGGAAAATGTCAGTGGTTGGAGGAGCAGGGGTCGAACCTGCAACCTACGAGACCAAAACCCGTTGCTCTGCCGGTTGAGCTATCCTCCAGTGGTCAGGGCGACAAGCGAGACGGGACAAACCCCGCAGACTGCGCACAGTGGGGCTTCATTCCCACAGGTTCCAGTTTGATGCTCTGTAATCCCTATCGCATTCGCCTTTATCTGATGCTCCGGCGACAAGGTGGGGCAGGATCGTTTTGTCTGAGCTACATGCAGTTTTGCATGGCGGGGGTTGAACCCGCGACCTCCGGTTGCCCGGCGCTCTATCCCTGTAATCCTGCCAGCATTCGCCGGAAGCGTTGGTCAAGTCAGGGCGACAAGAATGAAGAGACTATGGAAACCCTGGCCACACCGTTGACCATTTGCGATATGGGGGCTTGAACCCCACGAGTTTCCGATTTGGAGCTGTAATCTCTTCGGCATTCGCCCTGTTGTTTTGGGTCTGGCGACAAGTTGTGATGAAACATGGCTGCTCTACCAACTGAGCTACGGTCTTGTGACCGGCGGGGATCGAACCCGCGACAGGCTGTAGTTTCATCGGCATTCGCCAGAGTGTTCTCCTTTCCTGTATCGTAACCCCGGCAACGAGGCTGTGTGACCCGTTCATTCGCGCACCCATCAGGGATGGGACGGGATTTGAACCCGCAGTGAAGCTTGCGCTTCGCAGGGTTTCCCCTGCCGCTCTACCAGTAGGGCCGCGGGCATTCGCCGGGGCTGCCCCGGCCCGCAAGGGGCCGAGGCATGTTTCTAAAGTTCCACCGCACGGATCTGGCCGACCCAATGGTCTGGCCCCATCCGACCGGCTATGAAATCGGCGATCTGATCGAACACCGCATCCGAGAACCCGCCGATATTGAGCACATCGCTGCGCTCGATCGCCTGCGTCGTCCCGTAAGGCTGGATGTCAATGCAGACCAGCTTGGCCGCAGGGTTGCGGGCCGCGATTCTGGTCCATTCGCGCATCATCGCCGTGCCCTGCCCGCCCTTGCGTCCATCGACCCAGGACTGGTTGTCAGACACGAAGATCACCACATCCGGCGTGACCCGATGATCATTCAACCAGCCAAGCGGCATCGAGCAATTCGTTCCGCCACCGCCCACCGCTGCCAGTTTACCGGCATTGGTCAGGATCGTGTCGCGCGGCTCCAGCTTTAGATCGACCACTCTGTGTTCGAACGGTAGAACCATCGCGCGCGGGTTCCGGCGCAGCACAGCAGCCGATATCAGCCCTGCCACATCGACACAGCGCACAGCCGAGCTTGCCCCCTTGCGAAAGCCCGAAACCGACCAGGTCATCGAGCCGGACACATCCGGGCAGACCACGACCTTGCCTGACAGTTCCGGCACATTGGCCACCGACATCTCCATCGCGTCATGCAGCGCCATCGCAATGTCGAAGGGCACGGCCTCATCGAGCGCCTGATAGGTCGCCAGCAACTGATAGGGCATCGCCTTAGCCGCCCTAATCCGCGCAGGGTCCGCCAGCACTTGCGCCACATGCGCGACAATGGCCTGATCTGCAAACGCACCCTTGCGCGCCAGCATGTTCAGCCCCTGCCGCAACATCTGCCATGAGCCATTGCGCGCCACCTCTCCCCATTGCGCGCCCGAGAGCGGCAGAGAGGTCAGCAACTGGAACGGCACGTCCGGCACCACTTCGCTTGCCCCTTCGCGGAAAGCGATCAGATCGCGCACCACTTGCGGCAGCGCCTGCATGTCTGCCGGTTTACCGATCAGCCAGGCGTAGAAAGCGGCGCGCTCAGCACTTTCGGGGCGCGGATGCACCATGCGGATCACATCGGCCAGCGACGGGTCATTACCGACAGAAGCCGCCAGCAACTGCGCGTCACTTGCGCGTTTCAGCCAGTCCTGCACCATCGCTTTCGGGCGCGAGCCTAGCGATTTCCGCCCGACCTGACCCGAGCGCAGAATCTGCACGAAGACCCGCAGCATCTTGCCCGAGGTGATGACCCGCCCGAATGTGGCACGGAACAACACAGGATCGCGGCGCGACAGCACGGCCAGCAGCAAGGCAGGCGTGTCCTTCATATGTCCGCGCTCGCGAACATGGATGGCCGTTTGCGCCAGAAATACGGAGCTAACGGCCTCGGCAGCCTCAACCAGTTCGGTCACTTGCGACTGCGCGTCCTTGTAGAACGACGCCCCGAATGTGCCGGTCATCGCCAGTTGTGCGAGCTTGTGCTCCGGGCCATAGGCATAGGCTGGGGCCCCTTCGGAATTGAGCGCATCTGCCTTTGGCAGCATCTTGCCTTTCAGCGATGCAAACACGGATTTGTTTGCCATGGGTCTGATCCTTCTTCGTTTCACCCCTTGGTTATGCCAGAGATCTGCGATGATTCGAAGAAAACTGGAAAATCCCCACAAGCCGTTGTTTTGCTGATGTTTTTAGCAGTTTGCAGCTTTGCTTGAACGAAATATACTATCCGATATTATATGAAGATATAAATTTGGATCATCACTATGCGCAATGTCGTCATCGGCTTTCTTGGCACGCAACTTGATCGCGGCAAACGGCGCAACTGGCGGCCCTCGGTCCAGCTTTGTGCGCATGACGGCTTTGCGGTTGACCGGCTGGAACTGATCCATGACATCCGCCATCAGGATCTTGCCGCTGGCATCCGCAACGCCATCGCCAGTGTCGCGCCCGAAACCGAAGTCAGGTTGGTCCGGATCGACATGGCTGACCCATGGGACTTCCAGGAAGTTTATGGCAAGCTTTATGACTTCGCCAAGGATTACGGCTTTGACGAGGATCGCGAGCGCTATCACATACATCTGACCACAGGCACACATGTCGCGCAGATTTGTTGGTTCCTGCTGACGGAAAGCCGCCATATTCCCGCGCACCTGATCCAGACCGGCCCACCGCGCGACGACAAGATGCCGCATGGCACGCTCGACATCATCGACCTTGATCTGGCGCGCTACAATGCCCTGCAACGCCGGTTCGAAGCAGCGGCGCGCGAACATTCCGCGCTGTTGCTTGGTGGCGTGGAAACGAAAAGCCCCGAGATGCTGGCGCTTGCCGCAGAACTTGATCTGATCATCAGCCATTCCGATGCGCCTATCACGCTTGTGGGCGAAGCGGGCACGGGCAAATCAGTCCTTGCCGCGCGGCTGCACGAGTTGACGCTGATCCGCAGACGCGTGAAAGGACGGCTGGTTAGCGTGAATTGCGCCACA
>JAFIEO010000076.1 GCA_020832445.1 Paracoccaceae bacterium
TTCAAGGCAAGCTCCGAAACAGCGAAAAAGAAACGGAAGGAAACACCAGTATTGACGCCAGAATGACACGTAGAACATAACAACTGGGTGGGTCAGTTCTCGGTGACAATGCCGGGTCAAATCTCAGTGGCAATCAACAGCCCGAGGACATGGCGGCGTTTCACCACCGCTTCGTGACCCTGACGACCCTGTCAGCGGAGACGGGACAGCACCGCAATACCCTGAAAGGGCGTCTCGCCGCCCGCAGGATCACCCCGTTCTCGCCGGAAGGGCAGGATTTCGGGGCGGTGTATCTGCGGGGGGATGTGGTGGGGGTGGTGGGGTGACCGTTATGCGGACCTTTCTGCGATTCACAAAATCCACCCGATAACCCCTCGCGATAGCTTCATCACCAACTTATTGGGCAGGTACTTCCGCGCCGCTATCCCTTTCTGCCGAAGAACACCTGACGCGCCTCGTCTTCGTGAAGGTCGAATTTAGCAATGTGATACTGAGACGGTGGAACGGCATCTGAGGTCATCTTGAAAGGAAGTTCGTCGATGCAGATCTCCGAGATTAATGCAGAGAAGTCCTTATCGTAGCAATCCGTCAACACCTTTAGATTTGTCGACGGGAAGCTTTCCTTGAATTCCTTGTTAAACGGTGGCTGGAAGAACCGGATGAGGGACGCCTCGTAAAGAGTAACACGCTCCGCCTCTGATGTCCCGAACAGCTTGTCAAGGCCCGTCAAGATGCGTGCGCTCCCGTCGTCCTTGTTGTCGGCCCAAGGGTTCATGACGGTGATCATCCTGTTGCCCGGTTCAATCTCGAGCATCAGAATTGTCAGCCGACGATCAGACGGTATACCCTTGACCGAGATCCGCTGTAGTGTCTCGTGCTTGAGCAACCGATCCAACGCGTTGCGCGACCCGTCCTTGCCGTAAGCCTGACCAATATAGAGGACCTCGAAGTGGATCGCATCCAGCTCTTCGTTCAACCGTCGCCCCACCTCGAGGTCTGAGGGCGCCCAGTAGAGGTCACCGTTTTTGATGAACCAGCCTTGTTCAGTCTGAACCATCTCGACGCCTTCAGGCATCGGCCAGGCGAGTTCGTAACGTTTGCCAGCAACGAGGATAGTCATTACGAGCCGATCATCTTCAAGGTAATAATCGACATTCTCTATCGCAGGCATGGTGCCGATGACGTAGATGTGGCAGTCCGCCAGTTGCTCTTTATGCGCCGCTACGATTTCTTTTTCATAGATTCCGGATGCAGGCATGAAGACATAGCTTGTTGCATACATATGCAGAGCATGTTCGATATCGAATCGCTTCCCTCCGAACAGTTGGGGGAGATCTTGTTTCGGTTCTATATCGGGTTTGTTTTCAACCATCCTAAAACCTTACTCTCAGCTACTTGCCCGAAGCAAGTCGCATGGCACACGGTGACCGCTTGGACGAACGTTAGCCTGCAACCGATCGGTCATGGTGGATCACGGAGACTGCGTTCTAACGGCTTGAATGTATACTGACGGATATAAAGTCACGCGGCACCTCCAGCAGCCGAGCGGCGGCTATGGCTCGTAAAGCGACGATCATGCCCAGAGAAATGGCATCTTCCTCATCATCACCCGACTCGCCCTAAACCCGCATTCCATGAGAACAGGACGGCTCGTCCTGCGAGATGGGGGAACGGTGGTCTGGTCTTCGGCATCAAAAACACTGACTTTCACCGGAAAAGTCGGCGTTTGGGCACCGGGCGACCCAAATCCTCAAATATCATTTTTAATCAGCCGTTTATCGGAAAATTTGACAAGATTCAAAAATAACGCTTGACACGGTGCGCAGCAAAAACCGCCCTGTTGCGCATTCATATGCCTCCTTTACAAAATGAGAAAACCTTGGCGATCCCGGGAGGACTCGAACCCCCAACATCCTGATTAGAAGTCAGGTGCTCTATCCAGTTGAGCTACGGGACCACGGGGTTGTTCTTGCTGTATCATAAGCCGGAATGCAACGGGCAGCGGGCAGTGTCATGCAAAAAGGCCCCCGGTGATGCCGGAGGCCCTTTCGAAAATACTGTAGCTCAGGCTGCGGTTTGCGCTTTTGCAACGTCGCGCTTGATTTTCTGAGCGTTCGAAGACAGTTCTTCGTCTTTGGCGCGGGCAAGATATGCGTCCAGACCACCGCGATGGTCTACCGAACGCAGCGCCGCCGAAGACACGCGCAGTTTGAAGCTGCGGCCCAACACTTCAGACTGAAGCGACACATCTTGCAGATTCGGCAAAAAGCGACGACGGGTCTTGTTGTTGGCGTGGCTTACGTTGTTGCCCGACATCGGGCCTTTTCCGGTCAATTCGCAGCGGCGCGACATGGCTTATCCTCGACTTTTTCATAAGGGCGGGTGACATAGACGCCAAACCACCACATACCAAAGGGCACTGCTGCGCAGCGCCGTGAATTTCGTTCCCGCGCTATTAGGGGATATCGGTGGCGGCGTCAAGCGATTCCGATGGATTTGTCCCGCGCATTTCCGGCCAGATGCGGTCGAACAGATCTTCTGCTGCGCGGCTTGCGGTGATCTGCCCCTCTGCCACCTGCTTGGAAAGCGCCTGCATCAGGCTGCGCGCATTCGGCCCATCCAGACGCGCCAGCATTGTCTGGCGGACTTCTTCTTCGAACCAGTGGCGGGCTTGCGCGATGCGGCGGGCCTGCCAATGCCCATGCGTCCGCCGCCATTCAACCAGATTGTAGATTTCGGACCACGCCTGATCAAGCCCGGCCACGTTCAGCGCCGAAACGGTCATGGCCTTGGGAAAGCCGTCAGGGTCTTGCGGTCTGCGGCGCAACAGGCGCAAGGCCCCTGCATAATCCGCGCAGGTTCGCATGGCCGCCGGTTTCAACTCGCCATCTGCCTTGTTCACCAGAATGATATCCGCCGCTTCCATGATGCCGCGCTTGACGCCTTGCAATTCGTCGCCGCCTGCGGGCGCCAGCAGCAACAAGAATATATCCGACAGTTCCGCAACCACTGTTTCCGACTGGCCGACGCCCACGGTTTCAATCAGCACCACATCAAATCCTGCCGCTTCGCACAGGGCCACGGCTTCGCGCGTGCGGCGTGCCACCCCGCCCAGATGCGACCGGCTGGGGCTTGGGCGAATAAAGGCGTGGGGGCTGCGCGACAGCTGCTCCATCCGTGTTTTGTCGCCCAGAATGGACCCGCCTGTGCGCTTACTGGACGGATCAACCGCCAGCACGGCCACCCGCAAGCCCTGTTCGACCAGCATCAGGCCAAAACTTTCGATGAATGTGGATTTGCCCACCCCGGGCGTGCCCGAAAGGCCGATACGGATGGATTCGCGGCCTGTGCGGGCCAGTGTTTCCAGCAAATCTGTGGCTTGCACCCGGTGTTCGGCGCGTGTGCTTTCAACAAGCGTGATCGCGCGCGCGATGGCCCTGCGTTCGCCCCGCTGCACCGCATCTGCCAAGCTTGCGATATCCATTTGCGCCCCCGTTCCGTGTTGCTGTCCCAAATGGCCCGCCTGCACCCTGTTTGTCCAGCCCCGCGCCCTGATTTGGCGCATATGTCAGGGGCGGGAATGCCGCATGGCGTTGCAAGACCGCGACAAATGGCGGCATAACGCTGTTCATGCGATTGCCCATCGAAGATATCCTGCCCGAATTGACCTCGACCCTTGCGATAGCGGGGCGGCTTGTGCTGCAAGCCCCACCGGGCGCAGGCAAGACAACGCGCGTTCCGCTTGCGCTGCTTTATCATGTCAAGGGCAGGATTGTCATGCTGGAGCCGCGCCGTCTGGCCGCCCGTGCCGCGGCAGAGCAAATGGCCCATCTTCTGGGCGAACGTGTGGGCGCGCAAGTGGGCTACCGTATCCGCGGCGAATCCGTGACAGGTCCGGCCACCAGAATAGAGGTTGTCACCGAAGGCATTCTGACCCGCATGCTGCAAAATGACCCCGAACTTGCAGGCGTGGGCGCCGTGATTTTCGATGAATTTCATGAACGTTCGGTCAATGCCGATCTGGGTCTGGCATTGGTTTGGGAAATGCGAGAGGCGCTGCGCCCTGATTTGTTGCTTATCGTTATGTCCGCCACACTCGATGCCGCCCCTGTGGCGGCCATGCTGGACGATGCGCCGGTTCTGACGGCGCAAGGGCGCACCTACCCTGTGGAGACCCGATGGCTGGAGCGTCCCTTGGGCCGCGCTGTGCGATTTGAACGCGCCGCCGCTGATCTGATCCTTGATGCCTTGCGCACGCAAACCGGATCGGTGCTGGCATTCCTGCCGGGCGAAGGGGAAATCAGGCGCGTCGCGGCGGCCCTTGCCCCCGACCTGCCTGCCGATACCGATTTGCACCCGCTGTATGGCGCATTGCCATTTTCGCAGCAACGCGCAGCACTGCAACCCGCGAAAACAGGGCGCAAACTGGTGCTGGCTACCGCAATCGCCGAAACATCGCTGACCATCGAAGGGGTGCGCGTGGTGGTCGATTGCGGGCTGGCGCGGCGCGCGCGGTTTGATCCGGGCAGTGGCATGTCGCGGCTGATCACCGAACGCGTCACCCGCGCCGAGGCCGAGCAGCGCCGTGGCCGCGCGGGGCGAATGGAGCCGGGCGTGTGTTTTCGCATGTGGGCGCGGGCCGAGGAAGGGGCGTTGCAGGCCTTCGCGCCGCCCGAAATTGAACGCGCGGATCTGGCTGCACTGGCGCTTGATCTGGCGCTTTGGGGCAGTGATGCGGGGTTGCGGTTTCTGACACCACCGCCGCCCGCCGCACTGGCCGAAGCCCGCGCAGTGTTGGCCGATCTTGGCGCGCTGGACATCGCAGGCCGGATTACGGCCCATGGGCGGGACATGGCGCGATTACCCCTGCATCCGCGACTGGCGCATATGCTGTTGTGCGCGGGGCGCGACGCCGCGCCGCTGGCGGCGCTGTTGTCCGAACGCGACATTCTGCAATCGGCCCCCGCAGATCTGGCCCTGCGGCTGGAGGCTTACCTTGACCCGCGCAGGTTCGCCAGCGCGCGCCCCTATGCCATCCATCACGCGGCCCTTGCGCGCGTCAAGGACGAAGCCCGCCGGCTGGCACGGCTGGTCCCCACGGCCAACGCAGTGCACAGCAGCGCGGAAATGGTCGCGCTGGCCTATCCCGACCGCATCGGATTGCGGCGCAAGGGGGACGCGCCGCGCTATGTGCTTGCGGGGGGCAAGGGGGCCGTGCTGGACGCGGGCGACGGGCTTGCACAAACGCGGCTGCTTGTCGTAACCGACACCGATGGCAACCCGAGAGAGGCGCGCATCAGGCAGGCAATCGCCTTGTCAGAGGGTAGCCTGCGCCAGCTTTTTGCCGACCGCATTGTCTGGCGGCAGGTCTGCACCTGGTCCCGCCGCGAGCAACGGATCAAGGCCCGCGAGCAGGAGCATTTTGGCGCGCTGGTGCTTGCCGACCGCCGTTGGCAAAACGCCCCGCCCGATGCCATGGTTGGCGCGGCCTGCATGGGGGTGCGCGATATCGGCCTGCCCCTGTCCGACGGGGCACGGCGGTTCATCGCCCGCGTGGATTTGCTGCGCGCCCAAGGGATAAACCTGCCCGATATGTCCGAAGACGCCTTGCTGGCAGGGTTGGAAGACTGGCTTGGGCCGTCCCTGATGCATTGTCGCACTGCCGATGATTTGCGCGCGGTCGATGTGCTGCCTGCTTTGCGGGCCATGCTGGACTGGGGGCAGATGCAGCAACTGGACACATTGGCGCCTGCGCATTTCATCACGCCGCTGGGCAATAAAGTGCCCATTGATTATAGCGGCGACGCGCCGGAAATTGCGGTGCGCTTGCAGGAAATGTTCGGGGTTGCGGACCATCCCGCAATCGGGCCCAAACGCGCGCCATTGCGTGTGGTGTTGCTGTCACCGGCGCGCAGGCCCGTGCAGGTGACCATGGATTTGCCGGGCTTTTGGGCCAACAGCTACGCAGATGTGCGCAAGGATATGCGCGGGCAATACCCCAGACACCCCTGGCCAGAAGACCCGCTTGCGGCCAGCCCGACCTTGCGTGCCCGCCCGCGCCGCCAAAGCTGATGTGCCACAGGCAGGGTGCGGCTGTGCCCGTCTGGGTGGGGGCATGGCGTTTCGGCTTTTCTTTGCCCCCCAGAAACGCTTTAGCATTCTGTTTTGGCGAAACTCCGAACCGGATAACCGTATTTGCTTTCTTTGAACTTGCTTTGGGGTGCAGCCAGCGTGCCGACCAGATCACAACTGCCTTGCCGGATATTGCATTTGCAGATCCGCCCCCTGGCAGGTGTGAAAATGGCCATGAGGGCGATCACCCGGTCATCTTCTCGCCCTGAAGATGCGATACCTTCCACGGGGCGTGTGTGTCGGGCGCGCCGAACAGATACCCTTGCAGGCAGTCGACACCCATATCGATAAGAATGCGCGCATCCTCGGGCGTTTCGACGGATTCCGCGACGGTGAACATGTCAAAATGGCGTGCAATCGACACCAGCGCTTGCGTCAGTATCTGATTGTCCGGGCTTTCGCTGATGCCGCGAATGAATTCGCCGTCAATCTTGATGATGTCGAAATAAAAGTCCTTCAGATAGCGGAATGCCGTGTAGCCCGCCCCGAAATCATCCAGCGCGAAACAGATTCCGCGTTCTTGCATATCCTGCATGAAAACAGTGACAAGGTCGGGCATGATGATGGCCGATGATTCCGTGATTTCAAGGATCAGCCGTTCGCCGATCGTGGGGTCCTGTCGTAGCCCGCGTTCCAGCGTGCCCAGCCAGTCCGGGTATCCTATGGACCGCGCAGACATGTTGATGGACAGCCGGATGCCCGGTTCCGCCGCCAGTGTGTTCAGCCCCATTTCCAGTGCCAGACAGTCAATCTTGCGGCCCAGTTCCATGGTTTCGACAGCACCCATGAAATCACCCGCAGGAATGATTCTGCCGGTCGGGTCCATGATCCGGATAAGCCCTTCATAAAATGCCGCGCGGCGTGGCATCCGGGCCTGCACTACGGGTTGGAATGCCAGCATGGCGCGCCGGTCCCGCAATGCATGTTCAACCAGACGGATGGCGTCCTGCCGTGTCTGTTCGGCCGCCGCCGCGAAGGGGGACGAATGCGCCGCGTCTTCATTATAGGGCCGACCGGAAAGTTGATTTGGCATTGCAATACTCCAAGACTTTTCCCGACCGTGCCGCATCGCGCTTAATTGGCGGTTAAATTCAGCCGTTTTGATAAAATGCTTTTGTTATTTTCATATTTCGACGCGCATTTGTGGCGCGGATTGCCTTCGAAGGTTGGCACGCGTATAGCATTTTCCAAAATCTGATGGCGTCAAGGGGCAGCATTCATGGGCGAATCTTCGGCAAACTCGATGTGGGGCGGGCGTTTTGCAGCAGGACCACATGCGATAATGGAGGCGATCAACGCCTCTATCGGTTTTGACCAGCGCATGGCGCAGCAAGACATAACCGGATCACGCGCGCATGCGGCCATGCTGGCGGCAACGGGTATCATTGCAAAGCAGGATGCGCAGGCCATTGATCAGGGGCTGACACAGGTACTGGCCGAGATTGAGGGCGGCACGTTCGCGTTTTCGGCCGCACTTGAAGATATTCACATGAATGTCGAGGCCCGCCTGTCCGACATCATCGGCACGCCGGCGGGGCGTTTGCACACGGCCCGGTCGCGCAATGATCAGGTCGCGCTGGATTTCCGTATGTGGGTGCGCGACCAGTGCGACGCCGCGATTGCCGGACTGGATGCGCTGATGCGCGCGTTTCTGGCGCAGGCCGAAGCGGGCGCAGATTGGGTCATGCCCGGTTTCACCCATCTGCAAACCGCACAACCCGTCACATGGGGCCACCATATGATGGCCTATGTGGAAATGCTGGCCCGCGACAAGGGCCGCTTTCAGGATGCGCGCGCGCGCATGAATGAATGCCCCCTTGGGGCGGCAGCGCTGGCGGGCACGTCGTTCCCCATCGACCGGCAGATGACCGCGCAAACCCTGGGCTTCGACCGGCCCACGGCGAATTCCCTTGATACTGTGTCGGACCGCGATTTCGCGCTGGAATTCCTGTCTGCGGCCAGCATCTGCGCGATGCATCTGTCGCGCTTTGCCGAAGAACTGGTGATCTGGTCCTCTGCGCAATTCCGCTTTGTGCGCATGTCCGACCAGTTTTCCACCGGCTCCAGTATCATGCCGCAAAAGCGTAATCCCGATGCTGCCGAATTGCTGCGCGCCAAACTGGGGCGCATCCTTGGTGCGACTGTGGCACTGTTCACGGTCATGAAGGGGCTGCCACTGGCCTATTCCAAGGACATGCAGGAAGACAAGGAACAGGTGTTTGACGCCGCCGATACGCTGATGCTGGGCCTTGCCGCCATGGAAGGCATGGTGCGGGACCTGACAGCCAACCGCGCCACGCTGGAAACGGCGGCAGCGTCGGGTTTCTCCACCGCGACCGATCTGGCCGACTGGCTGGTGCGCGAGTTGAACCTGCCCTTCCGCGAGGCGCACCATGTTACAGGCTCCCTTGTCAAACTGGCCGAGGATAAGGGCTGCGATCTGCCCGACCTGACGCTGGAGGACATGCAGAATGTGCATGGTCAAATCACGCAAGCGGTCTATTCTGTTTTGGGTGTGCAGAATTCGGTCAACAGCCGCACCAGCTATGGCGGCACGGCCCCTGCGAATGTCCGCGACCAGATCGCGCGCTGGAAAGGAGTGTTGGAATGAAATATGCCCTGCTGGCCTGTGTGTGTGTGCTATGCGCATGCGGCGCAGAAGCCCCGCCAAGCTATCCGGCACCGGCGCAATCTGGCGTCAGCGTCACGGGTGAAGCGCGCATTGGCATCAGCACCGAATTATGACACCCCTGCGCATGATCTATCTGGCCTTGGCCATCTGGGGCACGATCCACCCGATGTATTGGTTCATCACGTGGTTTGTGCAGAATGAATGGTCGCTTATGGCCATGGTTGATGCGTGGCATGCCAATGCCGCCACCAGCGGGCTCGTCTGGGATCTGACGATTGCGGCGGTGGCGCTTACGCTGTTTGTGCTTGTGGAAAGTTGGCAGCGCCGGCGGCTCATCGGGCTTCTGGCGATACCTGCAACATTTTGCATCGGGGTGTCTTGTGGTGTGCCGCTGTATCTGTTTCTACGCTCCCGCCCGGATTGATCGCTATTTCATCTTGCCTCAAATACTCTCGCCGAAGGCACACGCCCCAGCTATCGTGCCCACCGCCTGACCGAAAGCGCCCCTGATGGACCATTTTCTATATCGCAACGGTGTCCTGCATGCCGAAGATGTGCCCCTGACCCGCATCGCCGCAGATGTGGGGACGCCGTTTTATTGTTATTCCACGGCAACCCTGACCCGCCATTTCCGCCTGTTTCAGGATGCGCTGTCGGGGATGGAGCATCTGGTGTGCTTTGCCATCAAATCCCTGTCCAATCAGGCCATCCTGCAAACCTTGGGGAATTTGGGTGCGGGCATGGATGTGGTGTCAGGCGGGGAATACCGCCGTGCCCTGGCCGCGGGTGTTCCCGGCGACCGGATCGTGTTTTCAGGTGTGGGCAAGACGCGCGCGGAAATGGAATATGCGCTGGCCCATGGTATCCGGCAGTTCAACGTCGAATCGGCGGAAGAACTTCGGGTCCTGTCCTCTGTCGCCAGCGCCATGGGCGTGGTTGCCCCGATCACCCTGCGCGTGAACCCCGATGTGGATGCCAAAACGCATGAAAAAATCGCCACAGGCCGCAAGGAAGACAAATTCGGCGTCCCCATCGCGCAGGCCCGCGCCATTTATGCGCAGGCCGAAACCCTGCCGGGGATCGAAATTGTGGGCGTTGATGTGCATATCGGCAGCCAGTTGACCGACCTTGCGCCTTTTGAAGCGGCATTTACAAAAATTGCCGATCTGACACGCGAATTGCGCGCCGATGGCCACACCATCCGCAGGCTGGATCTGGGCGGGGGGCTTGGCATTCCCTATACGCGGTCCAATGAAACCCCACCGCTGCCGCTGGACTATGGCGCGATGATCAAGCGCGTGCTGGGCGATCTGGATGTTGAAATTGAAATTGAACCGGGCCGCCTGATTGCGGGCAATGCGGGTATTCTTGTGGCCTCGGTCATTTACCTGAAACAGGGCGAGGGGCGCGATTTCCTGATCCTTGATGCCGCAATGAATGACCTGATCCGCCCTGCCATGTATGGCGCGCATCATGACATCGTTCCGGTGCGGGAATCGCTTGCAGGGGTCGAACAGCACCCCGTCGATATTGTCGGCCCCGTGTGCGAATCGGGCGACACTTTCGCCAAGACGCGCAACATGCCGCCGCTGGCCCCCGATGATCTGGTCGCGTTCCGGTCGGCGGGCGCTTATGGCGCTGTCATGTCGTCAGAATACAACACCCGCCCCCTGATCCCCGAAGTTCTGGTGAAAGATGATCAATATGCTGTCATCCGCCCCCGCCCAAGCTTTGACGAAATCATCAACCGCGATACATTACCTGAATGGATGACTCAAAAGCCATGAACCCCATGGCCCACAGAGAGGGTTGATGTTCCACCGGAAGAAATCAGACGCACCACCTGCCCTGAACCGCGCGCTGCGCGGGACACTGGCAGGGATGTGGGTGGAACGGTTGGTGCGCGCATTCTGGCCCTTCAGCAGTCTTTTGCTGCTTGCCGCCGCAGCCCTTGGGTTCGGGGCGCAGGACCATCTGCCGCTGCTTTGGGCCAATGTTGCCGCGATCATGCTTCTGGTGGCGTTGCTTGGGGCATTGCTGGTCGGGGCGTGGCGCTTGCGCGTGCCGTTTCCCGCAGATGCCGCGCGCCGTCTGGATCAGGCGCTGCCGGGCCGTCCGCTGTCCGCGCTGTCCGATCAACAGGCCATTGGCGCGCAAGATGCGGCGTCGGCGCGGGTTTGGGCCGTGCATATGGCGCGGATGCAGGCGCGTCTGGCGCATGTTGATGCGGTGCGCGCCGATTTGCGGCTGTCGCGGTTTGACCGTTTCGGCCTGCGCTACATCGCGTTGACGGCATTTGCCGTATCGTTGTTGTTTGGTGCCCCCACCCGCGTGGGCGAGATATCGGAGCTTGCGCAGATACCGGGCCGCGCGGAAGCGGTGGCCCTTGGCCCGTCATGGGAAGCGTGGGTGCAGCCGCCCGCCTATACCGGACGGCCCAGCCTGTATTTGAACGAAGTGGACCGCGCCCGTCTGGAACTGCCGCAAGGCAGCCGCGTGACCGTGCGGTTCTATGGCCAGCAAGGCATCATGTCCGTGCATGAAAGCCTGTCGGACAGACAAGACCCCGACACCACTGATATGGCACAGGATTTCGAAATCGACAGTTCCGGCAGGCTTAGCATTCGCGGCCCCGGCGGGCGCGATTGGGAAGTGGCCGCGCTGGCCGACCAACCGCCGACAGTTGCGCTGGATGGCGCAGCGCAGCGCGAGCGTGGCGGGCTGATGCGGCAGGATTTTACCGCCGCCGATGATTATGGCGTGGTCGAGGGGCGTGTGCATATTGATCTTGATCTGGCGAATGTGTCGCGTGATTTCGGCCTTGCTGTGCCGCCAGAACCGCGCGCGGCACTGTCCGTGGCGCTGCCTTTGCCTGTTTCAGGGTCTCGGACCGAATTTTCCGATGCCTTTATCGAGGATTTTTCCCAGCATCCATGGGCCAACATGCCCGTGACCGTGGCCCTTCAGGTCGAAGATGCGCGCGGCCAGCAGGGCCACAGCCAGACGATGGAAATGACACTTCCGGGGCGGCGTTTTTTCGACCCTATGGCGGCGGCAATCATCGAATTGCGGCGCGATTTGCTGTGGTCGGGCGAAAATGCCACGCGTGCGGGCCAGTTGATGCGTGCCATTGGCCACCACCCGCAAGACGCCTTTCGCGGGGTCGAGGCGCGGATCAGATTTACCGAAACCCGCGATCTGTTGCTGGCCAGTCTGGATGGCGGGGGCCTTGATGGCGCCACCCGTGATGATCTGGCGCAGCGCATGTGGGATCTGGCGGTGTTGCTGGAAGAAGGTGAGTTGGCCGATGCCCGCGAAAGGTTGCAGCGCGCACAGGAACGGCTGGACGAGGCCGTGCGCAGCGGCGCAGACCCGTCCGAAGTGGCCGAGTTGATGGATGAATTGCGCGAAGCGATGCGCGATTACATGCGCCAGTTGGCCGAACAGCCCCGCGAACGCGGCGAAGCGCCCCCCGATGGCGAAAGCATGGAGATTACGCAGGACCAGATACAGGAGCTTCTGGACCGCATACAGGAGTTGATGGAAGAAGGGCGCATGGACGAAGCCGCCCAGTTGCTGGCCCAGTTGCAGGCGTTGCTGGAAAACCTGCAAATGGCCGAAGGGCAGGGTGGCGAGGGCATGCCCGGAAATGAAGCCATGGAAGGGTTGGGCGATGCGCTGCGCGACCAGCAGGATCTGGCAGATGACACGTTCAATGACCTGCAAGACCAGTTCCGCAACAACGACGGCGACGAGGATGGCGGGCAGGATGGGGGGCAGTCCTCCTCGGATCTGGCCGAACGCCAGCGTGGGCTGGCCGACCAGCTGCGCGATCAGCAACTATCCCCCTTGCCCGGCGAGGGGACGCCTGAAGGCGACGCCGCGCTGGAAGCACTGGAACGCGCGCAGCGTGCCATGGAAGACGCCGCCGAGGCACTGGAGCAAGGCGAAAGCGGAGAGGCCCTGAACCGGCAGGCCGATGCCATGGAGGCCATGCGCGACGGCCTGCGCGCCATGAACGAGGCCGCCACCCAGAACCAGCGCGACCAGCAACAAGGCGATCAGGGCGCTGAGCAAGGCGGCGATGGCGGACGTGACCCGTTGGGCCGTGACCGCAACCAAGGCGGTGATGTGGGCACCGATCAGGACATGCTGCAAGGCGGCGATACCTATCGCCGTGCGCAGGACCTGCTGGAAGAATTGCGCCGCCGCTCGGCCGAGCGGGACCGGCCAGAAGCGGAACTGGATTACCTGCGCCGCCTTTTGGACCGTTTCTGACCGCGGGGGCCGGCCCGCCCCCCCGCGCCGCGGCGGGCGGGCCGGCACCCGGGCGCCGCGCCCGGGCGCAGGCGACCGGCGGGGGGGCGGGGGGGTGGTGGGGGGGGAG
>JAFIEO010000082.1 GCA_020832445.1 Paracoccaceae bacterium
AGGCCGCCGCGCCATCGGTGGGCCGTCCCGCGGCCTGCCGATAACCTGATGGCATGCCAAGCCTTTGAAGTAAGGATATGCAGCCCGCATAAACTGCATTCCTATATTGTCGGAACGGCAGACCCCGGCCCACCGCTGGCGCGCGCTTAGTCCCCGCTCGAAGGGCGGCAACAGGCCAGAATCATCTCTTCGCCTAGCCTGAAAGGCGCGCGGCCAGTTCCAACCGCAGCAGACGGTGCGGCTGCAAGGCAGGGTCAGGCTTTAGGTCCGTCGCGCGACTCCAGCGCGTCAAGGCGCACTTTCAGCGCTTCATTCTCTTCGCGGGCTTTCTGGGCCATGGCGCGCACGGCGTCGAACTCCTCGCGCGTGACAAAGTCGCGGTCTGCCAGCCAGCGATCCAGCAGGCTTTTCATTGCGGTCTCGGCCTCGGTGCGGGCACCTTGGGCCACGCCCATGGCGTTGGTCATCAATTGTGACATGTCGTCCAGAAAACGGTTGCGGCTTTGCATCTTGGCCCCTTCGGCATTTTGCTTTTATCCTATATGTGGTCTTGGCGCGCGAAACTCAAGGTTGACTTCTTGCGCAAGGCCACGTCACACAGTCGCACCATTCCACTTTCAAGGCGCTTGAATGACCCATCCGCTTGCCATCATGTTCCCCGATATCTCGCCCGTGATTTTCCAGATTGATCTGGGCAGTTTCACTTTCGCGCTGCGCTGGTATGCGCTGGCCTATATCGCGGGTTTCCTGCTGGGCTGGTGGATCATCCAGTCGCTGATGAAACGCCCGACCCTGTGGCCCGCAGACACAGCCCCCCTGCCCGCAGCCAAGGTCGAGGGGTTGCTGACCTATGTGATCATCGGGGTCATTCTGGGCGGGCGTCTGGGGTTCGTGCTGTTTTACCAGACCGGCTATTACATGGCCTATCCTGCTGAAATCCTGCGCATCTGGGAAGGCGGCATGTCGTTTCACGGCGGGTTTGCCGGTGTGGTGGTCGCGGGGCTGGTCTATTGCCGCCGCCACGCGGTGCCGCCCTTGCAACTGGCCGATTCCATGGCGCTTGTGGCCCCCATCGGCATCGGGTTGGGGCGGGTTGCCAATTTCGTCAATGCCGAACTGTGGGGCCGCCCCACGACCATGCCCTGGGGCGTGGTCTTTCCCGGCGCGCAGGCGCAAAACTGCCCGTGGGACTGGCCGGTTGCCCTGTGCGCACGCCACCCCACGCAGCTTTATGAAGCTGCCCTTGAAGGGGCCGTCCTGTTTGCCGTTCTTGCGTGGCTGGTCTGGCGCAGCGGCTGGCTGAAAACCCCCGGCGCGGTCACCGGGGTGTTTATCGCGGGCTATGGTCTGGCGCGATTCACGGTCGAATTCTGGCGACAGGCCGATGCGCAATTCATCAGCCCCGACAACCCTTTGGGCCATGTTGTGACACTGGGTCAGGCGGGGATCACGATGGGACAGGTGCTGTCGCTGCCCATGATCGTCATAGGTCTGGCCCTGCTATGGCGCGCGCGCCGCGCATGACGGTGCTGCGTGACAGCCTGATCCGCCAGATCGCGGCGCAAGGCCCGATCACTGTGGCCGAATATATGACCACCTGCCTGTTGCACCCGCAACATGGCTATTACACCACACGCGACCCGTTTGGCGCGCAGGGTGATTTTATCACAGCCCCCGAAATCAGCCAGATGTTTGGCGAAATGCTGGGGCTTTGCGTGGCGCAGGCCTGGCTGGATCAGGGCAGTCCCGCGCCCTTCACGCTGGCAGAACTTGGCCCCGGTCGCGGCACGTTGATGGCGGACATCTTGCGCGCAACCCGCGCAGTGCCGGGTTTTCATGACGCCGCGCGCCTGCATCTGATCGAGGCATCGCCGGTGTTGCGGCGCATACAGGCGACAGCCCTGCCGGACCTGCAATTTCATGACAGCGCCGACACATTGCCCGATGCTGCCCTGTTTATCATCGCCAATGAATTTTTCGACGCCTTGCCCATCCGCCAGTTTCTGCGCGCGGGCGATGGCTGGCGCGAACGCATGGTCGGGCTTCAGGGCGGACAGCTTGCCTTCGGGCTGGGACCGGTCACCCACCTGGACGCACTGGAACACCGGCTGGCAGACACGACCGCGGGGCAGATGGTCGAAACCTGCGCGTCTGCCGCCCCTGTAATGGCGGCACTGGCGCAACGGATCGGGCAGCATGGCGGCGCGGCGGTGATTGTCGATTATGGTGACTGGCGCAGCCGCGGCGACACGTTTCAGGCGCTGCACCAGCACGCGCCGGACCACCCGCTGGCCCATCCCGGTCAGGCCGATCTGACCGCACATGTCGATTTCGAGGCATTGGCACGCGCAGCCCACCCCCTGCATGCCACAGCACTGACACCGCAAGGGGTGTTTCTGGAACGGCTGGGCATTACGCAACGCGCCCAGTCACTGGCCCGCACCCTTGACGGCGCGGCCTTGCAGGCACATGTCGCCGCGCATCGGCGCTTGACGCACCCGCAGGAAATGGGTCACCTGTTCAAAGTTCTGGGGCTGCACCCGCACACCGCCCCTGCCCCACCCGGATTGGACACATGACGCTGGAGATACTGACCGCCGATTCACTTTCCCCGCTGCGCCACGGGTTCTTTACCCGTCGCGGCGGTGCATCATCGGGCATATTCGCGGGGCTGAATTGCGGGCCGGGATCGTCAGACCAAAGCGAAACAGTGCGCACCAACCGCGCCCGCGTGGCACAGGCCATGGCGCTGCCCCCTGCCAGCCTTGTCACCCTAAATCAGGTTCATTCGGCCACGGCTGTCCCCCTTGAGCAGCCGCTGCCCGCAGACAGCCCGCTGCCGCAGGCCGATGCATTGGTTACTGCCACACCGGGCATCGTCCTTGCCATTCTGACCGCAGATTGCCAGCCCGTGCTGTTTGCCGACGCCGAAGCAGGCGTGATCGGCGCGGCCCATGCAGGCTGGCGCGGGGCGCTGTCGGGGGTGCTGGAAAACACGCTGGACGCAATGGTGTCGCTGGGCGCCACGCGCGACAACATAAACGCAGTGATAGGCCCCTGCATCAGCCAGCGCGCCTATGAGGTGGGACCGGAATTTCTGGAAGATTTCATGGCAGAAGACACCAGCTATGCGCGGTTTTTCGCCAATGGTCAGGACGGGCGCTACCAGTTCGACCTGCCGGGTTTTGGCCTGCACCGGCTGCGCGTTGCTGGCGTCGCGGACGCAGTCTGGACCGGGCATTGCACCTATTCAAACCCGCAGATGTTCTATTCCTTTCGCCGCAGTGTCCATGAACGTCAGGCAGATTACGGACGCCTGATTTCAGCAATACGCCTGTAGCGCCTGTTGTATTTCCCCAAATTACACTGCCGCACAGCCCAAGCGCACTGACAGATTTCCCAATCTGGTGATTTCACACAGCCATATGCGAAATTCCTGCACCGCAATCACAATCTTGGCTTGCAATCCATTCGGACGTTACGCTACACGGCAACAGCCGGAGAGGTGGCCGAGTGGTCGAAGGCGCACGCCTGGAAAGTGTGTAGGCGGGGAACCGTCTCGAGGGTTCGAATCCCTCTCTCTCCGCCACTTGCCCCCGCGAAAGCGATCTCCCCATCCGGCTGGGGCCTAATTTTTCCGTTGTTTTCGGGGGTTATGCGGGAAGATCTGAGCACCGTGCCTGCCGCGAGGCGGCACGGAAGCGGTCTCTCGGGGTCGATATTCTCCGGACCTGATGACTGCACCGATCTGGTGTTCAGCTTTCAAGCACATGACAATATTGAGTTTTTCCGTGATTTTAGGAAGAACTTCGACGCGGGTGGCGCTCGCGAGAAGGAACACAGATCGAACTGCACGTTTTGCTGCTCACCCGTCGACCATAAAGCATGCGTCGTCTTGTATCAATCGGTTGATTTTTTTGGCGGGGGCGACGTTGTTGCTGCACCATTGCGCCGCCTGATCCGTCTAGCCGTGATTGTTTTAAGGAACCTGTCGTTGCAGGGCATGAGTGAGCGCCAACAGGCCGCCCATGTCTGGCTGTCGCGGGGCGCGATCCAGAAGGCGAAGACGGCTGAGTAGCTGGTCTTGGCAGCGTCAAGGCGGCCGCCAGCGATGCCCGGCGCGCCAAGACGCCTGATCCTGCTGGTTGGCCCTTTAGCCCTCTGCGATCATGTAGCAACGCCCGCGACCCTCGACTTTCTCGGAGGTGATCGTCAGGCCGAGCTTCTTTTTCAACGCACCTGACATGAAGCCCCTAGCCGTATGTGGTGCCCATTGAGTTGCTGCGACGATCTCGTCAATGGTGGCGCCGTCGTTGGCGCGCAGCAGCGCAATAACCGCTTCTTGCTTGGTGCCAGTGCGGCGGCGCGTTGGTTCGGGTGTGGGCTGGGCATCGGATTGCTGCTGCGGATCGTCAGGGATCCCGAGGGTGGTATGCGCCAGCTGCGGTGCGCGCAAAGTCATTGGTCCGTGCTCCTCGTCATGCCGCCAGACAGTGGTGTGGTCGGTGGCGGGAGCTTCCTCGATCAGTCCGCGCTTGAGAAGGCTCTTGCATACATTGCCGACAGCGCCGCCCTTCAGACTGGCGGTGACAGGGAACACCATCGCGTCGGGCCTTGCGCAGGCGGCGGACAGGATGACGGCTTGGGCGTCGGATAGCTGGATCTGGGTCATGGTCATCTCCGGTTTTGGGCCTGTGCGACATGCTCAGGCTTCTACCGGGTGAAGCCCGCCAGTTGGCGGGCCGTCCGAACCGGGCGGTGAGAGATCAGTCGCCCTCGGCCATGTTTGCAGCGATGGCGAAATGCTGAACCCAGCCAGTCAGATACGGCAGCCCTGCGGGGATGCCCTCGTCACGCTCAAGCTGGCGCGAGATTCGCCAGTCCTGCCATGTCCGGATCGAGGATTTGATCGCGGTCTCGCAGTCGATCCTGCAGCCCACCATGTTTCCAACCACGTCATCGCCAAAATGGCGGCCCATCCGGCTGTCCAGAAAGTCACGGATGCCGATCATCTCTTCCTCGGTGGTCGCGCGGATGGTCTTGGCGATCAGGGTCGAGGCCAGCACCCAGACCTCCACGCTGCGCCGGTCGCGCTCGGGGCACGTGGTGAGCGTGCCGAAGAAACCATAGTCAGGGTTGCGGCTGGGCAGGATGGTCGGTGTGGTCATGGCGGTGGCTCCGTGTGGTGAGTTGCATCGTTCGTGTGTAATCAGAATCGCTCCATCGGGCTGGAAAGTGTAGATAATTCAGAGCCATAAAGTTGCTATCTGATCATTCGATCCGATCCGGATCGATCAGCGCGGCCTGTTCCGCTTCATGGCGCTGGGCGGCATCGGGTGGATCGCGCCGCGCGTTGACGATTGCGACGAAGAGCGCGCGGGCGACGGTGGCGACCTCGTCGGCACCGGTGCTCGAGAGCTGAACATCATGGATGGCGATGGCCTCGCCCAGATCGGT
>JAFIEO010000092.1 GCA_020832445.1 Paracoccaceae bacterium
TTCAGGACATGGGTGCGGCCGGTCTGACCTGTTCTGCGGTTGAAATGGGCGACAAGGGCGGCCTTGGCATCAAACTGGAACTGGACCGCGTGCCCTGCCGCGAAACCGGCATGACCGCCTATGAAATGATGCTGTCGGAAAGTCAGGAACGCATGTTGATGGTGCTGAAGCCATCCATGGAAGCGCAGGCGCGCGCGATATTCGAAAAATGGGATCTGGATTTCGCCATCGTCGGCGAAACCATTGCCGAAGACCGCTTTTTGATCCTGCAAGGCAATGAAACCAAGGCCGATCTGCCGCTGTCGAAACTTGCCTCCAGCGCGCCGGAATATGACCGGCCGTGGATTGACACGCCCGCGCCCGCCGCTTTGGGCGATATTCCCGAAATTTCCGCAATGGACGGGTTGCGCGCGCTGATCGCCTCGCCCAACTACGCGCATAAAGCATGGGTGTGGGAGCAATATGACACCATGGTCATGGCAGACACCATACGCGCACCGGGCCTTGGTGCGGGTGTCGTGCGGGTGCATGGCACGGACAAGGCGCTTGCGTTCACCAGTGACGTAACCCCGCGCTATGTGCGCGCCAACCCGTTTGAAGGCGGCAAGCAAGCCGTTGCCGAAGCCTATCGCAACCTGACAGCCGTGGGGGCCACACCACTGGCCACGACCGACAATTTGAATTTCGGCAACCCTGAAAAGCCCGAAATCATGGGCCAGTTCGTGGGGGCCATTAAAGGGATTGGCGCGGCCTGTGCGGCGCTGGATATGCCCATCGTGTCGGGGAATGTGTCGCTTTATAATGAAACCGACGGCCAGCCCATCCTGCCCACCCCCACCATTGGGGCAGTGGGATTGATTGACCATGTCGACAACCTGATCGCGGGCTTGCCCGAAGATGGCGATCTGGTGCTGGTCATCGGCGAGACACAGGGCCATCTGGGCCAGTCCGCCCTTCTGGCCGAAGCGTTCGGGCTGGAACAGGGCGACGCGCCGCATGTCGATCTGGAGATGGAACGCCGCAACGGCGAATTCCTGCGCGACAACCGACCATTGGTCAAGGCCGCAACCGACCTGTCGGATGGCGGGCTTGCACTGGCGGCCTTTGAACTGGCCACCGCCGCAGAGCTTGGCCTGACACTGGACACGGATGATATTGCCGCACTCTTCGCCGAGGATCAGGCCCGCTACCTGATTGCATGCAGCTTCGATCAGGCCGAGGCGCTGATGGTGGCCGCCGGTCAGGCCGGGGTGACGCTGGCCCATATGGGCCGGTTTGGCGGCGATACGGTCACATTCGGCAAGGACAGCGCGCCGCTGGCAGAACTGGACGCCATTTACAAAACCGCCTTTGGCCGCGCGATCGGTGACGCTTGATTCCCGCACACACGGGGATTACTTTCAACGAAAGACAAACGGGGACGCAAGATGGCCATCACTGCCGAAGAACTGGAAACCCTTTTGAAAGAGGGCTTTCCCGAAGCACAAGTCACGATCACAGACCTTGCCGGTGACGGCAATCATTACGCTGCCGAAGTTATTGACGCAAGTTTCCGGGGGTTGAACCGCGTGCAACAGCAACGTGCCGTATATGCCGCGCTGAAGGGCAAAATGGATGGCAACCATGGCGAATTGCACGCCCTTGCCCTGACCACCAAAGCCCCCGACTGACAATTGACAAAGGACCACAAAACCATGAGCGCGCAAGACACCATCAAACAAACCGTCGAAAGCAATGACGTGGTGCTTTACATGAAAGGCACCAAGACAATGCCGCAATGCGGGTTTTCCAGCCGTGTGGCCGGCGTTCTGAACTTCATGGGCGTTGACTATGCCGATGTGAACGTTCTTGCCGACGATACAATTCGTCAGGGTATCAAGGATTATTCCGACTGGCCCACCATCCCGCAACTCTACGTGAAGGGTGAATTCGTGGGCGGGTGCGACATCATCACTGAAATGACCCTGTCGGGCGAGTTGGACCAGTTGTTCGAGGCCAAGGGCGTGACCTATGACAAGGACGCCGCCGAGAAAATCCGCGAAGCGAACGCCTGATTGCAGCAAAATCAACTCCGGCAGTGCCACCGCGCTGCCGGATGTCGGGTGCCCCTTGTTACTGCACCCGTGTCACTGCGTCCATGGCCGCGCGCCGCCGGTATCTGCCACGCTGCGCGTGACAATGCCCCCCCCACCTTGCATGCTGATCGCAATCGCCCCGCTGGCGCGCAAATCGCGCGGTGTAATAAGCAGGCATGTCCCCGGCCGCGTGTCGGGTTGGGCCGATGTCACGACAATGCGCCCGTCCCTGCACAGGTCTGGCAAATAATCCAGCCCGCGCTGCCCCAGAAGATGCACCACATCCAACCCATTGCGGTGCATCTGCACCAGGGGGCTACGGGAGTCCGCCAGACCGGCCCGCGCGAATCCGTCTGCCTGTGTGCCCAGATCGCCATCCGCCTGCAACCAGCTTTGCACAGCAAATGACCCTGCCCTGTCGCGGCTGATCATGCGCCCCCCCTCGCCCATAAGGCCCAGAACCACGCCGTCATGCGCGATCAGCAAATCAGGGCGGTCACTGCCCTGCACCCATCCCAGCAATGCCAGCGCCACGGCCCCTGCCCCAAGCCATGCACCACGCCCGCGCCAAATCACGATCCATATGCCCCCCAGCGCCAGCACCGGCAAAACCCAAGGGGCAGGCTGGACAACCGGCATCACCGCACCATCAAACCCGCTGACCGTTTCGGCCACACGCAAAATCCACAAAATTGCAGGCTCCATCACCCGCAGGCCAATCCAGTCCAGTCCGAACGGGGCCAGCAAGGCCGCCAGAACGGCTGCGGGCATGATGACCAACCCCATCAGCGGCACGGCGGCCAGATTGGCGATCAGGCCGTATTCCGCCAGCCGGTTGAAACTGGCCGCAGACACAGGCGCGGTTGCAATACCCGCAACCATGGAACAGATGATCACACTGACAACGGGCCACAGCCAGCGTGGAATGGACCTGCGCCATTCACGCTCTGCACTAAGCGCGCGGAACACGGCCACCAGTGCGATGGTCGCGGCAAAACTCATCTGAAAGCCCGCCTGAACCAGCGCTTCGGGGCGCAGCACAAGAATGACAAGCGCCGCCATCGCGACCGACCGCAACGAAATGGCGCGCCGGTCCAGCAATATGGCGCAAAACATGACCGCCACCATAATGAAAGCCCGTTCTGTCGCCACATTGCCGCCCGACAGCGCAAGATAGAACGCCCCCGCCCCCAACGCGCCCAGCGCGGCCAGTTTGCGTGTCGGCGCGCGCAGCGCAAACCACGGCACAAGGGCCATCAACAGCCGCAACAGCGTGAAAACAAACCCCGTCAACAGCCCCATATGCAGCCCAGATATGGCCAGCAGATGCGCCAGATTGGAACGGCGCAAATCCTCCAGTCGGGGTTGGCTGATAGCAGACCGGTCGCCCGTCAGAATGGCACTTGCAAAACCGCCCGCATCACCCGGAAGCCTGTCTTGCACTGCCGCAGATATCTGCATGCGCAAGCGGTGGATGCGCAGACCGGCGGCGCCGTCCTGCGGCGGGGCGCGCGCCAGAACCGGGCTGCGCGTATAGCCCACCGCGCCCAACTGTTCGAACCACGCAAGGCGCCGAAAATCAAAACCGCCGGGTTCAGAGGGTGCAGGCGGCGGCGAAAGATGCCCCGTCAGCATGACCCGCAGGCCCGGTGCAGGGTCAACATACCCTTGGTCCCCATGCAGGCTGACGCGCACACGCGCGGGCATTTGCGATGCCTCCACGCCTTCCAGAATGACGCGGTCCAGCGTCAGGCGCAGCGCGTCGCTGGCCGACCGGTCAATCTTGACAATGCGCCCTTCTATCGCGCCGTAAAACCGGAATGGCAGCACGGGCGCAGATACCAGATACACACGCAAACCGGCCACCAGCATGCCCGCGCAGACCAGCATCACCACAAGCGCAAACGGCGCCATGTCTTCCGCCATGAACCGAAGTAATCCCAGAACCCCGGCCACAACAATCACCAAAAGCGCCCATTCGGCAGCGGCGGGTTCGCGCGGCAGGGCGAAATATGCCCCGATACCCAAAGCAAGACACACTGGCACGAACAAGAACATATGCCCGCGCTGCAACGCGATCGCCCCGCGCAAGGCCGAAAGCGGCATCACAGACGCGTTGAATGGAAAGGTCAGCATATGCACCCTTGTTTCCGCCCCTGACCTTGCCTAGAACCACAGTTGATGCTGCCCAAACTTCGTTACCAAAAGGTAAAAATCCGATGTCCGATGCGCCTGTTGTCACACGCTTTGCCCCCTCGCCTACGGGTTTTCTGCATATCGGGGGCGCGCGGACAGCGTTGTTCAACTGGCTTTACGCCCGCGGACGTGGCGGCAAATTCCTGCTGCGCATCGAAGATACCGACCGCGCCCGGTCTACCCCCGAGGCGACGGCGGCGATTCTGACCGGACTGACATGGCTGGGGCTGGACTGGGACGGCGAACCTGTCAGCCAGGCCGCGCGCGCAGATCGTCATGCGCAGGTTGCCCATCAGATGCTGGACAGCGGGCACGCGTATAAATGCTTTGCAACGCAGGACGAAATTGAGGCGTTTCGCGAGGCCGCCCGCGCCGCTGGCAAATCCACGCTGTATCAGTCACCGTGGCGCGATGCCGATGCGGCCACCCACCCCGATGCGCCCTATGTCATTCGCGTCAAGGCCCCACGCGACGGGGAAACCGTGATTGCCGATCAGGTGCAGGGCAATGTGCGCATTGGCAATGACCAGCTGGACGACATGATCGTGCTGCGGTCAGACGGGACGCCCACCTATATGCTGGCAGTGGTGGTCGATGATCATGACATGGGGGTCACGCATATCATTCGCGGGGATGACCACCTGAACAACGCCGCCCGCCAGATGCTGGTTTATCATGCGATGGGCTGGGATGTGCCGGTCTGGGCGCATATTCCACTGATACACGGCCCCGATGGCAAGAAGCTGTCCAAACGTCACGGTGCGCTGGGGGTCGAGGAATACCAGCGCATGGGGTATCCGGCGGCAGCGATGCGAAATTACCTGACGCGGCTGGGCTGGGGCCATGGCGATAATGAATTCTTTACCGATACTCAGGCAAAAGAATGGTTCGACCTTGGGGGAATCGGCAAGTCACCGGCGCGGCTGGACTTCAAGAAACTGGACCATCTGACCGCACAACACATGACCGTGGCGGACAATGCTGCACTGCTGCAAGAACTTCTTGCATTCCTGAAGGCCACCGATGCGCCAGAGCTGACACCAGCACAGATTTCGGGTTTGACGGCGGCCATGCCACTTGTGAAGGAGAAAGCAAAAGGCTTTAATCAAGTCATTGAAAAAGCACATTTTATATTGACGAAACGCCCGATTGAAATGGACGAGAAAGCAAACCAATCCCTTGATGATGTATCCCGTGGTATACTGAGGGAATTGACGCCGCGCTTGCAAACTGCTACGTGGGATCGGACTATACTTGAGGACATTATCAAGGAAACAGCAGAGGCACACGGCCTGGGTCTGGGCAAGATTGCGCAACCCCTTCGCGCTGCGCTGGCAGGGCGAACCAGCAGTCCGAGTGTTTTCGACATGATGATTGTGCTGGGCCGCGAGGAATCGCTTGCCCGCATTCAGGATGGAACGACTTGAGCCGACAGGGCTATTGTGCCCCGAAAGCCGCGGTCAGGGATCGTCTGCGAGGTGCCTTGCCCGCAGGCAACAGGGAAAGGATGCGCAATGGCGAATAGTACCGAATCTGCAAAGCTGACCATAGGCGACAAGGAAATCGAACTGCCGATCATGAAGCCGTCGGTCGGCCCCGATGTGCTGGATATCCGCAAACTGTATGCGCAGGGCGATGTATTCACCTATGACCCCGGCTTCACCTCCACAGCGGCCTGTTCATCGACCATCACCTATATTGATGGCGACGCAGGCGAATTGCTGTATCGCGGCTATCCAATCGAGCAGCTGGCTGAAAAATCGCATTTTCTGGAATGCTGCTATCTGCTGCTATACGGGGAACTGCCGTCGGCGGCCGATCTGGAAGATTTCGAAAGCCGTGTGACCCACCACACTATGATCCACGAGCAGATGCAGTATTTCTTCCGTGGTTTCCGCCGCGATGCGCACCCGATGGCCATCATGGTGGGGGTTGTGGGGGCAATGTCTGCATTCTACCACGATTCGACCGACATAAACGACCCGTGGCAGCGCGAAGTGGCCGCGATCCGCATGATCGCCAAGATGCCGACCATTGCCGCGATGGCCTATAAATATTCGGTTGGTCAACCGTTTGTTTACCCGAAAAACAGCCTCGATTATTCCGGCAATTTCCTGCACATGTGCTTTGCCGTGCCCGCCGAAGAATATGTCGTCGACCCGATCCTGAGCCGCGCAATGGACCGGATCATGATGCTGCATGCAGACCATGAACAAAACGCGTCCACATCCACTGTACGGCTGGCATCCAGTTCGGGGGCGAACCCGTTCGCATCCATCGCGGCTGGGATTGCATGCCTTTGGGGGCCTGCCCATGGTGGCGCAAATCAGGCCTGTCTTGAAATGCTGCGCGAAATCGGCACGGTTGACCGCATCCCTGAATTCATTGCGCGCGCCAAGGACAAGGACGACCCGTTCCGCCTGATGGGCTTTGGCCACCGCGTCTACAAGAATTTCGACCCGCGCGCGAAGGTGATGAAGCAATCCGCAGATGAAGTGCTGGGGCTGCTGGGCATCGACGACAACGAGACACTGAAAGTCGCCAAGGAACTGGAACGCATCGCGCTGGAGGATGAATATTTCGTCAGCAAGAAGCTGTATCCGAATGTCGATTTCTATTCCGGCATCATTCTGGAAGCGATGGGATTCCCCACATCGATGTTCACACCCATCTTTGCGCTGTCGCGCACAGTTGGCTGGATTTCGCAGTGGAAGGAAATGATAAGCGATCCAGAACAGAAAATCGGCCGCCCGCGCCAGCGCTACACCGGCGCACCACGTCGCGACTATGCCGAGATCGAGAACCGCTGATATTTGCGCAGCGACACCAAAAAACGCCGCCCCGATGGGCGGCGTTTTTATTCGCACACTGGAATCCGCCCATGTGAAAGGTTAGGTCACGTCCTATGAAACAGTTTCTGTCCACACTGACCTTGCTTGCAACAGCCGCCTTTGTGCTGTCGCCCTATGTGACAGACCCGTTCAGCGGGTTTGACGCGCAGCGCTTTCCGGTCCCGCAGATTGACCCGCCGGTTCAGCCAGCGGGCTATGCATTCGCGATCTGGGGCATCATCTATCTGTGGCTGGCGGTATTTGCTATCATGGGGGTCTATGCCCGCAGGCACGATGCCGACTGGCACCATGTGCAAGGCCCGATGATCCTTAGCCTTGGGCCGGGGGCCTTGTGGTTGTGGGTTGCAGGGTTTTCGCCGCTTGGCGCAACCGTGCTGATTTTCTGGATGCTGTTTTTTGCCATTCAAGCGCTGTTGCGCGCGCCAATGCGCGACCGATGGGTGCTTCAGGCGCCTGTGGGGCTTTATGCGGGGTGGTTGACGGCGGCAGCGCATGTGTCGCTGGGGGTATCGCTGGGCGGCTATGGGCTTGTATCGTCGCAATGGGCGGCCATCATCGCACTTGCGGGCGCAACCGCGCTGGCAGTGTGGGTGCTGGCGCGCCGCCCCGACAGCCCTGATTACGGCGTTGCTGTCATCTGGGCCTTTATCGGGGTGTTGGTGGCCAATCTTGGGGGCACGGCCCTGATCCTCGGGGCCACATCGGTGGCGCTGCTGATCGTTGTGCTGGCCAGTGCGCGCAACCTTTGGGCTGGACACACGAAGGCCGCGCGGTAACACAACAGCATCACACGGGCGCAAGCCATGGAACGGAGTGCCACATGCCAGATCATGACCCGCTGATCTTTCAACCCGATGGCAGCCTGACACGCCTGCACGCAATCATGCGTGCCTTGCGCGACCCGGATACCGGCTGCCCTTGGGATATTGAACAGGATTTTGCATCCATTGCCCCCTACACAATCGAGGAGGCCTATGAAGTGGCCGATGCGATTGAAAAAGGCGACTGGCCCGCACTTCAGGGCGAATTGGGGGATTTGCTGCTGCAAGTGGTCTATCATGCCCAGATGGCCGAAGAAGCAGGGCATTTCACACTGGATGACATAACGCGCGGCATTTCCGACAAAATGGTCGCGCGCCATCCGCATGTGTTTGGCGATGAGCGCCGCGATAAAAGCGCGCAACAACAGGTGCAGGATTGGGAAAGCGTCAAGGCCGCCGAACGGGCCGCGCGCGCACAGGGCGGTGTTCTGGATGATGTGGCGCTTGGCCTGCCTGCCCTGATGCGGGCCGTGAAGCTGCAAAAACGCGCCGCGCGCGTGGGGTTTGACTGGCCATCCACCGATCAGGTTCTGGACAAGATACTTGAGGAATCGCGCGAATTGGTGGAAGCGCGCGACACGCTAAGCGATGCGGAAGTTGCGGAGGAATTCGGCGACCTGCTGTTTGTCATGGCCAATCTGGCGCGACACCTGAATCTGGACCCCGAAGAAGCCCTGCGCGCCGCAAACGCCAAATTCACCCGCCGGTTTCAAAGCATTGAACGCGCGCTTGCCGCACAAGGGCGCAGCCCTGCCGACAGCACATTGGACGAAATGGACACGCTTTGGAACGCCGCCAAAGCCCAAGAGAAACGCGATGCAGCCGAATGACAAAACCCTGACGGAGCAGGGGTTGCCCGCACAGGGGCGCGGCACAATTCTGTTGCTGGCTTGCGGTGCGCTGGCGCGTGAAATTCTGGCACTGAAGGCCGCCAATAACTGGACGCATATGGATTTGCTGTGCCTTCCCGCAAATCTGCACCTGTGGCCGGACCGCATTCCCGATGCTGTGGAAAAAGCCGTCATACAGCACCGCGACCAGTATGAGACGATATTCGTCGTTTATGCCGATTGCGGGACTGGCGGATTGTTGCAGGCAAGATGTGACGCGCTGGGGGTGCAAATGGTGCCCGGCCCGCATTGCTATGCGTTTTTCGATGGCGTAGATGAATTTTCCGCCCGATCCGGGCAAGAAATCACGGCCTTCTACCTGACCGATTTTCTGGTGCGCCAGTTTGATGCCTTTGTCTGGAAACCCATGGGGTTTGACCGTCATCCCGAACTGATCCAGATGATGTTCGGCAATTACACCAAACTGATCTATCAAGCCCAGACCAATGACCCCGACCTTGATGAAAAAGCGAAGGATGCCGCACGCAGGCTGGGTCTGGCCTATGAACGGCGGTTTACCGGATATGGTGATCTGGCGCGGGAGTTGTCGCGGCTGTAACGGCGATTGGCCTGAAGCGGTCATTCGCGCGGGGACTAAGCCCGCGCCATCGGTGGGCCGGGGTCTGCCGATCCGACATTATAAGAATGCAGTTTATGCTGGCGGCATACTCCTGACTTCAAAGGCTTGGCCTGCCATCAGCAAAATCGGCAGGCCGCGGGACGGCCCGCCGATGGCGCGGCGGGC
>JAFIEO010000093.1 GCA_020832445.1 Paracoccaceae bacterium
ATCCACATGCATACCTGTCCCTAAATCTCAAACCCAAAACAGCAATAACACTTCCGCATCAAGCCGCCCCAGACAACCAGCAGCTTCCCGCCGCCGGTGAAGCGCTATCTAGGCAATCAAACATTCACACGCAAGAGGGAATCGACATCTCGCCCAAAAAAATGACGCTACCACGCGAGTATGACCGTTTCTTGAACATATCATGCATAACACTGCGCACCAGCTTTATGAAAATTACCAAGGCCGCGGCCAAACTTGCGCGGCGGTGCTGTTTCGGGGGAATCGATTCCTCCGACTTCGCCTGTCGGGCCGAATCTGGCAGGCGAGCTGTGCCTGTCTGCCGGCCAAGTTGACGCGGGCGGCGGGACCAAGGGCTAGGCCTTGGCCTTGGCCTTGGTCTTGGCCTTGGCCTTGCGCACAGCGCTGAATTTTCCGCCGGATCAGCGCGAAAAGAACACAACACTGTCATTGGAATTTTCGTTTAGGTCTGGCTTAGCCGGGATGTGCAGGTTTCAATGCCACTCAAGAAAAGTTGTCCTTCATCCAGTCCTGATTTCGCCGCGTATTGCTTGTGTCATCACCAAGATGAAACCATGGAGGACTATGACTATGATGAAATCAACCTTGAGCACATTGGCTGTTGTTGCGGCATTCGCGGCGCCTGCTTTTGCAGACAGCCACAACCATGACATGGACATTGTCGATATTGCGGCCGGCAACGAGATCTTCTCGACCCTCGTTGCGGCGGTGACTGCCGCTGGTCTGGTTGACACGCTGAAAGGTGACGGGCCATTTACTGTATTTGCGCCCACCGATGATGCCTTCGCAGCGCTGCCTGAAGGCACAGTCGAGGCCCTGCTGGACGATATTCCGACCCTGACGGCGATTCTGACCTATCACGTCGTTCCCGGTGCGGTGATGTCGGGCGATCTGACAGATGGCATGATGGCTGAAACTGTGAACGGCCAATCGATCACCATCGGCGTGGGCGACACTGTTACCGTTGATGGCGCGACCGTCATTCAGGCCGATATCGAGGCCAGCAACGGCGTGATCCATGTGATCGACAGCGTAATCCTGCCGGAATAATACTTGCCGGACATTTACCGCTAAGTCGGTATGATGCGGGCGGCCACAGGGCCGCCCGTTTTTTCATGCTTTGAAGCTGCGCACAGTCTCGACCATCAGCGCGACATTTTCGGGGTCTGCATCGGGCGTAATGCCGTGGCCCAGATTGAAGATATGCGGCCCCTTGCTGAAGGCGCGCGCCACCCGCGTCGTTTCATCAACCAGCGCCTGACCGCCGGTAACCATGTGGCTGGACGCCAGATTGCCCTGCACGCAGCCATCACATTGCACATGCTGTGCCGCCCATTCGGGCGTCACCGAATTGTCGATGGCAACACAATCCGCGCCGGTTGCGCGCCCGAAGCCGATATAGGCGTCGCCTGCTTCGCGCGGGAAGGCAATGACGGGCACGCCGGGGTGGCGTTCATTTATGGCCCTGATGATCTGGCGGGCGGGTTCCAAAGCATAGCGGGTGAAGGCATCGCCCTTCAGCGACCCTGCCCAACTGTCGAAAATCTTGACGACTTCGGCACCTGCCTGAATTTGCATCGACAGATATTCGATTGTTGCCAGTGTAATGCGGTCCATCAGGGCATCAAATGCCTGCGGTTCAGATTCGCGCATCATATGGGCCGGTCCCTGATCAGGGGTGCCGCGTCCGGCAATCATATAGGTGGCCACGGTCCATGGAGCACCGGCAAAGCCGATCAATGTGGTGTCACGCGGCAATTCGCGCGACAGAATGCGCACGGTTTCATAAACCGGCGACAGCGTTTCATGAATGGCATCCACAGGTTTCAGGGCATCAACACCCGCACGGTTCACAATCTGCGACAGGCGGGGCCCTTCGCCGGTGACAAACCACAGGTCTGCACCCAGCGCCTGCGGCACCAGCAAGATGTCGGCAAACAGAATGGCCGCGTCGAACCCGTAGCGGCGAATCGGCTGCAAGGTGACCTCGGCCGCAAGTTCGGGGTTGTAGCATAGCGACAGGAAATCCCCCGCTTGTGCCCGCGTCGCGCGATATTCCGGCAGGTAGCGGCCTGCCTGCCGCATCATCCAGATTGGCGGCGTTGGCAGCGTTTCGCCTGCAAGGGCGCGCAAGATTGTCTTGGTCGGGGCAGGTGCGGTCATGCGTATACTCTCCTTGAATTCCTCTCTCGTCCCAAGCCCGGCACAAGTTGTCAAGTGCAGTGTACACTCTGCGCTTGTCAGGGCACGATCGCAACGCTAATCAAGTGCCATGACACATGTATACCCGACCCCCGACCAACCCCTGAAAATTGGCACGCGCGGCTCTCCTTTGGCGCTGGCACAGGCATATGAGACGCGCGCGCGGCTTATGGCCGCATTCGAGCTGCCAGAGCAGGCGTTCGAGATTGTGCCCATCAAGACAACAGGCGACGACCGCAGCATGATCGACGCCGACCGCCCGCTGAAAGAGATCGGCAACAAGGGGCTGTTCACCAAAGAAATCGAAGAAGCGATGCTGGCAGGCCGCATCGACATTGCCGTGCATTCCATGAAGGATATGCCGACAGAACAACCTGACGGGCTGGTGCTGAACTGCTATCTGCCGCGCGAAGATGTGCGCGATGCGTTCGTTTCGCGGCGCGGGGTCGCGTCGCTGGCCGACCTGCCCGCGGGTGCGGTTGTCGGCACATCCAGCCTGCGGCGCAGGGCACAGTTGCTGAACCGCCGCCCCGACCTGAACGTGGTTGAATTTCGCGGCAATGTTCAGACGCGGCTGTCCAAGCTGGACAATGGCGTGGCCGATTGCACCTTTCTGGCCATGGCGGGCCTGAACCGCCTGAACATGTCAGATGTCGCAAGTTCCGCCATCGCCCCCGAAGACATGCTGCCCGCCATTGCCCAAGGGGCCATCGGCATTGAATGGCGCAGCGCTGACGACCGTACCGCCGAAATGCTGGCGCGCCTGCACGACACCCCCACCGACCAGCGGCTTGCGGCCGAACGCGCCTTTCTGGCCGGGCTGGACGGGTCTTGTGAAACGCCCATCGCGGGGCTTGCCGTGATCGAGGGCGGCGAAATCTGGTTGCGCGGCGAAATATTGCGTCCCGATGGGTCTGAACGCCTGTTTGACGAAGGGCGCGCACCACTGGCCGATGCCGCGCTTCTGGGGCAGGACATGGCCGCAAGATTGCGCGCGCGCGCGCCTGCCGGGTTCTTCGACTGGCATTGACCGGCCCGCGCGCCCTGTTTGAAAAACGATGCCGCCCGGATGCACGCCCGTTGCGGTATGGCTGGCAAGTTGCGCATGCGCCCCTTATCTATGATCTATCAGATAAGGGGCAGGCATGGCATCCGGCAGATTGACATATGCGCTTGCGGACCGCGTTGAACGCGCGGGCGCCGCGGTAACAGGCGCAATTACGGGGGTGTTTTCCGAACCCGCACTGCGGCTGGGCGTCACCGGTCTGTCCGGCGCGGGCAAGACAGTGTTCATCACCTCGCTGGTGGCCAATCTGCTGGATCGCGGGCGTATGGGCCGGATGCAGGCTGTGGCCGGCGGCCATATCGAAGCGGCCTTTTTGCAACCGCAACCCGATGACACGCTGCCACGCTTCGACTACGAAAAACACCTTGCCGCCCTGACAGGTCCCGCACCGCATTGGCCCGAAGGGACGCGCCAGATCTCGCAGTTGCGGCTGTCGTTTCGGGTGCGCCCGGCGGGGTTGCTGGCAGGGATCAGGGGCAGCCGTATCCAGCATATCGACATTATCGACTATCCCGGCGAATGGTTGCTGGATCTGGTATTGCTGGACAAAAGCTATGAACAATGGTCCGACGAAACACTGGCGCGGCTGAAAACCCGCCCCTATGCCGATGATTTCCTGACCAGACTTGCCGCAACAGACCCAGCCGCGCCGCATGAAGAAGCAACAGCGCTGGCCCTGACCGAAAGCTTCACCACCTATCTGCACACGGCCCGCGCCAATGGTCTGTCCGACATCACCCCGGGGCGATTGCTGCTGCCCGGCGATCTGGCGGGCTCGCCGGTGCTGACCTTCGTTCCGATGGCGTGCACAGGGCCGCGCGGGTCGCTGGTGCGCGAAATGGCGCGCAGGTTCGACGCCTACAAGGCACAGGTGATCCGCCCCTTCTTTCGCGCCCATTTCGCCCGCATCGACCGTCAGGTTGTGCTGGCCGATGTGCTGGGTGCCATCCATGCGGGGCCGGATGCCGTGGACCGGCTGGGCCAGACGATGACAGAACTTCTGTCGACATTCCGCCCCGGCCGCACAGCATGGCTTGCCCGCATTCTGGGGGGCAAGCGCGTGGAACGCATCCTGTTTGCCGCCACCAAGGCCGACCATCTGCACCACAGCCAGCACCCCCGCCTGACCGCGATCACAAATGCCCTGCTGCGCCAGTCCCGCGACCGCGCGGATTTCGCAGGTGCCAACACGAACGCGCTGTCCATCGCCGCGCTGCGCACCACCGTTGAAGAACAGCACGAACAGGGCGGGCAGATGCTGGATTGCGTGCGCGGCAAGCTTTTGGCCAGCGGCAAGCAGGCCGCCTTCCATGCAGGCGATCTGCCCGCAGACCCTGCCCAACTCATCGGGCAATCCGGCCATACAGCAGCGCAGCGCTGGCTGGATGCAGATTACCGTATCATGCAATTTGCCCCTGCCCCCCTGACCCGCGCGCCGGGCGACGGGCTGCCGCATATCCGCATGGACAGCGCGGCCGAATTCCTGATCGGGGACCTGCTGAAATGACTGACCGAAAGCCTTTCCTCGTCGAACTTGACGACACCACCGCTGCCGCCAGCCCTGACACCGCGCCGCCGCTGCCCGATGATGATGGCCCGCCGCAACAGGCCGCAACCGGTCACGCAATGCTGCTTGCCATGCGCGGCGCACGCACAAGGATCACACTGTGGGCCAAACTGGGCTGGGGGGGGCTGGCAGGCTTCATCATGCTGGCCCTGTCGGTCACGGCCTGGGATTTCGTGACCCAACTTGTCGCCCGCAACCAGGCGCTCGGCTATCTCGCGCTTGGCCTGCTTGTCCTTCTTGTCGCAACCGCATGCGCCATGATTTTGCGCGAATGGGCAGGCATCCGCCGCCTGCACCGCATCGACAGGCTGCGCCAGCAAGCCGACCATGCCAGAACGGCGCAAGACCGCGCCCTGGCCGCACAAACAGTTGCTGCGCTGATGGCGCTTTATGCCGACCGGCCGGACATGCGCTGGCCCGTGGGCCGCATGGCGGAAATCACCCCCGACCAACCCGATGCCGATGCACTCCTTGATCAGGCCGAGGCCACACTTCTTGCCCCGCTTGACGCCGCCGCCCGCCTTCAGGTCGAAGCCGCCGCGCGGCAGGTGGCCCTGCTGACCGCCATGATCCCGCTTGCTCTGGTCGATGTGATCGCGGCCCTTGTCACCAATCTGCGCATGATCCGCCGCATCGCCGAAATCTATGGCGGGCGCGCGGGCACATTGGGCAGTCTGCGGCTGTTGCGCGGGGTTATCACCCATCTTCTTGCAACCGGTGCCGTTGCTGTGGGCGAAGACATGGTCGGCGCGGTCGCATCCGGCGGGATTGTCTCGAAACTCTCGCGCCGCTTTGGCGAAGGGGTGGTGAATGGCGCGCTGACCGCACGCCTTGGCATTGCCGCAATCGAAATCTGCCGCCCCCTGCCCTTCCAGACCCTGCCGCCACCACGCACCAGCGCCTTCATGCGCCGCGCCGTCAGTGGCCTGTTCGACAAGGCATCATGATCTCACGCTGGCCCAAATATCCACGGGGTTGCCCAAGGGGGGCGTGCCCCCCTTGGGGCGGGGGGGTCAGCATGGGTCGCAGACCCGTGATGCCGGGGGGC
>JAFIEO010000095.1 GCA_020832445.1 Paracoccaceae bacterium
GGGGGGGGGGGGGGTGGGTGCGTGTTTTTCTTGGGGGGTGCTGTTGGTGGGGGGGGGGCGGTTGGTTGCGTTTTTCTGGTCTTTGGTTCCTGCTTGTGGGGGGGGGGTTGTGGGGCGCGCTATTCCCCGCGCTTGGGGTTCCGCTGGATCAGGTGCATGTCGTCGCGGGCGGCGTCACCCCGCATTCGGCGGTCCTGATCGAAGCGGATGGCGACAGAACCATCATCAATGCGCGCGATGACAGGCTGGCGGCTGATCTGCCCCCCTTGCCGCAGCCCTTCGGGTATGACGCAGCGCTTGTCGATACGCGTTTTCCACAAATCACGCAGGCCCTTCTGGCGGCCGCGCGTGCCGCAGGCAAACCCGCCGTGCTTGATGCCGAAGCGCCCGTGCGTCTGGTGCAGGATGCCCTGCACCATGCGACCCATATTGCATTTTCCGTTCAGGGCCTGACAGATTATGCAGGCGGGGCGGATGCAGACGCATTGGCCGAAGTTGCCCAAAGCCTGAAGGCATGGGTCTGCGTGACACGCGGGCCGGACCCGGTTCTGTGCCATGACGGCATATCGGCGTATGAAATACCTGTCCCCGCCGTTGTCGCGCAAAACACCAATGGCGCGGGCGACACATGGCACGGCGCGTTTACGCTGGCTTTGGCGGCGGGTCAGGACGAACGCCATGCCGTGCGCGCCGCCAATGCCGCCGCTGCCCGCCATGTGGCAGGGCAATCGCAATGCCCTGCACAGACAGGCGCGTGACGGGTTTCAGGCAAACACAGGATGATGAACCGATGACCACACCCTTGAAAGTAGCAATTGCAGGCGCAGGGGCCATAAGCGAATTCCACCTGAAGGGATGGCAGGCGCAGTCCGGTATTGAACTGGTGGCCATTTGTGACCCCGATGCGCAAAAAGCCCGCGCCCGCGCGGATGAATTCGCCATTGCGCAGGTCTACACCGACACAGCCCGCATGCTGGATGAGGCGCGCCCCGATGCGCTGGACATCATAACACCCGTGGGCACACATGCCCCCTTGGTGCGCATGGCCGCCGCGCATGGCATACACGTTATGTGCCAGAAACCGATGACCCCCACTGTGGCTGAGGCAGAGGCCCTGATTGCCGATGTGGGCGAGAAAATTCGCTTCATGGTGCATGAAAACTACCGGTTCCGGCCCCATTACGCCGAAATCGCGCAGCGCGTGCAGGGCGGCCAGATCGGGCGGTTGCGCCATGCACGGCTGACGGTGCGGTCCGCGTCGCTGTTCAGCTATGGCGACGCGCCCGCGTTCTTGCTGAACCGCCAGCCCTATCTGGCAGAGTTTCCGCGCCTTCTGGTGTTCGAGGTGCTGATTCACCATCTGGACGCGCTGCGCGCCATTCTTGGCGAAATGCATGTGCTAAATGCGCGGCTGGACAGAATAAACCCCGCGTTGAAGGGCGAGGATGTGGCGCTGGTGACCCTGCAATCGCGCGAGGGGGGCGCGATTATCACGATTGATGCCAACATCTCGGCGCTGGGCTACCCTGATCTGCCGACCGACCGGCTGGAACTGCTGGGCGATGCGGACACACTGGTTTATGACCGCGACCGCATTACGCTGCTGTCGCGCCCAGATGATGTGTCGATCCATGATCTGGCGGCGAACTATCAGGCCTGCTTTACCGGTGCGGTGACCGAATTTGTGACGGGCCTGCGCACTGGCCGGGCGTTTGCCACCGACCGGCTGGACAACCTTGAAACGCTGCGCCTGATGGAAGCGATTTATGACAAGGCAGGCGGCGGGGTAGGATGCTGTTGTGGCCTCTGATTAGACTTACCTATAGCTTGCCGATTCGATTGCGCGCAAAATGTCGTCATCGCTCTGAAAAATAATCTTCGTCAAGACTCTTTATCTGCACGACAGATCTAACCCGCACTCCCACATCATATTCGATTAGAAGCCGCGCAAGGGTTTTCCCATTTATCAATACAACCCTTTGTTGAACTCGATCAATGTATGCGACGGCTTCCTTCGAAAAGTCCGAAGTTGTAACAAATACTCCTTTTGTCGCACTTTCCCCTGTCAGCGACCCAACGAATCTCTGAATGTCCGGTCTTGAAACTTTATTTTCTTTCGCATAACGCTTCGCCTGAATATAAACTGCGTCGAGGCCGAGGGCGTCTTCGTTTATCACTCCGTCAATGCCACCATCACCAGTTGCAGGAGTAAGTCTTTTATACTCAGCTTTTCCGCGACCAAAGCCCATAGCTTGTAAAAGATCAAGAATTAGTTGTTCAAAGCCAATTGGTGACATTTGAAATAATGCTGATATTAATTCTTCTGAAAGTGCGAGATCAATTTTTTCCTTAGCATTTTCAATTGTATCTTCAGGTGTGAGAGATACTGTGTCTTCGAGTATTTCAAGCGTAGAGGCATCTTTTTCGTTGTCATTTCCTCCACCAGTTTGATTATGCCAGTCCAGAAAATCGTCAAAATTCTTTAGATCAGAAATTGTTATTCTTTCTGGAGCTATCGTAAGAAAATCTCTGCCTTGCTGAGTTATAAGATGCGTGCCGCGTTTGGGAGATTCGAGCATACCCGCCTTTCCAAGGTAAGTCCTTGCCCAGTGAGCGCGATTATACAAAACAGTTTGACCGCTTTGAAGTGTTTCCTGTGCGTCTTCCTCTGGAATGTTTAGACGCTCCTTCAAAGGTTCAATACACTCTTTGACACTTGTTTTTCCTTCTGCAAAAAGTTGCAAAACTGGACGAATAAGCGATTGGAAATCAGGAACAGGCATCAAATTTCCTTTCGGAACGGATTCTTGCTATACATCCAACTCCTCCACAAACCGTGCATTCTCGCTGATATACTGGAACCGCAATTCCGGTTTCTTGCCCATCAGCCGCTCCACCAGATCAGATGTCTCGCCCGGCAGGTCGTCGTCTACGCAGACACGGATCAAGCGCCGTGAGGCGGGGTCCATGGTGGTTTCCTTCAGGTCCTTGGCGTCCATTTCGCCCAGGCCCTTGAAGCGGGACACGTCGATCTTCCCCTTGCCGCCAAACCCTTCGGCGATCAGGCGCGCTTTCTCGGCCTCGTCCAGGGCATAGACCCGATTGGCCCCTTGCGTCAGGCGAAACAGCGGCGGGCAGGCCAGATACAGGTGTCCCGCATCAATCATGGGCCGCATCTGGGTGAAGAAAAATGTCATCAGCAGGGCCGCAATATGCGCGCCGTCCACATCCGCATCGGTCATGATGATGATCTTGTCATAGCGCAGGTCATCCAGCCGGAATTTGGACCCAAGCCCCACGCCCATGGCCTGACACAGATCGTTGATTTCGGCATTCGTGCCCAGTTTGTTGCTGGCCGCCCCCAGCACGTTCAGGATTTTGCCCCGCAGCGGCAGCAGGGCCTGGGTTTTGCGGTCGCGGCCCATTTTGGCCGACCCGCCCGCGCTGTCACCTTCGACGATGAACAATTCTGTGCCCGCGCGGTTGGTGGCAGAACAATCCACCAGCTTGCCCGGAAGGCGCAGTTTCTTGGTGGCGGTCTTGCGGCTGGTTTCCTTTTCCTGCCGCCGTTTCAGCCGTTCTTCGGCGCGCAACACCAGAAAATCAAGGATAGCGCCTGCCGCTTTGGGGTCTGCGGCCAGCCAGTTGTCGAAATGGTCGCGCACCGCCCCTTCGACCATGCGCGCGGCCTCGGTCGTGGCAAGGCGGTCCTTGGTCTGGCCCACGAATTCAGGTTCGCGGATGAAGCACGACACAAGCGCGCAGCCGCCTGTGATCATGTCCTCGCGGGTGATCTGGGCGGCTTTTTTATTATTGGCCAGTTCGCCATAAGCGCGAATGCCCTTCAGCACGGCGGCCCAGAAGCCCTGCTCATGCGTGCCGCCTTCGGGGGTGGGGACAGTGTTGCAATAGCTTTGCACGAACCCGTCGCGCACCGGCGTCCAGTTGATGGCCCATTCTACCGAACCGGGCTGGTTGAATTTTTCCTGAAAGCTGACTTTGCCCGCGAAGGGCTTGTCGGAATAGGTGACATTGCCGGTCAGTTGTTCATTCAGGTAATCGGCCAACCCACCGGGGAAATGGAAAACGGCCTCCATCGGGGTGTCGCCGTCCGGGATGGCGGATTTCCAGCGGATTTCGACGCCGGAAAACAGATACGCCTTGGAGCGCACCATTTTCAGCATGCGCGACGGGCGAAACCGCAGCGCGCCGAAAATCTCGGCATCAGGGTGGAATGTCACAGAGGTGCCGCGCCGGTTCGGGGCGGGGCCAACTTTTGCAACCGGTCCTTGCGGAATGCCGCGTGAAAATTCCTGCGCGAATAATTCGCGATTGCGCGCCACTTCGACGCGCATGTGATCTGACAACGCATTGACGACCGATGCGCCCACCCCGTGCAGGCCGCCTGATGTCTGATAGGCCTTGCCGGAAAACTTGCCGCCTGCATGTAGCGTGCACAAGATCACTTCAAGCGCGGATTTGCCGGGGAATTTGGGGTGGGGGTCGATGGGAATACCGCGGCCGTTATCGCGGATGGTGACGGAATAATCTGCGTGCAGCTCCACCTCTATGCGGTTGGCATGCCCGGCCACCGCTTCGTCCATGGAATTGTCCAGCACTTCGGCCACAAGGTGATGAAGCGCGCGTTCATCGGTGCCGCCAATATACATGCCCGGACGTTTGCGGACAGGTTCCAACCCTTCCAGAACTTCAATGGACGAAGCATCATAGATTTCGGAATTTTGCAAAAGGTCAGACATGTCGCGCTGCTCGATTCTCTTGGGGGAAGCTATACCACCAATAGACCATTGCAGCGCGACATACGCAAGGATTAGGGCTGTAGCGCGGTTACAGCATCGTCCAGATGTGGAACATCAATCCGGTCGTGAATGCCCCGCCCAACGAAATTGCGATATACAGTGCGAACACATGAAACCGCACCAGCGCCCAGACCGCGATGGCCGCTGGCAGCGATGTCACGCCGCCCGCGATCAGGAAGGCCATGCCCGCACCGGCCTGCATACCCTGTTCCATCAAGGTGCCAATCAATGGCAGCGCGGCATAGCCGTTGAAATACGCAGGCACGCCTACAAATGTCGCAATGGCGATGGGCGCAAGGCCGTTGCCGCCCAAGGTCTGGGTGACCAGTTCCGCAGGCACATAGGCCAGCATCAGGCTTTCAAGCAGAAACGCCAAAGACATCCATTTCAGCAAGAACAGGAATGTTCGTGTGCCTTCCGTGCGGAATTTGGTCAGGCGTGCGGGGTCTTGCCAGAAACGCCAGACCGGGGCTGTTGGCGCGCGCACTTTCGCGCCACCACAGCCGCCATTGCCAATGCCTTCGCGCAAGGGGTCAGTCAATCCGCCCGCGCGCATGACCAGATGCACGATTGTGCCGCCCATGACCCCCATGCCCACGGCAATCAGCGTTTTGGCGATGGCGAATTCCAGCCCCAGAACGCCTGCGGTCAGCACGAACATGGACGGGTCCATGAGGGGGGAGGCAAGCCAGAACGCCATAACCGGTGCCAGTGGCACGCCAATCGCAAGAAGCGCCGCAATCAGCGGGATCACCCCGCAAGAGCAAAAGGGCGACAACCCGCCCGCCAGCGCGCCCATCATGATCATCATCGCAGGCGCACCCGTAAAGGCACGCGCAATCAGGTTGTCTGCGCCCGTAGCCCCCGCCCATGCCGCGATCAGGATGGACACAGTCAGAAACGGTGCGATGGACACCAGCGCGCCCGCGACCTTGTCCACCGAGGGCCAGACTTGCGCAGGGTCAAGCAATGCCACTGCCAAAAGGACAAGGGCAAAAGCCAGCCACGGGCGCTGTTTACGCCAGACATGCACGCCGAATGCCGCGACAGGGCCGGGCTGCGGAAGGGAGTGGTCGCTCATATCGATATCTCCGGCTTTGTGGTTGTATTGTGCATGAAAATTAGGGGGCGCGCGCCAAGGCGGGCACGCCCTTGCAGCATTCACTCATCAGGAAATCCAGCACGTTGCGCAGGCTTTCTGTGTCTGCACGCGTTTCCACTTCGCGGCCCTTGCGGGTTTGCGTGATCAGCCCTGCTTGTTTCAGGCTGCGCAAATGATGCGCAAGGGTAGAGAGCGGCATATCCAGATGCTCGGCAATTTCGCCCACCAACAAGCCTGTTGGTCCAGCCTGCACCAACAGTCGAAACACCATCAGGCGCGCGGGATGCCCAAGTGCGGCCAGTGCTGCCGCTGAAGATTCTGTTTCTGTGTTCATGCTGCCAAAGTAACTATAAATCCGGTTATGTAAAGATATTTTTCTACTATCCGCCAGCAGTTGCGCAATAAATGCAAAGATTTCGCCCCTATTTGCGCAACAGCGCAGGATTTCCGCATTGACGGCACGGCTGCACCGTTTTAGGTAGCAGATGCTAAGACGTGGTGGATGGCTATGAAGAATGAACTCGTGATTGTGGTAGAGAGGATGCGCATGGGCCGGTAACGGACACCCTTCAAGGACCCCATGCGCCCCCGAAACCCAACGGGGGCTTTTTTATTGCCAAACGCCGCGCTAAAGCGAACTTGAATTGACGTTGGATGGAGCAACAAATGACACGTCAGATGACCGGAGCCAGAATGGTAGTGCAAGCCCTGAAGGATCAGGGGGTGGAAGTGGTATTCGGCTATCCCGGCGGGGCTGTGCTACCCATCTATGACGAAGTATTCCAGCAAAACGACATTCGCCACATTCTGGTGCGCCACGAACAGGGCGCGATCCATGCGGCAGAAGGGTATGCGCGCTCCACGGGCAAGCCGGGCGTTGTGCTGGTGACATCCGGTCCCGGTGCGACCAATGTTGTCACCGGCATTGTTGATGCGCTGATGGATTCAATCCCGATTGTGGTTCTGTCGGGTCAGGTGCCCACGTTCATGATCGGTTCTGACGCCTTTCAGGAAGGCGACACAGTGGGGATTACGCGCCCCTGCACCAAGATGAACTGGCTGGTCAAGGAAACCGACAAGCTGGCGGAAACCATTCATCAGGCGTTTCATGTGGCAACGACCGGCCGTCCCGGTCCGGTTCTGGTGGACATCCCCAAGGATGTGCAATTTGCCACCGGCACATATGTTGAAAAGCCGAAAGCCAAGACCGACCATTACAAACCGCGTGTGAAGGGCGATATTGACGCAATCACGCGATTGGTGGAAATGATCGAAACGGCCGAAAAGCCCGTTTTCTACACGGGCGGCGGTGTCATCAATTCCGGCCCCGCAGCCAGCCAGCTTTTGCGCGAACTGGCCGAAGCCACCGGTTTTCCTGTGACCTCAACCTTGATGGGGCTGGGGGCGTATCCTGCGTCGGGCAAATCATGGCTGGGCATGCTGGGCATGCATGGCACATATGAAGCCAATTGGGTGATGCATGATTGCGATCTGATGATCAATATTGGCGCGCGGTTTGACGACCGTATCACGGGGCGGCTGAATGCCTTTAGCCCCAATTCGAAAAAAGCCCATATCGACATTGACCCGTCATCCATCAACAAGGTGATCACCGTTGATGTGCCGATTGTAGGCGACGTCGGCCATGTGCTGGAAGATCTGCTGAATATCTGGAAAGCGCGGGGCCGCAAGGTCAACCGCGAGGCGCTGGGCCGCTGGTGGAAGCAGATTGAGGAATGGAAATCGATTGATTGTCTGGCCTATAAGCCGTCCAGTGGCAGCATCCGCCCCCAACACGCGATTGCCCGCCTTGAAGCGCTGACCAAGGGCATGGACCGCTACATCACCACCGAAGTGGGCCAGCACCAGATGTGGGCTGCGCAATATCTGGGGTTCGAAGATCCCAATCGCTGGATGACATCCGGCGGGCTTGGCACAATGGGCTACGGTCTGCCCGCATCCGTGGGCGTGCAGATCGCGCACCCTGATGCGCTGGTCATCAATGTCGCGGGCGAGGCATCTTGGCTGATGAACATGCAGGAAATGGGCACGGCCATGCAATACCGCGCCCCCGTCAAGCAGTTCATCCTGAACAATGAACGCCTTGGCATGGTGCGCCAGTGGCAGGAATTGCTGCATGGCGAACGCTATTCCAGTTCATGGTCCGAAGCGCTGCCCGATTTCGTGAAGCTGGCCGATGCATTTGGCTGCAAGGGCATCCGCTGCGATAACGAGGCCGATCTGGACGACGCCATCCGCGAAATGCTGGCCTATGACGGGCCGGTGATTTTCGATTGTCTGGTGGAAAAGCACGAAAACTGCTTCCCGATGATCCCGTCGGGCAATGCGCATAATGAAATGATTCTGGGCGACGTGGATACGCAAGGCGTTATCGGCGCGTCGGGCGCGGTGTTGGTGTAAGGAGCAAGAAATGTCCCCCCTACAAATCAAAAAAGGCTCGTCCAAGCATTCCGCCTATGACCTGCGCGACCCGAATGCGGAAGTGATCGAAACCCACACGCTTGCGGTCAGTGTCGACAATGAATCGGGTGTGCTGGCCCGTGTCATCGGGCTGTTTTCGGCGCGCGGCTACAATATCGACAGCCTGACCGTGGCCGAGGTGGACCATCTGGGCCACCGTTCGCGCATCACCGTGGTGACATCCGGTACGCCGCAGGTCATTACCCAGATCAAGGCGCAGCTGGAACGCATGGTCGTTGTGCATGAAGTGCATGACCTGACTGTTGAAGGCCCGTCTGTGCAGCGCGAACTGGCGTTGTTCAAGGTGCAGGGCAAGGGCGAACACCGGATCGAAGCGCTGCGTCTGGCCGAAATTTTCCGTGCCAATGTGGTCGATTCCACGCTGGAAAGTTTCATCTTTGAAATGACCGGCACACCAGAAAAGGTTGACGCCTTCGCGGTGTTGATGCAGCCCTTGGGGCTGACGGAAGTGGCGCGCACAGGTGTCGCGGCCTTGGCGCGTGGGAAAAAATAGCCGGTTGGACAGGTGAAAGAAGCAAGGGCGGGCTGGCCATACGCGCAGCCCCCCCCCGTGGCTGATTGCAGACAGGGGGTGACCCTTTGATGGCGCGCATGTCTCGTGAATGCGAATGAACGTGATATGCTCCAGGCAGGGTGGGATGAGCGAGCAGAACAATAACGATCTGGTAGCTTCGCTGATGTCAGCCTTGCCGCAGCCGGTTCTGCTGGTGGATGACAGCGGCATTGTCACAGCGGCCAATTCTGCCGCGCTCGATCTGTTTGGTGCCCGCATTCAGGGCGCGCCACTGCGCGCGCATTTGCGCCAGCCCGAAGTGACAGCCATGCTGGAACACGCCTTGTCCGGTGCAGATGGCGGGCAGGCCAATTTCACCGCCACCGGCGTTGCCGTCGAAACCATTTGGCAAGTCACCGCGCGGCGGATGGCAGGGCGCGGTCTGGTCATCAGCCTGCGCGATGTATCCGACATTGAAGCGGCAAGTGCGCAACGGCGTGATTTTGTGGCCAATGTCAGCCATGAATTGCGTTCCCCCCTGACGGTGCTTGCGGGGTTCATCGAAACGTTACAGGGGCCTGCGGGGGATGATCCGACTGCCCGCGCAGAATTTCTGGGCATCATGTCCGATCAGGCGGCGCGCATGACGGGGTTGGTGGCGGATCTGTTGTCGCTGTCGCGGGTGGAAGCCGTGGAAAAAATACGCCCGCGTGCACCTGTGGCTGTCGATGCGGTGCTGCATGCCACATTGGCGGCGCTGCGCCCACGCATCACCGCCGCCGGGATGGACGTGGTCTGCGATCTGCCCCCCGAGATGCCGCAGGTTCCGGGGGATCATGACCAGCTTGTTCAGGTCTTCAGCAACCTGATCGAGAATGCGGTGAAATACGGCAGCAGTGGCGGGCGGGTCGAAATTGATGCGCGTGTCTGCGCTGTCATGCCCGGTTTCGACGGGCCGGTATTGCAGGTAAATGTGCGTGATTTCGGCGAAGGTATTGATCCCGTCTTTGTTCCGCGCCTGACGGAACGTTTCTACAGGGTCGACAAGGGGCGGGCGCGCGACAGCGGTGGCACTGGTCTTGGGCTTGCGATCGTCAAGCACATCATGTCGCGCCATCGCGGGCGTCTGGTCATTGAAAGCAGTGTTGGTAATGGGGTGCGTGCCGGTGTTATTCTGCCTGTGCAGTGATGTATCGGGTATATGGTGGTCTGTGCGCGCGCCCTTTGTCATGCAACTGTCACATAGTGGGTTTATGCAGCGTTTGAAGCAGAAGGACTCTTGCCATGAAACCGCATACGCTTTCGTCTTTTGACCGTGATCTTGACGCGATCCGTCTGAATGTCCTGACGATGGGCGGGCAGGTGGAGGATGCGATCCTGAACGCATCGCGCGCGCTGGAGGGGCGGGACGAGGATCTG
>JAFIEO010000008.1 GCA_020832445.1 Paracoccaceae bacterium
CCACCCGCGGGCCAGGCTCATGGGGGATTTATGCCAATCAGACTTTTTCTTACGCCCATCTGGGGGGGGCCGGCTCCCCCCCACGGGCCTGCGGCCCGCCCCCCCCGAGAGTATTTTCGGCAAGATGATGCACAGGGAAGACTGGCCAGATGATGACATGGTTTCACAATGCCCGCCTGATCGACCCTGAAGCGGGGCAGGAACGCACTGGCACATTGCTGGTGCGTGACGGGATGATCGCGGAAATTGACAGCCCCTGCCCGGAGGGTGCGGAACAGATTGACTGCAACGGCAAATGCCTTGCCCCCGGCATTGTCGATATGGGCGTTCAGGTGGGCGAGCCGGGCGCACAGCATAAAGAAAGCCTGCGCACCGCCGGACTGGCCGCAGCCAAGGGGGGCGTGACCACGATTGTCATGCGCCCCGACACCGACCCTGCGATTGATACGCCCGAAGTGCTGGAATATGTCACCCGCCGCGCCACCGCGCGCACCCCTGTCAACATACGGGCCATGGCAACCCTGACACGCGGGCGCGCAGGGCGCGAGATGTCGGAAATCGGGTTCTTGATGGATGCGGGCGCTGTGGCCTTTAGCGATGGTGGCAATGTCACGGCCGACACAAAGATCCTTGCGCGCTGCATGAGCTATGCCAAGGGGCTGGGGGCGCTGATCGTGGGCCACCCGCAGGATCAGGGGCTGTCGCGCGGGGCCTGTGCGACCAGTGGCAAATTCGCATCATTGCGCGGTCTGCCCGCTGTGTCGCCCATGGCCGAGCGTATGGGCTTTGACCGCGACATGGGGTTGGTTGAAATGACAGGCGTGCGCTATCACGCCGATCAGGTCACATGCGCGCGCACCCTGCCCGCGCTGGAACGCGCGAAAGCCAACGGGCTGGATGTGACAGCGGGCATTTCCATCCATCACCTGACCCTGAATGAACTGGATGTGGGCGATTACCGGACATTCTTCAAGTTCACGCCACCCCTGCGCCATGAGGATGACCGCCGCGCCATGGTCGAAGGGGTGGCATCCGGGCTGATCGACATCATCTGTTCCATGCACACCCCGCAGGATGAGGAATCAAAGCGCCTGCCCTTTGAAGAAGCGGCAGCCGGCGCGGTCGGGCTGGAAACGATGCTGCCTGCGGCAATGCGGCTCTATCATTCCGGGGGCGTGCCCCTGCCGCAGATCTGGCGCGCGATGTCCCTGAACCCGGCGCGGCGGCTGGGTCTGCCGGGCGGGCGACTGTGCCTTGGCGCGCCGGGTGATCTGGTGCTGTTTGACCCTGACGCCCCCTTCGTGCTGGACCGCTTTACGCTGCAATCGAAATCCAAAAACACCCCCTTTGACGGTGCCCGCATGGAAGGGCGCGTGCTGGCGACATATGTTGGCGGTGTCTGTGTCCACAGGCAGAAAGGCTGAATCATGCCCGAATTGATGACACCGTTATGGGTTCTGGGGGTGGTGGGGCTGCTGGCCTATGCGCTGGGGTCTGTGCCCTTTGGGGTGGTGATCGCGAAGCTGATGGGGTTGGGCAACCTGCGCGATATAGGGTCGGGCAATATTGGTGCCACCAATGTCATGCGCACCGGCAACAAGCTGGCGGGCGGGCTGACATTCCTGCTGGACGCGGCCAAGGGGGGCATTGCCGCGCTGATTGCGTGGTGGGCCATCGGGGCGGACGCGGCGCAGGTTGCGGCGCTGGCGGCGTTTCTGGGGCATTTGTATCCTGTCTATATCGGGTTCAGGGGGGGCAAGGGTGTTGCAACCTTTATCGGGGTAACCCTTGCGCTGGCATGGCCGGTGGGGCTGGCCACCTGTGCGACATGGCTGCTGACATTCAAACTTAGCCGCTATTCGTCGCTTTCGGCGCTGGTGGCCTGCGGGTTCAGTTCGATCTATGCGGCGCTTCTGGGGTATATGTCGCTGGTCGCACTGCTGGTGGTGATGAAGCTTTTGGTGTTCTACACCCACCGCGAAAATATTCGGCGCTTGTGGGCAAGGACCGAGCCACGTTTCAAGAACAAGCCGCGCTGACGGGGTATTGGCCTGAAGGAGACGCGCCCCAAGGCGCGGAGCAAAGGCCGCAGGCCGCCGCGCCATAGGTCTGGCCGTCCGACGGCCTGCCGATTACCCTGATGGCAGTCCAAGCCTGTGATCTTGGGGGTATGCAGCTTGCATAAAGTGCATTCTTACAACGCCGGATCGGCAGACCCCGGCCCACCGCTGGCGCGGGCTTTATTCATGCCAACCCCCTTCCGCTCCAAAACACCACCCCGCACTGCGCGGATCAGCCCTGACGCCGCTCCCGCAGTATCTGCTGTGCAATGCCAGCCAAGGCCAGATACAGCGTTGTCGCAATCAACCCCCATGTGACAGCTTGCGGCTGGGCAAACCCTGCCCATGCCGACCACCCTGCCAGCACTGTCCAGACCAGTGCCACGGGCAGTGACACCGCGCGCCAGCGCCTGGTGCGCACGGGGTGAATGAATTTCAGCGGCGTGAACATGGCGACAGCCAGAAAACCGACAATGCCCAGAATAACCCAGAATGTTGGCTGGACCGCGAAAATGACAATCGCCGCCATGTTCCAGCATGCCGGAAACCCGTGAAAGCTGTTGTCAGGGTTCTTCATCCGCGTATCTGCGAAATAGATCACACTGGCAAAGGTGATCACAATAATCGCGATCCAGCCTGTCCAGCCCGGCAACAGGTTCGATTGAAACAAGGCAAATGCCGGAATGAATACATAAGTCAGGTAATCAATGATCAGGTCCAGCAATTCCCCGTCGATATTGGGCGCATTCACCTTGACGTGGTAGTGCCGCGCCAATGGCCCGTCGACACCATCCACAACAAAAGCCACGACAAGCCACAAAAACATCATTGGCCAGTCGCCCTGTGCGGCTTCCAGCAGGGCCAGCATGGCAAACACGGCGCCTGTGGCCGTAAACAGATGCACCGAATAGGCGGGAAGATGTAGTTTCACGTTGTCCTCGGGTGGGTTGGCCGACAGATAGGCGTGTGTTGTGAATGCGGGCGCAGACAGAAATCAGCCCTGCGCGCGAGGATGGGCGGAATCATATATTTCCATCAACCTAGTTGCGTCGACGGCTGTGTAAACCTGCGTCGATTGTAAAGAGGCATGCCCCAGCAATTCCTGTATCGCGCGCAAATCCCCGCCTGCGGCCAGCAGATGCGTGGCAAAGGAATGGCGCAAGGCGTGCGGGGTGGCTGTGGCGGGCAATCCAAGCTGCATGCGCGTTGCTTCCATGACGCGCGCGATATGGCGGCGCGACAACGCACCCCCCCGCTGCGCGCGAAACAGGGGCGCACCCGCGCTTTGCTCATAAGGGCAGGCGGCCACATAATCCGCAACAGCCGCGCGCGCCACGGGCAAAACCGGGACCATGCGTTCCTTGCCCCCCTTGCCGGTAATGCGCAGCATATCACGCAAGGGCACATCGCGGCCTGTCAGCGACAGCGCTTCTGACACGCGCAGACCGCACCCGTATAGCAGGGTCAGAACAGCCGTGTCGCGCAATCCCGACCAGTCCTGCTGTGTCTGCAAGCCAACATTGCTTAGCATATCACGCGCGGCAGTTTCGCTAAGGGGGCGCGGCAGGTTGCGCTTGTGTTTGGGCGCACGCGCCGCAAGGATTGCCGAGATGTCCATGTCTTCGCGTTCTGCGACCCAGCGCGCAAACCCTTTGACGGCGGATAGCTGCCGCGCAAGGCTGCGCCCGCTGATGCCGCGCGCGCGTTCCGATGCCATCCATGCCCGCATATCCGACAAGGTAACGCGGCCCAGCACGGACACCCCTTGCGCACCACCGTGATGCAGCGCCAGAAACCCAAGGAACCCGCCGACATCGCGTGTATAGCCGTCAAGCGTGTGGTCGGATGCATCATGCAAGGCGCGCATCTGGTCCAGCCATGTCTGCAACGCGTCACGCTGGCCTGCGGACAAATGCAGGCCGCCCGCTGTCATGCCAGCCAGCGGCGCATGGAACGTTCGAATATGCCTGCAAAAAACGCAAGCAAATCGGTGCCCTGACCCGGCTTGAACATATGCGGATTGTCCGACGCCATGACCAGCATCCCGCCCAGTCGTTGCGCGCCCAGATCAAGGCGCATGCAGGCCTCGGACCGCAATTCGGAACTGCGATCCCCATACAGTTGGTCCGTGGAAGGAATGGCCTGCCGCAATATGACCTGCCGGCCCGAATGCTGCGCGCGCCCTGCCGACATGTAGCTGTCAATAAACCCGGGGGCGACCACGCACAGGACATTCGAAATCCGGTCCAGCGCAGGGTCGGGCGTGGCGGTGGGGCTTTCCAGCACCAGTTTTATGGCATCCACCCGCAGGATTTCGGCCACATCACCGCCCAGATCGCGCAGAAAATCCTCGAACTGGTCGGGGTCCAGCATGCGCAGGATCGCGCGGTGTATCTGGTTTGTGCCCGACAGGTTTTCATAGGCCGCAGCAATCACGGCGCGGTGGGTTTCTTCCAGCCGGTCAAGCCGCGCTTCCAGCCGTTCCATGGCCAGACCCCGCAAATCGACAATGTTATCGCCCATGCCGCGTTCACTGGCAGACACCAGCACGCGCATCACGTCCTTGTCGTCCAGAATAAGGGCCGGGTCCGACATGATCCGTGCGCGAATTTCTTCAAGCCCGTCGGGTTTGACTGCTGTTCCTGCCATAATGTGCCTGTCCGTTGACTGCTGCGTTTTTTGTTGTTCCTGCGGACTATAGCAAATCTTACAGGATTTTTTGACCTGTTTTTTCCCAATCTTTCATGAATTGTGCCAGACCGGCATCTGTCAGCGGGTGGCTGGCCAGTTTGCGGATGACTTCGGGCGGCGCTGTCATCACATCTGCACCAATGCGCGCCACGTCCAGAACATGGTTCACCGACCGGATAGAGGCCGCCAGAATCTGGGTTTCAAAGCCGTAATTGTCATAGATGGTGCGGATATCTTCGATCACATCCATCCCGTCCAGCGCCAGATCGTCCAGCCGCCCGATGAAGGGCGAAATGAATGTGGCGCCCGCTTTCGCGGCCAGCAGCGCCTGATTGGCACTGAAGCACAAGGTGACATTGACCATCTTGCCCTCGCCAGACAGCACCTTGCACGCTTTCAGCCCGTCCCATGTCAACGGCAGCTTCACGGTGATATTCGGCGCGATTTCAGCCAGCTTGCGCCCCTCGGCGATCATAGCATCGGCGTCCAGCGCGACGACTTCGGCGGAAACGGGGCCTTCGACAATCCCGCAAATCTCGCGCGTGACTTCGATGATGTCGCGGCCGGATTTCAGAATAAGCGAAGGGTTGGTTGTCACCCCGTCCACCATGCCAAGGTCGTTAAGTTCACGAATGGCGGTTACATCGGCAGTATCGACAAAGAACTTCATTTCATGCCCCTTCGGGTTGCAGCCAGTGTTCGGCGGGGTCATACCTTATCTTGCCGCTTGCAGGAACCCCAATTTGCGCCATGCCCCAGACCGCCGCCCCCGATTTCTTTGATGAAGGCACGCCCTGCGCCGTGTTGACCACCGAACCGGTGGGCAGCGGGGTGCTGGATTATCTGGCCCCCGAAGGCGGGTGCTGGCTGGGCGCGTTTGTCGATGTGCCGCTGGGTCCGCGCCGCGTGGTGGGCGTGGTCTGGGGCACAGCCGAAGGGAAGTTTGCCCGCAACAAGCTGCGGCAGGTCATTCGTGTGCTGGATGCCGCACCCCTGCGCGCCGAATTGCGCGACTTCCTGACCCGTGTGGCCGATTACACCCTGACGCCCCTGCCCGCGATGCTGCGCCTTGCCACACGCGTGCCGGGATTGGGCGACGGGCCTGCCACGCGCAAGCTGTTGTTTCGCGGCCCCGCAAACCCGCCGCGCATGACGGACGCCCGTGAACGCGTGCTGGCCGCGCTGGATGGCTTTGGCGGGGCTGGCCTGACACCGGGCGAGCTGGCACAGGTGGCGGGTGTGTCCGCAGCGGTGGTGCGCGGGTTGGTCAAAACCGGCGGGCTGGTGGAACGCGACGCGCCCCGCGACCAACCCTATGCGGCGCTGAACCCCGCCCTGCCCCGCAGCGCCCTAAGCGAAGATCAGGCGCAGGCGGCCCGGCATCTGCGCGATGCGATGGCGCAAGACAAATTTGGTGCGACGCTTCTGAAGGGCGTCACAGGGTCGGGCAAAACCGAAGTGTATCTGGAAGCCATCGCGGCCTGTCTGGCGCGCGGGCGGCAGGCACTGGTTCTGCTGCCGGAAATCGCGCTGACATCGGAATTCCTGACGCGGGTGGAAGGGCGCTTTGGCGCGCGTCCTGCCGAATGGCATTCCGGCGTGACCGTGACCGAACGCCGCCGCTGCTGGCGCATGGTCGCCCAAGGGGACGCGCAGCTTGTGGTTGGCGCGCGCTCCGCGCTGTTCCTGCCCTTTCGCGATCTGGGGCTGGTGGTTGTGGATGAAGAACATGACACATCCTACAAACAGGAAGAAGGCGCGCTGTACAACGCGCGCGACATGGCGGTGCTGCGCGCATCGCTGAACGGGGCGCAGGCGGTGCTGGCCTCGGCCACGCCATCGCTGGAAAGCTGGGCCAACGCGGCATCGGGCAAATATGCGCGCCTTGATCTGGCCACCCGTTTTGGCCCCAACACCCTGCCCGATATGCGCGCGATTGACCTGCGGGCGGAAGAATTGCCTTCAAACCGCTGGATTTCCCCCAGCCTGCAACGCGCGGTCACTGCGCGCGTGCAGGCAGGCGAACAGGCGCTGTTGTTCCTGAACCGGCGCGGCTATGCGCCGCTGACCCTGTGCCGCGCCTGCGGCCATCAGGTGGGCTGCACCGATTGCGATGCGCGCATGGTCGAACACCGGTTCCTGAAGCGCCTTGTGTGCCACCAATGTGGCGCAACTGCCCCCATCCCCACCACCTGCCCTGCCTGCGGCGCCGAGGACCGCATGGCCCCTGTCGGTCCCGGTGTTGAACGGCTGGAAGAAGAAGCCCGCGCCCTGTGGCCGGATGCGCGCGTTCTGGTGCTGTCGTCGGACCTGTTCGGGTCCGCCCGCGCGCTGAAAGAACACATCGCTGCCATTGCCAATGGTGCGGCAGACATAATCATCGGCACGCAGATTGTCGCCAAGGGGCATAATTTCCCGCTGCTGACACTTGTGGGTGTGATCGACGCCGATCTGGGCCTGTCAGGGTCGGATCTGCGCGCGGCGGAACGGGTGTTCCAGCTGGTGCGGCAGGTGGCGGGGCGTGCAGGGCGCGCAGAAAAGGCAGGGCTTGCACTGGTGCAGACCAGCCAGCCGGACCACCCCGTGATCCGCGCCATTCTGTCAGGCGATGAAGAAACCTTCTGGCGCACCGAGGCAGAGGCCCGCTTCGCCCTTGGCATGCCCCCTTACGGGCGACTGGCGGGCATCATCGTGTCCTCCACCAAGATGGAAGACGCCTTTGCCCTGGGCCAGCGACTGGCCATGCAGACCGCGCCCCTGGCGCGGATTGGCGCGCAGGTCTTTGGCCCCGCGCCCGCACCCATCGCGCGCATTCGCGGGCGTCACCGCGTGCGCCTGCTGGTCAAGGCCCCGAAGGGCGCGCCCTTGCAAGCGGCCCTGCGCGCGTGGGCTGCCCCCCATAAACTGGCCCGCGATCTGCGCCTGTCGATTGACATAGACCCCCAAAGTTTTCTGTAACCGCTTGCGGTTTGCCGCGCGCAGGTTACCTATTGACCAAAGCTATATGAAGGATCACGCCAATGTTCGGATTTCTGGACCAGAAAACCCGGATGATCAGCGCAGAAGATGCGCTGCCCGGTCGCGCAACGCCCATCCCCACCGCCGATATGCACGCCGTGTTCGGCCGCCCCCTACAAGCCCCCGCACCTGACGGCATGGAAACAGCCCTGTTCGGCATGGGGTGTTTCTGGGGGGTTGAACGGATTTTCTGGCAGGTTCCCGGCGTATGGCTGACGGCTGTGGGCTATGCAGGCGGGTTCACGCCAAACCCCACCTATGAAGAAGTGTGCAGCGGCAAGACCGGCCATAACGAAGTCGTTCAGGTCACGTTCGACCCTGCGATCGTCAGCTATGACGCGCTGCTGCAACGCTTCTGGGAAGGGCATGACCCGACACAGGGCATGCGGCAGGGCAATGACCGCGGCACGCAATACCGCTCCGGCATCTATTGCCACACAGACGCGCAGAAAACCGCTGCCACAGCCAGCCGCGACAGCTATGGCGCGCGACTGGCACAGGCAGGGCACGGAGCCATCACAACCGAAATACTGGACGCACCCGCCTTCTACTTTGCCGAAGATTACCACCAGCAATATCTGCACAAAAACCCGCAAGGTTATTGCGGGATTGGCGGGACCGGCGTGACCTGCCCGATTGGCCTGCCCGGCTGAAGGACTGCCCCCCTGTAGCACTGCCCGCTTTGGCAGGGGCGCGCAGGGTGGGCGGGTGGGGCGTGCCCCTGCCAAAGCCGGCAGTGCTACAGGCTTGACGGCTATGGGTGCGGCCTGTATCGCGGCGCTGATCCTTGCAAAAACAGCATTAGCCAAAGGCTGCCCGCCATGCCCACCTTCACTGCGCTGACAACCCTTCACACATCGGATGCGGCCTATGCCCTGTCCGAAGCCATGGAAAACATGGAACCCGAACCCACCGGCGTGGGCGTGTTTGAATTGGAGGATGGCTCCGGTCTGTGGGAAGTTGGCGGGTATTTCACCGAAACACCTGACGATATTGAACTGACATTGCTGGCCGAAGCCTTTGGCGCGAAACCCTTTGTTGTGACCGAATTGCCGGAAATCGACTGGGTGGCCAAAGTCCGCCGCGACTTGTCCCCCGTCGAGGCGGGGCGCTTCTTCGTCTATGGCAGCCATGATGCCGACAAACTGCCCGAGGGCCGCGTGGGCCTGCTGATAGAGGCGTCCATGGCGTTCGGGACCGGCCATCACGGCACCACGCTGGGGTGTTTGCGCGCGCTGGACCGGCTGGACAATGACGGGTTTCGCGGCAAATCCGTGGTGGATATCGGCTGCGGCACGGCGGTTCTGGGCATGGGGGCCGCCAAAATCTGGCCCGATCCGGTGCTGGCCAGCGATATTGACGAAGTCGCTGTAGAAGTTGCACTGGCCAATATCGCTGCAAATGATCTGCAAACCCGCGTGCATTGCGTGGAAGCGACAGGGTTTGACCACCCCGACCTGCAAGCCCGCGCCCCTTTCGATCTGGTCTTTGCCAATATCCTGATGGCCCCGCTGATTGATCTGGCCCCCGACATGGGCAAGCTGACCGCGGCGGGCGGGCACGCCATTCTGTCGGGGCTGCTGGTCGAGCAGGCCGACAAGGTGCTGCAAGCCTATGTAGATGCAGGTTTTTCCCTGCACCACCGCGAAGATATCGGTGACTGGGCCACGCTGACCCTGATCAGATAGCCCCGATCACCCCTTCCAGATTTCACCCTGAACCTGCCCCATTTTCGCCGGATTGAACGTTTACATTCTGTTTATCAATACAGGCTAAAATGGCGGCAAAAGTTCAGGAACAGTGACATGAGCGTGGAACAGCACGATGATTTCAGAAAACGGCGCTCTGACATCATCAAGACCCATTTGCGCAATGACCCCAAGATCAGGGCAGCCCGTCGCCGTATGCGCGTCCGCTTCATGTTGGGGATTGCCAGCTATACAGTTGTTCTGGCAGTCACTTTGATATTCGCCAAAAGCGTGACGATGGCCATGCATGACGCAAGATCGTATCGACTGATGGTCGCGCCTGTCATTCGTGACCTTCCCGACACTCATATCGGCTATACCCTGCTGATGCCCGACCCGATCAGCACGAAGATTGCGGCATTCCTGCGGCCCTATATCAATGCAGGCACCCGCGAACATCACGCAGGCGGGCATGGCAGTATCATGACGGATAACAGCCGGACAGTGCCTCTGTCCCTGTACGATCAGAACTGAAATTCCACCAGCATATGCGCGCGCCCCGCGCCACGGGTGCCCGATCGGGCACGGTGGCAGGCACCCAAGACAGCAACAAGGCGGCCCGATGGGCCGCCTTGTTTAATCACTGATACTGTTTCAACAAAGTCTGATAATCAGACTTCATTCTCCAGATCTTCGATTGCCTTTTGCAAATCGTCCTTGCTGACCTCTTTTTCGGACACGGTGATCTGACCAAGAATGTGGTCGACAACCTTGTCTTCAAAGATAGGCGCGCGCAATTGTTGCTGCATCTGCGGGTTCTTCTGGATGAACTCGAAAAACTGGCGTTCCTGACCGGGATACTGGCGGGCCTGCGCAATGACGGCCTGCGTCATTTCCTGATCGCTGACTTCCACTTCCGCTTTCTGGCCGATATCGGCCAGAAGCAGCCCCAGCTTCACGCGGCGCACGGCCAGCTTGTCGCTTTCTTCGGTGGTTTCGATGTCGCCATGGCTGTGGTCGTTCTGGTCAACATCGGTCTGGCTGTCATGCCACAGCTGATGCGCGATCTGCTTGCTTTCCGCTTCGACCAGCGAGGGGGGCAGATCGAATGTGACGGCCGTATCCAGCGCATCCAGCAGCCCGCGCTTCAGGATTGCGCGCGATGCCTGCCCGTATTCCGCTTCCAGACGCTCTACGATCTGGGCCTTCAGGGCGGCCAGATCATCGGCGCCGAACTGCTTGGCCAGTTCGTCATCAATGGTGGCTTCGGCGGGGGCTTTGACTGCCTTGATGGTGCAATCAAACACCGCTTCCTTGCCAGCCAGATGTTCCGCGCCGTATTCTTCGGGGAAGCTGACGGTCACGGATTTTTCGTCACCGGCTTTCACGCCGGCAAGCTGTTCTTCGAAACCGGGAATAAACTGGCCGGACCCCAGAACCAGCGGGAAATCTTCGGCCGCGCCACCATCAAAGGGTTCGCCATCAATCTTGCCCAAGAAATCCATGGTGACCTGATCGCCATCTTCCGCAGCGCCGTCCTTGTCATCGAATTTCTGTGCCGATTTCGCCAGATTTTGCAGGGCTTCGTCCACGGCGGCATCATCTGCCTTGACCACAGGCTTTTCCAGCGAAATGCCCGACATGTCGGGGGCTTCAATCGTGGGCAGCGCTTCATAGTTCAGCGTCACCACGACATCGTCGCCTTCTTTCCAGTCGTCATTGGTCATTTTGACGTCGGGCTGCATCGCGGGGCGGTCGCCGCTGTCTTCAAAATGCTTGTTCATCGCGCCATCAACGGCGTCTTGCATCGCTTCGCCCAACAAACGCTGACCAAACTGCTTTTTCAGCAACGCCATTGGCACCTTGCCCTTGCGAAAGCCCTTCATCTCGACTTCGGGCTGTGCCTCGACCAGCTTTTCATTGACCTTCGCTTCAAGCTCGGCTGCGGTCACAGTAATGGTATAACCGCGCTTCAGGCCGTCGTTCAGGGTTTCGGTAACTTGCATGGGCGTCCTCACATAAGGTGACAGGCCGCCTGAACGGCGGCCTGGGGAATTTCGGCCTGTGTAAGGGGCTGCGCGCGCAGGATCAAGCCTGATTCTGGACAAGTCATTCAGGGCAGGGCAGCAGGGCGGCAAAAACCGGCACAGAAATGGGTGTCAGGCACCGGCATTGCGCGCAGAAACCGCGCTGCGTTCGATCTTGTCCAGCAAAACGGCAAGCTGTGTCTTTTCGTCAGAACTTAGCGCTGCCAGCAAGGCATCTTCATGCCGGGCCAGATGCGCTGCAATTTTTTCAAACAACGCCTCGCCCGCCGGTGTCGCCCGAAGCGCATAGGACCGGCGGTCCTGTGGCACCTTGTTGCGTTTGACAAGCCCAAGCTTTTCCAGCTCATCAACCAGAAGCACCGCGCGCGAACGTTCTATATTCAACGCAAGGCATAGCTGGCTTTGGCTAAGGTCGGGGTTTTCGACAACCACATGCAATGCGGATGATGTTGTAATCCGCAAGCCGAACCCTTCGATCGCGGCCTGCGCATTATTGTGAATATGCACATAGGCGCGTTTCATCCGGTAGCCGATATAACGGCGCAGGAACGTGTCCGTTACGGCCATGCTGTCGGTTGACGCATCATCACTGGATTTGGAACCATCGGGCATGATGCCCCCCTGCTTGATACCGGACATGGTGGCACCCAAAACCGCGCGCCGGATAATTGACTAAGTTAACAATCCCGCATGCGCAAGGTCAATCCGTCTGGACAGCCTTGCCGCCGATTGCCCGTCAACTGGATGACAGCGCGCTTTCTTCCAGCAAATGGCACGCGGCGCGGCCGGTTGGTGTTGTGCGGACCGCTGGCACTTGTTGTTTGCAGATATCAACCACCAGCGGACAACGTGGATGGAATGTGCAGCCCGAAGGCGGGGTAATCGGATTCGGAATCTCGCCCGTCACCGGTTTGCGCCGCCGCCCCGACAGGGCCAGGTCGGGCACCGCATCCAGCAGCATACGCGTGTAGGGGTGTTGTGGCTCGGTGAACAGGCGCTTTGCGTCCGCTTCCTCGACCAGCCGGCCCAGATACAGCACGCCTATGCGGTTGGCCATGTGCCGCACCACGCTAAGGTCATGACTTATCAGCAAATAGGTCAGGCCGAATTCATCCTGCAAATCGCGCATCAGGTTCAGAATCTGCGCCTGCACCGACACATCCAGCGCGGATGTGGGTTCATCACACACAATGAATTCGGGTTTTGACGACAGCGCGCGGGCAATGGCGATACGCTGGCGCTGGCCGCCGGAAAATTCATGCGGGAATTTTTCGGCATCGGCAGCAGACAGGCCCACCACTTCCAGCAGGCGCCCCACCTCGCGGTTGATGTCTGCGCCGCTGGCAATCCCGAAGGTGCGGATGGGTTCGGCAATGATGGACCCCACACGCCAGCGCGGGTTCAGGCTGGCAAACGGGTCCTGAAAAATCATCTGGAAGCGGCGGCGCAACTGGCGCATGGCCGCGCCCTGTTCAAACCGCATTTCCTGCCCGTCAAACAGGATACGCCCGCGCGACGGGTCCACCAGCCCCACGATCATTTTGGCAATCGTCGATTTGCCCGAACCGGATTCGCCCACAAGGGCGAATGTCTCGCCCCGCTTGATTTCGAAATCCACATCGGCGGCGGCGGTCAGGAACTGCTTTTCCTCGCGTTCCAGAACACGGTTCAACCATGGTTTGGACACATCGAAATAGCGGGTCAGGCCAGAAACCTGTAGCAAAGGGGTGTCAGTCATGGGCCACCTTTTGCGTTGCGGAATCATACAGCCAGCACGAAACATGCCGCCCGTTGTCGCGGTCTATCAATTCCGGTCGGTCGGTCCGGCAGCGGTCAAACACTTTCGGACAGCGCGGGTTGAACGCACAGCCCCGCGGAATGGCGTTCAGTCGCGGCATGGAACCGGGAATTTGCGTCAGGCGGGCCGCAGTCTGTGTCAGGGTCGGAATGGACCCCATCAGGCCCGCTGTATAGGGGTGTTCGGCCGCCTGAATGACATCGCGCACCGGCCCGATTTCGGCCACGCGCCCTGCATAGAGGACCGCGACACGATCGGCAGTTTCGGCAATCACCCCCATATCATGCGTGATCAGCATGACAGACGCGCCACGTTCCGCGCAGATTTCTTTCAGCACATCAATAATCTGCGCCTGCACCGACACATCCAGCGCGGTGGTCGGTTCATCCGCAAGCACCAGTTCGGGTTCCGCGCATAGGGCAAGCGCGATGACCACGCGCTGGCGCATGCCGCCCGAAAAATGATGCGGGTAATCATCAATGCGTCGCGCCGCCGCGGGAATGCCAACACGGTCCAGAAGTGCCACAGCGCGCTTGCGGGCCTCCGCGTCCGACACATCCATATGCGTGCGGATGGTTTCAATAAGCTGTTGGGCGACCGTGTATAGCGGGTTCAGACTGGTCAGCGGATCCTGAAACACCATGCCGATACGCCGCCCGCGAATGCGGCGCATTTTCTCGCGCGGCAGGTTGTCGATCCGTTGCCCGCGCAGCCAGATTTCACCACCCGCAATGCGCCCCGGCGGCTCCAGCAGGCCAATGATGGCGGCCCCTGTCAGCGATTTGCCGGCACCGGATTCGCCCACCATGCCCAGAACCTCGCCCTCGGCAATGTCAAACGACACACGGTCCAGCGCGCGCAGCGTTCCGCGCCTTGTCGGGAATTCCACGATCAGGTCGCGCACCGACAGCAGCGGTGTTTTTTCAGACGGCTTTTCAATCGGGGCGGACATCAGCGCAACCTCGGGTTCAGGGCGTCACGCAGCCAGTCACCCAACAGATTGACAGACAATGCCAGCGCCAGAAGCGTGATCGACGGGAACAGCAATATCCACCATTCGCCGGAAAACAGATATTGCTGGCCAATGCGGATCAGCGTGCCAAGGCTGGGCTGCGTGGGTGGCACACCCACCCCAAGGAAGGACAGCGTCGCTTCGGCAATGATGGCCAGCGCCAGACCGATGGTCGCAATCACCAGCACCGGCCCCATCACATTGGGCAGGATATGGCGCAGCAAGATTTTCACAGGATGCGCGCCAATCACACGCGCGGCCTGCACATATTCCTTGTTTTTTTCCACCATCGTGGCCCCGCGCACAACGCGGGCATATTGCACCCATTCCGACAGGCCAATCGCCACAATCAGCACCCAGATGGCCATCGCCTCGCGGTAGGCAGGGGGAATGAACCCGCGCGCCACACCGAAAATCAGAAGCGCCAGCAGAATGGACGGGAAGGTCAGCTGCACATCGGCCACGCGCATCAGCAGGCTGTCCACCCAGCCCCCGCGATAGCCCGCAATCAGCCCCAGCGTTATGCCAAGCGTCATCGCAAACAGCACCGCTGCAAACCCCACAAACAGCGAAATCCGCGCGCCATACAGAATGGTCGAAAACACATCACGGCCCTGATTGTCGGTGCCCAGCCAATAGACATTGCCGGTGAATGCATTGGGTTCCATCGGCGGGGTAAACCCGTCCATCAGGTTCAGCGATGCGGGGTTGAACGGATCATAGGGTGCGATCAGCGGTGCAAATACGGCCCCAAGGATAAGGATCAGCGACACCACCGCCGCAACCACAGCCACAGGTGACTGGCGGAAGGAATAGGCAATATCGCTGTCCCATGCGCGACCAAATCGGCCAGTAGGGCGCGGTTTGTGTAACTCGGTCATGGGCATGGTCCTTTCAGTGACCTGCCGCGCTGCGGTCCAGCCGCAGGCGGGGGTCAACCAGATAATACAGCAAATCGACAATCAGGTTGATCACAACAAAAACCAGCGCGATCAGCATCAGATATGCGGCCATCACCGGAACGTCGACAAACCGCACCGAATTGATAAACAGCGCCCCCACACCGGGCCACTGGAACACGGTTTCCGTGATGATTGAAAACGCGATGATGGACCCAAGCTGCAACCCCGTGATGGTGATCACCGGAACCAGCGTGTTTTTCAGCGCATGGCCGAAATTCACCGCGCGGTTTGACAGCCCCCGCGCACGGGCGAATTTGATATAATCGGCGCGCAGCACTTCCAGCATTTCAGCGCGCACCAGACGCATGATCAGCGTCATCTGATACAGGCCCAGCGTAATGGCGGGCAGGATCAGCGACATGCGCCCGCTTTCGGTCAGAAAACCTGTGCGCCACCAACCGTCAAGGTCCACCACCTCGCCGCGGCCAAAGGACGGCAACCATTGCAGTTCGACCGCGAAAACCCATATCAGCAGCACACCAATCAGAAATGTCGGAAGCGACACCCCGATCAGCGACACGGTCATGATGGAACTGGACAGCCAGCCGCCACGGCGCAGCGCCGTGTAAACCCCGAACCCCACCCCAAAGATAAACGCCGCAATCCCCGACACCAGCGCCAGTTCCAGCGTGGCGGGCAGGCGCGACAGGATCAGTTCCATAACAGGTTGCTGAAGCCGGTAGGAAATGCCGAAATCGCCCGAAATAGCGCGGGTCACGAAGCTGAAGAACTGCACCACAAACGGATCGTTCAACCCCAGCGCATCGCGCAGCGCCGCGCGTTCGGCCAGGGTTGCTTCCTGACCCAGCATCGACACGATCGGGTCACCCACGAAACGAAACAGCGAAAAAGCCACCAGCGCCACGGTCAGCATGACGATAACAGATTGCAGCACCCGTCGTAGGATGAAAGCGAGCATGGCCAAACTCTCCAAGCGGAACAATAGTCAGCATTGCTGACATAAACAAAGCGCCCGCGTGCCGTAAATCACGCGGGCGCCCGGGTCAAGCCGTGCTTAGTCGAACGTCACCGTTGTCATGCGCGGCTGGTTTTCAGGATGCACATCCAGCGTGATTCCGTCACGCATGGCATAGGCCAGCATCTGGTTATGCACATTCAGGAAGATACGTTCTTCCATCACTTCTTCCCAGATTTCGGCGATCACGGCATCGCGCGCTTCCAGATCGGTCATGGTTGCCAGCGACTGGATCTTGGCATCCAGTTCGGGGTTCGAATAGCGCGTGCCATTGAAGGAGCCATAAGACCCTTCGCGCGTGTGCACAAGGAAATCGAACACATACTGGCTGTCGAAGGTCGGCACACCCCAACCCAGCATGTAGAAATCCGTGTCCCAGTTCTCGATCAGCGGGAAGTGCAGCGAACGTGTCTGCGACACCAGATTGACGCGGATATTGGCGCGCGCCAGCATCCCCACCAACGCCTGACAGATCGCTTCGTCGTTCAGGTAGCGGTCATTGGGGCAGTTCAGGTCAACGGTGAACCCGTTGGGATAGCCCGCTTCGGCCACCAGTTCTGCCGCACGCGCGTAATCGGGTTCACCGAACGCGTCCAGTTCTTCGGTCCAGCCATTCACAAACGGCGGCAAGGGTGCTGCTGATGGCTGCGATTCACCGCGCATCACCACCTGACGAATGGCGTTGCGGTCCAGCGACAAGGCCATCGCTTCGCGCACTTCGGGTTTGGCGAAGGGGTTGTCTTCGGCATCTGACGTGGCCAGACGGTCCGATGTCATGTCATAGCTGAAGAAGATGTTGCGGTTTTCCGGCCCGCGCACAACCTTGATGCCGTCTGTCTGCTCCAGCCGCGCAATGTCTTGCACCGGAACATCCTGCACCACGTCCACTTCGCCCGACAGCAGGGCCGCAACGCGGGTCGCTGCTTCGGAAATCGGGGTATAGATAATTTCGGTCACTTCTGGTGCATCATCCCAATGCCCGTCAAAAACCTGTAGAACGGTGCGCACTTCGGGGTCGCGTTCGACCAGCATATAGGGGCCGGTGCCGTTGGTGTTGCGCACGGAATGCGCTTCTTCGCCCGCCGCGAAATTGGGCGCAACCTCGATACTGTTTTCTTCGGCCCATGCCTTGGACATGATGAAGGTGTTGGTCAGGTTCTGCACATACAGGGGCGCCGGACCGGACAGGCGCACATGCACTGTGGTGTCATCCACGGCGGTCACTTCTTCCACTGCGGCGTGCAGGGCGGCCATGCCCGATGGCGGTGTGCGCGCGCGGTCAAGCGAGAAGACGACATCTTCTGCGGTCATGGGCGTGCCGTCATGGAAGGTGACACCTTCGCGGATCTGGAACACCCAGATTGTGTCATCTTCTTCGCTGATGCCCCATTCAGTGGCAAGGCGCGGGGTCAGGCTGCCATCAACCGCGCGACCGACCAGCGTTTCATAGATATGGTGGTTCAGCGTATGGGTCGGGCCTTCGTTCTGGCTGTGCGGGTCCAGCGTCAGCGCATCGCCAACGCGCGCCCAGCGCAGTGTTTCGGCATTGGCCGCACCGGCAACAGCCAGCGTAAGTGCAGCGGCCCCCAGCATCAGACGCGCGCGAACCCCCGTCTGGTTGAGTTTTATCGACATCGAAATCTCCCTGTCATGTGGTGACATCCCGTTTCGGTGATTTGCACACCGTGTCGGGGACTGACGGAAGGCTGGATAAAATTGACCAAAGAGTCAATTCACCTTTTCCGTTTTGCACCACTTCCCCAAGGTCAGGGCGATTAATTTTCATACATGCCGGATCATTTCACTACGCAGGCGAAATCGGCAGGCCGCGGGACGGCCCGCCGATGGCGCGGCGTCATTGTGCTGGCTGTTGTGACAAATCCTGAACCTGCGCCACAAGGGTCTTGCGTGAAATCAGGATATAAAAGGCCGGCACCACAAACAGCGTGAACAGCGTGCCGATGGTAATGCCCGAAAAAATCACCAGCCCCATCGAAAACCGCGCCGCAGCCCCGGCCCCGCTGGCCACCATCAGCGGCACAACGCCAAGCGCGGTTGCCGCCGTTGTCATCAGGATCGGACGCAGGCGCAACCGCGCTGATGTGATGATCGCGCCCGCACGGTCATGCCCCTTGTCGCGGCGCAACTGGTTGGCGAATTCCACCAGCAAAATGCCGTGTTTGGTGATCAACCCGATCAGTGTGATAAGCCCGACCTGTGTATAGATATTCAGCGTCCCCAACCCCAGATTCAACGGCACAATCACCCCGAAAATGGACAAAGGCACCGACATCAACACGATGAACGGATCACGCAGGCTTTCAAACTGTGCGGCCAGCACCAGATAAATCACGACAATCGCCAGCGCGAAGGCAAGCACGATGGTGTTGCCTTCGGACTGCTCCAGCCGCGACTGGCCTGCGTAATCCAGAAAGAACCCGTCTGCCAGCTCGGCGCGCGCAATATCTTCCAGCGCGGCCAGCCCGTCGCCCGTGGATGTGCCGATCATCGGCATGGCGGTCAGGGTTGCGGAATTCAGCTGGTTGAACTGTTCAATCGACTGGGGGGCCACGGCGGTGCTAATTTCTGTCACTGCCGACAGGGGCACCATTTCACCCGACATGGACCGGATATGGAATTCGCCCAGCCGCTCGGGGTTGTCACGGTATTCCTGCGGCACCTGCATGATGATGTCATAGCTTTTGGAATCGCGGTCAAACTGCGCGATGGCCCCGTCGCCCACCAGCAGGCCAAGGGCAGACCCGATCTGGTTGGCGGGAATGTTCAGTGCGGCGGCGCGGTCACGGTCAATCGACACCACAACCTGCATGGTGTCAAAGGACATGGAATTCTGCACCACCAGAAAACGCCCCGATGCCTCTGCCGCTTGCTTGATACGCTCGGACATTTCATAGACTTCGGACGGGTCGCCCGTGGACTGAACGACCAGCGAAATCGGCAAACCACCGCCCGCACCCGGCAGGCTGGGGGGCGCAAAGACGAAGGCCTGCACCCCTGCAATCGGGGCCAGACGCGCCTGCAAATCCTGCTGGATTTCGGCCTGGCTGCGGTCCCTGTCGGCCCAATCATCGAAGGCCCAAAGCATAATGCCGCTATTGGTCGCGCCACCAAAGCCCACGATTGAAAAATTCGCCCGCAATTCCGGCAGGTCGGATGTGCGCGCGGCCATATCCGCGATATAATGGCTGGTATAGTCTATGGTTGCATAGGATGGCGCGTTCACAAACGAAAACAGCGCGCCGATATCTTCTTCGGGGGCCAGTTCGCTTGATGTTTTGGTGAACAAAAACCCCGTCACACCTGTCAGCACAACCACAATCAACATCGTCACCGGCGTGAACCGCAATGTCGATGTCAGGCGGCGTGCATACCATATTTCCAGACGGCCAAAGCCACGGTCCAGCATTGCCTGAAACCTGTTGCCGCCGCCGCCCGCGCGCAACACACGCGCCGCCATCATGGGCGATATGGTCAGCGCGACCACACCCGATATGAACACCGCACCCGCCAGCGCCACGGCAAATTCACGAAACAGCGCGCCCGTCAGCCCGCCGATGAAGAACAGCGGCACAAACACCGCAATCAGTGTCATCATCATCGAAATGATGGCCACCGACAATTCGCGCATGGATGTGAAGGCCGCCTGCAACGGGGTTTGCCCGTTCTCGATATGGCGCTGCACGTTTTCCACCACGATGATGGCATCATCGACCACCAGCCCGATGGCCAGAACCATGGCCAGCAATGTCAGCAGGTTTATCGAATACCCCGCCACAAACAGCATGAACAACACACCCACCAGCGACAGCGGGATTGCCACCAGCGGGATGGACACCGACCGCACCGACCCCAGAAACAGCAAGATAATCAGCGCGACAATGGCCGTTGCCAGAACAATCGTGACCAGCACTTCGTTGATGGACGCCGAAATCTGTTCGGTCGCGTCATACATCATTTCCATGGTCATGCCATCGGGCAGGCTGGCCTGAATGGCGGGCAGTTCCGCCAGCACCGCCGCCGCCACATCCAGCGGGTTGGCCGCAGGGTTGGGGAACACACCAATAAACGTGCCGGGCTGCCCGTCGAATGACACCACCATGTCAGTGCTGGCCGCCGCCAGTTCCACGCGCGCCACATCACTTAGGCGCACGACATCATTGCCAGACCCCGACAGTGGCAACTGGCCAAAGGTTTCGGGCGTTTGCAGCGTGGAATCGATGTCAATCGCATAGCTTACAAGTTCATTGCGGGTGCGCCCCGGTGCGGCCAGAAAATTGGCCGCATTGATGGCCTGCGCAACTTCGGCCGCCGTCAGGCCCTGACCGGCAAGGCGCACAGGGTCAATCCAGACCCGCATTGCGTAATTCGCAGCCCCCATCACCTGCGATTCAGCCACCCCTTCGATGGTGGACATGCGCGGGACGATCACGCGTTCTATATATTCGGTGACCTGCTCGGCACTCATGGCGGGGTTCTGAACGGCCAGATACATGGTTGCGAATGTCTGGCCTGTGCCTTTGACGATATTGGGGTCTTGCGCGTCCGATGGCAGGCGTGAGCGGACCTCCTGCACCTTGGACATAACTTCGGTCAGGGCAATGTCGGGGTCTTGCCCCAATGCCATGTTCACCGTCACAACAGACGCCGATGGCCGTGACTGGCTGGTGATGTAATCCACCCCTTCGGCCGATGCGACAGCGGCAGAAATCGGCGCGGTGACAAAGCCCTGAATCAATTCCGCCGATGCACCGGGGTAGATTGTGGTCACTGTTATGACGGTTTCATCCACCTGCGGGTATTGGCGGGTTTGCAACCCGAATGCACCCATCAGGCCCAGCAGGACAATCATCAACCCCAGAACGGTGGACCCGACAGGCCGCTTGATAAACGGGGCAGAAATATTCATTGCGCCACCTGTGGGGTTGTCGTGTCCGAAAGTGTCACAGGCGCACGGTTGGACAGCCGGTTCTGGCCGGAGCTGACAACGCGGTCACCATCGGCAATACCGTCGGCAATTTCGACCAGACCATTGCTGCGCCGCCCTGTCGTCACAAATGTCTGGCGTACCACCAACTGGTCTGCGTCATCATCCGACGGGTGCACGACATAGGCAAAATCGCCATACAGGCTGGTGACAACCGCATTTTGCGGCAAGGCAATAATATTGTCTTCTTCCGGCAGCCGGATTTCGACACGCGCGAATTGCCCCGGTGTCAGGGCGCGGTCGGGGTTTTCCACTGTGGCGCGCAGCGACACCATGCGCGAATTCGGGTCTACACGCGGGTCTATGCCGCGGATTTCGCCACTAAAACGGCGGTCATCCCCCTGCACGCGCACATCAATCATCTGCCCGATGGACAGCGCGGGCAAGGCCTGTTCCGGCAGGCTGAAATCGACGCGCATCTGGTCCAGATCCTGCAATGTCGCCACGATTGTGCCCGGCGCGATATGCTGGCCTGCATCAATGCGCGGCAGGCCAATAACACCGCCAAACGGGGCTACAAGCCTGCGTTGCGAAATCACCGCTTCGGCGCGGGCCACTTGCGCGGTCGCCACATCGAACGCGGCGCGCGCCTGATCCAGTTGCACATTGGCCGTGACACCACGGCTTTGCAGCTCAAGGGCGCGGTCAAGGTTCAGCCGTTCCAGCGCAAGCTGGCTTTGCGCGGCAGTCAGATCGGCGCGCTGCACTTCATCGTCAAGGCGCAGCAGAATATCGCCATGTGCCACTTCGGAATTCGACTCGAACCCGATCTCGCGCACGATGCCTGCGGCCTCGACCGTCAGTTCGACACCTTGTGCTGCATTGACAGTGCCAATCGCATTCAGGACCGGTGCCCATGTCGTTGTCTGCACATCAATCGTTTCGACAGGCAACGCCTGCACAGGACGATTCGCCAGAAACTGTGCAATCATCTGATCCCGAAACAGGTTAAACCCGATCAGGCCACCACCCAGCAAGACAAGCAGCACAGTTGCAATGATAAAGCGCTTCAGCATTGGATGTTATACCCGTTCAGATAAGTGATTGCATTTTTCCGGGCCGAACTATACCGTCTGGACGGTTTAGTCAAGAATACACAGGAGTAGCGAGTGACCAAATCCCCCAGATCCGCGTCGCAGACACGACAGCTTATTCTGAATGCCGCCGAAACCCTTGCGCGCCAGCTTGGGCCAGCCAATATTTCACTGGATGCAGTAGCCGCCGCCGCTGGCATTTCCAAAGGCGGGTTGCTGTATCATTTCCCGTCCAAGGCCCGATTGCTGGAAGCGCTGGTCGCCGACCATATGGAACGGCTGGACATTGCCTTGCAGCAGCAGCAAAGTTCCGGGCGCGCGAACGCTGTTATCCAGTCCTTTCTGCAACATTTTCTGGATGAACACGCACGGGGCACCCCGCCCCCTACAGGGTTGCTGGCGGCATTTGCGGAAAACCCCGAAATGCTAAAGCCCGTGCGCGAACATTCCGCCGTTTTTCTGGAACGCATCAAATCAAATGCGTCCGACCCCAACCTTGCAACGCTGGCCTATATGGCCGTGCAGGGGCTGCGCAGCGCTGAATTGCTGGGCACGCCGGTTCTGGACCGCGATGCGGCGCTTGATCTTGTCAAATGGACACAGTCCTACCTTGCTGATCAGGCGCGCGATACAGCCGAAGACCGCTAGGATTACGCCAGAACCTGCGCCAGAAAATCACTTGCGCGCGCATGGGCCAGTTCCGCCGCCGCTGCCACATAGGACGGGCGGGCATCATTGGCAAACGCATGGCCCGCATCATACAGATGCACCGTCAGTTCCGGCCATTCGGCCTGCGCGTGATCCAGCATTTCCATCGGCACATGGTCATCATGGCGCCCGAAATGACCCTGAACCGGCACGCGCAGGGGGTGGCCTGCAAAGTCGGGCAAACGGGTGCCGTAAAACACCACCGCCCCCGCAACCGGCAAATGTTGCGCCGCATGAATTGCCAGCCCGCCACCCCAGCAAAACCCCATGACCGCAACCTTGCCCGCGATGGCCTGCACGGCCTGAATGGCTGCGGCAATATCGCGGGACGTGTCCGCAATATCCGCCTGCATCATAAGATCACGCCCCACAGCGCCCTGATCGAACCCCAGAACCGTGGCGGGTTTCTGGCGGTCGAACAGGGCCGGTATGGCCACAACATACCCCTGTTCTGCATATTGCGCGGCAATCGATTTCAACTGCTGGGTCACACCAAAAATTTCCTGCAAGATCACGATGCCGCCACGCGGCGCACCGTCGGGGCTATGCATCCAGCAATCGAATTCATGCCCGTCATCAGCGGTAAGTCGGTGGTCCATATGCGCGCCCCTTTTTTGCCTGGGGACATGATCCAGCATGTCGCAAAAATTGCAAGGCAGTTGCGCATCATGCCAAAATCGCGGATGCAGAGGGCAGGCCGGAAATCCGCCCATAACGGACGCGAAAGGATGCAGCCCGATGACAATTTACGTTGATGCCGATGCCTGCCCCGTCAAGTCCGAGGTCGAACGCGTGGGCACACGCCACAAGCTGCGCATGGTCATCGTCTCGAACGGGGGGATACGCCCGTCGGCCAACCCGTTGATTGAGAATGTAATTGTTGCCGAAGGCCCGGACGAGGCCGACAAATGGATCGCCGAACAGGCGGGCGCGGGCGATATTGTCATTACCGGCGACATTCCACTGGCCGCAAAATGCATCGAAGCAGGCGCGCAGGTCCTGAAACATAACGGCGAGGTTCTGAGTGCCGCAAATATCGGCAATGTTCTGGCCACCCGCGACCTGATGGCTGATCTGCGCGCATCCGATCCCTATTTGCAGGGCAAGGGGCGGGGCTTCACCAAGGCGGACAGATCGCGTTTTCTGGACGCGCTGGAACAAGCCGTGCGCCGCGCCAGCCGCTGAAGCGTCCTTTTGCCGTGGCCGCTTAGGCCACGCGCCCCAGTATCGGCTGGCGCCGAAGGGTTGTCAGGCTGCGCCACAGCCATTCCCACGGCCCGTAGACAAAATGCCTGAACCACAGATGCGCAAAGCCTGCCAGCACAATGATGACCCCGATTGCCAGCGCCAGCACGGCCAGCGTGCCTGTCTGGCCAATCAACTGGAACCCCCAGCCATAAAACAGCAACTGCCCCAAGGCCGAAGACCCAAGATACCCTGTCAGACTCATCCTGCCCAAGGGCGCCAGCAGGGTGCGAACCCATTGCATATGCGGGCCATGCAATGCAGCCGTCAGCAGCATCAGATACCCCAACGCCATCAGCGGGGTTTCCAGATACAGCACGAACCAGAACCCCTGCGGCGTGTCGATCATATGCAACGCACCCCCTGCCGCCATCCCCAGACACAGGGACAGCGCGCCCAACCGAAACATCTGGCCGCGCAGTTCGGCAAGCTGGGACATCAAGGCGCTTTTGCCCACCGCCAGCCCCAACAGGAAAAGCCCCGACAACATGAACAGGCGCAGCAACAGCATACCACCCGCTGTATCTGCGGCCCCCGTCACCATGTTCAGGTTCTGGCTGATGGCGTCAGTATAATTTTGCGATGCAAAGGCGCGCAAACTTTCATCATGGCCTTCGGGCACAGGCACAGGCGGACCAACCCCGCTTAGGGCCAGCGCGATCGGTCCTGCCAGAACCAGCCCTATGCCCAGCGCGAAGGTCACCCGCTGCGACAGCCGCGCCGCCAGCGGCAGCAACAAACCCAGCGCGGCATAGGTCATCAGAATATCGGCCCAGAACAGGAAAACAGCATTGAACGCCCCGATTGCGCCCAGCACCATGAACCTGCGCATGACTTTCGGGGCCGGCGCTTCGGCTGTGGGGTCTGCGCGTTGCAAGATCATGCTGAAACTCAGCCCGAACATAAAGGAAAAAGCGGCCAGCGCCTTGCCTTCGAAAAACATATCCAGAAAGCCCCAGACAGCGCGATCCACTGTCCCCAGCATTTCGGCACGCGCATCCGGGCTAAGATAGGCAAGCCCCGAGAAGGTCATCATATTCATGATGATGACGACACCCAGCGCCACGGCGCGCACGGCGTCAATGCGGGTGTTTCGCTGGCGTTCCGACCGGGCCATGTGTCCGTTCCCTTTCACAAGCAACCTTCATTGCACAGGGCGCACAATCTATACGGACGGCCGCTGAAAACCAGCTACCGGCCCGAAACACAGCCCGAATGGGCATGTTTATGCCAATCGGGCATGAAACAGCCGTGTCGCCCGCACGGTGTGGCGCAGCGCTTAATCCGGTGGATTTACATGATTTACAAGGTCTTCAATCGCGCCAAGGGTCCAGTCAGGCCGGTCAAGCAGCATCGCCCATGCTTTGGCATAGCTTTCGAATGAATACCTGTGGCCATAGCCACGAGGGGGCTTCACGGCGGTCATGATATCCACCCCAAGCTGTAGGAATGACACGACCGGCAACCAACGCAGATCCGCCGACACATCCGGCCCGCGCGGGCCGGACATCCAGTCGGGGCGGCGCCACGCGGCGCGCGGGTCAAAGAAGGTGACAGCGTCGCTGGCGTGCTGCAAATACAGAATGCGGAAACTGCCCCAGGGTGCTGTGCCGGTCGGAGCAAGCCCTGTCTGGTTCATGAAACGCACGGCACTTCCGTCGCGATATGTCGGCAGCCAGGCAGGTGTGCCCGGGTTGCGGTTGCGCGTCACTTCGGACCATGTGGGGCTGTTGAAGGGCGCGCCCACCCAAAGCGCGCCATCAAACGGGTCGCCCACAACCTGATGCAGATCATGGCTTAGTTCCGAATTCAGCGCCCCAAGGCTAAGCCCGTTCAGATATAGGGCAGGGCGCGCATCAGGGGGCAATGTGCGCCAATATCCATACACTTCGGCGAAAACGGCGCGCGCGGTTTCGACCCCGTATTCGGGGTCACTTAGCAGCGCAAGCCAGCTTGCCACATAGGAATATTGCACCGACACTGTGGCGACATCACCATGCAGAATATATTCCAGCGCCTGCTGGCCGGATGAATTGACAGTTCCTGTCCCAGTGGGCGTGGCAATGACCAGCGTGCTGCGCGAAAACGCGTCGATGCGCTGAAGTTCGGCCAGCGCAAGGGCTGCACGCGCCGCAGGGTCAGGGGCGGCATTCAGCCCGACATACACGCGCAGCGGTTCCAGCGCAGGGGTGCCGGTTGCAGCTTCGATCTGTGCCTGATCTGGCCCTGCGGCAATCATCGCGCGGCCCGTCCGGCCCAGTTCTTCCCAATCCAGCAGCGATCCGGGCGCGCCGGTTTTGCGCGGATCTTCGGGGCGGGGGCTTGCCTCCTCGAACACGCCATCAAGCCCGGCATAGACACGGTCAACCGCAGTCAGCGCCCCGCGCACCAACACACCGTTGCCAATGTTCCAAAACAGCAATGCCGTCAGCGTGATGGACACCAGAAGCGCCTGCGGGCCGGGCAGCACACGCGACAGCGCGCCCGACAGTTTGCGCACCACAAGCGATGCAAACCGCACGAACCAGACCAGCAGCAAAAACACCGCCCCCGCCCCCGCAGCAATCGTGAAAGGGCGCACAGTGTCGACGGGCGGCATTTCCATCAATGCCCGCAACCCGTTTTGCCATTCCGATGCCTGCCACAACGCCCCCGCAGCCGCCAGCACACAGATAAACACCACAACTGCACGAATACCCCTGCGGGCACGAAGCGGCAGGGGCGGGAATTCCAACCTGTGCCACAGCGCCGACAGCATCAGCCCGATCGCATGCCCCGCCGCCAGACTGACCCCGCTTAGCACGGCCTGCACCATGGTATCGCGCGGCACCAGACTTGGGGTCAGGGACACCATGAAGAACAATGTGCCCAGTATTAGCGCAGGCAGGCTGGCATAAGGCAGCCACGCCACGACGTAGCGCATGGTTTGCACGACAGCTTTCATGCGCGGACCGCAACCGCAGGCAATGGCACGCCAATCAGGATGCGCGCCCGACGCGAACAGGCATGGTTTGAAAATACCGCATGCCAGCAGCGTGCAAAAATATGGAACTTAACGGCTGCGACAACCGCTTTCAGGACAAATACGCCTTCGGACAGAATGAAACACCCCTAAGTGTCGTTGCTGATATTCATCCTTTTATAGGGCCTGCGCGTGCGCACAACAAGCCGGTGGCGTTCACGATATGCCAAGCATGTCAGGCTGCATTCTCTGCGCGGATGCCCGAAATTGCTTGCACCAGCGAATCCTCGGTCACGTCATCGGCGCTGAATTCGCGCATGATGCGCCCGTGATACATGGCCACAATCCGGTCCGAGACACGCAGCACTTCGGGCATTTCCGAACTGATGACGATAACCGCATACCCTTGGGCCGCCAGTTCGCGCAATAGATTGTGAATCTCGGATTTGGACCCGACATCAATGCCGCGCGTGGGTTCATCCACGATCAGAACGCGCGGCTTCATGGACAGCCATTTTCCGATGACAATCTTTTGCTGGTTGCCGCCTGACAGCACACCAACGGTCTGGCGCCAGCTTGGTGATTTGATTTCCAGCTTTTCGCGATACTGCTCGTAGATTTCCATTTCAGCCCCGGACGACACGAAAGGCCCTGATGTCAGGTCCTGAACCTGCGGCAGGGTTATGTTGTCGCGGCAGCTCATTTGCAGCACCAGCCCTTGTTCCTTGCGGTTCTCTGGCACCAGCGAAATGCCCAGACTGATCGCGCTTTGCGGCGAGCTGATCTGCACCGGCGCGCCATCCACCAGAATTTCGCCACTATCGGGACTGCGCAGGCCAAAAAGCGTTTCCGCAATTTCCGTCCGGCCCGCGCCCACAAGCCCGTAAAAGCCCAACACTTCGCCCGCGCGCACGGCAAAACTGACATTCTCGAACAAGGGCGCGCAGCTTAACCCGCGCACTTCCAGCACCGTGTCGCCCAGTTTGGGTGGATTGACATCGCGCGACAAATCAAGGCTGCGGCCAATCATCAGGCGGGTCACTTCGTCTTCATTCGTGTCTGCGGTGGTCAGGGTGCCGCGATACGCGCCATCGCGCAGAACTGTAATGCGGTCGGACAGGGTGAATATTTCATCCATCCGGTGCGAGATATAGACAATCCCCACACCGCGCGCCTTCAGGTCGTTAATGATGTCGAACAACACCACCTTTTCTGAATCGGTCAGTGACGCCGTTGGTTCGTCAAACACCACCACGCGGGCGTCAACCGTCAGCGCGCGGGCGATTTCCACCATCTGCTGATTGGCAATCGACAGGTTTGCGACCGTCACTTCCCCCCTGAATTTGCAATTCAGGCGCTTCAGAATAGCGTTGGAGCGGTCGAACAAGGTTGTCCAGTCCACGCGGCCCAGTGACTTCAGCGGCAATTCCCCAAGATAGATGTTTTCTGCCGCCGACATTTCCGGAACAAGGCTAAGTTCCTGATGAATCAGCACAACGCCCTGGGCCTTGGCCTCGATCGGGGTGGTCATGCGCACCGGACGTTCGGCGATCATGATCTGCCCTTCGTCGGGTTGATACATGCCCGCCAGCACTTTCATCAATGTGGATTTGCCAGCGCCGTTTTCGCCCAGAAGGGCGTGAACCTCGCCGGGCATCACCTCGAAATCGACACCATCAAGCGCGCGGACGCCGGGAAATGTCTTGACGATGCCCTGTAGGCGCAGCGCCGGTTGTTGTGGTGTATCCGTCATAGGCGCAGCCCCCCGTCCGCTGTGCGATTGAAACGTTTGTCCAGAAACAGAACGGCAATCAGGATGCTGCCAAGGATGACATAAACGTAGAAGGCAGGCACCTGCATCAGGTTCATGCCGTTGCGCAAAATGCCAATGGCCAGCACCCCGCCGAATGTGCCGATTATGTCGCCCTTGCCCCCTGTCAGTTTCGTGCCGCCCAAAACCACAGCCGTGATCACCCATAGTTCATAATCGCGGCCCAGATTGGGCGTGGCCGCCCCCATCTGCGTGGACAAAAGCACACCCGACAGGGCCGCAAGAAAGCCGATGATCATGAAATTGACCATCATATGCGGCCCGACACGAATACCTGCATTCACCGCCGCTTCGCGGTTGCCGCCCACGGCATAGGTATTGCGCCCGTGCGCTGTACGCGACAAAACCCAATGAACCGCCAGCGTGCATAGCAGAAATATGATCGCCAGCACCGGCAACGGCCCGACTGACAAAGCGCTGAAATCGGAATAGGCAAAATTCATCGCATAGAAGGACTGCTCGCCCGTATAGACAAAGACCAGACCGCGAATGCCCAGCATTGCCCCCAGCGTGACAATGAAGGCATCAACGCCGGTTTTCCAAACGATAAAGCCATTCAACGCGCCCAGCACAATGCCCACCAGCAGCGCAAGGCAGACCGCAGGCAGGATTTGCCAGTTGCCCCATGTGGCAAACATGGCCCAGCTTTGCACATCCACCGCGAAGGCCGCCGCAAGCGCCAGAATAGCCCCCACCGACAGGTCGATATTGCCATTGATCATCACCAGCGTCATGCCCAGCGCGATCAGCCCGATGGTTGATGTCTGCACCAGAATATTCTGGAAATTGCGGTAGTCGAAGAAATGGTCCGAAACCAGACTGAAGAAGATGAAAACAATCAGCACAAAGCCCCAGATCGGGTTGCGCATCAACCAGCGCACAGGGTTGAAATCAGTTGGGTTTGACATCACGGACCTCATGCTATCGGTGAAAACAGGCGGCCACGCTTGGCTGCAACATCCAGCCAGACGGCCACGATGATGACCACCCAGGTCACCAGCCATTGCGTATAATAGGGCTGGCCCATCAGGATCAGGCCGTTCTGGATAAAGGCCAGCATCAACACGCCCAGAACCGTTTTCAGAATGCTGCCCGCGCCCCCCAGCAGCGATGTGCCGCCCAGAATAACCGCCGCCAGAACCTGAAGCTCATAGCCCTGCCCCACATTGTTTTGCGACCCCATCACGCGGCTGCCAAGGATCATCGCAGCGACCGCCACGCATAGCGCCGAGATCAGATAGGTCGTGAACACCACCCGCGAGCGCGGAATGCCCGAAAACACCGATGCTGTCGGATTGCCGCCCACAGCATAGACTTTGCGCCCGAAGGGCATGGTGGTCATGATGATATGAAACACCAGCGCCATGGTCCCGAAAATGATGATTGGGGTTGCAATGCCAAACATCGCACCGCGCCCGAAAATGGCAAACCATGTGCCGCTTTGGTCCGCAATGTCTACATTCTGTCCACCACTATAGATCAGCACCAGCCCCTGAATGGCCGACAGCATGCCCAAAGTCACAATCAGCGAATTCAGCCGCAATATACCAATCAGGAACCCGTTTATCGCCCCAAGGCACAGGGTTGCCAGCACCATGACAGGAATGGCCAGTTCCGGCCCGATCTTGTCATGCAGATCGACAACCAGAACAGTCGCAAAGGACAGCATAGACCCCACGGACAGATCCAGATTGCCACCAATCACCACAATCGTGACCCCAAGGGCCATAACCCCGATAATCGCAGCCTGCCGGAAGACTGACATGAAATTATCGAGCGACAGAAACCTGTCTGACATCAGCGAAAACGCGATCATAAACACGATGAAGGCCACAAGGATTCCCTGCTTTGCAATCGCAGGACCCCCTGCCTTGAGGCGGGTCATTAGCATCTGGCTCCTCCCGGAAAGTCAAAAACTCGCGCTCTCCTCAGCGCGCCTGACGACACGGACAAATGCCGTCAAGGCCGGGGCACGCGCGCGGGTAGCGCCTGTGCCCCGGCCAGTTGTCACGTCAGATCAAAACACAGGGCGGTCGAATTCGTCCATATTGTCCTGTGTGATCTTGGGTGTGTCAAAGTAGTTCAGCTTTGGCACATCTTCACCGGCCAGCACATCCAGCGCAGTTTGCAAGGCGGCCTCTGCATCATCGACTGGTGACTGATAGACAGACCCCCAGTATTCACCGCGCGCCATGGCATCATATCCGACAGCAAAGTTCGTTGCGCCGATAAATACCATCCCCTCGGCGCGACCTGCGGCAAGGGCTGCATTCAATGCGCCGACGCCCATATTGTCATCACCGGAATACACACCATCAATCTGGTCAAACCGCGTTAAGAAGGTTTCCATGGTGCGCTGGGCACGTTCGCGGTTCCAGTCGCCGGGCTGAATATCAAGCTGGGTCACACCGGGGCACAATTCGGCCAGACGCTCATCGAAACCCTGCTGGCGTTCAATTGCGGTGGTATAGCCCGGCATACCGGTGATCTGGACAATCTGGCCTTCGCCGTCCAATGCGTCACACATCATTTCGGCGGAATAAATGCCCTGCTGCACATTGTTCGGGCCAGAGAATGCGGCGATGAATTCCATCCCCGCCTCGGCGATGTTCGAATTGGTCACGACCACCGGAATTTCCGCACGATGCGCATTGCGGACCGCCGGAACCAGCGCCTGCCCGTCGGTTGGCCAGATTATGATGGCATCAACCTGCTGCTGGATAAGATCCTGCATCTGGCTGATCTGGCGTGCGACATCCCCACCGGCATCCAGAACAATCACTTCGACATCGGGGTTGGCTTCGGCGGCGGCAATGAAAGCGCGTTCATAGGTTGTCTGATAGCTGTCGATACCGACATTGTTCTGCGTGATCCCGATCCGGACTGTATCGGCCGTGGCGGCACTTGCCAGGGCAAGGGTGCCGCAACTGGCAAGCAGAATGCGCATGGTCTTTGTCATTTTCTTCCTCCCATAGGTTTCATATGCGCCGCGCGCCCTGACGGGAAAGCCCCCCAGCACAGCGTTTTTGCGCTTCTTGTATGCTGTCTGCACGGGGCCGTCTGCAACACAGCAAAAATATCCAAAACGGCCACCGTAATATTCATTTTGAACATTTATGATGTATGAACACCAAGTCAAATTGAACAAAGTGAAGGTATTGCAAATGTCCAAACCGCAAAACACCGACCGCGACCCCCGCCCTCAAGGAAAGTTCAAAGACGTGAAAATGGGAAATATTCAGAATGAAAATTTCTTGTCTGCGCAGGGCACCCGCGGGGGGCAGGACGGGGGCGGGCAGGCAGCCTTGCCTGCGGCACTTGGTTTTATCGAATCCCTGATCGCCGAACTGGATACCGCGCTTGAAATAGGCGATCCCAATCCGCACCTGAACATGGTGGCCGCACTGATCAAGGCCCATCTTAACGGCAAGATCATCACGGCGACAATGCTGATTTCGGCCTCTGGTGTGCCCTATGCCACGGCACGGCGCAAGTTGCAGCAATTGCTGGATTGCGGCCTGATAGAACAGCGCGCGCGAACACGGTCGGGGCGGTCCTTTTCGCTACACCCGACCGGGCGGCTGATGACAAACTGGCGCCAGCTTGCAGACCGCATCCTGCGGCTTTGCGCTGAAACCACCGGCACGGCCACAGCGACTGCGCGTGAATATTATTTCGGGGCGTCCTATGTGCCAGCCAGCCAGTCAATAGCCCCGCCGCAGGTTTTGCCGGAACCTTTGCAACTGGGCGGCGGCTTGCGCATTCTGGTGCATGGCGACCCGACCTTCATGGTCATGGAAAACCTGAAGCGGCAGTTTGAACAGATTATCGGCACGTCCATCAGCCAGCGCGCCTTTTCCATAGACAGGCTGCGCACGGAGGCCCTGCGCAATGCACAGCGCCGTGTCAGCAAATATGACATCATCGCCGTCGACCTGCCCTGGATCGGCGAGTTTGCGGAAAAGAACGTGCTGTCCCCGCTAAGTGACTGTCTGGATATCGACCGGCTGGACGCGCCGGATTTTCACACTGCGGGGTGGATGGCCGCGCATTGGGGCGGGCGGCCCTATGGTGTGCCAAGTCAGACAACGCCGGAATTGCTGTTTTACCGCAAGGACATGTTCGCCGCCGCAGGGCTGGAACCGCCACACACCACAGATGCCGTGATCACCGCAGCACGCCATTTTCACGCGCCACAGCATGGCCGCTATGGTATTGCGTGGAACGCCGCGCGCGGCACGGCATTGGGGCACCAGTTCCTGATGACCTGCGCCGATTTTGGCCAGCCGATCATCAATCTGGACCCCATCGCCGGTGGTTTCGCGGCTGACACGGCCAAGCGCACCGACATTGTGCCCACCATCGACACACCACTGGCGCTGGATGCGTGCGAATACCTGCTGCAACTGCTGGACCTGTCCCCACCCGACATTTTGTCGATGTCGTGGTATGAACGGATCCGCCCCTATGCGGCGGGCAAGATCGCCATGGCCTATGGCTACACGCTTCTGGCCCCGTATTTTGAACGCGACCCCTCGTCGCCCGCCAATGGCAACACCGGTTATCTGCCCCATGCCGCCGGTCCGCAAGGCCAGCCGGTGGCCCCCGTGGGCGGGTATGTTCTGGGCATTCCTGCCAATATTGCGCCCGAACGCCGCGCCGCCGCTGCGGAAGCGCTGGTTGCCTTCACATCGCCCGAGGCACAAAAACTGTATGTGCTGAACGGCAGCCGCACCGCACCGCGCTATTCAGTGGGGGCCGACCCCGAAGTGCGGCGCATTTCCCCCATTTTTGAAGCGGTGGACGCCATGTCGCTGCGCGATGAATTGCAGTATTGGCCACGCCCGCCAATTCCCCAGATCGCCGACATCATAGAGATTTGCGGACAGGAACTTCATGACATGCTGCGCGGAATACTGACCCCGCGCGACGCCTTAAGGCGCGCCCAGTCACGGGCAGAAGACGCCTTGAAATAACCAAAAGCGCTGAGGAGGACGCCATGGACACCACCCGCCTGAAAGGCAAGAATATTCTGATCACCGGTGCCGCGCGCGGTATGGGTGCGTGCAATGCCGAACATTTCGCAGAACTGGGCGCGAATGTCTGCCTTGGCGATCTGGATCTGGATGCCGCGCAAACACTGGCCGACAAGATCAACGCCAAGGGCAATGGCCGTGCGATTGCTGTCAAAATGGATGTCACAAAACGCGAAGATAACGCAGCCGCCGTTGCAGCCACCGTTGACGCATTCGGGCTGATCAATGTGGGCCTGTTCAATGCGGGCCTGAACAAGCCCCGGTTCTTCATGGATATAGATGAAGACAACTGGGACATGATCATGAATGTCAACACCAAGGCCATGTGGCTGGGCATGCAGGAAACTGCCCGCCAGATGATCGCGCAGGGCAAGCAGGATTACCCCTATAAGCTGATCAATGTGGGGTCCATCGCGTCGCGCAAGCCGCTGGTGGATGTGACTGTCTATTGCACGTCGAAATATGGCTGTCTGGCGCTGACGCATTGCGGGGCCATCGGGCTGTCGGAACATGGAATTACTGTGAACGGATACGCGCCGGGTGTGGTTGTCACGCCGCTATGGGAACAGCTGGACAAGGATCTGGTCGAAATAGGGTTCAAGGACCGCGAAGGTCAGGCCTATGACGACATCGTGCGTGATGCACTGCAAATCAAGCGCGTGTCCTATCCCGAAGATGTCAGGGGCACAGCCGCATTCCTGTGCAGTTCCGACAGTGATTACATGACGGGTCAGATGATCCATATCGATGGCGGCTGGTGCATCCAGTAACGCAATCACACCACATTCCCAATTCACCCTTCAGACAATCGGTGCATCGCCACATGCACTGGACGGAGTAGTCTTATGTCACGAGCTTTGATGCCCAATCTGTTAACCCCCCAGGACCTTGAACCAAACTGGCGCTGGGAAGGGCGGTTGCCCGCATGGGGCCACACTTCGGTCGATTTTGAACGCCGGATCGACCATGACCGCCTGCGCCGCTACCGTTTGGCGCGCACGCGGCAGGCGTTGCAGGCGTCCAATGCCGGCACGCTGTTGTTGTTCGATGTGAACAATATCCGCTATGTGTCGGCCACCAAGATCGGCGAATGGGAACGCGACAAGATGTGTCGCTTCTGCCTGCTGACGGGCGATGATGCGCCCTATGTCTGGGATTTCGGATCAGCCGCGATGCATCACAAGAAATTCAGCGACTGGCTGGTGCCCGACCACTGCCGCGCCGGTGTGGTGGGCATGCGCGGCACCATTCCGCCCGAATTCGGCCTAATGCGCAAGTATGCGCGTGAAATCGCGGGTTTGATCCGCGATGCGGGCATGGGCGACATGCCGGTGGGCGTGGATTACGCCGAAACCGCCATGTTCCATGCCCTGCAAGAAGAGGGGCTGAATGTCGTGGATGGCCAGCAAATCATGCTGGCCGCGCGCGAGATCAAGAACTGGGATGAAATCCAGTTGCTGACACAAGCCGCCGCCATGGTCGATGGCGTCTATCATATGATCTACGAGGAGTTGAAACCCGGCATACGCGAGAATGACATCGTCGCCCTGTCCAACAAGATGCTCTATGAAATGGGCAGCGATGATGTGGAAGCGATCAACGCCATTTCAGGCGAACGCTGCAACCCGCACCCGCATAATTTCACCGATCGCTATTTCCGCCCCGGTGATCAGGCCTTCTTTGATATTCTGCAAAGCTATCAGGGGTATCGCACCTGCTATTATCGCACCTTCAATATTGGCCGCGCGACGCCTGCGCAAAATGACGCCTATGTGAAGGCGCGCGAATGGATTGACGCGTCCATTTCCATGATCAAACCGGGTGTTTCCACCGACAAAGTGGCCGAGGTCTGGCCAAAGGCGGAAGAATTCGGCTTCCCGGACGAGCAATCGGCCTTTGGCCTGCAATTCGGCCACGGGCTGGGGCTGGCACTGCATGAGCGCCCGATCATCAGCCGCGCGATCAGTCTGGACCACCCGATGGAAATCAAGACCGGCATGGTTTTCGCGCTGGAAACCTATTGCCCTGCCACCGACGGCTATTCCGCCGCGCGGATCGAGGAAGAAGTGGTTGTGACCGAAACCGGCTGCGAAGTGATCAGCCTGTTTCCGGCGGAAGAACTGCCGATTGCGAACCGCTACTGAACGCCCCTGCCGGGGCGTGGCCCCCGGCGGGAGTATTTCTTGCAAGATGAAACCGGGGCGCGTGACCCTGAAAGGACATCGCAATGGCCAAGGCCAAGACAAATACCGAAGATTACCTGCGCATGTACCGCCAGATGGTGCGCATCCGCACGTTTGAAGATAACGCCAACCAGCTATACCTGTCGGCCAAAATGCCCGGCCTGACACATATGTATTCCGGCGAGGAAGCGGTCGCCGTGGGCATATGCGAGGCGCTGACAGATGATGACCGCATCACGTCCACCCACCGTGGGCACGGCCATTGCGTGGCCAAGGGGGCGGAATTCAAGGCGATGTTCTGCGAACTTCTGGGCAAGGCGGAAGGGTATTGCCGCGGCAAGGGCGGGTCAATGCATATCGCCGATCAAAGCCACGGCAACCTTGGCGCAAACGCGATTGTCGGCGGGTCGATGGGGATTGCGACAGGGTCAGCCCTGCGCGCCAAATTGCAGGGCGCGGATGATGTGACGGTCTGTTTCTTTGGCGACGGGGCCACTGCGCAGGGGCTGATGTATGAGGTGATGAACATGGCCGCCTTGTGGAGCTTGCCGGTGATCTATGCCTGCGAGAACAACGGCTATTCGGAATACACCAAAACCGAGGAAATCGCGGCGGGGTCCATCACCGCGCGCGCCGAAGCGTTTGGGATCGAGGCGCATCAGATCGACGGGCAGGATGTGCTGGCGGTCAATGACCTGACGCGCAAACTGGTGGCGCGCGCGCGCCGCGGCGAAGGGCCGTTCTTCATGGAATTGATGACCTATCGCTATCACGGCCACCATGTCGGCGACATCAACCGCGAATACTACCGCTCCAAGGCCGAGGAGAAGGAGTGGAAAGAAAACCGCGACCCGATCATCCGCTTTCGTGCCCATCTGGTCAGCGAAGGGATCGCCACAGAAGACGAACTGGACGCCATGAATGCCGAGGTGGAGCGCGACGCAGCCGAGGCCGTGGCCTATGCCGAGGCCGCGCCCTACCCCGATGCATCGGAAGTAGATCAGCATGTTTTTGCGGCCTGAGGAGGAAAGATGATGCGCGAAATAACCCTGTCCCAGGCCGTGAACGAGGCCATTGCCGAAGAAATGCGCCGCGACGCATCGGTGTTTCTGATGGGCGAGGATGTGGCCGAAGCGGGCACGCCCTTCAAGGTGCTGTCCGGTCTGGTCGAGGAGTTTGGCACCGACCGCGTGATCGACACGCCCATATCGGAACCCGGTTTCGTGGGTCTGGCCGTGGGCGCCGCGATGACGGGCGCGCGCCCCATTGTGGATTTGATGTTCGGCGATTTCATCTATCTGGTCATGGACCAGCTTTGCAATCAGGCAGCCAAACAGCATTACATGTCGGGCGGCAAGCTGACCGTGCCGATGGTGTTGCGCACCAATATGGGGGCCACGCGGCGGTCGGCGGCGCAGCACAGCCAGTCCTTGCAAGCACTGGTGGCGCATATTCCGGGGCTGAAAGTGGCGATGCCATCTTCGGCCTATGAGGCCAAGGGGCTGATGAAAACCGCCATCCGCGACAATAACCCTGTCGTGATTTTTGAAGACAAGCTGATGTATCAGGACCGCGCCCCTGTGCCGGAAGAAGAATACCTGATCCCCTTCGGTGTGGCCAATGTGCAGCGCAAAGGGACGGACATTACGCTGATTGGCACATCGTCCATGGTGCAGGTGGCTTTGAGTGCGGCCGAGATTCTGGCAGCCGAGGGGATCAGCGCCGAGGTGATCGACCCGCGCACGATTGTGCCGCTGGATGAGGCGACATTGCTGAACAGCGTCAAGAAAACCAGCCGCGCGATTGTCATTGACGAAGGCCACCAAAGCTACGGGGTGACGGCGGAAATTGCCAGCCGGTTGAACGAGAAAGCGTTTTACCATCTGGACGCACCCGTGCTGCGCATGGGCGCGATGGATGTGCCCGTGCCCTTCAGCCCCGCGCTGGAAGATCTGACCGTGCCCACGCCCGAGCAGGTGGCCGCCAATGCGCGCAAGCTGTGCGCGGGGGAGATGATCCATGCCGCATGACGTGACAATGCCGCAGCTTGGCATGGCACAGGATGCGGGGCGCCTGACACAATGGCTCAAAGCGCCCGGCGATGCCGTGACCAAGGGTGATGCGCTGTTCGAGGTGGAAACCGACAAGGCCACGATGGAGGTCGAGGCGCAAGCCAGCGGGTTCCTGACCCATGTGACAGCGGCTGAAGGCGAGGACGTGCCTGTGGGCCATGCCATTGCGCGCATATCCGACAGTGCGGATGCGGCCGGTGACAGCCCCGCCCCCAACGACAGCGCCGCACCCGACAGCGCCCCCCAAGACACCCTGCCCGACGGGCATCAGGTCACCATGCCGCAACTTGGCATGGCGCAAGACAGCGGTGTGCTGGTTATCTGGCACAAGGCCCTTGGCGATGCCGTGGCCACTGATGATATTCTGTTCGAGGTCGAGACAGACAAAAGCACAGTAGAAGTGCCCGCAGGGCATAGCGGCTATCTGGCCGCCACATTGGCCGAACCCGGCGACGAAGTGCCGGTAGGCGCGGCCCTTGCCATTATATCGGCGCAAAAACCCGATGCACCTGTGGCGCGCGGGGTTGCAGCAGCCGCACCTGCGGCAAACCCCGCGCCCGCTGAAACCGTTGCCCCCAAACCTGCGCCCCCGATGCAGGCTACCGCACATCAGGCAGCACCACAGACAGGGGGCCGCATTCTTGCATCGCCCAAATTGCGCCGCGTCGCACTTGAACAAGGGCTGGATCTGGCGCGGCTGGTGCGCGCGGGCCATCCGCAGCCCTTCCATATGCGCGATCTTGAGGTTTTGGAGGCGCTGCCGACGCAGACCCCTGCCCCACAGGCGGGCGGGACCGTGCAGGCCTTGCGGCTGCAAGCGGCGTGCGCGCAGGATGGCTTCAGCCCCTTCGCCACATGGGCGGCGGATGCACATGGCCTGCAAGATGCCGATGCGCTGCTTGCAGGGCTTGCGGGTGCCAGCCTTGGCCGCGCGGCGACCGTGGCGGTGGAACGCTTTGGCGCAAGCCGCGTCTATGATGTGGCCGCGGGGCGCGGCCTGTCGGCGGTCACAGACACCGAAAACGCGCCCGATCTGCGCGTGCGCGATCTGCGCGCCACATCCTTGCGGGCTGTGTCACTTGGCGCAGAGGATGTGCCGGTGCTTAGCATCATCCAACAGGGCGCAGGGCTTGCGCTGGTGCTGGAATGCAGCGCCGCACAGATGGATGGCCCCGCCGCAATCGCGCTGATTTCCGAATTCGCAGGCCGGATGGAGCAGCCGCTTCGCCACCTGCTCTGACATGGGGACCAAGATGGACCACACTGATCTTTACATAAACGGCACATGGCACAAAACGGATGAACGCTTTGACGTGATCAACCCCGCCACCGAGCAGGTGCTGGCCTCGGTCGCGTCTGCCGGTATTGCAGATGCCGATGCCGCGCTGGATGCAGCGCAGGCCGCGATGGCCGACTGGGCCGCGCGCACCCCGCGCCAACGCTCGGAAGTGTTGCGCAGGGCGTGGGAATTGATGACCGCGCGGCTGGATCATTTCGCCCGTCTGATCACGCTGGAAAACGGCAAGGCGGGCGCGGATGCGCGCGGTGAAGCCACTTATGCCGCCGAATTCTTTCGCTGGTTCGCGGAAGAAGCGGTGCGCGCGGACGGGATGATCGCGCACGCGCCTGCATCGGGCGCGCGGATCATGGTGCTGAACAAACCGGCGGGGCTGGCCGTGCTGATCACGCCGTGGAATTATCCGGCGGCCATGGGCACGCGCAAGATTGCGCCCGCACTGGCGGCAGGGTGCGGGGTGATCATCAAGCCCGCGTCAGAAACGCCGCTGACCATGCTGGCGCTGATGCCATTGCTGGAAGAAGCGGGCGTGCCTGCGGGGCTGGTCAATGTGCTGCCCTCGAAGAAAACCGGCGCGCTGGTCGATCACATGCTGCACGATCCCCGCGTGCGGGTGGTCAGTTTCACGGGGTCAACCGGCGTGGGGCGCAAGCTGTTGAAATCCGCCGCCGATCAGGTGTTGAAACCCGCGATGGAACTGGGCGGCAATGCGCCCGTGATCGTGTTTGACGATGCCGATATGGATGTGGCGATTGAAGGCACAATGCTGGCCAAAATGCGCAATCTGGGCGAGGCCTGCACTGCCGCGAACCGCATCTATGTGCATGAAGCGGTCGCGCCGGAGTATATCCGCCGCCTGAGCGCCGCCATGTCCGCCCTGAAGGTGGGTGATGGCAGCGACCCCAGCGTCGATGTCGGCCCGCTGGTCAATGCCGCCACCCGCGACAAGGTGGCGGAATTCGTGGCCGATGCGCTTGCCAAGGGCGCCAAGCTGGAATGCGGCGGCGTGGTCCCCGACGGGCGCGGGTTCTTCTACCCGCCCACGGTGCTGTCGAACGTGCCGGAAACGGCCGATTGCGTGCATGACGAAATCTTCGGCCCGGTCGCGGCAATCCAGACATTCACCGATCAGGGCGATGTGATTGCCCGCGCCAATGCCACGGAATACGGGCTGGTGGCCTATGTCTTCTCGGGTGATTTCAAGCGCGCGCTGCAAGTGTGTGAACGGCTGGATTACGGCATGGTCGGGCTGAACCGCGGGCTTGTCAGCGACCCCGCCGCGCCCTTTGGCGGGACCAAACAATCGGGGCTTGGGCGCGAAGGCGGGCATGAAGGAATGCTGGAATTCATGGAAACACAATATATCTCGGCCAGCTGGTAAGGGGGCAATCATGACAGACGTTATCGCAAGCCCCAGCACGCGGCGCAAAGCCCTTCAACAAGGCGTCGATATTGACGCCCGCGCCCGCGCGTTGGGGCGCACAACACTGGGGCCGGAAGATCTGGGCACACAGCCCACGGCCAGCGCACCTGCGGGCGACACCAGTTATTGGGACGTAGATCATGCAGCCCATGGCCCGATCCGCGAAGAACCAATGAGCCGCTTTGCACAGGTGGCCGCGCGCAATCTGGGCGCGGCGAACACGCTGATCCCGCAAGTCACCCATCACGACCGCGCAGATATGACCCAGATCGAGGCGCTACGCTGCGCATGGAAGGGCGAGGCACAGGCGCGCGGTGTCAAACTGACTGCGCTGGCCTTCCATGTCATGGCACTGGCGCAATGCCTGCGCGACTTTCCACGGTTCAATGCGTCCCTGTCGGCAGATGGCAAAACCCTGATCCTGAAGGACTATGTCCATATCGGTATTGCCGTGGACACGCCCCACGGATTGATGGTGCCCGTCATCCGCGATGCCGACAAAAAGGGCCTGTGGGCGCTATCGGCCCAGATTGCCGATCTGGCAGCGCGCGCGCAGGCGCGCAAAATCAAACCGGATGACATGGGCGGCGCATCCATGACCATCAGCAATCTGGGCGGCATTGGCGGCACCGCATTTACCCCCATCGTCAACCCGCCCGAACTGGCCATCCTTGGCATTACCCGCACCGAAATTGTCACGGTCTGGGACGGCGACACGCCCCGCCCCGTGCCCATGGTGCCGCTGGACCTAAGCTATGACCACCGCACCCTGAACGGTGCAGATGCCGCGCGCTTTGTCGCGAACCTCGCACAGCGCCTTGCAGACCCCGGGCGCATGATCATATAGCCCAATGGCGTGACGGGCCTGCCTGCGCATGTCACGCGCCGCCCTGACAACGGGGGCAATCCGGCCATCATATGGGGTGGCTTTGCAAATAAGTGCTTGCCAGACGGAACAAATCCAAAGCTGCTGCGTTCACATGGAAATGTGTCTAACGAAGGAACACACAATGAAAGCACTGATCATTCTTTTTGGCCTGACCGCCCTTGCCGCCTGCGCAACGGTCGAAGGTGCTGGCCGCGATATGCAAAGCGCGGGCCAGACTATCAGCCAGGAAGCGCGGCAAGCACAAACCGCAAGGTAAGTCCCTGTCGGGCCGGGGTCATTTGGCACACACTGCTATCATCCTGCATCACGTCGAACAGATGCACCCTGCCCGCGAAATCCGGCGCAAGGCGCGGTCACAGCATATCAGGGACGCGTAAAACCGCGTCCCGCTTTTGTGCGACACGCGCTAATTCAGCGCGTCCCCGAAAGCCATGCCGCCGGTGGCGACCTGCCCTGCGGGGCTGTCGGGGTTGCGCGCATGCGGCGGTGTCAGGGCAATGAATTCCGGCCACACAGCGCCTGCTTGCAGATCATCGCGCGCCCGCAACCCGCGCCATCTGGCATAAACCGCACCCGCGCGCGCCAGATCACGCTGCGCATCGGTCAACAGCGCCAGATGGGGGTCTTGCTGCGGTGGCAGGGCAGTCAGCAAATCATCATACAGCCGGTCACGCACCGGCCCTGTCAGCCAGTTTGCGCGCCCTGCAATCACCGCGCGATGGGTGCGCGGGGCCAGATATTCGATCAACGGCCAGTCATCCGTATTGACGGGCGCATCGGCAAACAGCCCCGACGCAACATTGCCCGCATAGAATTTCAGCGCGCGGTCGGCCAGCACGGACTCCGCCTCTTGACTGCCTGTCATGGCGCGCCAGCCCGCCGCCAGCGTGGCGGGGTCCAGCGGCGCGGGGTCATTGCGCCCCACCAGTGCCAGAATGGACCGTTCGGCATACAGATCGCCGCGCCACAAGGTCACTTCGGGGAAGGCCTGCGCCATGGTGTTGGCAATAATTTCGAATTCGCGGCGCGACACCTGATAAAGCGGCATCCATTGCACATAGGCCCCGCCATCCTTCAGGCGGCTTGCGGCCAGTTTGTAATGCTCCACCGTGTAGACATTGCCCACACCTGCGCGCCATGGCGTGAACAGATCGGCAATGATCATGTCATAGGTGGCGCGGGACCGCGCAAGGCATTGGCGGCCATCTTCGGCATGGATTGTCACGCGCGGGTCATCAAACAGCCCGTTGACATAGGGGCCGAACCAGTCGCGCGCGAAATCAATGACATCAGGCAGCAATTCGCAGACCGTCACGCGGTCGGGGTTGGCAAACAGGCCCGCGCCTGCGGAAATGCCGGTGCCAAGGCCCAGAAAGAAAACCTCGCGCGGGGCGGGGTGGGTCAGCAGCGGAATCATCGTCTGGTTGCGTTCGGGCACCAGCGCGCCCGACCCGCCAAGGGTGTAGAAATTATTCACGCGGATGAACTTTGCATCCCCGCGCGCGATGGCCGCAACATGGGCAGAGGGGCCTTCGCGAAATGCCAGCAACTCCTCTCCCGCATTCAGGCGTGTGGCCTGTAACCCCGGCTGGCCCGCCAGCAGCACCACCGCCCCCGCCAATGCACCAAACCGCGTGATCCGCGCGCCCCAGCCATCCTGGGGCTGCCACAACGCCAGCACCAGCACCGCATAGACCGCCCCCATCAGCCACAGCGCTTTCCATGCGCCGACCATGGGCAGCAGCACAAAACCCCCAGCCAGCGCGCCGAAAATCGCGCCCGTGGTGTTCACCGCGATCAACCGCCCCAGCACCGCACCGGGCGCGCCGCCCCCTTCCATCAACCGCAGCAGATAGGGCAGCACCGCGCCCAGTATCGTGCCGGGGATCAGCATGATCAGCAGGGCCACGCGCCCCACTTCCCACACATAGCCTGCGAAATCCGCGCGCCCGCCAAGGTATCCCAGCCCCCCTGTCAGGTGGTGGAACACATGCGGCGTGGCGGCGATGACAGCGCAGGACGCCAGCAGCAGGCCGGTCAGCACGGCCTCGGGGCGCAGGGACAGACGGCCCAAAGCATTGGCCAGCGCCGCGCCCAGCGACAGCGCGATCAGGAACACCGTTAACACCAGCGCATAGGTATAGACCGAATTTTGCAGCACTTGCGCAAAGGCGCGGGTCCAGATGACCTCGACCGCCAAGGTGGCAAAGCCTGACGCGAAGGCAATAAGCCATAGTCGCGCGGGAACGGGCACACGGTCGGGACGATCCTGTGCACCCATGGGCAGGGCGCGGCGCGCAATCATCACCGCCGCCAGCCCCACGAACAGATCAAACCCAACGGCCAGCAGATACGCGCCCGAAAACCCCAGCCACATGGGCAGAAAAAACCCCGCCGCCAGCGCGCCCATGGCCCCGCCTGCGGTATTCAGCGCATAAAGTGCCGACCCCATTCGTCCCAGACTGTCGCGGGCGCGAATCACATGCTGGCCCATCAGGGGCAGCGTGCCGCCCATCAAAATGGCCGAAGGCAGCAGAATCGTGGCCGCCACCCCCGCTTTCAGCGCGGTTTCCAGAACCGGCACCCCGCCGACCATGGCATAAAGCGCGGGATAGATCGTGAAATAGGTATCCGACACCAGAAAATGCCCCAGCGCCGTGACCGCCACGCCGATTTCCACCAACCCGAAAGCGCGCAAGGGCCGCTGCATCTGCCCTGCCCAACGCCCGAACAGCCAGCCGCCCAGCGCGATCCCTGCAAAGAAAATGGCAATCGTCAGCGCCGCCGCCTGCGCGGTGGACCCGAACAAAAGCCCCAGCTCGCGCACCCAAAGCACCTGATAAATCAGCGCAGCCGCGCCAGACAGGGTGAACAGCGCGCCAAGTGTGGCGATGTGGCGGGGGGAGTGGGTCTTGATCATGGCGGTTTTGTTATATTATCACATAAGCAGCGACAAGATACCTATGTCGCTGACAGGCCGGATTCATTGCGCAGGGACCGCTACCCGCGCGCACGACGCCGCAACAGCCAGATAAAGAACATACCCCCCACAAGGCCGGTCACAATGCCTATGGGCAGGTCTTCGGGGCGCATCAGCGTGCGCGCGACAATATCGGCCCAGACCAGAAAAATGGCACCCACCAGCATCGACGCGGGCAACACACGGGCGTTATCCCCGCCCACTGCCAACCGGACGATATGCGGAATCATCAGCCCGACAAACCCGATAACACCGGAAAACGCCACCATCACCCCCGTCACCATGGCGGCCACGACAAAGCATGTCAGCCGGAACCGCGCAACCGGAATACCCAGCGTCGATGCGGTTTCATCCCCGATGGTCATGGCGTTCAGCGACCCCGCCACCGCACGAAACCAGATTGCCGCGCCCGCAAGGATCAATGCAGGCCAGATCAGATGCGCCCATTGCGCCAGCCCCAACCCGCCCAGCATCCAGAAAATAACCGTATGCGCCGCGCGCGGGTCCCCCAGAAATATCAGCACATTCGCCAGCGCCATCACAATGAACGACACGGCGACCCCTGTCAGCACCAGCCGGTCCGCGCTGGTGGCCTGCGCGAAACTGGCAACAGACAGCACCAGAAGGGTTGACGCCAGCGCGCCGATAAAGGCCAGAAGCGGCACTGTCGCAAGGCCCAGAAACATGCCCGTATGCAACAGCGCCAGAATGGCCCCGAAGGCCGCCCCGGACGAAATGCCCAGCAAATGCGGGTCGGCCAGCGGGTTGCGTGTGACAGATTGCAGCACCGCCCCCACAAGCGCCAGCCCCGCGCCCACCAATGCCGCCAGAAGCGCGCGCGGCAAACGGATTTCCCACACAATCGCCGCGCGCCCCGCCGACCAGTCGGGTGTGACCAGCCCCGGCATGACCTTGTTCGCGATCACGCCCCAGACTGTCCCCACGGGGACAGCAACCGCCCCGATGCTGACAGCCGCCGAAATGGACAGGACAAGCGCAACCATCCCCACCCCCCATAGCCCCTGCCGCACAGGACGTGCCATAACGGGCATGCGGGTCTTGGCGGCCAGAACAGGGGCGGCAGTTTCAGGGGTGGGTGTGGTGCGCATGTCAGATCACTCGGGCCAGAACGCGCGGGCCAGGGCGCGGATGGCGCGAATATTGCGCGGCCCCGGCGTGGCCTCGACATATTCCAGCACGACAAAACGGTCATTCACCACGGCGTCCATATCCGCAAAAGCGGGGTTGGATTTCATGAATTCGATCTTCTGCCCGGCGGTGACTTCGCCATAATTGACGATGATGATGACTTGGGGATCACGTTCCACCACCGGTTCCCACGCCACGCGGGTCCAAGAACTGTCGACATCATCCATGATATTGCGCCCGCCCGCAGCTTCGATCATGGCGGTGGGCATGGCGTAGCGGCCCGCAGTGAAGGGCGTGTCTTCGCCACTGTCATAGACGAATACGCGCAATGGTTCCGCATCAGGAATGGTGGTTGCGATCTGGTCCAGTTCGGCCTGCCAGCCGGTGATCAGGTCATCCGCGCGGTCATCAACACCGAAGATCGCACCCAGATTGCGGATGTCATTGAACATGTCGTCAATCGCCACACCATCACGCGGCATGATGTGAATGCAGCTTTCGGTCAGTTCATATACTGCAATCCCAAAGGGTTGCAGCGTGTCGGGCGTTACCTCTCCACCCACGCGCATGCCGTAATTCCAGCCCGCAAACCAGAAATCCAGATCAGCGCCGATCAGCACTTCGCGCGTGGGGTAGCGCTCGGACAGTTCGGGCAATTCGCCGATATCGGCGCGGATTTCTTCATCCAGTTTGTTCCAGCCCGAAATGCCGGTATACCCCACCATCCGGTCATGCAGGCCAAGAACCAGCATCATTTCTGTCAGGTTCACGTCATTGGATGCGGCGCGTTCGGGGGGCGCGTCAAACGTCACCTCTCGGTCGCAGCTTTGCACGGTGACAGGGTGGGCCAATGCGGGTGCGGCAAATGCCGTGGCCAGCAGGGCAAGGGGAAGGGATTTCATGCGCGTCTCTCCTGTTGCATGTCATCAAATAGGGAAAAGTCGAACTGGGCGGGGCCGCGCGGGTGCGCATGCACACCGAAGGCACGCGCGATCAATTCAGGGGTCAGCACCTGCGCCACAGGGCCAAACGCCAGCGGCTGGCCATCTTTCAGAACCAGCAGGTCATCGGCAAACCCCTGCACCAGATTAAGGTCATGCAAGGATGCCACAACCGTCGCGCCAAGCCCGCGCACCAGCCGCAGCACTTCCAGCTGATGGCGAATGTCCAGATGGTTGGTTGGTTCATCCAGCACAATAAGCCCCGGTTCCTGCGCAAGCGCGCGGGCCACCATGACGCGCTGACGCTCGCCGCCGGACAGCGTGCCAAAGGGGCGCAAGGCAAAATCCTGCAAACTCAGGCGTTCCAGCGCATGCCCGACAATATGGGCATCCTGTGCGGACGGGCCGGACAGCGCGCGGCGATGCGGCGCGCGGCCAAGGGCCACAATTTCCGCCACGGTCAGGGCAAAATCCGTGGGCTGTTCCTGCAACACAGCCGCCACGCGCTGCGCCACGGCACGCGCAGGCATGGCGTGAATATCCTGCCCGTCCAGCAGCACACGCCCCGATTGCGGTTTGTGAAACCGGTAGATCAGCCGCAGCAGGGTTGACTTGCCCGCCCCATTCGCGCCCAGCACGCCCAACACGCGGCCAGCGCCAAGGGTCAGGCTGACCGGGTCCAGAATGCCCGACCCCCAGCACACCTGTTCCAGTGCCAGCGCAGCGGGTGGCGGCGCAGGGCAACTCATTGCAGGGTCTGCGCGACAACGCGCCCTTGCAACAACACCTGATCCGCACCGGCAAGTTCCAGTTCCCCTGCGGTTGCGCGCCAGTTCAGCACGCACCGGTCACAGGCGTGGCATTCGGTAAAGACAACCTGCCCGTCCATATCGGGCATCGTGCCCGTCACCTTGCGCGCCGCACCCAGTGACATGGACAAGTGCTGCAAGAATGCCAGCCCTGCAAGGCAGGGGCCGGAACGGCTGGCACATCGCGCACATGTCGTCAGGTCAAATGTGTCGTGATACATGTCGTCCCCTGCTGGTTATAGCAGGGGCGCAGGCGTGGTATTCGCGCCTTACGCAAGACAGCGCAATCGTCATATGCCCTCCTCCGGACACCCCGCCCGGGTTCGTGTTTCGGTTAAGATGGCAGGTCTCCTGGCTCGCGGTTTGTGTGTTTCCCCGCCTTCCCGAACCAGCTGGTCCAGTGGCATGAAGGGGGACACACCGCTTACAGTTGCGGGGGCAGCACCGGAATAAGAGAGGATCTTCTCTGCACCGGTTTCCCTATTCTCCCGACAGGTATCGGGCACCATCTGGATATTCGCCTAGCCGAACGGCGCGCGGCGTTCAACATTTTTCTTTGGGCGCATCGTCATATTCACAACCCCGGTCTATTCTGTCGGGTGGGTGATCCATGCGTGCTGATATGCGGCATGCGGCATGCCCCCTTAGAACGGTTCTTCGATGGTATGCGCGGCTATCCCTTGCGCGGCGGCCGACTGCTGCGGTTGCATAAGCAGCATTTCCAGACTTGCATCCAGTTCAGCTTTGGGAATGTCGCGCGCGATGATCACAATGCGGCTGGTGCTTTCGCCCTCGCGCCAGTTCTGTAGGGGAACCGGCGGTTCGAATATATGCTGCACGCCATGAAACACAAACGGCTTGGGCACGCCCTGCAAATGCACAATGCCCTTCAGGCGCAGAATATTACTGCCCTTCAGGGCAATCAGCGTATCCAGCCAGAAGTCGAACACCTCAACAGCGATCGGGTCTTCAAGCGTGATCGACGCGGTTGATATCCGGTCGTCACTGGCATGGTGCGACGGGGCGATCTGGCCAATCGGCGCCTGTGCCTTGGCTGTGCTAAGGCCGGAAACACCGGCAAGGGGATCTGCGCCAGGGCCTGCCAGCCAGTTCAACGCCTGATCAGGTGTAACCGCGCTGGACCCAAGCCCCAACCCCCACAGCACGCCCGGGGCCACGGCCCCCTTGTTTGCACCAATGCGCGGGGCGGTCCGGTTCAACTGGTCCAGCCGCCTGTTCAACCTATCCAGTGCAGCGCCATCAACAAGGTCACGCTTGCTTAGGACGATGCAATCCGCCATCGCGACTTGGGCCTGCGCCTCGGCATGGGCGTTCAGGGTGTCCACGCCCAGCACGGCATCCACCACTGTCACAACCCCGTCCAGCGCATAATTCGGTGCAAGAACAGGATCGACCATAAGCGTATGATAGATGGGGCCGGGATCGGCCAGTCCTGTGGTTTCGATCACCACACGGTCAAACGGCAATTCCCCCCGCGCCCGCCGCGCCAGAAGCGAAATCAGCGTTTTGGACAGATCGCCGCGGATGGTGCAGCAAATACACCCTGCGGGCATCAGCACAACATCTTCGGCGGCTTCCTCTATCAGGTCATGATCAAGGCCCGCTTCGCCGAATTCATTGACCACAACGGCCACGCGGCCCGCATGGGCATCATGCAACAGGCGGTTCAGCAAGGTGGTCTTGCCAGCCCCCAAAAAGCCGGTCAGCAAGGTAACGGGGATACGGTCATTCATACGATGTCTGGCTTTCGGAACAGGGTGGAACGGGTGGTAATTTCGGCATGTTATAATATAACATTTAAACCTGCAAGACCGTCTGGCCCCGGACAGGCCCTTCTGCACTGTCGCCATGGCGCGCCGTGCAGTGGCACATCAACGCCGCGCGGCGCGGCCAATTTCACCCGAAGGTATCGCATTCTTCAGGTGCTTATGCCAAAAAGCCGGTATTCCTGCGCAATTAAAGGAAGCGACAGAATGTTCAGCCCCAAGGGTTTCAGCGTGTTATCTGCCTGCAACGGGTCGGGCTGCGGCAAATGACACAACTTACAGGCGGATTTTTGTGATGCAGATTCGTGCTTTGGCCATCGATGGTGTGCTGCTGATCCAACCCCGACGGTTCGGGGATGCCCGCGGCTGGTTTTGCGAGACATGGAACCCCCGCGCATTACGCGCCGCAGGGGCCAGCTTGCCGGATTTTGTGCAGGACAATCACAGCTATTCGGCCCCGCGCCATACATTGCGCGGGTTGCATTACCAGCGCCCCCCGCATGCGCAGGACAAACTGGTGCGCTGCACACGTGGGGTTATTCTGGATGTGGCGGTTGATGTGCGCGCAGGATCGCCCAGCTATGGGCAATGGGTCACCGAAGAATTGTCAGCCGAAAATGGCGCGCAGCTGTTCATACCAAAGGGGTTCCTGCACGGCTTTCTGACCCTGACAGATGATTGCGAAGTGCAGTATAAATGCTCGGACTATTACGCGCCGGACTGTGACGGGTCGGTGCGGTGGGACAGCGTTGGGGTTGACTGGGGCACGGATGCGCCGGTGCTGTCGGACAAGGACGCGCAGGCGGTGGCGTTCGGGCAGTTTGAAACACCTTTTCAGTATGAAGGTTAGGCCATGAAATTGCTTGTTACAGGGGGCGCGGGGTTTATCGGGTCGGCGGTGGTGCGGCTGGCCGTGGGGCGCGGGCATAGCGTGGTCAATCTGGATGCTCGGACCTATGCCGCCTGTCTGGACAATGTGGCAAGCGTGGCGGACAGCCCGCTTTATGCGTTTGAACACGCCGATATCCGCGACCGCGCCGCGCTGGACCGTATTTTCGCGGCGCACCAGCCGGATGCGGTGATGCATCTGGCCGCCGAATCCCATGTCGACCGGTCCATCGACGGGCCAGGGGATTTTATTTCGACCAATGTGACCGGCACCTACGCGCTGCTGGAAGCCGCGCGCGCCCATTGGGATGCGCAGGGGCGGCCCGACAGTTTCCGGTTTCACCATATCAGCACGGATGAGGTGTTCGGCAGCCTTGGCGCGACAGGCCAGTTTACCGAAGAAACGCCCTATGACCCGCGCAGCCCCTATTCCGCGTCGAAAGCGGCCAGTGACCATCTGGTGCAGGCATGGCACCACACCTATGGCCTGCCGGTTGTGCTGACGAATTGTTCCAACAATTACGGCCCGATCCATTTCCCTGAAAAGCTGATCCCTGTCATCATTCTGAACGCGCTGGCGGGCAAGCCCCTGCCGATTTACGGCGACGGGTCCAATGTGCGCGACTGGCTGTATGTCGAAGATCACGCAGATGCGCTGCTGCTGGTGCTGACGCGGGGTGCAGTGGGGCGCAGCTATAATATCGGCGGCGAGAATGAGCGCAGCAATCTGGAACTGGTGCGCACGCTTTGCGCGATCCTTGACGACAAGCGCCCCAAACCGCAGGGCAGCTATGCCGACCAGATCACGTTTGTAACGGACCGCCCCGGTCATGACGCGCGCTATGCGATTGACCCTGCGCGCATTCGGGACGAATTGGGCTGGCGCCCGTCGGTCACGGTGGAAGAAGGGCTGGCGCGCACAGTGGACTGGTATCTGGCAAATGAAGGCTGGTGGCGGCCCTTGCAGACGCGCCATGGTGTGGGCCAGCGGCTGGGGGTGCGCGCATGATCCTTGTTTTCGGGCACACCGGACAAGTCGCGCGTGAACTGGCGCGGCTGGTCCCTGATGCCGCGTATCTGGGCCGCGATCAGGCCGATCTGTCCGACCCCGAAGCCTGCGCGGCGGCCATCCGCGCCCATAACCCGCGCGCCGTCATCAACGCCGCCGCCTATACGGCTGTTGACCGCGCCGAAGATCAGGAAGCGCTGGCGGCTTATATCAACGGCGCGGCCCCTGCGGCCATGGCGCGCGAATGTGCGGCGATGGCAGTGCCGTTTGTGCATATCTCGACCGATTATGTGTTTGATGGCGCGGGCACGACCCCGTTTGCGCCAGACCACCCGCCAGCGCCCCTTGGGGCCTATGGGCGCACCAAGCTGATGGGCGAGCAAGGCGTGCAGGCCGCAGGCGGGGCCTATGCAATATTGCGCACATCATGGGTCTTTTCATGCCATGGCAACAATTTCGTGCGCACGATGTTGCGGCTGGGGGCGGAACGCGACAGCTTGCGCGTGGTGGCCGACCAGATTGGCGGGCCAACGCCCGCGCGCGCCATTGCGCAGGCCTGCATCAGCATTGCCGCGCAGTTGCGCGATGCCCCCGAAAAATCGGGCATCTATCATTTCAGCGGCGCGCCGGACACAAGCTGGGCCGGATTCGCCCGCGAGATCATGGCGCGCGCCGGACTGGACTGCCGGATCGACGAGATTACGACCAGCGACTACCCGACCCCGGCACAACGCCCGCCCAATTCACGGCTGGAGTGTAGCAGCCTGTCCACATTCGGGCTGGAACGGCCCGACTGGCGGCAAGGTCTGGCAGATGTATTGACGGAATTGAAAGGCACGCCATGACGCAGCGCAAAGGGATTATTCTGGCAGGCGGCACCGGATCGCGGCTGTGGCCCATAACCATGGGCGTGTCCAAGCAGCTTTTGCCGCTATATGACAAGCCGATGATCTATTACCCGCTGTCGGTGCTAATGCTGTCGGGCATCCGCGAGATTGCGATTATCACCACCCCCGACGATCAGGCCCAGTTCCAGCGCTTGCTGGGCGATGGCGGCCAATGGGGGCTGGAATTTACATGGATCACGCAAGCCAGCCCCGACGGGCTTGCACAAGCCTATCTGCTGGCCGAGGGGTTTCTGGCAGGCGCGCCGTCGCTGATGGTGCTGGGCGACAATATCTTTTTCGGGCACGGGTTCCCCGAAATGATGGCACGCGCCGATGCGCAGGAAACCGGCGGCACGGTGTTTGGCTACCGCGTGGCGGACCCTGAACGCTATGGCGTGGTGGATTTTGATGAAACCGGCCGCGTGCGGTCGATCATTGAAAAGCCTGAAATCCCGCCATCGAACTATGCCGTAACGGGGCTTTATTGCCTTGATGGAACAGCGCCCGCGAAAGCCGCACAGGTCATCCCGTCCGCGCGCGGAGAGCTGGAGATTACCAGCCTGCTGGAAATCTATCTGGCGCAAGGCGCGCTGTCGGTTGAAACCATGGGGCGCGGCTATGCATGGCTGGACACGGGCACGCATGACAGCCTGCTGGATGCCGCCAATTTTGTGCGCACGCTGCAACTGCGCCAAGGTCTGCAAATCGGCTGCCCCGAAGAAATCAGCTTTCAGCAAGGCTGGATTTCGCGCGCACAACTGGAACAGCAGGCGAACCGGCTGATGAAAAGCGGCTATGGCGAATACCTGAAAACGCTGTTGCTGCGCCCGGGCGACTGAATGCCGCGCAGGCCCCTGCCGGCCTGCAATTAGAGCATGTCACGTTCATTCGCATTCACGAGATATGCTCTAACTTATTGATTTCGCATGTTCGAGAAGCTCAAAACCGGTTCCCACTTTTGAGCAACATGCGCTAAAGGATGTCGATTTCCGGCAGAAACCGCTGGGTCAGTTCGGCTTCTTGCAGGCGCATCAAACGATGTGCACCGCGCATATGGTCCCGCAAGATCTGTCGCGCGGCACCGGAATCGCCACGACGCAATGCCGCTACAAGGCGTGACTGGTAATCAATGCCCGACGCCCACAGTTTACGGTTAGGCAAGGCATACAACCTGCGCGACACGGTCACATCTGCCAGCATATTCGCCGTGAACCTGATCAGAAAACGCAACAGGCGGTTATCCGACATTTCGGCCAGAAGGGCGTGAAACCGCAGTGAGGCAATATGTTGTTCGCGTTCTTCTTCGGCATTCCGGGCGGGTTCGGCGTAGCATTCCATGACCGATTCCAGCGCGGCAAGCTGGTCTTCATCAAGTTTGCCCGCAAGCGACGCTGCAAGCTCCGGCTCCAGCGCTTCGCGGATCTGGTAAAGATCATCAATCGAAAGCTGCTGAAAGTAGAAATAATTACCCAGCAGGGCGGTCGCGCGTTCCTCTGACACCTGATGCACGAACACACCGCCACCCGGCCCCGTGCGCGATTTCACCAATCCCTGCGCTTCCAGTATGCGCACAGCTTCGCGGATTGTGCCCTTGGCCATGCCAAAACGGTCTATCAGTTCCACTTCCGACGGCAGGCGGTCACCGGGCTGCCAGCCGTTTTCCATGACCCATTGCTTGATCGCTTCGGCAACCTGTTGCGGCCGCGACAGGCGTTCAGTGCGGGATGGGGTGATGGCAGGCGGCAAACTGATCTCCTTCAACGGCCCCAAGGACCGGTATTTCACGGCGGCACAAATCCGATGCACGCGGACACCGCCCCGCGAAGGCACAGCCCGCAGGCGGGTTCAGCGGGTCCGGCAATTCGCCCGATTGCGCACCCCCAAGCGGACGCCCCACCACTGGCGCCGAATCCGCCAGAAGCTTGGTATAGGGATGGCGCGGCGCTGCAAAGACCTTTTGCGCAGGGCCGGTTTCCACGACCGCACCGAAATACAGCACCGCAATGCGGTCGCTTACGGCCTCGACCACGGCCAGATCATGGCTGATGAACAGATAGGTCAGGTTCATCCGCTGTTTCAGGTCCGCCAGCAGGTTCAGCACCTGCGCCTGCACAGACACATCCAGCGCCGACACCGGTTCATCCAGAATCAGGATGCGCGGACTGGCCGCCAATGCGCGCGCAATCCCGATCCGCTGCGCCTGCCCGCCAGAAAATTCGTGCGGATAGCGCGACAGAAATTCCGGGCGCAGGTTCACGGCATCAAACAATTCTGCAATGCGCGCGTCCAGCGCGGGGCCGCGCAGACCGTGCAACTGGCGCAAGGGCGCTTCCATGATCTGGCGGATGGTCTTGCGCGGGTTCAGGCTGGAAACAGGGTCTTGAAACACATACTGAATCAACCGCCCGAAAGCTGCGGGGTCGGCGCGGTCCAATGCGCGCCCCTCAATCTCGATCCTGCCCGATGTGGGCGGCAACAGCCCGACCAGCATGCGCGCAAGGGTGGATTTGCCGCACCCGGATTCGCCGACAATGCCCAGCGTCTCGCCCTGCTGCACGTCCAGCGACACCGGATGAACGGCGCGGACCTGCGCGCGCGGCGGGCCGATCAGGCGCTTGCCGATGTCGAATGTCTTGGCCAGTTCGGTGGTCTTTAACGCAAGTGTCATGGCGCCCCCTCCGGGAACAGGCACCGGACCTGACGCGCCGTGCCTTGCAGGTCAATCTCCCCCATGCGGCAGGCGTCCTGCGCTTTGTCGCAGCGCGGCGCAAACGCGCAACCTTGGGGCAGGTCATCCACCGCAGGCGGCAGGCCCGGAATGGCCGCCAGAATGCGCCGCCCGCCGCCAAGTTCAGGCACGCAGGCAATCAAGCGGCGCGTATAGGGATGCGCAGGCGCGGACAGTATGTCTGCGGTCGGGCCGGTTTCCACAATGCGGCCCCCATACATAACGGCAACGCGGTCACATAACTGCCCCACAACGCCGAAATCATGCGTGATAAACAAGATCGCCAACCCACGCGACCGCCGCAGATCATCCAGCAGGGCCAGAATTTGCGCCTGCACCGTCACATCAAGCGCGGTGGTGGGTTCATCCGCGATGATGATGTCAGGGTCATTGGCCAGCGCCATGGCAATGCCCACACGCTGGCGCATACCGCCCGACAATTCATGCGGAAAGGCACGAATGCGTGCGGGCGCATTGGGAATGCGCACATCTTCCAGCAGCTTGACGGCGCGCGCATGCGCCGCGCTATGGCTGACGGGTTCATGCACGCGAATGGCCTCGATCAACTGATCGCCAATGCGGTATAACGGGTGCAGCGTCGACAAAGGGTCCTGAAAAATATAGGCCACCTTGCGCCCGCGCAGCGTGCGCAGCACCTCATAAGGTGCGCCGATCAGGTCCTGCCCCTCCAGCCGCACCGCACCGCCCGTGATCACACCGGGGGGCGATGCAACCAGCCCCATGACCGACAGCGCCGTGACCGATTTGCCCGACCCGGACTCGCCGATCAGGCCCAGACATTCACCGGGCTTCAGGTCCAGCGACACTTTGTTCACGGCCCTGTAGGTGCGTGGTCCGATATGAAACTGCGTCTCCAGCGCCTCGATCCGCAACAACCCCTCGCCCGATGGCGCAGGCACGCGCACCCGCTCCACCCGTGTGGCGGCCATGGGCCGCGCCAGCGCACCCGAACGCAGTCGCGGGTCCAGCGCATCGCGGATGCCATCCCCCAGCAGGTTGACCGACATCACAATCAACAGGATCATCACCCCCGGCACAATGGATGTATGCGGCGCAGTAATCAGCGCCGAACGCGCCTCGCCCAGCATGGACCCAAGATCGGCCTGCGGCGGCTGGCTGCCAAGGCCCAGAAAGGACAGGCCTGCGGTTTCCAGAATCATCCAGCCAATCGTCGTGGACATGGCAATCACCACCACCGGCACAATGTTGGGCACCACCTCTGTCAGAATAATGCGGGTGTGCCCCATGCCCGCCAGCCTTGCCGCGTCAATGAACTCCCGATGCGCGATGCCCACGCTTACGCCGCGAATGTTGCGCGCGAAAAACGGAATGTTCACCACTGCAACCGCAATCAGCGCATTCAGCAGCCCCGGCCCCAGCACCGCCACAATCGCCAGCGCCAGCAAGATATAGGGAAACGCCATCAGCATATCGACACCGCGCATGGTCACATTATCCGTGCGCCCGCCGAAATAGCCCGCCATCACGCCAATCGCCGCCCCCGCCAGCCCGGCCACCAGCGCTGCCGCAAACCCCACGGCCAGTGACAGCCGTGTGCCCCACATCAGCCGCGACAGCAGATCACGCCCCAGATGGTCGGTGCCCAGCAAATGCCCGTCCGCGAAGGGACGCAAAAAGCGGTTGGCGGTGTTGGTTGCATTGGGCGGGTGCAGCGGCAACACGGGCGTCAGCAGCGCCAGAACCACGATGATGCCCAACACCACAGCCCCGAACCCCGCCAGCCGGTTCCGGAACAGAAGTCGCAAAAACAGCCTCATGTCCGTATCCTCGGGTCCAGCACGCTTTGCGCCACATCGACCACGATGTTGAACCCCACATAGCAGGCGGCCACAAAAACCACGCCGCCCTGCACCAGCAAGATGTCGCGCTTCAGGATCGCATCAACCAGCATCCGCCCCACGCCGGGCCATTGAAACACCATTTCGATATACACGGCCCCCGACAGCACAAAACCCGCCTGAATCCCCAGAACCGGAATAATGCTGACCATCGCGGCGCGCAGCGCATGGCCCCAGATCACGCGGCGTTCATGCACGCCCTTGGCGCGCGCGGTGCGGATAAAATCCTGCCGCAGCACTTCCAGCATCGCACCCCGCGACAACCGCGCGATCACACCGGTGGCCACCACCGACAATGCAAGCGCGGGCATCGTCAGATGCCGGATCAGGTCCGGCACATCGCCGCCGCCCCAGATCGAATACATTCCCGACACCGGCAACCAGCGCAACTGCACCGCAAACAACAAGATCATCATCATGCCAAGGAAAAACGACGGCACAGAAATGCCCAGGATCACCACAAAGGTAATCGCCTTATCGGCCAGCCCGTATTGCCGCGCGGCAGACACCACACCGGCCAGAATGCCCAAAGCCGAACACAGAACAAACGCCGTGCCCGCCAGAATCAACGTGGCCGAAAAGCGGTCCAGAATCTCGTCCAGAACGGGCCGGTTCAACGCAAATGACCGCCCGAAATCACCTTGCAGCAGGTTGCCAAGCCAGATGAAATACTGCCGCCATAACGGCTCGTCCAGACCCAGATGCCGGTTCAGCCGCTCCACATTCTCGGGCGTTGCGTAGGATCCAAGGATGGCAGTTGCCGGATCACCGGGGATCATCGCCATGATCAGGAACACAATTACAGTGATGCCCAGAAGCACCGGAATTGCCGACAATAGCCGTGTCAGGATGTAGCCGCCCATGGCGCCAGCCCCTTTTGCTCGTTCATTCTGGGATAAATATCCTCAGGGGGGTGAATTGGGCCATTTGGCCCAAGAGGGGGGCGCGAACGCCCCCCTCCCTTTGGCCGGTTCAGTTCTTCACCACATCTTTCAGCAACAAAAAGAAAGACGGCTCCAGCTGGAAATTCTCCACCGCGCCCGATGTTACGGCATTCTGCTTCCAGTTCGCCACAAAAACCCATGGCGCATCATCCTGCACAATTTCCTGCATCTCGCGGTACAGCTGTGCGCGGGTTTCCTGATCGGTTTCCACACGCGCGGCTTCCAGCAGGGCATCAACTTCGGGGTTGGAATAATAACCCGAATTGAACCCGCCCGCATCGGGGAAGGCATCAGTGCGCAAGGTCAAAAAGGGCAGCGTGTCAGGGTCATTTGTCATCCACGCCATCTGCGCCATGTCTGCCTTGCCTTCCAGACCGGGATTCACGCGCCCAAGGAAGGTGTTCCATTCATAGGTCTCGATCGTCACATCGAACCCCACCGCCGCCAGATCGGCCTGAATGGCGGTCCCCATCGGAATCGGGTCCAGCATACCGGACCCGCCTTCGGTCACATAAAAAGTCAGGCTCGCACCTTCGGCATCTGCTTCGGCCAGCAACTCGCGTGCGCGGTCGGGGTTGTAGGGATATGGCTCCAGCGCGTCATTATAAGCCCATGCGAAAGCGGGCGGGGTCGGGCCTGCGGCAATATCGGCCGTGCCTTCCAGCACGTCATTCACCAGCGCTTCTTTATTGATGGCGTAATTCGCGGCCTGACGCACGCGCTTGTCGGCAAAGGGGCCTTCCTTGGCGTTCAGAATCAGGAACCACACATGCGGGCCTGCCTGTTCGACCAGTTCATACCCGTCGCCTTGAAACTGCGACAGCGCCACGGGCGGCACTTCGACCATCATGTCGATCCCGCCCGACAACATTTCGGCCACGCGCGTATTCGCATCCGAAATAGGGCGGAAGATCACCGCTTCGGTGCCCGAAACCCCGTCCCAATAATCTTCGTTGCGGGTGACAACGACACGTTCATTGGACCGCCATTCGGCAAAGCGGAACGGGCCGGTGCCCGACGGGTTGCGCCCGAAATCATCGCCATGTTCCATCACGGCAGCGGGCGAGACGATCAACCCTGTGGGATAGGCCATATTCGACAAAAACGGCGCATAGGGTTCATTCAGCGTGAATTGCACTGTGCGCGCGTCCAGCGCCTCCACCCCCTCAACTGCGCTGAAGAAGAACGACAACGGGAAGGGGCCGGTGCCATGATACGGGTGGTCTTCGTTCAGCATACGATCAAAGTTCCAGACCACCGCTTCGGCATCAAATGCGCTGCCATCATGGAAGCTGACATCTTCGCGCAGGGTAAAGGTATAGACGGTGCCATCGTCGGAAATTTCCCACGACTCGGCCAGTGCGGGTTCCACTTCCAGCGTGCCGGACGCGTAGCGCACCAACCCGTCATAGACATTCATCAGAATGCGGAAATCATTCACTGCCGTCACAGCATGCGGGTCCAGCGCCTGCGGTTCGGCAATCTGGCCCACGACCAGCACACCCGGCGGGGTTTGGGCTGCGGCCGGTGCCACCAGCGCCGAAGATGCTAAAAGTGCTGCCGTCAGCAGGCCAAGCCCGCGGCGCGTGAAAGATGAGTTGGCCATATCAGGCACTCCCTGTTGTGATGATTGTTGATGTCTATTTATCATGATAATTTGCATCCGTCAAAATTTTCATGATAAATAGACACAAAGTAAGGGAACAAACGCATGACCTTTTCGATTCTTGCGCAAGATTTGGGCACTGGCGCGTTGGGCGGCGCGGCGGCGACCGGCGCGCTTTGTGTCGGTGGCTGGGTGCTTCGGGGCGATTCGCGCGCTGGAATGACCGCATCCCAAGGGGCCGCGCCGTCCACCATCTGGGGCGAGGATGCGCTGGAACATATGCGCGCGGGCCAGACTGCCGCGCAAGTGGTGGCCGGTGTCACTGCCGCAGATCGCGGGCGCGCATGGCGGCAATTATCCGCGCTGGACCGCCATGGTGGCACGGCCAGCCATAGCGGGGACCGCAACACGCCATGGTGCGGGGCAGTGGGCCAGGTTGGCCTTGTGGTGTCGGGAAACCTGCTGGCAGGTCCGCAGGTTCTGGACGCGCTGCGGGGCGGGTTTGTGGATACAAGCGGCACATTCGCCGAACGCCTGCTGGCCGCGCTGCATGCCGCCGATGCCGCAGGCGGGGACAGTCGTGGCCTGCAATCTGCCGCGTTGCTGGTTGTGTCCGATGACGCGCCGCCGCTGAACCTGCGCATTGACTGGGCGCAAGACCCCATCACCGCGCTAGAGGAGTTATACCAGCGCAGCCAAAGCGGGGACTATGCCCGATGGTTGCCAACTGTCCCCACACGCAACGATCCGGAACGCGGCCATGACTGAAACAGATTGGGGCATGATGGCGCAGAACTGGCTGGACCGGCTGGCCGCCTGTTCGCAACCCGGACCCGGTGTGACGCGCCTGCCCTTTACACGGCAGCACCGCGCAGCACTTGCGGTTTTGCATGATCTGATGGAAGGCGCGGGGCTGGCCGTGCATCTGGATGCCGCAGGCACGCTGGTTGGCAGGCGCGATGGCCCGACGGATGCGCCCACGTTGCTGATGGGCTCGCATCAGGATTCGGTGCGCGAAGGCGGGGCCTATGACGGGATCATGGGCGTTGTGCTTCCTGTCCTTGCGCTGATGAAGCTGCAACAAGATGGCGTGTCCCTGCCGTTTGCAACCGAAGTTCTGGCCTTCGCCGATGAAGAAGGCGTGCGCTTTCCGACTGCGCTGATGGGGCCGCGCGCGCTGGCAGGCACGTTCGATATGGCGGCACTGGATATGTGCGACCGTGACGGGATAAGCCTGCGCCGCGCCATGCGCGATTTCGGCCTGAACCCTGATGCGGTGCCGGACCTGAAGCGCGACCCGTCGCAATGTCTGGGCTGGATCGAATGCCATCTGGAACAAGGGCCGGTGCTGGAGCGGGCACAGCAGCCGCTGGGTGTTGTCACCGGCATTTGCGGGATTGAGCGCCACAGCGTTACACTGACAGGCCGTGCCGCGCATGCAGGAACCGTGCCGATGGACCTGCGGTGCGATGCACTGACCGGTGCCGCAGAACTGGTGCTGGCGGTAGAGGGGGTGGCGCGCCGGTCAGATAGCGTATTGGCCACCGTCGGCAGCATTCAGACCCGCCCCAATGTCGTCAATGCCGTGCCGGGCGAGGTGAGCCTTAGCATTGAAATTCGCGCGCCCCATGATGGCAGCCGCACTGCCGCCCGCGCACAGATTGAAACCATGGCCCGGAAAATCGCCGCAGACAGGCGGCTGGCGATGGACATGCGCCACACCTATGCGCAGCCCGCAACACCATGCGACACGGCCATGACCCTTGCCCTAAGCGATGCGGTGCGCGCGCATGGCCATAGCGGCCTGATGCTTGCATCGGGGGCGACACATGACACATCGGCTATGGCCGATCTGTGCCCTGTCGGCATGATCTTTACGGCGTGTCGCGATGGGGTCAGCCACCACCCTGACGAATTTGTAGCCCCCGACGCCATGGCGCAGGCGGTGGCCGCACTGGCAACCGCGCTGGCGCAACCGGGCATAGCCGAACAGCGCAAAAGGTAAGCGTCAGTCCACAAGCCCTGCGCGCCGGAACGCGCCGCGCAAATCGGTTTTCGGGCGCGCGCCGATATGGCCGATAACTTCGGCGGCGGCAATGCAGCCCATGCGCCCTGCAGTTTCCATGTCGCGCCCCGTGGCCAGACCATACAGGAACCCTGCCGCGAACTGGTCGCCCGCGCCGGTTGCATCAACGGGTGTGACCATCTTGACGGGAATTTCCACACGCTTGCCATTGTGGATAATCACCACCGGATCGCCAGACCGTGTGCAGACCAGAAGCGGGCATTCACGCCCCGCCTGCGCCAGCGCATCATCCAGATCATTGGCCTGATACAGCGACACCCATTCCTGTTCATTGCCCAGAACGAAATCCATCTCGCCCGCGACAAGGGTGCGGAAATCATCGCGGTGGCGGTCCACACAAAACGGGTCCGACAGCGCAATGCCTGCCTTGCCGCCTGCCGCGCGGCACGCGCGCGCCGCTTTCAGGAACGCGTCTTTGCCCTTGTCCTTGTCGAACAGATACCCTTCCAGAAACACAATATCACTGTCGGCAATGACAGCTTCATCCACATCCTCGGGGCCGAATTCGGACGAAATACCCAAATAGGTATTCATGGAACGTTCACCATCAGGCGTGACAAAGATCATACAGCGCGAGGTTGGCAATTCACCGCCCGCAACGGGCGTGTTGACAAACACTGCGCCCATTTCGGCCGTGTCACGCGCATAGAAATGGCCCAGTTCATCGGCATTCACGCGCCCCAGAAACGCGGATTTCAGCCCCAGCTTTCCCGCACCCGCCAAGGTGTTGGCGACAGACCCGCCGGACGCCTGCGCGCGGTCGTTCATCGTGGCAAACAGCGCTTCCGCGCGGTCGCGGTCCACAAGCTGCATGATGCCCTTGTGAATATCCATCCGGTCCAGATACCGGTCATCCACAGTGGAAATCACATCGACAATCGCATTGCCGATACCGGCAATCTGGTAGGTTTTCATAGGGTCTTTTCCTCAAATTGGCACAGATCGCGGATCAGGCAGGTGGTGCAGGCGGGCTTGCGCGCCTTGCAGGTATAGCGGCCGTGCAGAATTAGCCAGTGATGGGCATGAAGCTGGTAGGGGGCGGGGATGTGATCTTCGATCGCGCGTTCAACCACATTCACATCGCGCCCCGGACAGATGCCGGTGCGGTTGCCCACGCGAAAGATATGGGTGTCCACGGCCTGCGCGGGCATGCGCCACCACATGTTCAGAACGACATTTGCGGTCTTGCGCCCCACACCGGGCAGCGATTGCAGCGCGGCGCGGCTGGAGGGCACTTCGCCGCCATACTCATCGACCAGAATGCGGCTGAGTTTGATGACATTCCTGGCCTTGTTGCGAAACAGGCCGATGGTCTTGATATGCTGGATCAGCCCCTCTTCGCCAAGGGCCAGCATCTTTTCGGGGGTGTCTGCGATCTGGAACAGCGCACGCGTGGCCTTGTTCACGCCCACATCCGTGGCTTGCGCCGACAATGCCACAGCCACCACAAGGGTATAGACGTTGACATGGTCCAGTTCCCCCTTTGGTTCGGGGTCGGCCGCATGAAAACGGCGGAATATCTCGTTGATCGTGGTGTAATCTAGCTGTGCTGCCATGCGTCCTTATATGCAGCGCCAAGGGGCGGGGGCAAGCTGTTACGCCCGCACCATGGCCGCCATATCCAGCGCGGCAGCGTCGCGCAGGATGGCGCGTGCCGCACAGGTAAAATGGTCGCAATCACCGGGGTGGGTGTCCCCTTGATGAACAACCAGCGGCGGCAACAACACAAATGGCGCGCGCCCCCCCTTGCGGGCCTGCACAATCACGCGGCGCGCCGGGCGCGTTGCGCGCGCGGCCAGTGGCAACACCGTGACAGATGCGCGCGCCCGAAAACCCGCCAACAGGTCGGGCAGACGCGCGCTCAGGTGAATGAAGGTGACATACCCGCCATCGCGCACGCGGCGCAACGCCACATCGACCCACGCAGAAAGCGGCGTTTCCTCGCGCAGGGCGCGGTCGCGGCCCGCATCAAGGGACGATGGGCCATGCGCCGCGTAATAGGGCGGGTTTGCGATAACATGGTCAAACCGCTGGTCACGCAGTGGTGCGGGCAGCGCGGTCAGATCGGCGTCAAACACAGTCATGTCAACGGAATTTGCCGCCGCATTGCGCCGCGCAAGGTCCGCATATGCGCGCTGCACCTCGGCCCCCGCCACTGTCAGCCCGCCAATACGCGCCGCCAGACACAGGGACGCAACACCCGCCCCGCAGCCCAGTTCCAGCACGTTTTGTCCCGCGCGCGCGGGCACACTGGCGGCAAGGAACACCGGATCTGTGGCCGCGCGGTAGCCATCGCGCGGCTGCGACGCCATGACGCGCCCGTTCAGGAACGCATCCTGCGTCAGGGCATCATCGGCAAAATGGTCAGTCATGCAGGGGAACGCCGTTTTCACGCAACACGGATACGGCCATGAAGTGATCTTCACGCCGCACCATCAAGCGCCGCGGCATCATGCCAAGCGTTGATTCAATCGTGTGCATATGGACGTCTATATCGAACACCTCTATACCTTCGCCCTGAAGCAGGGCCGTCGCAAAAGGGATGATCGTCGGGTCAGTCGTGCGCAAAAGCTCTTTCATGAAAACACCCTATTTGCTATTGGGCAAACTTGTCGAGATGGGACTCAGAATTATCAATGCACACGCAGCACGTCAGCCGGGCGCCGCATGACCTTCTGGCAGAATATCTACGCGATGATCTGCTTGAGGTGAACCAACTAATTCGCGCGCGCATGGCGTCGGAACACGCGCCCCGCATTCCCGAAGTGACCGCCCATCTGATAGAAGCAGGCGGCAAACGTATCCGCCCCATGCTGGTTTTGGCGGCAAGCCATCTGTGCGGGTATCAAGGGCCATATCACCACCATCTGGCGGCCACGGTCGAATTCATCCACACTGCAACCTTGCTGCATGATGATGTGGTGGATGAAAGCGCGCAGCGGCGCGGGCGGGCAACGGCAAACCTGCTATGGGACAACAAGTCGTCGGTGCTGGTGGGGGATTACCTGTTTGCGCGCGCGTTTCAGCTGATGGTTGAATGCGGGTCGCTACGGGTGTTGGATATTCTGGCAAATGCATCCGCCACGATTGCCGAGGGCGAAGTGCTGCAACTGACCACCGCGCAGAATATCGACACAACCGAAGACCAGTATCTGCGTGTGATCCGTGGCAAGACCGCCGCGCTGTTTTCTGCCGCGACCGAAGCCGGCGCGGTCATTGCTGCGGCCCCTGACGCGCAGGTTCAGGCACTCGTCACCTATGGCGATGCGCTGGGCATCAGTTTCCAGATTGTGGATGATTATCTGGATTACGGCGGCGCGGGCGCTGGTATTGGCAAAAACATCGGGGATGATTTCCGCGAAGGCAAGGTCACGCTGCCGGTCATCCGCGCGATTGCGGCTGCGGATGATGATGAACGCGCGTTCTGGGCGCGCACCATCGGCAAAGGTGACCGGCGCGACGGTGATCTGGATCACGCGCTGGACTTACTGGCGAAACATGACGCCATGAACGCCACACGCGCCCAGGCACTGGCATGGTCACAGCGCGCCAAGGATGCGCTTGCCCCCTTGCCAGACCATCCGTTGCGCCAGATGCTGGCCGATCTGGCCGATTACGTTGTGGCGCGCGTCAACTGATCAGGGGCGCGAATGCCTGTTGCGCAAACCCACCAGTCGGGGTGCTGGTCCTGAACCGCGCGCGCAGCGGCATTTGCGGCCATTTCCGTGGCGAACATTCCAAAACAGGTCGCACCCGACCCGGACATACGCGCCAGCGCGCAGTCAGGCTGTGCATCCAACGCGCGCAAAGCTTGTGATATGACAGGGGCCAATGCGCGGGCAGGCGATTCCAGATCATTGCGCTGACCGTGCAACCACGCGGCCAGCGCATGGGCATCCGGCCAGACCGGCCATTGCGCAGGCATTGGGGCATTGTTGCGGTTGGGCAATGTGCGGAAAACCAGCGGCGTTGACACCTGAACCCGTGGATTGACCAACACCAGCCAGAACGGCGGCAAGGGCGGCAGCGGCGTCATGTCCGCGCCAATCCCGCGCATGCGACATGGCGCACCCGTCAGGCACACCGGCACATCTGCGCCCAGTGCCAGAATTTCGGCCAGTGGCGGCAGGGGTCTGCCCGCAACGCGCGACAACAGGCGCAGGGTTGCGGCCGCATCGGCCGACCCGCCACCAATACCCGCAGCAACCGGCAGGGCCTTGATCAACCGCAAGCCGATCTGTGGCGTACCCATAAGCTGCGCGGCACGCAGAACCAGATTGTCCGGCCCCGCATTTAGTGCAGACGCTTCCGGTCCGGTAATATGCAGGCCGGTGTCGGGGGTTGTTTCCAGCTGGTCGCCTGCATCGGTGAATACAACCATCGAATCCAGCAGATGATAGCCGTCTTCACGCTGGCCTGTAACATGCAGCGACAGGTTTACCTTGGCCGGTGCCAATTCATGCGCGGTCATTCGGTGGATGCGCCCAGCGGGGGCGCGCCCTCCTCTTCCAGAACGACATCCAGCCCGACATCCAGTTTGCGGCGCACGCGGTCAAGGTCAAGATCAGGATGCGGGGCGAATGATATGGCGCGACTCCATTGGAAGCGCGCTTCGCGGTGGCGGCCAACGGACCAGTACACATCGCCCAGATGGTCGTTCAGAATGGGGTCATTGGGCATAAGTTCAACTGCGTGTTCCATCACGGGAACCGCTTCTTGATAGCGCCCCATCCGAAACAGCGCCCAGCCCAGACTGTCAACAATATAGCCGCTGTCAGGCTCACCCTCGACCGCGCGTTCGATCATGTCCAGCGCTTCATCAAGATTGCGCTGCTGTTCTACCAGCGAATAGCCAAGATAGTTCAGAACCTGCGGTTCATCGGGCACGAATTCCAGCACACGGCGGAATTCGGCTTCTGCATTGTCCCAATCGCCCATGCGTTCAAGCGAAATTGCGCGTGTATACAACAAAACCCAATGGCGTTCTGCCAGCTCGCCTATCAGGTCAATGGCGCGGGTATAGGCATCGGCGGCTTCTTCAAACCGTTCCTCGCGGCGCAGCATGTCGCCAAGGGTGCTTAACGCCATGACGGAATCCGGCGTATCGGCAACAAAGCCCTGCAACCATTCGATCGCGGCATCGGTTTCCCCTGCGCGGAACAAGGCATTGGTCTTGCCAAGCTGCGCATTCAGGAATTGCGGGTCATCGGCGGGCATCTTGTCATAGACCTGCTGCGCAAGATCGTATTGCCCCACCTGCTCCAGCAATTCGCCCACCAGCAAAATGGCGTCGGGGTGATCCGGGCGCAATGCCAGCGCAAGGCGGGCATAGACCAGCGGCAGCCAGTCGCCCTGTTCCCCCAGCAATGCCGAGGCAAGCAGCAAATACGTTTCTGCCATGCCGTCACGGGCGGATTGGACTGTGGTAAACGGCACGGCACGGCCTTCGGACAGTTCCGCCATGACGCGCGCCACATCCCCTTCGGGATTGGCGCCAAACATGCTTTCTGCCAGCGTCAGCGCTTCATCAAACATGTCAAGCTGGGACAGAATACTGACATGCGCAACGATACCACGCCGCGTCAGGCTGACTGGGCCATCCACTTCGCCTGTCAACAACTCGCTTGCGCCTTCCATGTCACCGACATGGGCCAGCGCCAGCGCCTTGTGATACACGGCAAAGGGGGCCAGATCGGGTGTTTCGGAAATGATGGCGTCAAAAGCGGCGCGCGCCTCGGACATGCTGCCCACGCCAAGATAGGCCCACGCCTTGCCCAGCGCATCGGTCAGCGGGCCTGTCTGGCGCCCGTCTTGCGCAGCCGCAAGTGCCGCATCATAGGCTTCACGCGCGAATTCATCAGCCTGCAAAATAACTTGCGCGATCTGGCTGCCCTCTTCGCGGGCATAGGCCTGTGCGGCCAGTTCTGCGGCGCGCCCGAAATCCCCGATCAGCAAATGCCCCTGCATGGCCAGTTCGCGAAACAACGCGTTGTCCGGGTCCAGCTGCACAGCGCGGTCGTAATTCAGCGCCATCTGCATGAAACTGTCCGTCGCAACTGCGGCGCGTCCGGCCAGAAACGCCCCTGCAAGCCCGGACGGAAGGTCCACTGACATGTCCGCAGACCCGTCCTGCGCGAAGGCGGGCGCGGAAGAACAAAGCGCAACAATGCTGATGGCCGAAGCCAGATGGCGGAAACTAGACACTAGGCGCGCTCTCCGTCTGATGAATGATTGGGACAAGACTAGTGTTCCGCCCTGCCCGTGGCAATCGCCCATCGGGGAAAAAGCCCCCCAAGCACAGAATCGTCAGACACCCCCCCGTCACATATTGGGATAATTCGGCCCGTCGCCCCCTTGTGGTGTCACCCAATGGATATTCTGGCTGGGATCCTTGATGTCGCATGTCTTGCAATGCACGCAGTTCTGGAAGTTGATGACAAAGCGCGGGTCTTTGCCTTCTTCTTCAACCACTTCATAAACACCGGCTGGGCAATAGCGTTGCGCGGGTTCGGCATATTCGGGCAGATTGACACTGATGGGAACGGACGCGTCCTTCAATGTCAGGTGCGCAGGCTGGCTTTCTTCGTGGTTGGTAAAGCTGAAGGCCACATTGGTCAGACGGTCAAAGCTGATCTTGCCATCGGGTTTGGGGTAATCGATGGGGCTGTGGTCTTTGGCCAGGCCAGTGGCAGCGGCGTCGGTCTTGCCATGCGCCATGGTGCCGAACAGCGAAAAGCCCAGCGTATTGGTCCACATATCCAGACCACCCAGCTTCAGGGATGGCAACAAGCCCCAGCGCGACCACATGGGTTTGACATTGCGCACTTTCCACAGATCGCGCCCGACCGGCCCTTCGCGCAGGTCGGTTTCATAGGCCGCCAGTTCATCGCCTTCGCGGCCTGCCGTGATGGCGTCAAACGCGGCTTCGGCCGCAGCCTTGCCCGACAGCATGGCGTTATGGTTGCCCTTGATGCGCGGCACATTGACCAGCCCTGCCGAACAGCCCAGCAGCGCGCCGCCCGGAAACACCACCTTGGGAATGGACTGATACCCCCCCTCAGATATGGCACGCGCACCGTAAGCTACGCGTTTGCCGCCCTTCAACAACTCGGCCACCATGGGGTGATGCTTGAAGCGCTGGAACTCATGATAGGGCGACAGATAGGGGTTGGCATAGTTCAGATGGACAACAAAGCCCACGTAAACCTGATTGTTGTCCAGATGGTAAATGAAACTGCCACCGCCCGCATTGCCGCCCAACGGCCAGCCCATGGTGTGGGTTACAGTGCCTTCGCGGTGCTTTTCAGGGTCGATTTCCCAGATTTCCTTCATGCCAAGGCCGAATTTCTGCGGCTCATGACCCTTGGACAGATCGTATCTGGCCATCACTTCCTTGGACAGCGACCCACGTACCCCTTCGGACAGGAACACATATTTGCCGTGCAGTTCCATGCCCGGCTCATATCCGTCGCCGGGCGTGCCATCTGCGTTCTTGCCAAATTCGCCTGCGACCACGCCCTTGACGCGCGCGCCGTCATAGACAAGTTCCGAACAGGCCATGCCGGGGAATATCTCGACGCCCAGTTCCTCGGCCTGTTCGGCCATCCAGCGGCAGACATTGCCCATGGACACGATGTAATTGCCATGATTGTTCATCAGGGGCGGCATGGGCCAGTTGGGCACACGAATTTGCCCCGCCTCGCCCAGCATATAAAAATTGTCACGACGCACAGGCACCGTGACAGGGGCGCCGCGGTCCTTCCAGTCAGGGATCAGCGCATCAAGGCCGCACGGGTCCAGCACCGCGCCCGACAGGATATGCGCGCCCACCTCGGACCCTTTTTCAAGCACCACCACATTCAGGTCCGCATCAAGCTGTTTTAGCCGGATCGCCGCAGACAAGCCCGCAGGCCCCGCCCCCACGATCACGACATCATATTCCATGGTTTCGCGTGTTATCCCGGTCATGGTGGCTCCTGTTATTGCGCATGGCTTGGCATGTGGGACATAATCTGTCGCAGTTGACCTAGCGCAGGTGCGCCTATGGGGTCAATGCAAACGCGGCGTCCAAATTGCGGGAAACGGCGTGTTCGCGCAACCGAAGCCGCCGGGTGCTGTCATTGTGCTTGCAATCTGTCCAAGCCTGCGTTCTGATGGCGTGACTTATCTGGACGGCCCCGGCCTTCGCCGCGGGCGGTCTTTTACATTATAATGGTGACGTGACATGGAAAAACTGCCCCTCACACGCGCTGGTCAAAAGATGCTGGACGCAGAGCTGCGCCAACTGAAATCGCAGGACCGGCCGGCCATCATCAAGGCAATAGCAGAGGCACGCGAACACGGTGACTTGTCGGAAAACGCAGAATACCACGCGGCCCGCGAAAAACAGAGCTTCATCGAAGGCCGCATCAAGGAACTGGAAGCGATCCTGTCGCGCGCCGATGTCATCGACACGTCCAAACTGTCTGGGTCCATCAAATTCGGCGCACATGTAAAATTGCTGGATGAGGACACCGAAGAAGAACGCAGCTACCAGATTGTCGGAGAGGCCGAGGCCGATCTGGAAAAGGGCCTTCTGAACATCAAATCCCCCCTTGCACGCGCCCTGATCGGCAAGGATGAAGGCGACAGCGTTGATGTCAGCACCCCCGGCGGCATAAAAAGCTATGAAATTCTGGACATAAAGTTCGGCTAGGCCAATGGCCCTCGCGCCCATCCCCACCACGCCCCCACCCCGGTCGAACGGGGAAAAACCGGGGCCGAAATCCGGCACTGCGCTTGCGGTGGGGATCGCAATCTGGCTTCTGGCGGCGGCGGGCTTTGCCTTGACGTCTGATTTCGGCAGCATGGACGGAACCGCCATAAGCGTGCTTGCGGCGGTCTTCTTCATGCCCGCATTGCTGATTACAGGGCTGCTGTATCTGGCCGTCATTGCCGCAGACCTGCGCCGCGAAACCCTGCAATTGCAGCGCACCAGCGATGAATTGCGGCGCGTTCTGTCCCAGCAAAAGCACGAAGCAGCGCCCCTGTCACCCGTGGCCCAAAGCCGCATTGATGCGCTGTCCAATGCGCAGGAACAAACCGATACGCGCCTGACATTATTCTTTTCACACCGCGCGCGTGACCGCGCAGCCCCGCAGGGCACAGCCACCCTTGATGATGCGCAGCCCGCCCTTGCCTTGGGGGATATGGCGCAATCTGCGCCGGATGCGCCAAGCACTGCCGATCTGATACGCGCGCTGCATTTCCCCGAAGATGAAAAAGACACCGAAGGCTTTGATGCCTTGCGCAAGGTCCTGAACGACACGCGCTGCGCCCCCCTGATCCGCTGCGCACAGGATGTTCTGACGCGTCTTGCCCAGGACGGGATCTATATGGACGACCTGCGCCCTGATCGCGCGCGGCCGGAATTCTGGCGTGCCTTTGCCAATGGCGCGCGCGGCGCGCTGATTGCGCCGCTTGGCGGCATTCGGGACCGGTCCTGCCTTGCATTGACATCCGGGCGCATGCGCAATGATACCGATTTCAAACAGGCCGCACATCTGTTCCTGCGCGAATTTGACAAGGTCTTCGCGGATTTCGAAAAACAGGCGGATGACGCCCAGATTGCAGCAATGGCGGACACACGCTCGGCGCGGGCGTTTATGCTGTTGGGGCGGGTCAGTGGTGTATTTTCGCGCTAGGGTGGCTTGAAACACCCGTCGCCCTTGGATAATAATCGTGAACAGATGAACTAATTTCCAGCTTCATCTTGCCCCAAATACTCATCTTGCGGGCCGCCCGTTTTGCCAGCTCACAGTGTCAGAAACCGACAGGATACCAGCGCCGCCATGACCATATCGCGTGACTATTGGCAGGGTTTCAAAGATGGATCGCCCTTCATCCTGCTTATACTGCCCTTCGGCGCCGTGTTTGGGATTGTCGCGACAGAAGCGGGCCTGAACATTTTTGAAACCATGGGCTTTTCGGTGCTGGTTATTGCCGGGGCGGCGCAGCTTGTCGCCCTCCAGATGATGCTGGAGAACGCACCTGTCCTGATTGTTCTTGCGGCGTCACTCGCGGTGAACCTGCGGATGGCAATGTATTCGGCCGCGCTTGCGCCGCATCTGGGGCCGATCAGTTGGTGGCGGCGCGGGATCGTTGCCTATTTCATGGTTGATCAGACCTATGCCGCGTCCGTGCTGAAATATGAACAAAACCCCGACATGTCGCATGGCCGGAAATTCGCGTATTTCATGGGTGTCGTGACGCCCATTTGTCCGGTGTGGTATATGGCGACATGGGCGGGGGCTGCGCTGGGAACTGCGGTGCCTGCCGGTTTGCCCATCGATTTTGTCGTGCCGATTACCTTTCTGGCGCTGATCGTGCCCATGTTGCGCACGCTGGCCCATGTGATCGCCGCACTGGTGTCGATTATCGGCGTGCTGGTCTTCAGCTTCATGCCCTTCAACCTTGGGCTGCTGGCGGCGGCAGTGCTGGCCATGATGGCCGGTGCCGAAACCGAACGCCGCATGCCGCGCATCAGGGGGCAGAAATGAGTTTTACCACAGCGCAGATATGGACCGTTATCATCGGGCTTGGGCTGGGGTCTTTTCTGCTGCGCCTGTCGTTTCTGGGCATTATCGGCAATCGGCAACTGCCCGAATGGGTGCTGCGCCATTTGCGGTATACCGCCGTTGCCATCATGCCCGGGATGATCACGCCGCTGATCCTGTTTCCGCAGGCCACGGGCGGCGCGCTGGACCCTGTCCGCATCAGTGCCGCCATTGCCACGATTGCCATCAGCTTTCTGACGAAAAGCGCGGTTCTGACAATTTTCGGCGGGGCCGCGGTCCTATTCGGGCTGCATTTCGGTATCGGCTAACACAGCACCGGGGTTCATGATGCCGTTGGGGTCCAGTGCGTGCTTGATGGCACGCATGGCCGCCAGTTTGACCGGATCGCCGTATTTTTCCAGATCACCGGTTTTCAACCGCCCGATCCCGTGTTCGGCACTGACCGACCCGCCCATTGCATGCACCAGATCATGCACACAATCCTTGATGCTGTCGCGCTGGTGTTCATGGTCGGCGCGGCTGCGGCCCTGAACGGGAAAGACATTGTAATGCAGGTTCCCGTCGCCCAGATGGCCAAAGCAATTCACCCTGAACGTGTCGATACTGGCCAATGCAGGGCCAGCGCGGTCAATGAAGTCCGGTACAACCGACAAGGGCAGCGATATGTCGTGGCTGGACACTGCGCCGATATGGCGGTTTGCTTCAGGGATGGATTCGCGCACGGCCCAGAATTCGGCGCGCTGGCCCGTGTTCTGCGCAATTACCCCGTCACTGACCAGACCGGCATCCAGTGCATCCGCGAACAGATCTTCCAGCGCGGCGGACGGGTCGATCCCTTGCGGCAGGCCCAGATCAATCAGCACCATCCATTCGGGCTGATGGTCAAAGGGCTGGCGCACCTGTGGCATGGTCTGCGCCAGAAAGTCCAGCCCCATGCCCCCGATCAGTTCAAAGGCCGAGATCCCTTCGGACAACCGCGCCTGTGCCAATGCCAGCAGCGACAACGCGGCGTCAGGGCTGTTCACAACCATAAGTGCGGACCCCTGACGCGCAGGGCGGGCAAACAGGCGCAGGCTGGCCGCCGTGATAACGCCCAGCGTCCCTTCGGACCCGACCATCAGGTTGCGCAGGTCATATCCGGTATTGTCCTTGCGCAGGCGCTTCAGCCCGTTCCAGATACGCCCGTCGGGCATGACAACTTCCAGCCCCAGCACCAGATCACGCGCATTTCCGTAACGTAGCACATTCACGCCGCCCGCATTGGTGGCCAGCAGCCCGCCGATCCGCGCAGACCCTTCGGAGGCCAGTGACAGCGGAAACAGACGATCCGCATCTTCCGCCGCCTTTTGCACATCGGCAAGAATGGCGCCCGCTTCGGCAATCATGACGTTTTCACTGGTATGCACGGAACGTATGGCGCGCATCCGCTCCAGCGACAGGATCAGCGGCATAACACCGCCTGTGGCGACCTGCCCACCGACAAGGCCCGTCCCCCCGCCAAACGGCACCACAGCCACCTTTGCCTGATTGGCCGCACGCAGGATGGCGGCCACTTCATCAGTGTTGCGCGGACACGCGACCGCGCCCGCCTGCCCCCGCCAGCGCCCGCGCGGTTCTTCCAGAAAATGCGCCTCGGCGGTCCGCAATGTGCCATCTGGCAGATCAGCCGCCAGCCGGTCCAGAAATGCTTGATCGCAGGGAAACAGTTTCATCAGTTCTTTCCTTTTCTGGCAGCACCAACATGGGTGCCACATACGGCCCGCGCCCGCAGCGCCAAGGGGGTGCGCGCATACGCGCAGCCCCGGGGGTGGGTGGGCGGGGCGCTGCGGGCGCGGGCCGTGTTATCAGCCCACATCGGTGCGGCCACGCCGGTCATGGCGCAAATTCGCATACAACACATGATTGCGCCATCTGCCATTGATCTGCAAATAGCTTTGCGCGACCCCCTCATACTTGAAGCCCGACCGCTCCAGCACGCCGCGCGATGCGGTATTCTCTGGCAGGCATGCCGCCTCAATGCGCGACAGATCCATCATAATGAACGCATGATGCACGACCGCCGCAATACTTTCGCGCATATAGCCCTGACGGGCATAGGGTGCGCCCACCCAATACCCCAATGTTCCGGCCTGCGCGGGACCACGGCGGATATTGTCCAGCGTGATCGCCCCCACAAGACAATCATCATCGCGCCTGAAAATGAATAACGGCAAGGCCGTATCAAGTTTCAGGCAGCGCGCGGCCCAGCTGACCCGGTTTGTAAATGCCCGCCGTGTCAGGTGATCGTCAGACCATGTGGGTTCCCAAGGCGTCAGAAAACCGCAAGACTGCCTGCGCAATTCGGTCCATTGGCGAAAATCTGTATGCTGCGGCAAACGCAAGAACAGCCTGTCGGCTTCCAGTCGCAGCTTGCCGCGTAGCCCCAGCATCAGGCAACCAGCCTCTCGCCCAATTCGGACAGGCGCGGCGCATGTTCAATCGGCCCATAAAGGGCCAGCGCCGTGCGGCTGTTTTGCAGCAGGGCTTTCGCATGCTCGCGCGCGCCTTGGGCTGTGACCGCGTCAATACGCGCAATCGCTTCTGACAGGTCGGGCACGCGGCCCCAGATCGACAGCAGTTTTGCCAGCCGTTCGGCGCGCGCTGACGGGCTTTCCAGCCCCATCAGCAAACCTGCTTTCATCTGCGCACGGGCGCGGGCGATTTCAGCCTCGGACAGGGTGTCGGCGGTGCGCTTCATTTCATCCATCGTCAGCCATGCCAGATCTGAAATCTGGTCTGCGCCGGTTCCCGCATAGATGGTGATCATTCCTGTATCGAAATAAGCCCCCGATTGCGCAAAGACGGTATAGCACAACCCGCGGTCTTCGCGCAGGCGCTGGAACAGGCGCGACGACATGCCCCCGCCCAATGCCCCCGAAAACACCTGCGAGGTATAGAAATCTTCGGCCCTGTAGCTGGGCGCTTCCAGCGCGAAGGCAAAATGTGCCTGTTCCAGCTGGCGGGTTTCGCGGCGTTCGCCATTATGGAACCGCGCGGGTTCTGCGGTCTGGAACGGTTTTGCCACCAGATGCCCGAAAAGCGGTTCGGCCAGACGCACAAGTGCATCATGATCGACCGCACCTGCCGCCGACAGGATCATCTGGCCCGGTCCGTAATGGGTGCCCACGAAAGCGCGCAGATCATCCTTGGAAAAGCCCGACACTGCCGCGCTGGGGCCAAGGATAGACCGCCCCAGCGGTTGCGACGGATAGGCCGCTTCTTGCAGCCAGTCGAAAATCACATCATCAGGCGTGTCCAGCGCCTGCCCGATTTCTTGCAAGATGACACCACGTTCCACTTCGACTTCGCGCGGCTCGAACGCGGGGTTCAGCACGATATCGGCCAGCACATCAAGGGCCAGCGCGACATCGGCGCGTAACACCCGCGCGTAATAGGCTGTCATTTCGCGTGATGTATAGGCGTTGATATACCCGCCCACATCCTCGATCTCTTCGGCAATCTGTAACGCACTGCGCCGCGCCGTGCCCTTGAAGGCCATATGTTCCAGAAAATGCGCGACACCGTTTTGATGCGCGCCTTCATGTCGGGCGCCTGCTTCGATCCACAGCCCGATCGCGGCGGATTCCAGCCCCGGCATGGGTTCGGTGACAATGCGGAACCCGTTGCTTAATGTCGTGACCTGAACGCTCATGCGCGGATATTTCCCCGGATATGGGCCTGTAATTCCGTCAGATCACCACTTAGCCGCGTCACACGTTCGGGACGGTCAAACAAGTCGGCCATGCGTTCGGGCAGGGCCGGACGCGTGCCCATGGCCGCTTCGACCGCATCAGGAAATTTTGCCGGATGCGCGGTGGCCAGCGTGACCATGGGCGTTGCTGACATGTGCTGTTCGGCCACATGAACACCGACTGCGGTATGCGGGCACAGGATTTCGCCCGTCCGGTCATGAATGCGGGTGATAGTTTGCGTTGTCTGCTGTTCAGATGCGCAGCCGGACGCGAACACCTCGCGCAGGAATTCCAGCGCGCCCTGACTGATATGGAACCCGCCGCTGGCTTTCAATTCATCCATCAACTGCGCAACAGCGGACCCGTCCCGACCATAGGCGTCAAACAACGCACGTTCAAAATTGGAACTGACCTGAATATCCATGGACGGGCTGATTGAGGGTTTCACGCCATCTGTCACATAGCCCCCCGATGTGATGGCGCGGTGCAGAATGTCGTTGTGGTTGGTGGCGACAACCAACTGTTCAATCGGCAAACCCATTTGCCGCGCGATATAGCCTGCAAACACATCGCCGAAATTCCCCGTGGGAACCGTGAAGCTGACAGGGCGGTAGGGCGCCCCAAGGCTGACAGCCGCTGAAAAATAATAGACAACCTGCGCCAGAACCCGCGCCCAGTTTATGCTGTTCACGCCTGCAAGTTTCACCCCGTCACGGAATGAAAAGTCGTTGAACATATCCTTGACCAGCGCCTGACAGGTATCAAAATCCCCATCGACCGCCAGTGCATGGACATTAGACTCGGTCGGGGTGGTCATCTGGCGGCGCTGCACGTCAGATACGCGGCCATGCGGGAACAGGATAAACACATCGACATTGTCCAGTCCCTTGAATGCCTCAATCGCGGCCGATCCGGTATCACCTGATGTCGCACCCACAATCGTCACCCGTTCGCGTGAGCGTTTCAGTGCGGCCTGAAACAGCTGGCCGATCAGCTGCATCGCGAAATCCTTGAACGCCAGTGTCGGGCCGTGGAACAACTCCAGCAGGAAATGATTGGGCGCAAGCTGCTTCAGGGGCGCGCGCGCCGGATGGTCAAAGCCCTGATAGGCACGCGCAATCAGGGTGCGGAATTCATCATCGCGGAACGTATCACCAATGAACGGGCGCATGATGACATAGGCCTGTTCTTCATAGCTCAGCCCCGCAAGCGACGCGATTTCAGTCTGTGTCATGGGCGGCGCATGTTCGGGCAGATACAGGCCGCCATCGCGGGCAAGGCCCGTCAGCATGGTCGCTTCGAAAGTCAGCGCAGGCGCTGCGCCACGGGTTGAAATATACTTCATTTCCGGTCTGATCCTTGATCGCGTTGGCGCGTGATACGCCACAGAAAGAAAACTGTCATCCCCAGCCATGCAATTGCCATCAAAAACCACTGCACGGCATATCCCAGATGATTATCGGGCAAGCGGACCTCATAGACGGGCACAGGGGTGGCGGGGGGGGTGGTTTCAGATGTGCGGCGCAGCACGACCAGCATTTCCTCGGCGTCCAGCAATGCGGCCATCTGGCCCACATCGCGCGCGAAGAACAGATTGCGGCCCGCGTCGAATTCCGGCGTATAGGCATTCGCATCGCGCGGCCAGTGCAGGTTTCCCGCAAGCGTGACGTCATCCGATTCGAACACAAGCCCCGCCCGTGCCGCTTCCGGCAGATAGCCGCGATCAACCATGATGCGCCGCCCGCTGTCGGTTTGCAGCACCGATATCAGGTGAAAGCCCGGACCCTGCGCACGCTGCGCCGCCATTGCAAAACTATGGTCCGCTGTAAACCGCCCCGTCACATCTACCGGCAGGTAGCGGTCCTGTTCAGGGTCGGGCGCGTCCGGCAGGGGCACGGGCGGCTGGAAGATGCGCGATTCCATCTCGGCTATCAGGGCGGCCTTTTCATCTGCGCGGGAAAGTTGCCACATGCCCAGATTCACCAGAATGGCAGTACCAATCAGGCCGAAAACGGCAGGAATAAGAATCTGCTTCAGCATTTTGCCCCAAGTATCATAGTGAAAAAGCGCGCGCCTTTCGGCCCGCGCTTTCTGATCCCCGTCATATGCGCGGCCACGCGACGCGCCTAGGCACCCCAGACATAGATTGATGCAAACAGGAACAGCCACACAACATCGACAAAGTGCCAATACCATGCCGCCGCTTCAAAGCCCACATGCCGTTCGGCAGTGAAGTGGCCAGCATAGACCCGCATCAGGCAAATCGCCAGAAAGATGGTGCCGACGATGACATGGAACCCGTGAAAGCCGGTCGCCATGAAGAAGTTTGCGCCATAGATATTGCCCGCAAACCCGAAACCCGCATGGGTGTATTCATAGGCTTGCATGAAGGTAAAGATAATACCCAAGCCAACCGCAATCCACAGGCCCATCTTCACATCGTCACGCTTGCCACCATGCACCAGCGCATGGTGCGCCCAAGTCGCGGCACACCCCGAAAGCAGCAGAATCAGCGTGTTGATCAGCGGCAAGTGCCAAGGGTCGAATGTTTCAATCCCTGCGGGGGGCCACACACCGTCAACGGCGGGGCTAAGCCCTTCGGGGTGCATGGGATAGAGTGCATGTTTGAAGAAACTCCAGAACCACGCGGCAAAGAACATCACTTCCGAAATAATGAACAGAATGAACCCGTAGCGCAGACCAATCACAACGACTGGCGTGTGATCGCCGGAATGGCTTTCGATCACAACGCTCTTCCACCATTCGAACATGACATACAGCACGCCCACAAGCCCCATCAGGAACATCCATGGGCCACTGTCATGCATCCACAAGACAGCGCCATACAGCATCACGAAGCCTGCGACAGACCCCACAAACGGCCAGATCGACGGTGGCAGAACGTGATAGTCGTGGTTTTTCTCATGCGCCATTGTGAAAGTTCCCTCGATTATTACTCGGTCTTATGCGCGAGTTCAGTTTGTCATTGCGGGTTCCGGGGCGACGTAATCCGCCGGAATATCCGTTGCGTGGAAAGTGTAAGACAGCGTGATTGTATGCGTGCCGCCTGCATCGCGATCATCCAGAATTTCGGGATCAACGAAATATGTCACAGGCATCAGCACGGTTTCGCCCGGTTGCAAAACCTGCAACTCGAAACAGAAACAGTCAATCTTGGTGAAATAGCGGCCCGCCTCATAGGGGCTGACATTATAGCTGGCGGTTCCCGCGATAGGCGTGTCGGTCGGGTTGTGCGCCTCGTAGAACGCAAGCCCGACTTCGCCGATCTTGATTTCCGCGACGCGGTCCACGGGTTTGAAACTCCATGGAAAATCGCGCGCGACGGAGGCATCAAAGCGGATGCGCATTGTTTGGTCCAGCACCACGCCTGATGATGCCGCCGCCGTGTTGGTGGTGCCGCCATAGCCGGTTACGCGGCAAAACAGGTCATATAGCGGCACGGCGGCCCAGCCCATTGCCCCCATGAACAACACCACACTGACTGTCTGCACTGTGGTTTTCTGTATGCCGGTCAGTCGCGTCCAATATGTCATCATCTTTGCGGAAACCTCACATTGTCAGGGTCAAGGGCTGGTCGGTAGCTGTGGTCATAGGCTTGCAACGTTGCGCCACTTTGCACTTTGGCAATGGTCAGGCCAAATACCAGCGCGATAAACGCCGCCAGCACAACGGCCAACCCGATGTTGCGGCCCGACCGGCGCTTGTGCAACTCATGTTCGCGGGTAATGGCCATCAAAACAATTCCAGTATTTTAAAGGACGCAGCAAATTCTGCATAGACTGGCAGGTTTGCCAAGGCCGCTTCGGCAAGGAAGGCGCCAAAATGCAAAAACAGATAGGCCAGTGAAAAGCGGAATACGCGTTTTTCCACCGCATATCCATCCGCTTCGGCCTGCACTTCGCTGCGCCGCCATATGGCCCATGCGCCTTGCAGGAACATGGCATTCAGCACCAGCGCAAGCGTCAGATAGACCGGCCCGCCAATAGACGTAAACCCGGCCGCCAGCGCAAACGGGATCAACGCGACAGTGTAAACCAGAATATGTGTCCGCGTGGCCTTGCGTCCGTGGGTGACTGTCAGCATGGGCACATTGGCCTTGTGATAGTCACTTTTCATGAACAGCGCCAAGGCCCAGAAATGCGGTGGCGTCCACATGAAGATCAGCATGAACATCAGGCAGGCTTCTATGCTGATGCTGCCAGTCACCGCAACCCAGCCGATCATCGGGGGGAACGCGCCCGCCGCACCACCAATGACGATGTTTTGCGGCGTCGCACGTTTCAGCCACATGGTATAAATCACGGCATAGAAGAAGATCGTGAACGCCAGCAACGCGCCAGCCAGCGCATTGGTTGCCAGCCACAGCATAATCACCGAAATGCCCGACAGCGCGAAACCAAGCGACATTGCCTCTCGTGCGTCAATCTTGCCCGCAGGCACGGGCCGTTTCGCAGTGCGCTTCATCACGCTGTCAATGTCGGCATCCCACCACATGTTCAACGCGCCGGACGCCCCACCGCCCAGCGCGATAAAGATGATCGCCGCAAGCGCCTCGATCGGGTGCAATGCGCCCGGCGCAACAATCAGCCCGACAAGCGCCGTGAACACGACAAGCGACATCACGCGCGGCTTCAGCAACGCGATGTAATCGCTGAAGCCAGCTTCTTTGTTGTCACTATAGCTGATATCGGCACGGATATCGGTCATTTGCTTCACCTGATGGGGTGTGGCTGTCCGGCACGAACGCCGGACAATTCTAGGTTAGTCCGACGATGCGACTTGAACGGCCTGCTGTGCGCGCGGGGCATCTGCGAATTCCGCGCCCTGACGTTCCAGCCATGCAAGATATTCTTCTTCGCTAACCACTTTCACGGTGATGGGCATATAGGCATGCGCAATCCCGCACAGTTCCGAACACTGGCCGAAATAGATGCCTTCTTCTTCGGCGTTGAACCAAAGCTCTGCCAGACGACCGGGAACGCCGTCTTGCTTCACACCAAAGGCCGGAATGGTCCAGGAATGGATCACGTCCGCCGCGGTGACCTGCAACACGATGTTCTGGTTCACCGGCACGACCATGGCGGTGTCTGTCGCCAGAAGATACAGATCATCGGTGTAGCCATAATCCGCCAGCTCGTCCCGCTCCAGCATGAACTGCGAGAATTCGACACCGTGGTCGACATACTCATAGCCCCAATACCACTGGAACCCGGTGACCTTGATGGTCACATCGGCTTCGGGCATGATTTGCTGATGGCGCAGCGCGGGGAAGGTGAACAGCGCGATAAACAACAAAATCAGCGCGGGAACGACAGTCCATGCAATCTCAAGCGGGGTATTGTGCGTGAACCGCGCAGGTTCGGGGTTTGCGCGACGGTTGTGGAACACAATCACCCAGATCAACAGGCCCGTAACAAAGATCGTGATCGGCACAATGATCCACAACAGCAGATCATCCAAAAACCGCACTTCACGCGCCAGCGCGGTGAAGGGCGTCTGCAGCGATGTGCCATCGGGCACAGGTGCGCCCAGAACCGGCAACTGCGGCAACAAGTCGTCAGCAGCAGCTTTCGTTGCGGCGGCAACCGACACAAACGCGGCGATCAATGGCGTTATAGCTTTGAAAAGGCGCATATTTCTTTTCCCGTTCTTCTACGCGGCGATTCTGCCGCTTGCCCTGGCACATGCTTAAATCCTGCATGCCATGGAATCCCGTTGAGGTTTGTCTTTGTAAAATCATATTCCTGAACATAGAACAAGCAAAACGATGCGACAGAATGTCGTTTTTGATCCAGATCAACGACACCATGTCAAGCTGTAGCGCAGCGCGGCATCCCTCTGACAAAGAAGGCTAAATATACATGAGTGATACAGATTTTCGCCCCTTCGATACCATGCTGGACGAAACCCTTGCCTTGCAGGTGCTACAAGATGCCACAGCCGGTGCCGATGATGGCGAGTTGTTTCTGGAACGCCGTGTGTCGGAATCATTGTTGCTTGATGACCAGCGCGTAAAGTCGGCCAGCTACAACGCCGCCGAAGGGTTTGGCCTGCGCGCCGTGCAGGGCGAGGTGACGGGCTATGCGCATTCCACACATATGACCATGGACGCCCTGCGCCGCGCGGCCCAGACGGCGCGGCTGGCCGTCGGGCATGGTGGCGGAACACTTGCAGATGCGCCCAGTCCCACCAACCAGCGCCTGTATACGGACGCGGACCCCATTTCGGGCGCGGCGTTTTCAGTCAAGCTGGACCTGCTGCGCGAAATTGACGATTTCCTGCGGGCACTGGACGCGCGTGTTGTTCAGGTCTCGGTGTCGATGGCGGCATCCTTGCAACAGGTTGAAATCCTGCGCCCCGAAGGGCTGCGCCTGCGCGACACGCGCCCCATGAGCAGGCTGAACATATCGGTCATTGTCGAACAGGACGGGCGCCGCGAATCCGGCAGTGCAGGCGGTGGCGGTCGTGCAGGGCTGGACGGCGTGATGGCCCGCGATGTCTGGCAATCCATGGCCCGCGAGGCGCTGCGCATTGCCGTGGTCAACCTGCGCGCCGAACCTGCGCCGGCGGGGGTTATGGATGTGGTGCTTGGCCCCGGCTGGCCCGGAATTTTGCTGCATGAGGCCATCGGCCACGGGCTGGAAGGGGATTTCAACCGCAAGGGAAGTTCCGCCTTCGCGGGCCTGATGGGCAAACAGATCGCGGCTAAGGGCGTGACCGTGCTGGATGACGGCACGCTGCCCGACCGGCGCGGGTCCATCACCATAGATGACGAAGGGACACCGGGCGCGCGCAATGTCCTTATAGAGGACGGCGTGCTGGTGGGGTATATGCAGGACCGCCAGAATGCCCGCCTGATGGGGGTCGCGCCCACAGGCAACGGGCGGCGCGAATCCTATGCCCATGCGCCCATGCCACGCATGACCAACACCTATATGCAGGGCGGCGATGCCACGCCCGCGGAAATTCTGGCCGACCTGAAGGACGGGATTTATGCCGTAGGCTTCGGCGGCGGGCAGGTCGATATTACCAATGGCAAATTCGTCTTTTCCTGCACCGAGGCGTATCGCGTGAAGGATGGCAAGGTCGGCGCACCCGTCAAAGGGGCCACCCTTATCGGCGATGGCGCGACCGCGCTGACCAAAATACGCGCAATCGGCAATGATATGGCGCTTGATCCCGGCATGGGCACCTGCGGCAAGGCGGGCCAATGGGTGCCGGTCGGTGTGGGCCAGCCAACATTGATGATTGGCGGGCTGACAGTTGGCGGCAGCGGCACCTGACGCCAGATCAGGTGAAAATTTTTGGAAAAACTTCTGGGCGGGTGGAAATCTTTACAATGTTTTAACTAACTCGGTGCAGATTAAGGCAAGAATGAGGCGAGGTTGACCGGATGGCGAAAGATTTGTTTTCTTCTCACCCACCCTTCACCCCACCCATGAAGGAAGAAGACAGGCTATCCTGGCTTCGCCTCATTCGATCTGCCCGCGTCGGGCCAACGACGTTCTTCCGGCTTATGTCGGAATATGGCACCGCAGAAGCGGCCCTGGACGCCCTGCCAAAAATTGCGCAGGCCGCCGGGGTAGATGCCTATATTCCGTTTCCCGCCGACAAGGCCCGCGCCGAAATCGACCTTGCCCGCGCCAAAGGGGCGCGCATGCTGTGCTTTGGGACGGACGCATATCCCGCAACGCTGGCCAGCATACACGCGCCGCCCCCTGTCTTGTGGTGCATGGGTCAGCGCGCACCCATATTGCGGCCAATGGTTGCCATTGTGGGTGCGCGCAACGCCTCCAGCCTTGGCACGCGCATGGCGCGCACTTTGGCCGACGGGCTGGGGCATGAAGGATACACTATTGTTTCCGGTCTGGCCCGCGGGGTTGATGCGGCAGCCCATCATGCCAGCCTGAAAACCGGCACGATTGCGGTTATGGGGGGCGGGGTGGATGTTATCTATCCCACGGAAAACACCGTTCTTGCCGCCGCCATTGCCGATCAGGGGTTGCGCCTGTCGGAAGCGCCTATGGGCCTTTATCCGCAAGCACGGCATTTTCCGCCCCGCAACCGCATTATTTCCGGTCTGGCACTGGCAGTGGTAGTGGTTGAAGCGGCTGAAAAATCCGGCACGCTGATTACGGCACGCGATGCACTGGACCAAGGGCGCGAAATCATGGCCGTGCCCGGCCACCCCGTTGACGGGCGCGCAGGCGGGTGCAACGGCCTGATCCGTGACGGCGCAACCCTTGTGCGCCATGTCGATGACATTCTGGAAGTTCTGCAAAGGCTGCAAGATTGCCCGCCCAAGGCCGGCGACAGCGCCAAACCCTGCACAAATGAAGCGGACGGATGCGCGCCGCGCACATCCCCGAACACCGCGTCCAAAAATGCCACCCCGCTGGATGCCCGTATCCTTGCCCTGCTTGGTCCCACCCCCACCGCAGAAGATCAGCTTATCCGCGATTTGCAGATGTCCGCCGCACAGATTTCGCCAGTATTGGTGACGCTGGAATTGCAGGGAGTGGTGCAACGCCACCCCGGTGGGCTGGTCAGCAAGGCACAACCGCACCATTGAACAGAAAGACACGTAAAAGCTGTGTTCGGGGCGCGGTGCGCCAGCGGCAGTTTAGCGCAAACTTGCGGCGCGGGTGCCCCTTGCATTGACATTCCCTTCCCCGCCCTCACATTAGGGCCAGCCCGCGCAAACCCGCCTGAGCAAGGATAAACCGAGGAATTTTATGGCAGTCGTCGTCGTCGAATCGCCCGCCAAGGCCAAGACAATCAACAAATATCTGGGGCCGGGCTACACGGTTCTTGCGTCTTTTGGCCATGTCCGCGACCTGCCGCCAAAAGATGGTTCTGTCGACCCCGAGCATGATTTCGAGATGAAATGGGAGATCGCAAGCGATTCCCGCAAGCATGTAAAGGCCATCGCCGACGCCCTGAAGGACGACAACGAACTGATCCTTGCGACGGACCCCGACCGCGAAGGCGAAGCGATCAGCTGGCACCTGACCGAAGCGCTGGAAAAATCGCGCGCGATCAAGAAAACCACATCGGTCAAGCGTGTGGTATTCAACGCCATCACCAAAGCCGCCGTGACCGAAGCCATGAAAAACCCGCGCGAAGTGGACATGCCGCTGGTGCGCGCCTATCTGGCGCGGCGTGCGCTGGACTATCTGGTGGGGTTCAACCTGTCGCCGGTTCTGTGGCGCAAACTGCCCGGTGCGAAATCGGCAGGGCGCGTGCAATCTGTCTGCCTGCGCCTGATTGTCGAACGCGAGATGGAGATCGAGGCATTTCGCAGTCAGGAATACTGGTCTGTATCCGCAGGTCTGACCACGCCGCGCGGGGTGGAATTCAGCGCCAAGCTGGTCAGTTTCGCAGGCAAGAAGCTGGACAAGTTCGATCTGGCAACATCGGAAGCGGCGGAACTGGCCGTGCAGGCCGTCCAGTCACGCGACCTGACGGTCACCTCGGTCGAGGCAAAACCCGGCAGCCGCAACCCGTCGGCCCCCTTCATGACATCGACCCTGCAACAAGAAGCCAGCCGCAAATTCGGCATGGGCGCAAAACACTGCATGTCCACCGCACAGCGCCTGTATGAAGCAGGCTACATCACCTATATGCGGACAGATGGCATCGACATGGCCCCCGAGGCCGTGATGGCCACGCGCGATGTCATCAAGGACCGCTACGGCGCGGATTATGTGCCGAAATCCCCGCGGATGTATAAAAACAAGGCCAAGAACGCGCAGGAAGCGCATGAATGTATCCGCCCCACGGAAATGGCCACCAGCCCCGACCGGCTGAAAATCACCGATAGCGACCAGCGCAAATTGTATGATCTGATCTGGAAACGGACAATCGCCTGCCAGATGGAAGCCGCGCGTCTGGAACGCACCACGGTTGAAATTGGCAGCCGCGACGGGCAGGTGGGCCTGCGCGCCACGGGTCAGGTTGTGCTGTTTGACGGGTTCCTGAAGGTCTATGAAGAAGGGCGCGACGATGTTGTCGATGATGACGACAAGCGCCTGCCGCAAATGGCCCAAGGCGATGCGCTGGCCAAGCGTTCCGTCACGCCAGAGCAGCATTTCACCCAGCCGCCCCCCCGCTATACCGAGGCTACGCTGGTCAAGCGCATGGAAGAGCTGGGCATTGGCCGCCCGTCCACCTATGCCAGCATTGTCACCACGATTCAGGATCGCGGCTATGTCGTCAAGGACAAGAACCGCCTGATTGCACAGGATAAGGGCCGCTTGGTCACCATTTTCCTTGTCAATTATTTCAGCCGCTATCTGGAATATGATTTCACCGCAGCACTGGAAGAACAGCTTGACGATGTGTCCGCTGGTGAACGCGACTACAAGGAAGTGCTGGAACGCTTCTGGCGCGATTTTTCCGCCGCAATCGCAGAAACATCGGAATTGCGCATCACCGAAGTGCTGGAAAAAATTGATGAGGTTCTGGCACCGCATCTGTACCCCCCGCGCGAAGATGGCAGTGACCCCCGGTCCTGCCCGAAATGTGGCGCAGGGCGGCTGAACCTGAAAACCGCACGCTCTGGCGGGGCCTTCATCGGGTGCAACAACTACCCTGAATGCCGCTACACCCGCCCCCTTGCCGGCGAAGGCGAAGGCAATGCCGAACTTGCAGGCGACGGCAAGCTGCTGGGCCATGATGCGGGCGACCCGATTTCGCTGCGCACAGGGCGTTTTGGCCCCTATGTCCAGCGCGGAGAGGCAACAACAGAAATCCCCAAACCGCCCCGCGCATCATTGCCCAAAGGGTGGGAAATCGACAGCATTGATCTGGAACGCGCGCTTATGCTGCTGGCCCTGCCGCGCCCTGTCGGCCCCCACCCCGAAGATGGCGAGTTGATAGAGGCGGGCATCGGGCGCTATGGCCCGTTCGTCAAACACGGCAAGAAATACGCCAACCTGCCAGAGGTGGACGAGGTGTTCACCATTGGCATGAACCGCGCGGTAGAGGTGCTGGCCGCCAAGCAAATCCGCGGGCGGGCGGTGGCCGAGCCGCTGAAAACACTGGGCGCGCACCCCGATGGCGGTGATCTGGCCGTAATGAAGGGGCGTTACGGCCCCTATGTCAAATGGGAGAAGATCAACGCAACCCTGCCGAAAGACATGGAACCGGACACCATAACGCTGGAACAGGCGGTTGAACTGGTGAATGCCAAGGCCGCGACCAAACCCAAGGCGAAGAAACCCGCCGCCAAAAAAGCCGCTGCCAAGAAACCCGCGGCCAAAAAGCCAGCCGCAAAGAAGGCCAGCCCGAAGAAGAAACCTGCCGAGGGCTGACACATCCGCAACCTGTGCAAGTGTTGACTTCACCACAATGCCGCGCCATCAGATTGGCCAGATCACGAATGGAGGGAATGAAGCAATGAAGAAAGTCTACGGCTCTGCCACCGAGGCCCTGGACGGGCTGCTATTTGACGGGATGACCATTGCCGCAGGCGGTTTTGGCCTGTGCGGCATTCCCGAACTGCTGATTGATGCAATTCGGGATGCAGGCACGAAGAATCTGACCATCGCATCCAACAATGCAGGCGTGGATGATTTCGGCCTTGGCGTGCTTTTGAAAACCCGTCAGGTCAAGAAAATGATGTCATCCTATGTCGGCGAGAATGCGGAATTCATGCGCCAGTATCTGAGCGGAGAGCTGGAACTGGAATTCAACCCGCAGGGCACTTTGGCCGAACGCATGCGCGCAGGCGGTGCGGGCATTCCGGGATTTTACACGCGCACCGGCGTCGGAACCCAGATTGCCGAAGGCAAAGAGCATAAGGAATTCGGCGGCGAAACCTTCATTCTGGAACGCGGAATCATGGCTGATCTGTCCATCGTGAAGGCGTGGAAGGCCGACACCACCGGCAATGCGATTTTCCGCAAGACAGCGCGCAACTTCAACCCGCCAGCCGCAAAGTGCGGCAAAATCTGCGTGCTGGAGGTTGAGGAAATCGTGGAACCCGGCACCCTTGACCCGGATCATGTGCATCTGCCGGGCATCTATGTGAACCGCCTGATTCAGGGACAGCACGAAAAACGCATCGAACAGCGCACGACGCGCGCGGCTTAAGGGGGAACGACACATGGCTTGGGACCGCAACCAGATGGCCGCACGCGCGGCGCAGGAACTTCAGGACGGGATGTATGTGAACCTTGGTATCGGTATTCCGACACTGGTGGCCAATTACATCCCCGAAGGTGTGACTGTGACACTGCAATCAGAAAACGGGATGCTGGGCATCGGCCCCTTCCCGACCGAAGAAAATGTCGATGCAGACCTGATCAATGCAGGCAAGCAAACTGTGACGGCATTGCCGCATACGGCCTATTTCGACAGTGCCGAATCCTTCGCCATGATCCGCGGTGGCAAGATCAACATGGCAATCCTTGGCGCGATGGAAGTTGCCGAAAACGGCGATATCGCAAACTGGATGATTCCGGGCAAACTGGTCAAGGGCATGGGTGGCGCTATGGACCTTGTCGCGGGCGTGGAACGCATTGTGGTGGTCATGGATCACACCAATAAAGCGGGCGAGTCGAAATTGCTGAAAGCCTGCACCCTGCCGCTGACGGCACAAGGCGTCGTCAAGCGCATCATCACCAATCTGGGTGTTCTGGATGTGGTCGAAGGTGGGCTGAAAATCATCGAATGCGCCGATGGCGTCAGCGAAGATGACATTCGCAACGCGACCGAAGCTGCAATCGTGAACTGATCTAATTCAGGGGCGGCCCGTTTGCGGGCGGCCCCTGACGCGCGCGGGCCTATTGCGCCCAATCGGGTTTTCGCTTGTCCAGAAAGGCAGAAATCCCTTCCTCGGTATCGCGCCACAGCATGTTTTCCACCATCACCTTGGCGGTATGGGCATAGGCGTCCGCCACACTCATTTCGGCCTGCGTGTAGAACGCCTGTTTGCCGATTTTCACGGCATTTCCCAGCTTTCCGGCAACTGTCTGCGCCAGCGCCATGGTCTGGCTGTCCAGTTCGTCCGCGGCAACGACACGGTTGACCAGCCCCAGTTCTGCGGCGCGTGCTGCGTCTATGAATTGTCCGGTGGTCAGCATTTCAAACGCCTGTTTGCGCGGTATGTTGCGGGTCAGTGCGACCATGGGCGTGGAACAAAACAGCCCGATATTCACCCCGTTCACCCCGAACCTTGTGCCTTCGGCAGCAACGGCCATATCGCAGCTTGCAACCAACTGGCAGCCAGCGGCGGTGGCAATTCCATGCACTTCGGCAATCACCGGTTGGGGCAGCGCCGGAATCACCTGCATCAGCGCCGCGCAGCGCGCAAACAAATCCGCGAAATAGGCAGCCCCCTTGTCATCCGTCGCGCGTCCGGCCTGCATTTCCTTCAGGTCATGCCCCGCACAAAACGCCTTGCCCGCGCCGCGCAAAACAATGACCTTGACGTCATTTTGCTGCGATAGCGCTGAAAGCTGCGCAGACAGCGCGGCAATCATCGCATCTGACAGCGCATTCAGATTGGACGGGGAATTCAGCGTAACCCGCGCAATCCCTGCCGTGACGTCACATTGAACAATTGCATCACTCATCTTGTCATTCCTCCCGTGCTGCGCAGACTATAGCGACGCAGGGATGCAGGCAAAAGTCAATCGTAACAGGGGGCAGGCATGGAAATGAATCGCGCGGCGCTGACCGAATTTCTGAAATCCGAATTCCGGCAAGTCGCCGATATGTTTGCAATCGAAGATGTCAGGCCCAGCGCCGTAACTGTTCGCTTGCTGCATGATGAACGCCACCTGCGCCCGGGCGGCACTGTTTCAGGCCCGGCCATGTTCGCCTTGGCAGATGTGTCTGTCTATCTGGCGATCCTGTCCATGATCGGGCCAAAGGCGCTAAGTGTGACGACGAATTGTTCCATCGATTTCATGCGCAAACCTGCCGCAAATGTCGATCTGATCTGTCAGGCCCGAATCCTGAAACTGGGTCGCATTCTGGCAGTGGGGGATTGTCTGTTATTCTCTGACGGGCTGGAAGACCCCGTTGCGCGGGCGTCGCTGACCTATTCCATCCCGCCGAACCCCGCCTGAACCGGCCAAACTCATAGCCCTGCCGCGACATGCGCCCAGAACGGCCACCCCCATGCGCAAGGCCCCTGACGCAGGTCAGGGGCCGACAGGGCGGGCGGGTGGGCGCAATGGGGGTGGCCGTTCTGGTCAAGCGCGCCGCAGCTTGCTATGGCATATCCGGCAACCATCCCAGAGGATCAGATGACACCTGCCGCCCGCCTGCAAGCCACCATCGACATTCTTGACCGGATTCTGGCTGGCACCCCCGCCGAGCAAGCCCTGACAGGCTGGGCGCGCAGCAGCCGTTATGCCGGGTCCAAAGACCGTGCCGCCATCCGTGACCATGTGTTTGATTGCCTGCGCTGCAAGCGGTCTTTTGCACATCTGGGCGGTGCTGACACCGGACGCGGGCTGGTGCTTGGGTTGCTGCGGGCGCAAGGCCATGCGCCGGATACGCTTTTCACCGGTCAGGGCTACGCCCCGCAGCCATTGTCCCCTGATGAATCGTCCCCGCCCGCCACTGACTCGCCGCAAAATACCGCGCTTGATTGCCCTGATTGGCTGGCCGATGACCTGCGCGACAGTCTGGGTGCCGGTTTCACGCCGGTCATGCAGGCCCTGCAACACCGCGCACCGGTATATCTGCGCGTCAATCTGGCGCGGACCACCCGCGCCCACGCCGCGCAGCTTCTGGCGCGAGATGGCATTGAAACCAGCCCCCACCCCCTGGCCGAGACCGTACTTGAAGTGACAGAAAACGCCCGCCGCGTGCGTCAGTCGGACAGCTTTATCAACGGCTTGGTTGAATTGCAGGATGCCGCATCGCAGGCTGTCATCCAGTCCATTCCCCTGACCAAAGATGCGCATGTGCTGGACTATTGCGCAGGCGGCGGCGGCAAGGCATTGGCCCTTGCAGCCCTTGGTGCACAGGTCACAGCACATGATGCGAACCCCGCCCGCATGAAGGATATTCCCGAACGCGCGCGACGCGCTGGTGTCACAATTTCGATGCAGCAAACACCCCAGGGGGTGTTCGATATTGTGCTTGCAGATGTGCCATGTTCGGGATCAGGAAGCTGGCGGCGCGCACCCGCCGGAAAATGGTCACTGGATCGCGCCGCCCTTGATGCGCTGCTACAGGTTCAGTCAACCATTTTGAACGACGCCAGCCAGCATGTCAGGCCGGGCGGGCAATTATGCTATGTGACATGCTCTTTGCTGAACGCAGAGAATGCAGATCAGGTCACACAATTTCTTAACCGCGCCCCCCAATTCACGCTTGCCTTGCAAAAACGGTTCACACCATTGGATGGCGGTGACGGGTTTTTTCTGGCCGTGTTGCAACACTGCGCCTGAAATCTGACCTGCAAACACAACCAAGGATTGTCTAAACTGGCAGGGCCTTGTTAACTATTTTTCAATAGCATTGTTTATAAAGTAATTTTCAGCGTCACATTTCAGGGCATGCCATCTGCATGGCCGTCCATTTTGTCAGAATATCATGCAGCTACTAGCCGAATTTCGCCCGCGCCACCTGTCCTTGCTCGCTTTGGCCGGGGTTGCGGTGTGTATCGGCGCGGTTTTGGTGCTGGCCGATACGGCCCTGTCCATGGCGGGCCTTGCCATCGGGGCGTCACTTGTGATGGCGGCGGCACTTCTGTGGGCGGGCCGGATGGTTGCGCAGGCGCTGAACCGGAATGAACGTCTGGCCATCAGGACAATTCTGGATAATTCCGAAACAGCGTGTTTTCTGGTTTCCTGCAGCGACCAGACCATCCAATGGCAAAACCGTGCGGCAATCGCGCATTTTGGCCCGCTGCACGACCTTGTGGCGCTGCTGGGCAATTACTGCGCGGCGCCGGTCAGTTTCATAACCCAGTTGCATGATCAGGCACAGGCACGCGGAAATGCGACCAGATATCTGGGCATCGGCGCGCAGGCGTCGCGGCTGGAAGTGGTTGTGACCAATGGCGGCAATTTCCTTTGGCGTATACCGACCGTTTCCGCCCCGCAGGACCAGTATGAATTGCCCTTGGAGTGGGTTCTGTCCGACACGTCGGGGCGGGTTCGATACATCTCTGCGTTGCTTGCGGCGCAGTATGAAACACCCCCCGAATACATTCACGACCTTGTCGGGCAGGATATGCCTGATCTGAATCAGGCGTCACAGGTCCAGCTGGCGCACACGTCCATGACCCGCCTTGCCTGCCGGATGGAACATGGCGCGGATACCGAAGCTGTTGTTTTTCTGCCCGCGCAACTGGCCCGCGCCCCGATTGTTGATGCCGATACTGCATTGAACCTGCTGCCTGTGGCAATCGCGCATATCGCGCCGGACGGGCGCATTGCCTTCGCCAATAGGGAAGCGCGCTATCTTTTGCATCTGAACACACATCAAGATGTCGCGTTCAGCGACCGGCTGGAGGGGTTGGGCAGGCCGATTTATGAATGGATGGAAGATGTCCGCTCTGGCAGGCTGAAGCGCAGCACGGAAGTCATGCGATTGGTCCGGCCCGGCGAAGAAACCTATATTCAGGTATCGCTTCGGGCGCTGGCCTCTGGCCCGGCGGGCTATACGCTTGCGGTCATGAATGACGCAACAGAACTCAAATCCCTGGAGGCCAAATTCACGCAAAGCCAGAAAATGCAGGCGATCGGGCAGCTTGCCGGTGGCGTTGCCCATGATTTCAACAATCTGCTGACCGCAATATCGGGGCATTGCGAATTGATCCTGATGCGCCATGACAGCAGTGATGTCGACTATCCCGACCTGATGCAGATCCAGCAAAACAGCAACCGCGCGGCGGCCCTTGTGCGCCAGTTGCTGGCATTTTCGCGCAAACAGACCCTTCAGTTTGAAACGCTGGATCTGCAAGCGGCACTTGCTGAACTGGTGCATCTGCTAAACCGGCTGGTCGGTGCCAAGATTACCCTGTCCTTGCGCTATGCCGAACAGACAATCAACATCCGGTCCGACAGGCGCCAGTTCGAGCAGATTCTTGTCAATCTGGTGGTGAATGCGCGCGACGCCATGCCTTTGGGCGGCGAGGTGGTGATCGAAACGGCAATGCGCAAACTGCCGCAAGGGCTGCGTCGGGAACAGGCCACATTGCCGCCTGGCGACTATGCGGTAATTGAAGTGCGCGACAAGGGACAAGGCATCCCCAAGGCCAACCTGTCCAAACTGTTCGAGCCGTTTTTTACAACCAAACGCCAAGGCGAAGGCACCGGGCTGGGGTTGTCCACAGTCTATGGGCTGGTCAAGCAAATGGGCGGTTTCATCTTCATCGACAGCGAAGAAGGGACCGGAACAACCGTCAGCCTGTATTTCAAACCGCAACCCGCAGAAGCAACCCCCCGCAAGGCCCCGCCTGCGAAGGCCGCGCTGCCTGCGCAGGCAAAACGCCCGCGCAGCCTTGTGCTTCTGGTCGAGGATGAAGCGCCTGTGCGGTCTTTCGCAGCGCGGGCCTTGCAGTTGCAAGGGCACCGCGTGCTGGAGGCAGAATCCGGAGAGGCTGCGTTGCAGATACTGGCCGATAGCGACATCTGCCCCGACCTGTTCGTTACCGATGTAATCATGCCCGGTATTGACGGGCCGGGTTGGGTCACCAAAATACGCGACAAGCACCCGCAAACACCTGTAGTTTTCATGTCCGGCTATGCCGAAGACAGCCGGTCCGCCGCGCAGGCGAGGGTGGAAAATTCGGTCTTTCTGGCAAAACCCTTTTCGTTAAGCGATTTCACATCGACCGTGAATGCGCAATTGTTGCAGCATGTGGATAGCAAGGGATAAGGTGCGGGCCGCCTTGCATGGGCGGCACGGGCGTTTTTGCAGGGCATAAAGCAACCGTCCGAACATTGGCCGTGCTTTCAGATTGCATCATCGGGGGCGGCCCTTTACGGTGCTGGGATACTGCACAGCGGCGCTGATCTTGCGCAGTCGCCGCTGCGGCTGGATCACATGCCTTTTCCATCAGGACACCCATGACCGACCAGACCCCCCGCCTTAGCCCTGCCGACATCCAGCGCGCGATTGACACCAAGACAAAGCCGGTTGGCGCATTGGGACGCCTTGAGACGCTGGCCGCCCAGATTGCCGCGTTTCGCAACAGCCTGACGCCGCGCATCGACACCTGCATTCTGACAATTTTTGCAGCAGATCACGGCATCGCCCATGAAGGTGTGTCTGCCTACCCGCAGGAAGTGACCGCGCAGATGATGCTGAACTTTCTGGCGGGCGGGGCCGCCGCGAATGTGTTTGCCGCAACGCTGAATATCCCTGTGCAGGTTGTCGATGCAGGTGTTGCGGGAGGTGCCATTGCCCACCCGAACCTGATTTCACGCCGCATTGCTGCGGGCAGCGCCAGTTTTCTGACCGGTCCCGCCATGACCCCCGACCAACTGGCGCTGGCGCTGGCGCATGGTGCCGATATTGCGCGCGACACGCGCGCTGATGCGCTGGCTTTCGGGGAAATGGGCATTGCCAACACAGCAACCGCCAGCATGGTATTGCACAAACTGTCGGGTCTGGATTTGCACCAACTGGTTGGCCGTGGAACAGGTGTTGATGACGCCGCCCTTGCCCATAAGCACCACGTTTTGCAACAAGCCGCCGCGCGCTGCCCCGACGCCATGACGCCCGACACCATTCTGGCCGAATATGGCGGTTTTGAAATTGCCATGATGGCGGGCGCGATGCAGCACGCCGCTGAAACCGGGCGGTTGGTGCTGGTGGATGGCTTTATCGCCACTGCCGCCGCCGCCGCTGCCCTTGCGCGTGCCCCGCATATCCGCCCCGCACTGATTTTCTGCCACCGGTCGCAGGAAACGGGCCATCGCGCGGCGCTGAAGTGGCTGGATGCCGAGCCCCTTCTGGATCTGGACATGCGGCTGGGCGAGGGGACGGGTGCATTGCTGGCATGGCCACTGGTCAAGGCGGCGGCCGCAATGTTGTGCGATATGGCCAGTTTCGAAAGCGCTGGCGTAAGCACAGGCTGATATAATGGCCAATTTGCGCGATATGGCTGCTGAATATGCCCTGGCCCTGCAATTTCTAAGCCGCCTTCCGGTCGGGCGCACCGCCCGCTACAGCCCCGAACGCTGGGCGCATATTCCGCGCTGGTTCGGGCTGGTGGGGCTGGTATTGGGGCTTGTTGCTGCGGCACTGCTATGGGCGGGCGCGCAGGTTTTGCCGCAACCGGTGGCCGTGGTGCTGACACTTGGCGCCATGATGCTGATGACCGGCGCCTTGCACGAAGACGGGCTGGCCGATGCCGCTGACGGCATGGGCGGCGGGCGCACACCGGACCGCGCGTTGGAAATCATGCGCGACAGCCGGATCGGCAGTTATGGCGTGCTTGCCGTGATCATGGCAGTGATGCTGCAAGCGGCCTGTCTGGCATTGATGCCGCTGTCATGGGCCATGGGGGCGCTGGTTCTGGCACATGTGTTCAGCCGGTCCGTTATGGCGCTGGCCCTTGGGCAAGGGCGGTATTTGCGCGCCCGCGGGGCAGGGACGGGCCTTGACCGGCCCTTGGGCTCAGCTGGGCTGGTGGTGATATCGGGCGCGGTCCTATGTGCCATGGCCATCGGGTTGATGTTGGCAGTTCCCCCGCTGGCGATGGTGCTGGCCATTGTCATCAGCGGTGGCACGGCTGCATTCTGGCTGCACATCACAAGGCGCAAACTGGCAGGCGACACCGGCGACACATTGGGTGCCGCGCAGGTGATTGCGGCCACGGCCTGCATGATCGGGGTGGTGGCATGGGTATGATTTTGCTGCGCCATACACAGCCGGATGTGGCGGCTGGCATTTGCTACGGGCGCAGCGATCTGGGGCTTGCGCCCTGCTTTGCGGATACTGCGCGCGGCATCATTGATACACTGCCGGATGTGTCGCGCATTGTGTCATCACCGCTGACACGCTGCCTGCAACTGGCGCAGTTTGTGGCACAGGCCCGCGCCCTGCCAGTGCAGATCGACCCACGCCTAAGCGAAATGGATTTCGGCACATGGGAAGGACAGCCATGGGATGCCATTCCGCGCGATCAGCTGGACGCATGGGCGCGTGACATTATGCACGCCCGCCCGCACGGAGGCGAAAGCGTAGCCGCCCTGCGCGCACGCACATTGGCGGCCTTGCGCGACCATGCCGCGCCCGCAACGCTGGTGGTCACCCATCACGGCGTCATAAAATGCGCGCGATCCCTGACCATGGGCAATGATGCGTGGCAATCGAACCTGCCATTCGGCCAATGGATCACGGTTTCAACGCAGGTGATTGCCAATGCCCCATGACCTGACCCTGATCCTTGGCGGCGCGCGGTCGGGCAAAAGCGCGCTTGCCGAACGCGAAATCACCGCACTGCCCCCGCCATGGCACTACATCGCCACTGCGCAGGCATTTGATGATGAAATGCGCGCGCGCATCAGCCAGCACCGCCACCGCCGCGCGGCGGGCTGGCAGACACATGAAGTCCCGTTTGATCTTGTAGCGCGGCTGACAAACCTGCCGGACGGCGCGCCAGTGCTTGTGGATTGCCTGACCCTGTGGCTGACAAACCACCTGCTGGCCGATCATGATTTGCCCGCGCAGATTGCCACGCTGGAAACTGCGCTGGCCGCGCGCAAGGGGCCGGTCTGGCTGGTCGCCAATGAAGTGGGCCTTGGTATTGTGCCCGAAAACGCCCTTGCCCGCAGGTTCCGCGATGAAGCGGGCATTCTGAACCAGCGTATCGCCACCCTTGCCAGCCGCGTCATTTTCGTGGCCGCCGGCCTGCCGTTGCAATTGAAGGGGCCAGCCCGCCCCCCTATGATGGACCCATGACACAAACGCCCCGCTTCATTCATCTGCGCACGCATACCGAATATTCCCTGCTTGAAGGGGCCTTGCCGCTGAAAAAGCTGATCAAGGACTGCGCCGCGCAAAACATTCCCGCAATCGCGGTGACCGACACGGACAACATGTTTGCCGCGCTGGAATTTTCGGTGCTGGCATCAGGCGCGGGCGTGCAGCCCATTATCGGGTGCCAGATTTCCGTAGCCTATGACCCGCCCGCCCCGGGGGAAAAGCTGCGCATGCCCGCCCCCGTCGTGCTGCTGGCGCAGTCCGAAGCAGGGTATATGAGCCTGATGAAGCTGAATTCCTGCCTGTATCTGCCTAAGGACAGGCCCGTGCCACAGGTCGCGCTGGAGGAGTTGGAGCAGTATGCAGACGGGCTGATCTGCCTTTCGGGCGGGGCCGAAGGGGCCGTGGGCAAGCTGATCCAGACCAATCAGTTGCCAAAGGCGCGCGCGCTGATGGAACGGCTGGCGGCAACCTATCCGGACCGGCTGTATGTCGAATTGCAACGCCACGCTGGCGAAGACGGCCAGATGATGGAAGCCCAGCGCGTGACCGAACGCCCCTTCGTGGAAATGGCCTATGCGATGGGCCTGCCGCTGGTGGCGACCAACGATGTCTATTTCCCCAAATCCAAGATGTATGAAGCCCATGACGCGCTTTTGTGCATCAAGGACGGGGCCTATGTTGATCAGGCCGCGCCGCGCCGCCGTCTGACGCCCCAGCATTACCTGAAATCGCCCGAAGAAATGGCCGCCCTGTTTGCCGACCTGCCCGAGGCGCTGGAAAACACGGTCGAAATTGCACGCCGCTGCGCCTATATGGCCGAACGGCGCGCCCCCATCCTGCCGCGCTTTGCCGATGACGAGGTGCAGGAACTGCGCCGTCAGGCCAAAGAAGGGCTGGCCGCGCGTTTGGCCGTTATTCCCCATGCCGCCCCTGTGGAGGAATATGAACAACGGCTGGAATTTGAACTGGGCATCATCGAAGGCATGGGCTTTCCCGGCTATTTCCTGATTGTTGCCGATTTCATCAAATGGGCCAAGGATAACGGCATTCCCGTTGGCCCCGGCCGGGGGTCGGGCGCGGGGTCACTGGTGGCCTATGCGCTGACGATCACCGATCTGGACCCGTTACGCTATGCTCTGCTGTTTGAACGCTTTTTGAACCCTGAACGTGTGTCCATGCCGGATTTCGACATCGATTTCTGCATGGACCGCCGCGAAGAAGTCATCCGCTACACCCAGAACAAATACGGCGACGACAAGGTGGGCCAGATCATCACCTTCGGCGCGCTGTTGTCCAAGGCTGCAGTGCGCGATGTCGGGCGCGTGCTGCAACTGCCCTTCGGGCAGGTCGACAAACTGTCGAAAATGATCCCGGTCGAAGGGGTGAAACCCGTCAGCATTGAAAAGGCGCTGGCGGATGAGCCGCGCCTGCGCGAAGCTGCCAAGTCGGAAGAGGTCGTGGACCGCCTGCTGACCTATGCCCAACAGGTCGAAGGGTTGTTGCGCAACGCGTCAACCCATGCGGCGGGTGTGGTCATCGGGGACCGGCCGCTGGATGCGTTGGTTCCGCTGTATCGCGACCCGAAATCGAACATGCCTGCCACGCAGTTCAACATGAAATGGGTGGAACAGGCAGGGCTGGTCAAGTTCGACTTTCTGGGTCTGAAAACCCTGACAGTCATCCAGAACGCGATTGATCTGCTGAAACGGCGCGGCGTCGATCTGGACATATCCGCCATCCCGCTGGATGATGAAGCGACCTATAAACTTTATGCCAGCGCGCGCACAGTGGCCGTGTTTCAGGTGGAAAGTTCGGGCATGATGGATGCGCTGCGGCGCATGAAACCCACCTGTATCGAAGATATTGTGGCGCTTGTGGCGCTGTATCGCCCTGGCCCCATGGAAAACATTCCCACCTATTGCGAGGTGAAGAACGGGTTGAAGCCGCTGGAATCAATTCACCCGTCGATTGATTTCATTTTGGAAGAAACCCAAGGCATCATCGTCTATCAGGAACAGGTGATGCAGATTGCGCAGGTCATGGCGGGCTACTCGCTTGGCGGTGCGGACCTGTTGCGCCGCGCCATGGGCAAGAAAATCGCCGAAGAAATGGCCAAGGAACGCCCCAAATTCGTGAAAGGGGCCATTGCCAACGGCGTGGATGAAAAGAAAGCAGGCGAGGTGTTCGACCTGCTGGAAAAATTCGCCAATTACGGGTTTAACAAATCCCACGCCGCCGCCTATGCCGTGGTCAGCTACCAGACAGGCTATCTGAAGGCGAATTATCCGGTCGAATTCATGGCCGGTGTCATGAATTGCGATATCCACCTGACTGAAAAACTGGCCGTCTATAAGCGCGAAGTGGACAGGATGGGCATTACCGTGGTGCCACCTTGCGTCAACCGGTCGCGTGCGCGGTTCGATGTGCAGGACGGTGCACTGGTCTATGCGCTTGGTGCGCTGAAGAATGTGGGTCTGGACGCCATGCGCCTGATTGTGGACGGGCGCAGCGACAAACCGTTTGTCACGCTGTTCGATCTGGCCCGCCGCGTGGACCTGAAGCGCGTGGGCAAACGCGCGCTGGAAATGCTGGCGCGCGCGGGCGCGTTTGACCAGCTGGACCGCAACCGCAGGCGGGTGTTCGACAGCCTTGACGGGCTGGTCAGCTATTCCGCCGCTATCCATGATGCGCGCGCGTCCAATCAGGTATCACTGTTCGGCGAGGCGGGCGCCGACATTCCCGAACCGCGCCTGTCCAAATGTGACGACTGGCTGCCAACGGAACGGCTGGGGCATGAACATCAGGCGATCGGCTTTTACCTGTCCGGCCATCCGCTGGATGATTACGCAGCCGCATTGAAACGCAAACAGGTCATGACCCTGGCCGAGGTTGAGAAAAAGGCCGCAGGCGGGGCGTTTGTGGCCAAGATCGCAGGGGCCGTGTCGGGGCGGCAGGAACGCAAATCCGCGCGGGGGAACCGCTTTGCCTTTGTCCAGTTGTCGGACACGACTGGGCTTTATGAAGTGACCGTGTTTTCCGACACGCTGGAAGCTGGCCGCCAGTATCTTGAAACCGGCCAGAATGTGGTTCTGACGGTCGAGGCCACGATGGAAGCCGAAACCCTGAAACTGCTGGCGCGCGGCATCCAGCCGATTGATTCGGTTGTCGCAGATGCAGATGCGGCGGGTTTACGCATTCATGTCGACACTGTCAGCGCCGTTGAATCCGTGGCGAAACTGCTGGGACAGGGGCAGACGCAGGCAAAAAGGGGTCAAGGACCGGTGCGGTTTTGCGTGGCCGATCCGGGACAGGGGCGCGAAATCGACATCGACACGGGCCTGAATTTTGCCATCACGCCGCAAATCAAAGGGGCTGTGAAATCGCTGGGCGGGGTTGTCATGATTGAGGATATCTGACCAACCGCAATGGCGACTGCCATCAGGTTGCGCCATGTGACCTGCCAAAGGCAGGACGCATGGCTTGCCAGTGGGGGGGGGGGGGGGGGGGGGGGGGGGGGCGCGCGCCCCCCCCCCCCCCCCCC